>CAOJUE010000006.1 GCA_948443845.1 uncultured Eubacteriales bacterium | reverse complement strand
GAATTGAATTTTATTTTGATTGGAGGTTCTAACAATAAATCCTTTAAAACACCAGTAATACTGATATTTTTAAGAATAATATACTGTTTTTTTGAGAATGTACATAGATTTTCTTAAATTTTCACAAAAACTTGTTTTAAAGCACTTTTTACTTTCAAATGATTAATTTTATTACTTTCATAAATAAATCAAATCTCGTTAAATCTGGTGAACGTAGACAATGTTCTACATATAAATATAAATCTTATTTTTTCTCACAATCAAGTCTTTTCTTACGATTTTCGTTTGATTTAAAGTTAATGTTACATCTTCTATCTCGTTCTTTTTCTGATACTTCTTGATTTTTTCAATCGTAGCCTTGTTAAGTTTCGTATATTTTAAACCTAATTCGTTCAATAAATCTTTTATTTCTGTAATATTTCGTACCATAGAAGTAACAAAAGTAATATCCGAATCTACTATTTCTCGGAAAGGTAAACCGTTTTTCTTTTCGTTCTTCATTTAAAAGTTGCAATTCGTATCGTATATCGTTAGCAGTAATAAAACCGTAACGTGTTATTTTATCTTTTAACGTGCTAGATGTGGCTAAAATAGTAAGTATGTCATCAATCGTAATAAAATCTACTGTCGCTTTCGATTTTAATTTGTCATTCTTAAAAACGAAATCAGCAGTTTCCAGATCGAAATTTCTTGCTACTATCGTGTAAGTAATTTTAGATAAATCCATATCGATTAGTTGTTTTGCTCGTGGTAGGATTGTAGAAGAAAATAATTCTTCTGTATATTCTGGTATTAAAAAGGCTGAAATTGTATGTGTTCTAGTATTAAAAGGAACTTTCTGTCGTTTTAATAAACCCAGCAAATATAAAACCTTTAACGATTTATACTTTCCTTGAACCATAATAAGATGTCTAATTGATATTGAAGTAAATAATTGATTTTTATAAAATGTTACTTCAGCTGGTGTTTTATGTAAGTAATATAATAATAAAAGGAATATATTACTATATAAGTCAAATTCTTTATTTGGTTTGATTAATTTATGTTTTTTTAATAAAGTTTTAAAGCATTGATTTTTAATATAATATTTATTTATCAGTTTTAAATTATTCTGTAATATATTGTTACATCTATAATTTTTATAATCTAAAATCAGTTCAAATAAATTATTATGTTTTATTAAATTGGTATTTTTTATGATTAATTTAATACTATTATTTAAACCTATCAAATCATTGATATTTATAGTATATTTAGTTGTTTTTGTTGTAGGTATATTTTTATTATTAAATCTTATATAAAGATTGTCAAATACCTTCTTATCATTACTCCAATTCAAATTTACTTCATTCAACACTTTCAAACTAAAATTACTTACTTTTTCCAAAAACTTCCTATCTTTTTCTTTCACATTTTTAGCCTTTATTTCCAGTATTTCTTCTGTTGACATCATAATTTCATCATCATATTTTTGATTCTTCTTATGCAGTTGATTTCCTAATTTCGTAACCATTTCTAAATTCTCCAATCGATTGTCCCATTTATTTTTGTTCTTATGATTAACCTCATATTCACTCGTATTGTTCAAAATCGAACGCAATTTATCATCATATTGGGCATAATATTGCAATATAATTCGATGTAAATAAACCTCTTCTGGTTTATTCTCGAATATCAAATAGCCGCCTTTGGTTTGACTAACAACAAATCTCCTCAAAATCTTCAAAATATAACGTATCAATCCATAATCCTTCTCAATTAACGACATTATCTTTCCTTGTTCTATATCAAATAAAACAATAACTTTTCCCATTAAATTTACTATAAAATCCATTTTTATTTTCCTCCTTCACTTTCTATATATAAAACCAAACCAAATTTTCGCAAAAAAGATACTTAAAAATTAATTTAAGTATCGTACCAAATTTTAATTTTATTAAATTTCTTTATTTCAATGAATAGTTACTCTCTCTAAATATAGTTTTGTTAGCCTTAAGGTTTTACCTACATTTACGAACAAAGAGGGAGAATTTGTTTTCGGACCTCTTTGCCCAGACAAAAAATATGCCATCGACATTTGGGCTAACCGTGTAGAACACGTTAAAATCTGCAAAACTTGCAAAAGAGAAGGAAAATGCTTAAAAGGTGTGGATTTATGTTGCGAACATTGTTATGACCCAAAAGATGAAATGGATTGTGAATACGAGCAATAATAGCAAAAGCCTAGATTTTTCTAGGCTTTTCTAAATTCTATATTAATTATTATATGGTATTGCAATCCAGTCAGCTGTAATACTATTTCCTGTAGCAGCACTATAGTCGTTCCATGCATAGATTTTAAAACCATTTTGCGTTTTATTCATCACACAATAAGTTACCCAATTGTATGCATAAACATTGCTTGTATGGTTTAGCATTACAGAGTAATCACTATTTTCAAAAGGTATATCAAATTTAACTTCAGCAATTTTTGCAGAGTTATTAGCAATTGTTCCAAATGATACTGTTCCTGCCTTATATAAATTTAAGAATTTCTTCTGCACTGCTAAATCTATTTTGGAATTTAACTCTTCCTCTGTTAATGTAATGTGATTTTCAGAGCCTCCTTTTCCGTCCCAATTAATTGCTCCCTCTTTCTCAATGGCTCCAATTACAACTTCTTTTCCCTTTTCTATCTTTCCTAAGTCATACACATTTACTATTCCATCTTCTGTGGCAACTGCATAAAAATCCGTTGTTTCTACACCTGCCATCAATTTGTCTGAAATGTATTCTTTTTTCTCTCCGTCATTCGTTCTTTCCACATATTTGGCATCAAAAAACTCTGTCTGAAAATCTCCCACTGCTAACTCAACTGCTCTTTTGCCATGGCTTTTTTATTTTCATCTACTGCATGAGTCGCTCTTCCTAAAATTCCATCGCTTCCAGAAATTAACGCTAAGGTGACTCCAGCTAGAATGAGTAAAATAATGATTGTTGTAACAAGTGATACTAGAGTAATTCCTTCGTTTTTATCTTTTAAAATCACTCTTGTATTTACACTTCCAAGGCTTTCAGCCTTTTTTAAATTTTCTCTCTTCATTTTTTCCTCCTATGTTTTTTATTATTAATTAACTATATCATATCAAAAATTGGATTGTAAGCCGAAAACCTGTTTTGGGAAAAATCCATTTTAGCCCACAATTTGAAAAAATAATGAAAAATGACTAAATTTTCAAATAAATTGCTAAAAAACGTATTTTTGTACCTTCCAGAGGTATAAAAAGTGATTGGTTCAAGAAAATCAGTTTTTAAAATGACGCGTTAGAATCCTCTATAGAAGGGCTTTGCAAATAAACTAGACATCAATCATTACCTAAAAATATTCAATCACTTCATCTATTGTACTTTGTTACTTTTTGGCTTGTTCTATGATATTATCAATACCAGAATGTGAACAAGCCGCCAATACAACAATTCCTTTTTCCATTTTCTGTAAAAAGTAAAGTTCGTCTTAAATTTTAATATCCTGGCTTCTCCAACAAACGGAACATATTTTTCTTATATTCTTCTACCCCTGGTTGATTAAATGGATTCACTCCAAGCAAATAACCTGACATCGCCACTGCCTTCTCAAAAAAGTAAATCAATTCTCCGATATTTTCTTCCTCTAATTGCTCAATTTCGATTAACAAATTGGGCACATTTCCATTTACATGCGCTTGAATCGTGCCTTCCATTGCTTTGGCATTTACATAGCCCATTTCTTTTCCTGCTAAATAATTCAGTCCATCCAAATTTTGGTCATCTGCTTGAATGGTGATTTCAGAGGAATTTGTTTTGACTTTTAAAACCGTTTCCATCAAATTTCTTTCGCCATCTTGAATGTATTGTCCCATGGAATGCAAATCGGTTGTTAAATCGACTCCTGCTGGGAAAATGCCTTTTTTATCTTTTCCTTCGCTTTCTCCATAAAGTTGTTTCCACCATTCGGTAAAATAGTGCAATTTAGGCTCATAATTTGCCAAAATCTCAATTGTTTTGCCAGAACGATACAACAAATTGCGAACTAACGCATATTTATAACAATCATTATATTTTATTTCTGGCTCGCTATATTTATCTTGCGCCAATTTCGCACCTGCCATTAGTTTTTCAATATCAATTCTAGCCACAGCAATTGGCAATAATCCCACCGCAGTTAAAACTGAAAATCTGCCACCAACATTATCTGGAATGACAAATGTTTCGTATTTTTCCTTGTTTGATAAGGTTTTCAAAGCACCTTTTTCTTTGTCTGTTGTCACAAAAATTCTCTCACGAGCGCCTTTAGGTCCATATTTATTTTCCAAAACTTCTCTAAAAATGCGGAACGCAATCGCAGGTTCTGTCGTCGTTCCAGATTTTGAAATGACATTAACAGAAAAATCTTTGTCTGCAATCAAATCCAACAAATCATTCACATAAACTGGACTTATATTATTTCCCACATACAAAATTTGTGGTGTTTTTCTTTTCTTGGAAGATTGTAAATTATAAAATGAATTGGTTAGCGCATCAATCACTGCTCTTGCGCCCAAATACGAACCACCAATTCCAATCACAACCAAAACTTCAGAATTCTTTTGAATTTTACTTGCCGCTTCTTGAATTCTTTGAAATTCTTGTTTGTCATAATTCGTTGGGAGTTCCACCCAACCTAAAAATTCGTCTTGATTATTGGCATTTTCATGTATCCTTTTATGAATTTTCACAATTTCCTGACTATATTCTTGAAATACCCTTTCTTGGATACTAGAATTTTCAAAGTTAAATTTAATCATATTTTCCTCCCCTGTTTTACATTTTAGTTTAACTATATCATAACCAATTTAGCATTGCAATAAAAATTTTTCTAATTTTCACAAAATGAACACAAAAATAATATATAATATAAAGAGTTAGATTTTTAAGGAGGATATTATGTGTGGCATTGTTGGATATATAGGAAATAAAAAAGCAGAACCCATTTTGATAGAAGGGCTTACCAAACTAGAATACCGTGGATACGATTCGGCTGGTTTTACCATTTTAGAAAAAGAACATTTTAAAACATTAAAAAATAAAGGAAGAGTCAAAGAATTATCTGATTTGGCAAATCAAGAAAATTTAGAAGGAAGCGTTGGAATCGCACACACGCGTTGGGCAACACACGGAAAACCTTCTTCTACAAATTCTCATCCACATAACGATAATTCTAATACTTTTTCCGTTGTACATAATGGCATTATTGAAAATTATCATGAATTAAGAAAATTTTTAAGCGAAAATGGCTATCACTTTTTATCGGAAACTGATACAGAAGTGATTCCAAACCTAATTCATTACTATTTCTCACAAGAAGAAAATAGAACCGAAAAATCATTTTTGCGGAGCCGTAAGCAAAACTTGTCATCGTTTAAAGGGAAGTTTTGCCATTGGCGTACTTTGCACGCATTTTCCAGATAAAATGATTGTTGTTCGAAAAGATAGTCCTCTTGTCATTGGCAAAGGAGATGGCGAAAATTTTATTAGTTCCGACATTCCTGCTTACCTAAAATTTACGCGCAATTTCTATCTTTTAAAAGACAACGAATTTGCCATTTTAACCCAAAACGAAATCAAATTTTACGATAACGCCCTAAATCCCATCCAAAAAGACATCACCAAAATTGATTGGGACGCTACTTCTGCCGAAAAAAACGGCTACGAAGATTTTATGTTAAAAGAAATTTATGAGCAACCAACTGCCATCCGCGAAACCATTGGCAATCATTTAGTAGCAGGTCAGGCGTGTAGTTTTAACGAATTGCATTTTTCAAAAGACTTCTTAGATTCCATTCAAAAAATTTATATTGTAGCCTGTGGAACCGCTATGCATGCAGGATTAACCGCAAAAACGATGTTAGAAAATATTTGTGAAATTAATACCGAAGTTGATATCGCATCTGAATTTCGCTATCGTAATCCTTTGATTAATAAAAATACATTATGCATTTTTATTTCTCAATCTGGCGAAACAGCTGATACCATTGCCGCTCTAAAACTTGCCAAATCAAAAGGCGCCACAACACTTGCCATCACAAATGTTGAAGGAAGTTCTATCACACGTGAAGCCGATTTCGTAAGT
This sequence comes from uncultured Eubacteriales bacterium, assembly GCA_948443845.1. GTDB lineage: Bacteria > Bacillota > Clostridia > TANB77 > CAG-508 > Scatovivens. Next base: position 67,120 of record CAOJUE010000006.1, on the reverse strand, counting down.
TATACACACGCTGGACCAGAAATCGCTGTTGCCTCAACCAAAGCCTATACTTCGCAAATTACTTTATTGGCAATTTTAGTGATTTATTTTGCAGAAATTTTGAAGAAAAATTCAGAAACTTTGGCTGACTTAAAAAAATCCATTTTAGAATTACCAACCAAAGCAGAACAACTTTTAAATCATATCGAAGATATTCCAGAATTTGCCAAAGAATTTTATCAAAATAAAGACGTATTTTTCCTTGGTAGAGGCTTAGACTATAATACAGCAGCAGAAGGTTCCTTAAAACTAAAAGAAATTTCCTACATTCACTCAGAAGCCTTTTACAGCGGAGAATTAAAACATGGTCCAATTGCCTTAATAGAAAATAACACTCTTGTGGTTTCAATTTTGACTGTTCCTGATTTAATCGAAAAATCGATTAGCAATATTCAAGAAGTCATCACGCGTGGTGCCAAAACACTTGTCATTACAGATCAACATTTAGAACATACCAATTTTAATAAAACGATAAAAATACCAGAAACCAACCCATTTTTATCACCAATTTTGTCCATTATTCCGCTTCAATTGTTTGCGTATTCGATTACGAAACAAAAAGGCTTGGATGTAGATAAACCAAGAAATTTAGCAAAATCAGTTACCGTAGAATAAAACGTATAAATGCAGAAGAACAAACGTCCTTCTGCATTTTATTTTCATAACTTATGAAAAATACGCAACTCCTGACTCAAACAATTTCTGGTCCTTATTTCCTGGCATATTTTTATAAATATCGGTATAACACCTCTCTGAATGTCCCATTTTTCCCATAATTCTTCCATCTGGACTTGTGATGCACTCAATCGCATACGTAGAACCATTTGGATTAAAGCTAATTTCCATGGAAGGATTTCCCTCAAAATCCACATACTGTGTCGCAATTTGCCCATTTTGCACCAACTCTTTGTACATTTCTTCTGACACAACAAATCTTCCTTCCCCATGCGAAACTGGAATCGTAAACACATCTCCGAACTTCCACTTTGCTAAACCAAGGCGACATTTTCGATGTCACTTTTGTTTGCACCATGCAAGATTGATGTCTTGCAATTTGGTTGAAAGTAAGTGTTGGCATCGTATCATTCATATCGATAATTTTTCCATAAGGCAATAAGCCTGTTTTTACTAACGCTTGGAAACCGTTGCAAATTCCTAGCATCAAACCATCGTTTTCATATAAATGGCGATGAATTAAATCTTTCAATTTCGGATTTCGAAATACCGTTGCGATAAATTTTCCAGAACCATCTGGCTCATCTCCTGCACTAAATCCACCTGGCAACATAATAATTTGTGCCTCACTAATTTGTTTTGCAAATTCCTCAATCGAATCTGTCACATCGTTTGGTTTGATATTTTTAAATACACTCGTATGGACAATCGCTCCTGCGTCCTCAAACGCTTTGGTCAAATCATATTCGCAATTTGTACCTGGAAATACAGGAATAAATACGCGTGGTTTTGCAATTGGTTTTGTACATTTTATTGAACATTTTTTATCAGAAACAATATTTTGTACACTTGACTGAACAAAATTTGTTTTGGTTGGAAATACTTTTTCCAATGGCTCTTGCCAAACTTTCGTCAATTCCTCGATTGGCATTTTTACATCACCAATCACAATTTGCCCACAATCACAAGTCGTTCCTAAATCTATAAACTTGCTATTCTCAACATTCTCAGCTAACTCTATTACAAATGAACCATACATCAATTCAAACAAGTTCACATCAGCTGTTACGTTTAAGCCCAATTGATTTCCTAAGCAAGCCTTCGTCAAAGTATCTGCCAAGCCACCATTTCGAACCGTTGAAATAGAAAGCACTTTTCCTTCTTCAATCAATTGATGCACAATTTCATAATTTTCCTTCAAATCTTCAAAATCTGGCAAATCATCACAATCGATTTTACTTCTTAATAGCACAACTTTTGAACCTGCTTTTTTGAATTCATTAGAAACCACTTTTTCAATATCCACCGTGCTAACACTGAATGAAACAACGGTTGGTGGCACATCTAATTCATTATACGAGCCAGACATACTGTCTTTTCCTCCAATGGACGCAATTTGCAATTTTTCTTGTGCCAAATAAGCTCCTAATAATGCAGAAAATGGTTTTCCCCATCTGCTCGAATTGCTACCTAATTTTTCAAAATATTCCTGAAGCGTTAGCCAAGATTCTTTATAATCTCCACCAATTGCCACTAACTTCGTAACAGATTCAATGATGCTATATACTGCACCATGGAATGGACTCCATTTTGCGATTTCTGGGTTATAGCCATATGTCATAATCGTTCCTGTTTTGGTGTAGCCCTTTAAAGTTGGAATTCTGGCTACCATTCCTTCGCTTGGTGTTAATTGATATTTTCCGCCAAATGGCATTAGAACCGTGTTTGCACCGATTGTGCTGTCAAATCGTTCGACTAATCCTTTTTGAGAACAACAATTTAAAGACGAAATAGTTTCTTTCCATTTAGTCTCCAAATCCTTTGGATTTTCCTGTGTTCTTAATGGCGATTTCTCATAATCTGGCTTTTTCACAGCAACTTCGGTTTTTTTGACATCTCCATTGGTATCCAAAAATTCACGGCTGATGTCAACAATGCATTTTTCACGCCAATACATTTTCACGCGTGGCTCTTCTACAACTTCTGCAACAATCGTGGATTCTATATTTTCAGTTTCTGCCAAATGAATAAATTTTTCTGCATTTTCTTTGGCTACAACAACTGCCATTCTTTCTTGCGATTCAGAAATAGCAAGTTCGGTTCCGTCCAAACCTTCGTATTTTTTCGGAACTTTATCTAAATTGATGATAAGTCCATCTGCTAACTCACCAATGGCAACTGATACGCCACCTGCGCCAAAGTCATTACAGCGTTTAATCAAAGCAGTTGCTTCTGGATTGCGGAATAATCTTTGAATTTTTCTTTCTTCTGGAGCATTTCCTTTTTGAACTTCTGCTCCGCAAGTCGTAAGTGACTCACTTGTGTGTGCTTTGGAACTTCCAGTTGCACCACCACAGCCGTCACGCCCTGTACGTCCACCAAGTAAAACAACAATATCTCCTGGCTGTGGACGTTCACGTACAACATTTTTCTTAGGCGCTGCTCCAATTAAGGCTCCTAATTCCAATCTTTTGGCTAAATAGCCATTATCATAAATTTCAGCAACTTGTCCTGTTGCTAATCCAATTTGGTTTCCATAAGAACTGTAACCACGTGCTGCTTCGTTGGTTAATTTACGTTGCGGTAATTTGTTTGGCATGGTATCTTTAACCGATTGTCTTGGATCCCCACAACCTGTAATACGCATTGCTTGGTATACATACACTCTTCCAGATAATGGGTCACGGATACAGCCACCAAGGCAAGTTGCCGCTCCACCAAATGGCTCGATTTCAGTTGGATGATTATGGGTTTCGTTTTTGAACATAATCAAATATTCCTCTGGCTCGCCATCAACCATAATTTCTGCACGAAAACTGCAAGCATTGATTTCTTCCGATTCGTCTAAGTTTTTCAAGACACCTCTTTTTTTCAGTTCTTTGGCTACGATTGTTCCTAAGTCCATAAGACAAACGTCTTTGGCGCGTCGACCTTCGTAGACGTATTCTCTGGATTTGGTATAGTCTTCGTAAATTTTCGAAAGTAAATCCCACTCAATTTCTATTTTTTCTAATTTTGTAAGGAAAGTAGTATGTCGACAGTGGTCTGACCAGTATGTATCAATCATTTTCATTTCGGTCATTGTAGGATCGCGCTGTTCGGTTTCTTTGAAGTATTTTTGACAGAATTTTAAATCGGCTAAATCCATGGCAAAACCGTATTTTTTGTAGAATTTTTCGCTGTCGTCGTCTGTCATATTGACAAATCCTTCAATAATGGCAACGTCTTCTGGCTCAATCATGTTATCTTCTAAAGAAGTTACTTTTTCGAGTGAGCATTCTCTTGAATCGACTGGATTGATGATATATTTCTTGATTTTTTCGATTTCTTGGTCCTTTAAATTTCCGGATAATAAATAAATTTTTGCGGTTTTGGCAATTGGCTTTTTGCCACCTGATAGAATTTGTAAACATTCTGCTAAAGAAGACGCTCTTTGGTCAAATTGACCTGGCAAAAATTCGACGCCAAATATATTTGCGTTTGAATCGACTGGATAATCTTCTACGAAATAATTGTCCACTTGTGGCTCGGAAAAAATTGTGCCTTTTGCCTTTTCAAACACTTCGTCAGAGATTCCTTCGACATCGTATCGGTTTAAAATGACGATTTTTTCTAAGTTCGAAATTTGTAGATTTTCTTTGATGTCATTTAACAAATCCGTTTGTTCTACATCAAATCCTGATTTTTTTTGAACATAAATTCTTTTAACTGACATACTTTCCTCCTAAATTTTTATTTTTTTCTCTGTTAGAGCACGGTGCCCCATGCCTGTACGGTATTTTTATTATATTACATTTATTGAAATTTTTCAAGGGAAATTTTTAATTCATTCTTCGATTGATATCATTTCAATTTCTTTTCCTTTTATTTGATTGTTTATATATACTTTATCATCAACATGCATTAAGAAAACACGAACTCCGCATTTGGGATAGCTCTTCTAGCTGACTTAACACATCATCTATTTTTAAGTGAACCTCACTTTTTTTAGAAACATCAACATAGAATTCATCTGCCTTTTTCGAGTACTTTTTAAACGGTTCTAATGTGTTGGTATCTCCTGTATAAACAATATTTTTTCCCTCTAAATAGATCCTTAGCCCATAGCAATCGATTTCCTTGACATGTTGCGTTTTGATAAACTTTAAATTTTCGCTTTCTCTTTTTATTTGATATCCATCTTTCACAGTTCCAGTAATTTCTAAATATTCTTGTATTTTTTCACATGCACTCATCACATTGACTGTTTTTCCATATGTAAACCATATGTACATAATTACTTGACTCAAAGAACCTGCATGGTCATTGTGCAAATGAGTAATAACAATGTTGATATTTTTATATTGGGAAAAATCAAATCTTTCCTTAATGATTCCAAAAACAGCAAAGCCACAATCCAACAAAAAGAATTCCCCTTTGTCCTCAAAATAAGCAGAATTATTTTTGTTTCCAAATCCTGAATCGTTTCCAAAAAATTTCAAAGTAGGTTGTTTCATACGCTCCTCCTATGATTTTCTACTATATCATAGCTTAAAAATAAAAGCAAGAATATTACCTATATCTATTTTATTAAAATAGCAAGAGAATTTTCTCTTGCTAACTATTTTCAATTTCAGAGTTCCAACATTACTTTTATGTGATTTTTGATCCATTCTGGTAGTTCTTCTAACAATGCTCTTTCAAATACTACTTTACAGTTTAAATCTGTATTTAGCAGAAATTCTTCAACCAAAATTCTCTTATGTCTCCGTTGCGGTTGCCATGAATCTTCTAAAATCGCATATAATAAGTACTGTATTTCTGTTGCAAAAATTGGAATCGCTAACTCCTGCACATTAACATAAGAAATTTCCTTCTCAGAAAAGCGATACCTCCAATTAATCTGATTAATTTTCATACCAAAATCAGACATAAGGTCAATTTGAAAACCATCTAGCATGCACTTCCAAAAAATGGAGGTCGTAAAACACTCATCATTTTGTTTGCTGTAAATTTCTACGCCAGCATTTTGAAGTACCTTCTCCAATCTAGGAATTGATATTGGTTCTACAATAATATCCAAATCATGAAAATTATCGATAATCCCACAAAAGAATAAATTTGCAGACCATGCCAACCCCCACTTTATATTGCTGTTTCGAAACATATCGTGTACCTTCTTCAAAACCTCTCTCCGCTTTGAATACTCAGCGTCCCCACAAAAGGCAACCTTATTGGCTTTTACCTGATATTTATAGTTTTTCTTCATATTCTGTCCTCCTTATCCTTGAAAATACTAAAATATTCCTACTTTAATAATACCATATTTACATAACTTTGTCAAGTTTTCCATTATTTTTCAACTCCAAAAATTCTGCCATGCAAATAAATCACTAATTTCCCAATTTCTCGGTCAAAAATTTCTTTGGAACATTCCAATTTTAGCAAATCCTTTCTCAGCCTTGGCAATAATTCTAAAATTTTATGAAACCTGCAATTGGTTTCAATGCATTCCTTCCATCTCCCAATTCCCACAAAATCAATTTTATCCGCATCACGAACAATAACTCCTTCTAAAGTTTCAGGTTCCTCTTTCCAACCATGTTTGTAAATGGCTAAATAGCATTTTCTTATCAATTCATCATCATATTCAAGATTTTTCATTTCTTCTTGAAGCATATTTGCACTGATTTTAGCATGACCTTCGTTTTGAATTTTCCTTCCGACATCATGCCAATAAGCAGAAATTAGGCATACTTCTTTGTTCGCCTCTTCTACTGTTTCCAATATTTCCTTTGTATATTGAACAACTGATTCCATATGAGATAGTGAATGTTTAAAATCTGGTACAGTTTTCATTATTTCAACGGCTTTTTGCAATAATTCCTTATTGCTTTGTTCTATTTGACTTAATTCGTCCATTTCATTTCTCCTTTCTTAAGATTTCTTAATTTTATCCGATAAAAGTAAACTTTTCAATACAAATTGATAATTTTCGTATTGCCTATTTTAAAATATCCTTAAAACTCATTAGAATTCCCACTTCTAGAAGTCTTATAATTTTCGAATGATTTATATATCCTCTCTTCAAAAAAAGCCTGTTTTGGTCATTCTAATACGTCATCTGAAGAACACTTTTTCTGATGAGATACTTTTTTATAGTCTTAAAACGCAAAGTTTGGTACTTAAAATCAATTTTATGTAAATTTTAATCATTTATCTCTATTTTCTCAAAATAAGTTCTTTTGGTTTTTTATTATACTTACAAAAGATTTAAGATTTTCTCAAATTCAAACAACTAAATTAACATAACATCATAAACTATAGCAAGGAACCTTTTCTAGAAGAATTTCTTATTTTAAAAGAAAGGAGGTTATCTTTTGGAACTAGTAGGAAAAAATATTGGCTATGCATTAACTGGCTCGTTTTGCACCTTTCGAACAACACTCAAAGAAATGGAAAAATTAGTGAAACAAGGTTGTCATGTTTTTCCAATCATGTCGTTTAATAGTTACCAGTTGGATACGAAATTTGGAAAAGCAAAGGATTTTATCGAAGAAATCGAAACCTTAACAGGCAACCCAATTATTCACACCATTCCAGATGCCGAGCCAATTGGTCCCCAAAAAATGTTTGATATTCTAGTCGTTGCACCTTGCTCACGGAAACACTATTGCAAGACTTAGTTACGATATTATTGACACGCCGGTAACCATGGCTGTCAAATCGCATTTAAGAAATGATAGACCTGTGGTCATCGGAATCAGCACTAACAACGGTTTGAGCGGTGCAGCTGAAAATATTGGCAGATTACTTAATCGAAAAAATTATTATTTTATTCCTTTTAAGCAGGATAATCCGATTACCAAACCGCGTTCGATTGTTTGCGATTTTAGCTATTTGAGTAAAACGTTGGAATGCGCTTTGGAAGGGGAACAGATTGAGCCGATTATTTTGTGAATATAATCATACCTTAAAAATGAGATAAAGCAAAATGTACTGCTTTATCTCATTTTTTTATCTGACTTAAGGTCAGCAATTATTTCTATTTTTGGGTAATTTAAATAACTAGCTTTTCAAACTACTCGATTGTTAAAGCTTCTTCTGTTGTTGCTTTTAAATTAGCATCAAAGTAGAATGTTTTAACATTGGCTTGTGTAGTTGTAGTGGTATAATGTTCAGCCATAGTAGCGGTTGCTGCAACATAGTTAAGTGTAACTGTTTCTACAACGCTATCACCACAAATACCGCAACGGAAAGATACTCTTACGTTTGCAATATCAGCTGCGGGAGTAGCTGGTACTACTGTATCTAAGATTGTTGCTGTTGAAAATGTGTGACCTTTAGCTGCAACTTCTGTGTCAGCTTCCGTAATTTTTACATATTGCACATTATCAATTGTAACAGTTGCTACATCGTCATTTGTTGCAAGTCGATAGAATTCGCCATCTTGATTACATGTAAAGTGAGCAATATTTCCTTTTTCTGTACAGGTTGCATCTTTTGCTGCAACTTCTTTTAAGTTATGAGCAATAAATTCTTTTCTTGTTGCGTTGCAACCTTTGTTTGTACAGGTATAGGTTCTCTTTTGGCATTTATCGGCAGCTTCTGCTTCTGTATCGCTGGCATCAACTGCTGATACAACACCTGCATCCCATTTATGGTCTGTTGCTGGGATAATAACTTCTTTTTCTGCTACTTCTTTATATTTTAAGGTTGTTGTTGTTCCGTCGTTTTTGTTAAGAATGTTTCCGTTTTCGTCTTCTACAAAATATTTTTTGCATACTGTACAGGTTGTATGAGCTTTATTTCCAGTAGCTGTACAAGTTGCTGCAGTAGCTGCATGGTCAACTAATGTATGACCTGTTGCAGGAATTTCTTCTGTTTTTACTTCGTTGCAGTTAGCACATTCTGTTGTTTTGGAACCAGCTGTTGTACAAGTTGCTGGTGTTGTTACTGTTACTTTTCCTGTCCAACTATGATTGTTAGCTGGTGCTGTTTGATATTTTTTACCGCATTTTGTACACATTGTCATTTCAGGTGTTGTACAGGTTGCTGGTGTTACGGCACCTGCTGTATGTCCTGCTGTGTCTGTTTCTTTCTTTCCACAAACTGTACATTTATGATATCTTTCTTGGCATTTGTCTGAGGTTGCTTCTTGGGTTACAATCCAGTTTCCGTAGGTATGGCTTCCTGTTGCTGGTGTTTCTGTTTCCGTTAATGTGATTTCTTCTCCTGCATTTTTTCCAGCAATGTTGCTGTTTGCTGTTGCAAAATATTTGTTGCAGTCTGAACATTTTTCATATTCTACATTTCCTTTTTCACCACAAGTTGCAGCTTTTGCATCTACTACTGCTTTATTGGCATGGTTAGTTGCTGCAATTGCTTCGGTGTATTTGTCTTCACATTTGCTACATGTGTAGGTTCTTACACCTGCTGTTGTACAGGTTGCATTTTCGGTTACTTTTGCTGTGTAATCATGGGTTGTTGCTGGGATTACAAGATCTTTATCTTCTAATTTTGTGGTTCCTTGGTCATCTGAATAATGGAAACCACATGTTTTACAAGTATAATATTCAGGATTTCCTGCTTCTGTACAGGTTGCTGCTTTTGCTTCTGTTTTAGCACCTTCATAATCAAAATCATGAGGTTTTTTATCGGTTAAATTGATGGTTTGCGTAGCTTTACCACACATAGAGCATGTATATAGTTCATAGCCACCATGGGTGCAATCTGCTACTTTGCTTTCTGTTAATTTATCATAATTGTGAGCTAATTTTCCAGTTTGGATATTAACTGTATCTGTGTCTACTCCAGTAGGATTCTTTTTCATTTCTTCTTTTTCACAATATTTACATGCATTATAGTATGTTCCTTCTTTTTCGCAGGTTGCTGTTAAGGCAACTTGTTTTGTATATTCATGGTCTTTTTGTGGTAAAATAACTGTTTTTGAGTTTGTATATTCTTTGTCTTGATAGGTTGCTGTTGCTTCGCATTCAATGCTTCCAGCATCTTCACAAGTTGCTGGTTCTTTTTCTCCTTCTACTACTGTAGCATCAACTGTTGATTTGTGTTCTGCATTATGCGTGCATACTAAATTTAATTTTGCACTAACTGTTTCATCTTCATTTACTGTGTAAGTAAATTGATCTTCACCTTCTACTGCTACATAGTCATGTTCTAAAGCTGGAAGTTCTTCTGTTTTTGTTGTTTTACATTCTGTACATGTGTATGTTTTTACACCTGTTGTTGTACAGGTTGGTTCAGTTGTTACTACTCCTGCATCATAGTTGTGTTCTACAACTGGAAGTTCTTCTGTTTTTGTTGCTTTACATTCTGTACATGTGTATGTTTTTACACCTGTTGTTGTACAGGTTGGTTTCGTTGTTACCACACCTGCATCATAGCTGTGGGTATGTGCTGGTTTTTCTGGTACTTGAGGAGCAACTGTAATACGTCCTTCTGCCATTCCATAGTTTAAGTAATGATTAAATACTTTTTCATAATTTGCTCCATAAGCTTGTTGTAAATCAGCATAGTAACCAACATAAAATCTTACATCAAAATTAGCTGATGTTTTTCTTCCTTCTGCCATTCCATAGTTTGCAAAATGTTCGAAAGCTTTTTCATATTCTGTTCCATAGGCTTGTTGTAAATCAGCATATTGTGCCACGTAATATCTTACATCAAACATTGGTGATGTTCTTCTTCCTTCTTTCATTCCGTAGTTTATGAAATGATTGTAAGCTTTCTCATAATCTGTTCCATAAGCTTGTTGTAAGTCGCCATATTGATTAACATAATATTTTACATCAAATACAGGTGATGCAACCCTTCCTTCTCTTACTCCATAATTTGCGAAGTGTTCTTTTAGTTTGTTAGCATCTGTTCCATATGCTATTCTTAAATCATTATATCCATTCGCGTAAGCTTCACTATCAAATGTGAAATCTAAAACTTTTTCTACGCTAGCGTTTACTGATACCATTCCTATCATTAAGAAAAGGACGATCAATATAATAATTTTGTTAAATTTTTTTAAATTCATTTTTCTTTTACCTCCTATTTTTTCACATAACAAAATACGTCAAATAGTATAGTTTTAGCAAAAATATAGGCCCCTCCTTTCTTTTAAAATTTACTAAATATTTTGTTATAAATTTATTATAACACGAAATTTTAAATTTGTACACATTTTTGTACACTTATTTTTATTTTTTTTTTTGGTACACTATGAATAGGTGATAAATATGAAAAAATTGCAAATCGATAATCACAAAAAAAGAGTGGATACTATTACACGAACCATTCGCATTAATGGCCACACTTTTGATCGAATTACTGAAATTGCTGAAAAAAATAATCTTAGTTTTAATAATGTCATTAATCAAATTATTGAATATGGACTCAATAACATGGAAGACTAAAAAAGAAGCTAGAAAATAGCTTCTTTAGGCTGTTTTTTATGACCAGAATCATTTTTTCTGGTCTTTCTTTTGGGATAATTCTGTACATCTGTAATCTATAAAATCCTCAACGTATTCAAAATTGTAATCAAAGTCACACCAACATCGGCAAAAATCGCTTGCCACATATTCGAGATTCCAAATGTACTCAAAATCAAAACTAAAACTTTGATTCCAATCGCAAAAATCAAATTTTGTTTGATAATTTTACCTGTTTTTTGCGAAATTTGAATACTTTCTACAATTTTGCCAATATGGTCTGTCATAATCACTACATCAGATGCCTCAATGGCAGACTGAGAGCCAACTCCGCCCATAGAAATTCCCACATCTGAAATGGCTAAAACTGGCGAATCATTGATTCCGTCCCCGACAAATGCAATTTTTTCGTTTTCTTTCCTTTTCTCTAAAATCTTCTCCATTTCATGATATTTGTCTTCTGGAAGCATTTCGGCTTTCACTTCTTCGATTTCTAGTTCTTTTGCAATTTTTTCAGCAACTTGTTTGTTGTCACCTGTAAACATTTTTGTTTTGATACCAAGAGAATTAAGTTTTGAAATTGCTTCTTTCGTCCCTTCTTTTAGGCAATCTCCTAAAACAACACTTCCAATAACAGAATCTTCCATTTTCACAAAAATTGTGGTTCCATCTTCTTTTTTAGACGTTTCAACCAAACTATCATTTCCAACAAGCACTTTTTTGCCCTCTAATTCATACGACAACCCTTTTCCCGCAATTTCTTGATAATTGATAATTTTACTTGTATCCACTTGCATTTTTGCACTTTTGATCACCGATTTAGCAATTGGGTGGTTCGAAAAACTTTCTCCCAAAACAACAATTTCCAAGATTTGGTCTTGTGTATAATTTTCATCATAACAATTGATTTGTTTGATTTCAAATTCGCCTTTGGTGAGCGTTCCCGTTTTGTCAAACACAATTTCTTTGATATCCTTTAAAGAATCCAAATAATCGCTTCCTTTGATTAAAATTCCCATTTTGGAAGCTTTGCCAATTCCTGAAAAATAACTAAGTGGAACAGAAATCGCAATCGCACATGGGCAAGAAACTACTAAAAATATCAGTGCTCTGTAAATGCTTTCCGTATATGAAATTTGCGTAAAAATCGGCAAACCAATTCCAACTAAAACAGCTAAACCAACAACAATTGGCGTATAAATTTTAGCAGCTTTACTTACAAAAGTTTCTGTTTTAGCTTTTTTGTCTGTCGCATTTTCTACTAATTCAAGAATTCTGCTAACCGTGCTGTTTTCATATTTTTCTGTTACTTTGACTTCTAGCATTCCCTGGCTATTTATGCTACCAGATAAAACTTTAGCACCTTCTTTGACTTTTTGCAAAACACTCTCTCCTGTTAAAGAAGAGGTATCCAAATCGGCTTCTCCGCTCACAACAACGCCATCTAGCGGGATTTTTTCACCTTGTTTAATAAGAATAATATCTCCTATTTTTACATCTTCTGGAGCAACTTCTTGGCTTCCGTTTTCTGTTTTTAAATTGGCATATTCTGGTTTAATGTTCATCAAATCCGAAATCGATTTTCTCGTTTTATTGACTGCTTTGTCTTCTAAAATTTTTCCGATTTCATATAAAATAATCACCATCAAGCCTTCGAAATGTTCTCCAATGAAATAGGCACCAAAGCAAGATATTGTAACAAGAAAGTTTTCATTAATGCTTTTGCTTGTTTGGAAAAGTTTAATCGCATTCACAATGGTTCTAAATAATAAAATGAAATATGCAACAATAATTAGAATATTAGCAAAAGCAGTTGGCAAATTGGCACAAAAACCAATCATGGCAATTCCAATTCCTAAAATGAGTCGAACGATTTGAAGTGGCAGTTTATTTTCTAGTTCACCTTTTTGGCTGTTGACTTCCACCACTTCAACATCTGGCTCAAGTGATTTGACGATTTCTACGATTTTTGCTTTGTTTTCGTTTTCTGCTTCATACGATAGCCTTAAGGTATTAAAATTGACAATGACATTCTCAAATTCGGCATTTTCCGCGATTTTATTTTGAATTTTATTGGCACAATTCGCACAATCTAAATCTTTTAAAATAAATTCATACTTCTTCAATATGTTCACGACCTTTCTCATAAATTTCTCGCACATGCTCGTCATCGAGCGAATAGTAAACAATTTTACCTTCTTTTCGATATTTGACAAGTTTGGTCTGTTTTAGGACACGAAGTTGGTGCGAAATCGCTGACGGCGTAGAATTCGTAAGTACTGCAATATCACCCACACATAATTCGTCTTCTAGCAAACTGCTGATGATTTTCATTCTGGTGGAATCACCGAAAACTTTAAACAGTTCCGCTATTTCGAAAATTAAATCATCCTGTGGCAACACTTTTTTGATTTTTTCGATTTTTTCAAAATCTACAATATTTTGTTCTGCTATTTCAAAATCCATATTTCTCTCCTTTCATATGAATATTTGTTCATATGTTTATATTATATGCTAAATGATTGATTCTGTCAATACTAAATTTTGTATTTTTTTATTAAAATTAATCAAATAACATAACCTTTTTACGGAGTTATCCACAGAAATGTCTTTTCGAGACATGTGGATAATGTGGAAAACTTTGTGAACAACTTAAAATATTGTATTTTATCGGCTTAGTTTTGAACAATTATTCAATTTTAGAAAATTTTATCCAGTTGACAAAAAATTAGCATAAAAAATCCTAGTTTTCTCTATGGAAAAACTAGGATTTTTTTCTAATTCTCTTCTATTATTTTTATCACTTCTGGCAACTCTTTTACTCCAGATTTTCGACCAAAATGCCCCTTTCCTTTTATAAAAACTTTGTGCGCCTTTATCTTTTCAGCATATCTTTCTAATTCTTCTTGCGGATTTAAATGGTCATTATCACTATAAATAGCATATCGAGTTTGGGTCAGATGAATCAAATTATCGAAATCTTCTTGCGTTGGTGCAAATCTTTGTACCACTTTTCCTAAATCTTCTCTACCCGAATGGTCTTGCAAAAATCCAGCAATACTAATAAAAGTATGAATTTTTATGTGTTTTAAACTAGCATACATCGGCCAAAAACGTGTTCCTAAACTATGAGCAATCACGATTGTTTCTTCATTGAATGCTTGCTCATTTAGAAATTGATCCATTTTCTCTGCCCAATTTTTAAAGGTTGCTTCTTCCCTTATGGGAAATGTTGAGAAAAAACATGGAACCTTACGTTTTTCACATTCTTTTTTTATATAAGGTCCAAAGGTTTCTGTCGTGTCACCATTATAACCATGAATTACAAAAATATTTTTCATAAACTTTACCTACTTTACCACAATATTATAAATTCTTCCACCAATATAAATTTCTTTCACAATCGTTTTGCCTTCCAAATTCTTTTGAACAACTTCATTTTGGTGCACAATTGATTTGATTTCTTCTTCGTTTGCGTCTTTGGATGCAGTTATTACAGCTTTTACTTTTCCGTTGATTTGAACTGGGATTTCGATGGTGTCATCGATTGTTTTGGTTTCGTCATATTCTGGCCATTTTTCGTAAGCAATCGTTCCTTGATGACCCAAAACTGTATTCCATAATTCTTCTGAAATATGTGGTGCTACTGGGTTTAAAAGTTTCACAAATCCTTCTGCATATTCAATTGGGAAACTTTCCTCTTTATAAACTGCGTTGATAAAAATCATCATTTGGCTAACCGCTGTGTTGAAATTCATTGTTTCGTAATCATTGGTTACTTTTTTCACAGTATAATGATAAATTCTTTCTAAATTCGGATTTCTCTCCTTTTTCAATTTTCCAGATTCTGTATACACTCTCCAAATCCTATCCAAAAATTTCTTCGCGCCATCAATTCCGTTTGGGTCCCATGGTTTGGCGGATTCAATTGGACCCATAAACATCTCGTACATTCTTAAACTATCTGTTCCAAATTCATTTATCATATCATCTGGATTAATCACATTTCCTTTGGATTTTGACATTTTCTCCCCATTTGGTCCTAAAATCATTCCTTGATGACGAAGTTTCTGAAATGGCTCTTTCACAGGAACAATTCCTTTGTTATATAAATAATTATTCCAAAATCTCGAATATAACAAATGCCCAACTGCGTGCTCTGGACCACCAACGTACAAATCAACTGGTAGCCAATGTTCTAGTAATTTTTTATTAGCAAGTTCGTCCTCATTTTTCGGGTCAATATACCTTAAAAAATACCAACTTGAACCTGCTGACCCCGGCATTGTGCTCGTTTCTCGCTTTCCTTTTTTGCCATCCTTTGTAACATTTACCCAATTTTCCGCTTTTTCCAATGGAGAAGCCCCACTTTTTGATGGTCCATAATCTTCCAATTCTGGCAAAACAAGTGGCAATTCTGAATCCTCTAAAACTTTCATTCCATCTTCAAAATGCACGATTGGAATCGGCTCGCCCCAATATCTCTGACGCGCAAAAATCCATTCATGAAATTTATAATTAATTTTCTTTTCGCCAATCCCTTTTTTCTCCAAAAATGTTAGCATTTTATCGATTGCTTCTTCTTTATTGAAACCATTTAGGAAATCAGAATTGATATGCAATCCATCGCCCTCAAAGGCTTCTTTACTAATATCTCCACCTTCTAAAACAGGAAGAATTTCCAATCCAAATTTTTGGGCGAATTCATAATCTCTCTGGTCATGCGCTGGAACTGCCATAATCGCCCCTGTTCCATAGGTCGCTAGTACATAATCTGCAATCCAAATCGGAATTTCTTTTCCATTCACTGGATTGACCGCATAACTTCCTGTGAAAACACCTGTTTTTTCTTTATTTAATTCCGTTCTTTCTAAATCCGATTTTGTAATGCATTTGCTCACATATTCTTCTACTGCCTTTTGGCATTCTGGTGTTGTGATTTTCTTTACAATTTCACTTTCTGGCGCTAAAACGCAGTAGGTTGCACCAAATAACGTATCACATCTGGTGGTGAAAACCGTAAATTCTTCGTCACTCTTAGCAACTTTAAATTTCACATGCGCTCCAACTGATTTTCCAATCCAATTTTTTTGGATTTCTTTGGTGGATTCTGGCCAATCTAAGTCTTCTAAATTTTCTAATAAACTTTCTGCATAAGCAGGAATATCCAAAACCCATTGTTTCATATTTTTACGAACAACGGGAAAACCGCCTCTTTCGCTTTTTCCGTCAATCACTTCATCATTTGCTAAAACGGTTCCGAAGTTCCTCGCACCAATTGACTGGCATATCGACAAGTTTGGCTAATCCGTCATTGTATAATTGTTTGAAAATCCATTGTGTCCATTTATAATAATTCGGATCACACGTAGAAACTTCTTTGTCCCAATCAAAAGACAAACCTAACATTTTTAGTTGTTTTTTAAAGGTTTGAATATTGGCTTTTGTAAAACCATCTGGATGATTTCCTGTTTTAATCGCGTATTGTTCTGCTGGAAGACCAAACGCATCCCACCCCATTGGATGCAAAACGTTGTAGCCTTGCATTCTTTTCATTCTTGATAAGATATCCGTTGCTGTATATCCTTCTGGATGTCCAACGTGCAAACCTTGTCCTGAAGGATAAGGAAACATATCTAACGCATAATATTTGGGTTTCGAAAAATCCCAGACATCTGTTTTGAATGTTTCATTTTTCTCCCAATAATCTTGCCATTTTTTCTCGACTTCTTTAAAATTATATGACATATTTTTTCCTCCTAATTTTTATTTTTTTATTTCCAAAAACGATAACACTTTTTCATTTAAGCAATAAATAATCTTTGAAAGTACGATAATAGCAACCCAGCATAACCCATAAACAATCAAAGTTCCGTATTTATCTAACATGACATCAGAAAAATAATACCCAATTTCTTGTATGACATAATGGTGCAATAGAAAAATAATGTAAGAATACTTGCTTAAGTAAAGAACTATTTTTCTAATAATTGACTGATTGACTTTGCTTCCTATATAGGTAAACGAAATAAACAAACAGTAAGCCGCAAGACTTACAAATAGTACCTTAGGCAAAAGCTCTGGTGTATAGCCCAGTTTTAAAAATAGAATTCCCAATATTGTAGTAATTAAAGCATGCCAAAATTTGATTTCTTTCTTAAATTCAATTAAATACATTCCTATCAAAAAAGTATATGCCGCAACTAGAACATTGCAATTGAGTGGCATTGTAAAATCACTCACAAATATGGTTAATCCAAATACGATAGTGGATAATATTAGAAAAAGTTTGGGAAATTCCTTCATCGCTCGTCTTAGCGCTGGAAATATGATATACACCAAAACAATACAGCCAACAAACCAATCGCCAATTAACCCAAAAGTTTCTGTATAAACATTAAGATAGCCATCCATACCAAGAAAGGAAAAAATCAATTTCCAAATTGGTCCACTCCAAACAAGCCCTTTAAACTTGCAAAAAGAATACAAAAACACAATGCTATAGGCAATCCAATACATTGGATAAATCCCTAAAAATCGCTTTTGGTAGTATTTTTTCAAATCCAGCCCGTCGCCATAATTATACATCAAAGAAGCTCCTGATATCATAAAAAATAACGCAACTCCCAAAACGCCCCATATCCCCATACCAAAAAAACCAAGATAAAAGGCACTACTTTGTTTCATAAAACCAACTGAAAAATGAAACGTAATAATCATGATAATAGCTATGGCTCTTATAAAATCTAAATAAAATATTCTTTCTTTTTTCATTTTTCTCTTTCCTTTTTTTGATTAATGACGTTATTATATACGATTTTTATCCAAAACACAAGATAAATTTTAAAAAATCCCATTTTGAATGGGATTTTGTGGCTATATTTTCGGTTTTGGATATAAATTATCCTCTTGCAATTCTTCCTGAATTCTCAATTCCTCTTTTTGTCTTTGCTTTTCCATTTCTCGACTTACTTTTTTCTCTTCTCTTTCTTTCTCAAGTCTTGCTCGATTTTCGCTTTTTTCGGTTTCTCTTCTGATTTTTTCTTCAATTTTAGTTTCCATTTTGCGAATGCGTTCTTCTTCTAATTCTTCATAACTCGGATTTTCCGCATTATTCTTTAAGGTTTGAAACCAATTTTTGAATTTTTCTTTGCGTTCTTGCCTTTTTCTCATTTTTTCGTCTTTTTTCATACGTTGCAATTTTAAAGCCTCTTCGGCTTCTTCTTGCTCTGCTAGACGAATCATATCGTCCATTTCGACTTGTCTGCGAATCATTTCTTCTGTGATACGCTCTTCTTGAGATAAATCAATTTCTTCATAAGCATCGATTTTTTCTTGTCTAATTCTCTTTTCTTCCGCTTTTCTAGCTTCTTGTGACTGCCTTTTTGGTGTTTCTTCTTTATTTTCCTCTATTTTAATTACTTCTGGTTGAACTGGTTCTTCTTCCTTAATATCTTCTGAATCTTCCTTGATTTCCGCTTTTTCTTCCGCTTCTTTTTGCTGTTTTTCACGAATCAAATCAAATTTGCTTTTTTCTTGTGGTTCTGTTTTAGTTACAACTGGTCTAACCTTTAGCATCTCTACATTTTTCGTCTCCAGATTCGATTTTAGTGAATCTAACTTTTTGCGATATTCCACCTCATCACGTTCCAATTTAGCAATTTCTTTCTCAAAAACTTCTCTGACAACATTGTTTTTCTCTTCTGCTGGAGTTCCACCAGATTCAATTAATTTAATGGCTTCCTTTTTCTTTTTATAAGTTTGAACTTTCTCCCTTAATTCTTGCATTTTGCTTCTTAATTGATGCATGAAATGTATCAGACCTTTTTGGATAATTACAAAGCCCACCACCATTCCCATTCCGATTTTTTTCAAAATCTCTGCCACTACACTAAATCTGTTTAGGAATTTCTTACTTTTTCTAAAAAATACTTTCGCTCTTTTAAAAAACTCTTTTACTTTTCTTTTGAAATTATTTTTCAAAACAAACCATTCTTTTTTTAATTTTGTATCTGGAATTTGATTAAGCCCTACTCCTATACTAGTTGTACTGTTTTGATTAATTTGCGTATAAGCTAGCAAAAGGTCTTCTTGTTTGGTTTTTCCATAGGCAGATACCATCAAAGTCAAATCGCATTTCTTTGCTAACTGCTCGGCCTCTGGAGCTTCTAGCACAGAAACCGTATCGAAAATAATAATATCATAAAAAATCTTCAATTCCTTCATCAATTCATCGATTTTTCCAGTTGCCAACAATTCACTTGGGTTGGGTGGCATATTGCCTGCTGTAATGACGTTCAAATTCTTGATTTCTGTATCATTGATAAATTGCGTAATTCGCTCATTAATGTGATTTCCATTGGAATCTAAGCTTGACAAATAATTCGAAAAACCTAAGTCATTTGGCAAATTAAAAATCTTGGAAATTCTACCTTTTCGCATATCTCCGTCAATTAAAATGACTTTTTTGCCAACTTTAGCAAATTCAATCGCTAAATTTGTGGCAACATACGTTTTTCCTACCAATGAATGAGCGCTTGTAACCAAAATACTCTCACTTTGCAGATGATTTGCATTCACAAATTGAATATTCGTCATCAGCAACTTAAAAACTTCGCTCTTGTGAGCCCTAATATTTTTAATATTTAATTTCTTTTTTTCAATCATTTTAATCTTAGGAATCGAAATCAGCGATTTCAAACCAGTAATTTCTTCCATCTCTTTGCAACTTTTGATTTTAGTATCCATTAAAAAAGCAATAATAAAAAATAGACTTGATAGCAAAAATCCAACAACTGCAGCAGAAACTCCAACAATTAAGGCATTTCCAGTCGTGTAATACTTAGCAACATTGTCAACACAATAAAGTCCAGTTGTTCCATAAATTCGCTCAACTGTTGCCATAAATACTTTTGCGATTTCGCTAGAAATATTTTGCGTTTGCTGTTCCTCTTCACCTTGGACTTTTAGTTCAATCATATTCGTATTTTCAACAGCTGAAACCCCTACTAAATGAGCCAATTGGGGCACATTTATGCTTAAATCTAAATTTTGAACTACTTCTTCCAAAACGGTGGAACCTTTTATCAACTCTTGGTAAGTATCCATTAAATGTGCTTCATCATTTCCTACTAAAATCTTTTGACTTGCCATATATTGGACATTCGTAAGTGCATATCCAATGCCTGTTATGGCAAATATCATGGTAATTAAGATAATGTAAATTTTCTTTTTTAATAAAAATTTTCCTAATTCTTTTTTATTTTTATTCATTACAATCCCCCTGTAATTGGTTAAAAAAGACGCAAATAAGCTACTTATATGCATCTTTTGTAAATTTACGTATTTCTTTCTTATCTTATTATACCATATTTTTCAATCAATTTCAAGTGGTAACATAACTTTTTTACAATATTTTTCAATTTTTTCCTTTATTTGGCTCTATTTTGAAATGTTTTGCATATTTTTCTTCAAATAACAAATACTAATCAAAAATATATTTTATGGAATAGAAATTATCAAAGATATTTTCATTTAATATCTCTGACATTTCTATCCGATAAGCGAGCGAAATTTTGCTTAAGCAAAATTTCCCACACTTTTTTATGGAGATTTTATGAATATCAAGAATTTTTTTAATACTTTCTTTTCTTACAAAGAACAGGAAAATTACGAATTTATTTTACCAAATTCGGCCAACAATTTGCCAGAAACAAATACACAAAACACAACACAACAAATTTTTCCTACGCTTTCTGTCAATATTGAATATTTAAAAAGCAAATACAATTTGCTCATCAATAGTGATGTCAAAATTCGCAAATTTGCTCTTCCGATTCACGATAAAAAAGTCCCAGCAGCACTTCTTTTTATCGATGGAATGGTAAATGAAGAAACCATTACCAATTCAATTTTGCAACCTTTGCTTTTGAAAAATTCCATTACCATGCGCGAGCAAAACGAAAACAAGTCAGGTCGTATGTTAATCAAAAATCCGAAATCACCTAAAATTAACTTGGAAAACTTCATTTATAATGGCTTGATTCCACATAACAGTATTTCAAAAGAAACCGAATTTGAAAAGGTAATTGCCAAAGTCAATGGTGGATTTTGTGCTCTTTTTGTAGACGGTGTTGCAACTGCCTTTTGTGTCGAAACCAAAGATATCAAAGGAAGAAGTGTTTCTGAACCCATTAGTGAAAACGTCGTTCGTGGTCCACAAGAAGCCTTTGTTGAAAACGTCAGAGTCAATACTTCCATGCTTCGAAAAATTGTCAATAATGAAAATTTAATCATTGAAGAAGTTGATGTTGGTAAAATTAGCAAAACCAAAGTTGCCATTTGTTATATTGAGAACATTGCCAATGACGATTTAGTCGCAGAAGCAAAATATCGAATCAACAGTTTGGATATTGATTATTTACTATCTTCTGGGCAATTAGAGCAATTTATTAAAGACAACCCAAGCAATACTTTCCCACAATGCATCGCAACAGAACGACCTGACCGTGTTAGTACCTATTTGTTAAATGGTCGTGTTGCCATTATTGTGAACGGAACACCTTTTGTATTAGTTGTACCAGCCATTTTTATCGACTTTTTGACTTCTGGTGAAGACCGAAATTTAAATTACCATTTTGCCAATTTTTTAAAGATGATTCGAGCAATTGCCCTATTTTTCGCCATATTTTTGCCAGGACTTTATGTTGCAATTACAAATTATCATCAAGAGCTGATTCCATCTGAATTACTATTTGCTGTTGCCAATGCTCGTGAAGCGATTCCGTTTCCTGTCATTTTCGAAATTATTATAATGGAAATTTCCTTTGAATTAATTCGTGAGGCTGGACTTCGTGTTTCCTCTTCCTTTAGTACAACCATTGGTATCATTGGTGCCTTGATTTTGGGTGATGCCGCCGTTTCGGCTAATATTGTGAGTCCGATTTTAATTATTGTTGTGGCGTTTACAGGAATTTGTGGTTTTGCCATTCCAGATTTTGCTCTTACTTCGTCGATTCGAATTTATCGATTCACTTATATTATTTTAGGATTTTTAGCTGGATTTTTAGGTATTGCATTCGGATTTTTCGTGCATTTTATTATGCTTACCGCTTTAAGTTCTTTTGGCGTTCCTTATTTTGCACCTTATATTCCATTTGAGAATTTGAACGATAATAATGGATATATTGTCAAACCTGTTTGGCGACGCGAAAGACGTAATCAATTTTTAAATACCAAACGTCCAGAAGCAGCCAATAAAATTAGTATGAATTGGAGGAAACATGTCAAGTAATTATAAACTTCAAAAATATGAGGCAATTTGTCTTATTTTAATTGTTATGGTAAGTAAATTAATTTTAAATGTTCCGTATTATATCATTGATTTGGTGGGAACTGGCGCGATTATTAATTTGATTTATATTGGTCTATTAGGTTTCATCTTCGTGCTTTGCCTAAATTGGCTATTTCAAAAATTCCCAAATTCCGATATTATTGATATTTCTGAATTTTTGGGTGGCAAATTTTTTAAGGTAATTATGGGAATAATTTACATTAGCTTTTTCTATCTGGCAGCTTATGTTACCTTAAGTGATTTTGCCAATATGCTAAAAACTATTTATTTTAATAATAGCCCTTTAATTTTTATTTTACTATTCTTTATGATAGGCATTGTGGTAGCAAATCTTGTTGGACTAAAATCCATTATACGAACCATTTGTCTAGTCGTACCTTTTACGTTAGTCAGTATTTTAGTAGCCTTGTTTGCCGTATATGATGATTTTTCTTTTGACAAATTTTCGCCTTTTTTTGGCTACAATATGCGAACAACCTTCGTAAACGGCTTACTAAATACTTTCTCACTTTACATTGTAACATATTACTACTTTTTAATGCCACTATTAAAGGATAGTTTCTCTTACAAAAAAGTAACCACTTGGTCATATATCATTTCTTGGTTATTGCTATTTTTGACAGTCCTATCTATTCTTACGATTTTTCCGATTACCAACGATACAGAGCCATTAAATGCCCTTTATTTACTATCACGAAAAATCGAATTAGGTGACTTTTTGCAAAGACTCGATGCAATGTTTGTTTTATTGTGGATTATTTCGATTTTTTGCTATTTGAGTGTTTGCATTTTTATGATTAATCGAGTATTTAAAAAATTAACCAATGTTACAGACGAAAAATTAGTTAGTTTATCAACTACCAGCATTTTTTTCGGACTGTGTCTGCTTCCTTTTAATGTTGCCATCAGCCGTTTTATGGAAAATAATATTTATCGTTACTTGATTATTGGAATCACGTTTATTGGTTGCTTTATCATTCTAGTTTTAGCCAATTTAAAATTCAAATTTAAGAAAGGAAATTTACAAAAAAAATGACCAAAAAAATAATCGCTTTCGTTACCCTTTTAACTGTTTTGTTATTTACCCTAACTGGTTGCTACGATTCAACTGGTCTCGAAGATTTCTATTATATTGTGGCAATTGGAATCGATAAATCCGAAAACGGTCTAATTCGTCTAAATGTTCAAAACGCAAAGCCAACAAGTTCTTCGGATTCGTCGTCTTCGCAATCAAACGAATATAAAATTTATACCGTAGAATGCGAATCCATTGAATCAGGCATTAACATTTTGAATAATTATTTGAATAAAAAAATCAATCTATCCCATTGTTCTGCAATTGTTTTTTCCGAAGAAGTCGCCAGAGAAGGCGTTAAAAGTTATATTAACATTTTAGGAAATGATACAGAAGTTCGTCCAGACTGCAATTTGATTGTCAGTTCCAAAGAATCTTCCGATGTTCTAGACAAGGTTTCGAATTCAGGAGAAGGATTTTCCTCACGTCTATATGAATATATCTTAAATTCAGTAGATTACACAGGCTATACAATCAACTCTACTTTCAATACTTTCTTCTCAACTTTAAACAGCAATCAATCCCAAGCAACCGCCATTTATGCTGTTGCAGATGAAGATACCGTTCAAAACTCTGGAGCCGCTGTTTTTAAGGAAGATGTTATGGTAGGAACCATTTCACCCATTCAGACCATTGCCCATTTAATGATAAAAGATGATTTGGATTCTTGTATGATTAGCATTCAAAGTCCTTTCGACAAAACCGATGTCATTGATTTGAATTTAAGAAAAAACACCAAAGCCTTGGTAGATGTAAGTTTAATCAATAATACTCCTTTTATCAGTATTGATTTTTCAATCGAGGGAAGCATCAACAGTTCTGGCGAAGATTTTAATTACACCATTCTTGATAATATTCGAAGCGTGGAACAATCTGCAAGCGAATATCTAGAAAGTTTAATAAAAGAATATTTATATACGATTTCAAAAGACTATGACTCCGATATCATTGGTTTTGGTGGTATGCTTGCCTCCAAATTCGCTACAGCAGATGAATATGAGCAAGTACATTGGGATGAAATCTTCAAAGATGCTTACTTTGATGTTAATGTTGATGTATCTATCACTTCAAGTCATTTATTTAATAAAGAATAGGAGGAAACTATGCCATTTTTAGCATTTGTTTTATTAGTATTTTGCTTTTTCAAATTCTTTTATTATGGAATTTATGAATTCAAACAAAAACAAAATAAGCCTGGCGGAATCGCTTCTTGCTTACTCGCGATTCTGCGGACTTATCTTTCCGACTACTGTGATTATTATATTTTATATTTTTTAATTAAATAAGTTTAATTTCAGCATACTTTTTCGAATCAAATTGCTCATTGTATGGTACTGCATCAAATAAGGCTGGCATCTCTTTTTTGAAATAAAGTAAAAGTGGTATCATCAATTGTTGAATGGAAGGGTGCGTGTGTGAATCTGCTCTTAAGGAAAGCAAGTGTCTCCATTCACGGATATTGGCTGTCATAACAACTTCTGCTGCTGTACTGTGTGGTAGTATCATTCTTAGTTGGTCTGGCAAAGCGCCCTCTTTTGCCATTTTGATATAACATTGTTCAATGTTTTCCATACAATTTTTCCACATCTCGTACACAGCATCTGTTTCCATATTGCAAGGCTCAATAAAAGCAATTTCATTTCCAAACTTCTCTTTACTGTAATTGCAATATCTTGTACTCTCAATCGAAAAAGATGCATGTCTATGACGCGTCAAATCCTTGTAGGCTCCAATATCACATTTTAAACGAACAGTTATTTTTTCATGTTCCAAAACCGACTCATGACCACGATTGATACAATTTCTTAGGAAATGGTCATAACTATCTTCTTTTATATTTCCTTGTGTACGATAGCATTGTTTTGCTGCTCGTTCCAAATTTTTCATTATTTTTATTCCGTCGATTGCTGGGACTTCTACCCAAGGTTTTATAATTTGCATTTTGGTTCCTCCCTTGTTTTTATTTCTTTTATATCATATTGTTTTTGGTTTTGCAATAAAATTTTACTTTTTTTCCAAAATCCTCTTGTAATTTTCCTTTTTGTATGATACAAATCGCATTAATAAAATTTGCTTACATCAATCATAATAAGATGTAGCAAATTTTATTAACAGAGCACCTTTACTCTATCGAGCAAACAGAATAAAATTCCTTAACCAACTTAAAATTTTCTTAAAGATTTTAAGTTCCATGCCATATCTTGGCAAAGTAACTTCCCATTATGATTTGGAAATTAAACAAGTGATTTATCCACAATTAACTCATCTCTCCCCGCTCCAGTTCCAATAAACTTCACAGGTACACCAACCAATTCTTCAATTCTACTCAAATATTTTTTTGCCTTTTCTGGCAAATCTTCACGATTTCTGATATGAGAAATCTCGCCAAAGTTCCCTTCAAATTCTTCATAAACTGGCTCGCATTTCTCCACATAATCTGGATTGCTCGAAAACTTCATATCTTCCACACCATCATGTTTGTAAGCAACACACAATTTTATGGTATCCAATTTTCCTATCGTATCCACATGATTAATCGCAAGACCAGTAATTCCATTGACCATTACTGCATATTTTAAAGCAACTAAGTCAAGCCACCCACAACGACGTGGTCTTTTAGTCGTTGTTCCGTATTCATGTCCTAATTCTCTAATTTGATCTCCGATTTCATTATCCTCCTCCGTCAAATACGGTCCACTCCCAACTCTTGAAGAATATCCTTTTAACACACCATATACTTCATTAATATATTTGCTACCGATTCCACTTCCTGTTGAAATTCCGCCAATCGTTGGATTAGAAGACGTTACAAATGGATAACTTCCGAAATCGATATCCAGCAAAGTTGCCTGTGCGCCTTCGCACACAATTGTTTTGTCTTGTTCTAAAGCCTCATGTAACATACTTACTGTATCTGTCACATATTTTCTTAAAATTTCCGCATATTGCTTATATTCTTCTAAAATTTGATTACTGTCAAATTGTTCACAGCCATACAATTCCAAAATTTTATTTCTTTGCCCCACATTTCTTTTTAGCAAACCTTCAAATCGATCGGAAATAAAATCTTCAAATCGAATGCCACTTCTTTCAAATTTATCACAATATGCAGGTCCAATACCTCTTTTGGTAGTTCCGATTTTATCATCTTTGTCTCTTAAATCTTCTAGTAATTGGTCAAACTGAATATGGTAAGGAAAAATCACATGAGCCTTGTTACTGATATATAAGTTATTGGCTTCATGCCCATTTGCCTTTAAATTTTCGATTTCTTCGATTAAAACTTTTGGATCAACTACCACACCATTTCCAATAATTGCTTTTGTGTTTGGATTTAAAATTCCAGATGGTATTAAGTGAAACGCATATTTTTTTCCGTCCACATGAATGGTATGTCCTGCATTGTTTCCACCTGTGCATCTTACTGCAAAATCAGCATCTTTTGATAAATAATCAATAATTTTTCCTTTTCCTTCATCTCCATAAAATGTGCCTAGCACTACGTTTACTTTTGCCATTTTTGTTTCCTCCTTGTTTTTGGGTAAGGGCAGGTCAAGACCGCGCCTCTACGGTTATACGTTTACATTGCCGATATCTACATTTAATAAATTTTCATATTTTTCTAAAATTGGATTGACAATTGTTTGGATAAAATCAGTCACTTGGTTTGAACTTCGTCCACATAGATTGTCTGGGTTGAGCGCTGACAAAATTTCTTCTTTTGTCATTCCAAATGTGTTATCTTTCGCAATTCGATCAACTAAATCATTTGGTTTGCCAAATTCTTTGACTTCTCTTCCTGCTTCCATGGAATACACACGGATTTTTTCGTGTAATTCTTGTCTATCTCCACCTTTTAGCACTGCATTCATCAAAATTTCTTCTGTTCCCATGAAAGGCAATTCTTGCATCATGTTGGTTTTGATGACATTTTCATAAACGACAATTCCGCTTGAAATATTGGCATATAAAATCAAAATAGCGTCAACTGCCAAGAATGCCTCTGGTACACAAATTCTTTTGTTGGCTGAATCATCTAATGTTCTTTCTAGCCATTGCGTACTAGCTGTCATGTTGGGGTCCATAGAAAGGGCAATAACGTGTCTTGCTAAAGAATTGATACGTTCGCTTCTCATTGGATTTCTTTTATACGCCATGGCAGAAGAACCGATTTGACCTTTTTCGAATGGTTCTTCCAATTCTTTTTCGTGTTGCAATAAACGCATATCGTTCGCAAATTTTGAGGCACTTTGCGCGATTTGGGATAGCACACTTAACACTCTACTATCTAATTTTCTCGTATACGTCTGACCAGATACCGCAAAAACTTGGTTAAATCCCATTTTTTCTGCAATTTTACCATCAATTTGTTTGACTTTTTCTTCATCTTTGAATAACTTCATAAAACTCTCTTGGGTTCCTGTTGTTCCTTTGCACCCCAAAAGTTTCATATGACTTTCCACAAATTCTAATTCTTCTAAATCTTCGATTAAATCTTGTAGCCAAAGAGTTGCTCTTTTGCCAACAGTTGTGAGCTGGGCTGGTTGAAAATGCGTATAACCTAAACAAGTAACGCTTTTGTATTTTTCTGCGAAATTTTTTAGATTGTTGATGACAATAACAAGTTTTTGTTTGATTAATTTTAAGGCTTCTGTCATCAAAATTACGTCTGTATTGTCAGTTACATAACAAGAAGTTGCACCTAAATGGATAATTGGTTTTGCGCTTGGGCATTTGGTGCCAAATTCGTAGACGTGAGACATCACATCGTGTCTGCATTCTGCTTCTCTCGCTGCTACTACATCATAGTCAATGTCAAAAATGTGGGCTTTCATTTCATCAATTTGTTCGTTTGTAATCTCGATTCCAAGTTCCTTTTCTGTTTCGGCAAGTGCAATCCAAAGTTTTCTCCAAGTGGAATATTTGCTGTCATCTGACCAAATATAATTCATTTCTTTGCTAGGATATCTTCCGCTTAAAGGGCTTGTGTATATATTTTTTTCCATAAAAATCTCCTTTTATTTTTTGTCCATTTGCATCATATAATTTTTAGGGAAAATAGTCAAGGTTTCAGAGTTTAAAAAATAAAAAAATTCTAGTTTATAAAATCTTATCAAAAAAGAGCAAGTCTTGACTTGCTCTCATGCTGTTTTATTCATTTTTTCCTCTATTCTCCTCTTCCTTCAGGTAAGGCAGGATAATCCAAAACAACTTTTATTTTCATAATATAATTAATGGTTCTTACAAACTTACTATTTTTAATTCTTTGCCACAAACTTGGTTTTGTCTCAAAACGAGTTTCTTCAAAGAAGTTTTCGGTTGCTTCTTGTAAATTTTCTTCTACTGGATTGTTTGCAATCACTTCTTGTAACAATTCAGATGTAGGTTTTGCTATTTCGATTTTTTCTGGCATTGGCTCTACTTCTTGCACTGCAACTGCTTTGGGCGCTTCTTCTCCATCTTCTAATGGTGCTGGAACATATTTTAAAGCTTCTGCTATCTCAATTCCTATGTAACTCAATGCTTTTGAACGATCTTCAATTCGTTCGATATCGATTTCGATAAACATATTGGATTCCAAATTTCCAACTTTAGCAACAATTAATTGCTCCGCCGTCTTATATTCTTCTGAATTTTCTTCCTCTGTTCCAATCATTTTCAATGCTTCTACAACATCTTCAGGATATTTTTTCTTTACTTTTTTAACAATTTCTTTCCAATTTTTCGTTTTGCCTTTTACCACTTTCAAAACATCAGTCAAAACATTGGCAAGTTTGATATTCATTTCTCTTTGACGAATTAAATCTTCTACTTTTTTCGTACTTTCTTCAAATTGGTTCGTTGCATATTCTACTAAATCAAATGCTGCTTGATAGACATCAGCTGGAAAGTTCTTTTTCTTTGGATATTCCATCAAATACGTCTTTACTGATTCCACCAAATCACGAAAATAAGCATCTTCTTCTAATTGAACAATCTGCTTTTTTGCATTTGGATTAATCAATTTCTCGATTTTATCAATATTCGATAATATTTTTTCTTCCGTGATTACCATTTTCACGTTTACTATGCCTGATTTGTGAAAAAATGACATTGTAAACTTACCTCCTTAAGTCTTAATTTGTGCATTCTTTTATAGCACATTTTATAACTATTTTTATTATATATTTTTTCAATTAAAAATACAAGTCATTTTCGACTTTTTTATATTACATTTTTGTAACTTTTTGTAAAATTTTGTAACATAATTGTAATATTTGTCATTTTGACTTTCTAATTTTCAATTCCTAACTTCTTCAATTCCTCAAAACGCTTGATTTTTTGAGTTGTTGTTTTAATAAATTCTTCTTGTGTAACCATTAATTCTTTGATGTATTTATACGTTGGCATTTTTTTATTGATTTCTTTAATTTCTTTCCAAATTTTATCTTTGATTTCTTTTTCTTCTTGCAAACCAAATTCTGTTTTCATGAATTCTGCATCATAAACCACTTTTGTTGCTAATTTTAAATCCACTTTATCATCACCTTCTGGTCTTCCAAAAACAAAAGACTCTTTTACGCCAGGAATATCATTAATCATGGCTTCGATTTCTTCTGGATAAATATTTTTTCCATTTTTCAAAACAATGACATTTTTCTTTCTTCCCGTTATAAATAAAAAGCCATCTTTGTCAAAGTACCCCAAATCTCCTGTGTGAAACCAACCATCTTGAATAACTTCGTTCGTTGCTTCCAAATTTCCAACATATTCTAGCATGACAGTATCACCTTTTACAATCAGCTCTCCAATTCCATCTTCATTTGGCTCAAAAATCTTGGCTTCTAGACTTGGAAATACTTTTCCAATCGAACCATATCGTACAACCGTTTTATGCTCTGCTGCAATAACAGGCGATGTTTCCGTTAAGCCATAACCTTGGTAAGTATCAATTCCTAAATCATTTAGTCCCTTTTCCATTTTAGGGTCAAACGCCGCTGCTCCTGCTACAAATAAGCGTAGTTTTCCGCCTAAAGATTCGTGAATTTCTTTGAAAATCTTTCTTCGGATATCAATTCCAATTTTTCTTAAAAAATTGCTGATTTTCAAACCTGTTTGTACTTTTTTGGTCATGCCTTTTTTCTCAATCGTTTCCATCACTCTTTTATACAAACTTTCAAAAAGCACTGGAACAGAAATCATAACACTCACTTGATATTCTCGAATGTTATCCGCAATATGCCTAATCCCCTCACAATACGTAATCGTCGCACCAACAAAAACTGGGTACAAAAAGCCAACTGTACATTCATATGTGTGATGCAATGGCAAAAATGACAGCAAAGTATCCTTTTCACTTACATCAAAAACAGAAGCAATATCGTAAATATTCGCACAAATATTTTTGTGTGATAATGCCACTGCTTTGCTTTTAGAAGTCGTTCCAGAAGTGAATAACATAATCGACATTTTCTCATTATCAATTTCACAATCTGTAAAAATGCGAGATCCATTTTTCATCAAATCTTTACCAATTCGAATCAATTCTTTTTGCGAATATACCTCATCGTTACTGCTTTCAGCGTCCATGGAAACAAAAAATTGGATTTTTCCTATTTTCTCATTTCTCACTCTATCCATAATTTCACTATATTTATTCGAATAAAAAATCGCTTCTGCGCCAGAGGCTTCAATCAAATTAATAATTTCAATTTCCGGCAAAGAACGGTCAAGTGGCACAATCACACCTGTTCCATTGACAGTAGCAAAATAAGTAAGCGTCCATTCATAACGATTTTCAGAAATGACCGCAATTCGTTTATCTTTCAGTCCTAAACTCATAAGCGCTGTTCCCAAAGCCTTGATGTCGTTAATGTATTCTTCATAAGTTCTTGTATTAAAAACGCCTGGCGTTTCTGTCTTAAATTTAAATGCAATATGGTCTTTATATAATTTCTCTGTTCTCTCTATTAATTCCTTCAAATTATTCATTTTTGGGACTTCGTACAGTCTTGGGCAACCTTTGTATATGTTTGTTTCCATTTTTTGATTCCTTTCTTTTTTGGCTATTTTTACAGATCAAGGGCAGTTGAGGGCATCTGCCCCTACGATAATTTATTTAATAAATTTTTTTCATATTCTTGGTATAATTTATCAATATCAAATTCTTCGTTTTTTCTGCGGTAAATCAATGTTGAACATGTCAAAGAAAATAATTCACATGCCAAAGCTTCTGAATTGCATTGTTTGATATCACCTTTTTCAAAACCTTCTTCAATGATTTTCTGAATGACATTAATATATTCAATCACTTTTTCCTTACACAGAACATTTCGTGGCTCATTTCCCCAAACTTGGCTCATCACAATCGTCAAAATATTCTCGTATTTTTTAATTCCTTTTAACTGAATCAGCACAATTGCTTTTAATTTATCAATCGTAGTTTCGCACTTCGAAGTTTTGATTTCAATGCTCATCTTCAAAAGTTTCATTCCTTCTTCTACAAGGAAATTAAAAATTTCCTCTTTGCTCGAAAAATGATAATAAAGCGTCCCTTTTGCCACACCAGTTATAGCCGTTATTTCCTCAATGCTTGTAGCATCATAACCTTTTTGGGAAAATAATTTCATTGATGTTTCAAATATTTTTCGTTTGGTTTTTTTCATTTTCTATCCCCTTTACAAAACAAGTTTGACTGCCTCCAATAGTACTCCAAATGTCACCCCAATCCCATACAACAAAGAAACAATTTTGATATTTTCTTTCATTTTATTATTTTCTTTAAACAATACCAACAGTCCAATTCCTGCTCCAACAAGCAAACCTGCCATCATCGTTCCTGCTGATATCAAATTTCCAAGGTACAATTCTGCTAAAATAACAGAAGATGCACAATTAGGAATCAAGCCCACAAGCCCTGCCAAAATCGGTCCTAAAATTGGTTGATTCAAAATAAGATGTGAAATATGTTCCTCTCCTACGAAAAAAATAAGAGAATTCAAAATCAAGCTAACCAAAAAAATATAGAGAGTAATGCTTACCGTATGCCTAATCGAAGATTTTACAATCCCATCTTCACAATGACATTTATCATGCTCACACATTAGTCCAATTTCATTTTCCTGTTTTTCTTTTTGAAAAATCAAATCAATCACAATTCCCATCACAATGCTGACCAATATTTTAATTGCTAAAATTTTGAATATTACAAAAACAGGCACTGCTTCTGATAAAAAAACAGGTATCATCTCATCTGATGTAGATAAATAGACAGCAATCAGTGTTCCTAAACTAATGACACGTCCCACATACAAATTCGTAGCAGATACGGAAAATCCACATTGTGGAAAAGCGCCTAAAAAGCCACCAATCACTGGTCCCATTTTACCAGATTTTTTCATGTGTTCCTTGTGTTTATCTGAAGTTTTATGCTCTAAATATTCCATGATTAAATAAGTAATCAATAAAAACGGAATTAGTTTTACACTATCGATGACCGAATCCATTAAAATATCTAACATTCAATTTCCTACTTTCCCATTTTATACTTTACGGTATAGAAACAAAGCAATTCCGATACCGATAATGCTTGCAATATTAATTTTAACCATCATTCCAAAGGTAATTTTCAAAATGCTAAGATTCAGCACAAGTGGACTTTCCAACCCAAATTCTTGCCCAAATCCAAGCCACCAAAGCCAATCCACCTTGGCTGCTAAATCGCCTAAAAGTCCTCCAATTACTAAACCTGATAAAATAAATATTAATAAAATCCATATATTTTTATCTCTTGTAGCCATTTTTTCCTCCATTTTTTTCGCTTGCATTTTATTTTGTTATTATATCTTTTATTGGAGAATTTTTCAAGTGTTTTTGGGTAATTTTTATTTTAGATTGAAATTTAGAATATTCTTTTTTCATAACTTTTTTAATTTTAAACTCAAAAAAGATGATTTATATTATAAATCATCTTTTTAATAGGTAAAATTTATTAATTCTCCAAATATTTCCTCAAAAATTTCCCCGTATACGATTTCTCATTCTTCACAATCTGCTCTGGCGTTCCGATTGCAATTACTTGTCCACCATCATCACCACCTTCTGGACCCAAATCAATAATATGGTCAGCGGTTTTGATTAAATCTAAATTATGCTCAATGACAACAATCGTATTTCCTGTGTCAACTAATCTTTGTAAAATATCAATCAATTTATGAACATCTCCTATATGAAGTCCTGTGGTTGGCTCATCTAAAATGTACAATGTTTTTCCAGTCGCTCTTTTGGATAATTCTGTTGCCAATTTCACACGCTGTGCTTCCCCACCAGAAAGTGTTGTAGAAGGTTGCCCAAGTTTAATATAGCCCAACCCTACATCAGCCAAAGTCTGAATTTTATCTTTGATGCGTGGAATATTGCTGAAAAATTCCAATGCTTCTTCCACTGTCATATTAAGTACATCTGAAATGGATTTTCCCTTATATTTGACCTCCAATGTTTCTCGATTATAACGCTTTCCATTACAAACTTCACAAGGCACATAAATATCTGGCAAGAAATTCATTTCAATTTTCACAACACCGTCTCCTTGGCACGCCTCACAACGTCCACCTGAAACATTAAAACTAAATCTTCCCTTTTGATAACCACGCATTTTTGCCTCATTTGTACCTGCATAAATATCACGAATGATATCAAAAACCCCTGTGTAAGTTGCTGGATTAGAGCGTGGCGTTCTTCCAATTGGTGATTGGTCAATATTAATAATTTTATCAATATTCGAAATTCCTTTAACTTCTTCGCATTTTCCCGGTTTTTCATTCGATTTATTAATTTCTCTGGCCAAATATTTATATAAAATTTCATTAATCAAAGTCGATTTTCCAGAACCCGAAACACCAGTCACGCAGTTAAAAACGCCTAATGGGATTTTAACATTGACATTTTTCAAATTATGCTCACTTGCCCCCACAATTTCAAGGTACTTTCCTTTTGCACTCTTTCTGCGTGTTTTGGGAACTTGAATTTTCTTTCTACCACTCAAATATTGACCTGTAATAGAATCGGTTATCAGTTTGATTTCTTCAGCAGTTCCCTGCGCTACCACATTTCCACCATGCACACCCGCACCAGGTCCAATATCGACAATTTGGTCTGCAGCATACATTGTGTCTTCATCATGTTCTACCACAATTAGCGTATTGCCTAAATCACGCAATTTTTTCAAGGTTTCCAACAATTTATCATTATCTCTTTGATGAAGTCCAATGCTTGGCTCATCTAAAATATACAAAACACCTGAAAGTCCTGAACCAATTTGTGTTGCCAAACGAATACGCTGTGCTTCCCCACCAGACAAGGTTCCACTATTTCTTGAAAGCGTCAAATATTCCAAACCAACATCAATCAAAAACTGCAATCTCATATTTAATTCTCTGAAAATCAATTCTGCAATCATTTTCTCTTTTTTGGTTAATTGCAAATTCGCCAAATAATCCTTGATTTTGCCAATCGGCATATCCGTCAATTCATTAATATTTTTATCGCCTACTTTAACAGACAAAACTTCTTTTTTCAATCTGGCTCCATGACAAGAATGGCAAGGACTTTCACTCATATACATCTCATAAAAACGGCGCATTCCCTCCGATTTCGTTTCTCGATAACGCCTGTCCAATGTAGGAATTACGCCTTCAAAAGGACTCGTAAATTTCCTAGTACCACTTGCTGAAGTATATTCAAAATCAATTTCTTCGTCACCTGTGCCATATAAAATTTTATCCAAAAACTCGCGTGGCAACTTTTTGATTGGCTTTTGGATGTCAACACCATAATGTTTAGCAATACTTTCAAAATACATCTTTGCCATGGTATCACCACGTTTCATAGTGCTCGAGCCAAAGGCTTTTACTCCATCGTACAAGGTTTTATTTTTGTCAGGAAGGATTAAATCTTCATCCATTCTCATTAAAAAACCAATTCCTGTACACTCTGGGCAAGCGCCCAGAGGATTGTTGAAAGAAAACATGCGAGGCGTTAACTCTTCAAAGCTAATATTGCAATCTGGGCAAGCATAATTTCCGCTAAATAATTTTTCGCCTTCTCCCACAAAATCGATTTTTACCAAATTATTGGCGTGTGCCATCGCTGTTTCAACCGATTCTGCCAAACGATTGCGAATATCTTCTTTAATGACAAGTCGGTCAACCACAATGTCAATGTTGTGTTTTTTGTTTCGATCTAATTCGATATCGTCTGTTAATTCATACATCTCGCCATCGATTCTGACGCGCACAAATCCTTCTTTTTGCATATTGGCAAAAAGTTTCGTATATTCTCCTTTTTTGCTACGCACAACAGGTGCTAAAATTTGAATTTTCGTTCCTTCTGTGTGTTCTAAAACCGTATCGACAATTTGGTCAATGGTTTGTTTTTCGATTCTTTCGCCACAATTTGGACAATAGGGAATTCCAATTCTAGCGTATAATAAACGAATATAATCATAAATTTCTGTTACCGTTCCAACAGTGGAACGTGGATTTTTAGAAGTCGTTTTTTGATCAATAGAAATGGCTGGTGAAAGTCCATCAATGGATTCTACATTTGGCTTTTCCATAATTCCTAAGAATTGTCTGGCATACGAAGATAAACTTTCAACATATCTTCTTTGGCCTTCGGCGTAAATCGTATCAAACGCAAGAGAAGATTTGCCAGAGCCAGAAAGCCCTGTAATAACAACTAATTTATCTTTGGGAATTTTGATATTGATATTTTTCAAATTATGTTCTTTTGCACCTTTTATAATAATTTCATCGTTCATGTTTGCCCCCTTCATTTTAAATGATACTCGTAACTCTTTGTTATGAATTGTTTTGGTCAAATTTTATTCGACAAAAGATGTTGTATGATACGACTTAAAGCCTGCTTCCTCTGTTTGTCTTATGGTAGCGTGTTTATCATCAATAAAAACAATCTTTTCTTTTGGAATATTTAATTTTTTCGCATATTGCTCAAGCGCAATTACCTTCAAAGAGGAGTCTGCTACAAAAATGATATTTTCTCTTTTAATGGAAGGATAATATTTCGCAAGCCATTCGTATTTTTCATCAATTTCATGACTGGTTGTGATAGCACCCAATACAAAAACTTTATCTGAATCTAGTTGCTCAATTAAATTAACCATTGTTTTTAAAGGGCGATTCTTAACAAAAACATTCCCAAAAAACAATTCTTCCCACGTTTGTCCGCCCCAATCGTTTCCTCCACTAACATGGTCATTATAGCGATATTCCGATAATGTTCCATCTACATCAAAAAACACATATTTATCATTTAGTTTTTCTAGCATAACTCTGTTCCTTTCTTTTTTAATAGTAATATTTTATCAAACATTCGTTCTTTTGTCAATCGTTTTTTTGATGATTTTACAAAAAATTATTTTTTAATATTTTCCTATTGCAATACAACATTTCTCGTGCTATAATAAGAAAAATTTATTTTGTCTAATTGCTTTTATCCAAAAGCAAGATTTCCAAACAAAAGACATAATAACATTCCCCTTTGAAAGGAGGTGAGGCTATTATGTCGTTAGCAAAAAAACAAAAGAAAATGCTTAAATACCGATTACATAAATTGTTGAAACTTCTAACTGGCGTTTTGAAGTTTATCAAACTACTTCGTGAAGCTTTCGGTTTTTAACATAAAAATAGGTAGTGCTGCAACACTACCTATTTTTTATGTCGTTAACAAAATTTTTAATATATTTTATATATTATTTTTATTATATACTTTTTTTTTAATTTGTCAAGAATTTTTTATAATTTTTCTTTAAATTTTCCTTTTCCAACTCAAAATTTCTGATGTCTTCCAGAAAGCAGCTAAAATGCATTTTAAGACATTTTAATTTTTCATAATATTTATGTATACTTAATTGGAAAAAGTCGTGTTTTGGACATTCTAGTGCATCACTTTAAAAAGTCATTTTTCTGATACTATGCCTTTTTATGCCTCTAGAATGCAAAATTTGGTATTCTGTATTGATTTTATGTAAATTTGGGTCATTTTTCTCTCTTTTTTGAAAATCGTGGCGTAAAATAAATTTATTGTTTGATAAAAATTTCTTCTTGCATACAATTATTCTCAAAAATATAATGTTTCTCGCAAATTCTCTTAATCTCATCACGATGCGTTACAATCACAACCGTTTTATTTTGCAAATATTTTTGAATTAAATTAACAATCAATTTTTCAGTTTCTTTATCCAAATTCGAAGTTGGTTCATCTAGAACATACACATCTTTCTCTAGCAAAATTCCACGAATTAAATTCAGCCTTTGCTTTTGCCCAACTGACAATTTTAATCCTCTTTCGCCAACAATCGTATCTAAACCATTTTCCAGCTTTTCAACCCACTCTTGCAAACCTGCTTCAATCAAAATTTGCATCAATTTTTCATCTGAAATTTCCTTGCCTAAACACAAATTTTCTCTTACACTTAAATCAAACAAATCAATTTCCTGCGAAATATACGCCAAATCTAGATTTCCTTGTTTTGGTTCTTCATCAATTCTGTATTTGTCGCTGTCTACTTCGATATAACGTGAGAAAATATTCAAAAACGTACTTTTTCCTTGCCCCGATTTGCCCACAATACTAATTTTGTCTCCTTGATGAATTTCAAAATTGGGAATTTGAATGGTGGTTTTTGTTTCCTCATTATATTTAAATTCCAAATCTTTGATTTGAATAACTTTCCAATCTTTGATAACTTTGTTTTCCACGTCTTGACCAATAATTTTTTCCACTTGATTGGTCGCTGCTTGAAATTTGTTAAAATGTACAAACAAAAATGTCAAATCTTTTAATTCGCCTCTTAGTAAATCAAAAATCGTTGCATAAAACAACAAATTCGATAAAATATTTTCTCCAGCCTGCATTTTAAAGTACAAATTC
The DNA here is from genome assembly GCA_948443845.1 of uncultured Eubacteriales bacterium. Lineage (GTDB taxonomy): Bacteria > Bacillota > Clostridia > TANB77 > CAG-508 > Scatovivens. Next base: position 28,623 of record CAOJUE010000006.1, on the reverse strand, counting down.
GTTAGTACAATCACATACATGATATACACAAAAACATTGATTCCATTCGAACGAAACGAATACGTCAAATTCACTTTTCCTAACTTAGGCAATACTTTTTCATATAATTCTTCATTTTTTCGATTTGCAAATCCACTTGCATTCAGCCTTTTGACAGTCTTTACATTTTGTAAAAAATCAACATAAGTCGAATTGTATTTTGAGTAAGTTTCATTATAATCTTCTTGTACCGAAACATATTTTTTGCCAAGCCATACATTATAAATAACCATTCCACTAAGCATTGCTAAACACACCAAAAATACTTTCCTATCTTGATTGATTACCTGCACTAAAAACATCACAATCGAAATCGAAAATCCACTAACTGTTTCAAAAATGTATTCTAGCAAGTCTTCGGCTTCTCCTGAAATAATATCAATTTCCTTCTTCAAAAAACCATTATGTACTTTATTTAAAGCAAATGGTTTCATTCTGACAACTCTACTAAAATATGCCAATTGCAAATCTTTTGAATACTGATGTTCAAAACGCAAAATATACATAATCCAAATCTGATTTAAAGCAACCGCCAAAATTTTGCTAACAATAATCGACAAAATCAGACATTTGAATTTTTCCAATGTAAACGGCTCTCTCGTAAAATATGCCAAAAGCACTGGTGTAATATAGAAAAATAGATTTGTCAAAAAAGCATCAATAAAACACAACATAAACTTCTTTTTATTTAAAATCTTAAATGGATATTTCATTTTTTCTCCTTTTTATATAACTTACTTTCTATCATAAAAACCTATTTGCTGTCTATCCTTTTCGTTCTTAAATTTTCACCTTCTTCATATAATTTCCTTAAGGTGATTTTCGTGAACAAAAAAGTCAAAACATTTTTAATCAATAGTTTTATCGTAACCGCCAGTTCGATTATTTTTCGTGTATTTGCAATATTTTTTAATAGTTACATTACGCAAAAAATTGGGAAAGAAATGCTTGGCGTTTTTCATTTGGTCATGTCCGTCTATCTTTTTGGAATTACGCTTGGCACGTTTGGCATCAATTTTGCTGTTACACGTCTTGTTTCTGAGGAACTCGCAATTGGAAATAAAGAAGGCATTCAAAAAATTACCAAACGCAGTCTGCTTTTCAGTTTTCTTTGCGGAATTTTGGCAAGCCTTCTTTTCCTGTTTTTTTCTGATTTCATCATTAAAAATTGCTTGCATGACAGAGTATCCAAAAACGTCATTTATGTGATTTGTTTTGCATTACCCTTAATTTCCATGTCATCTGCAATTTCTGGATATTTTATTGCTATTAGGCGTGTGTATAAATCAACTATTGCGCAATTTTTTGAGCAAATCATTAAAATACTGATCACAGCATTTTTCCTTGATTTGTTTTTACCAAATGGCTTAGAATATGCGTGTTTTTCACTTGTTTTAGGAGATTTAATTTCAGAAATTTTCTCCTTTATTGGTAACTACCTACTCTACAAGCATGATTCCAAAATCTACAAAACTACCTATACCACTCATTATGAACCCTCCTACTATCGAAAAAAAATTTTCAAAATGTCTTTTCCCATTGCCATTACCTCTTTCATTCGTTCTGGATTGTCTACTTTAAAGCAAATTATCATTCCACTTAGTTTTGAAAAAGGCAAACTAGACTGTGCCAAAGCCCTAGCCGTTTATGGCGAAATCAATGGTATGGCAATGCCAATTGTCATATTTCCTAATGTAATATTTTCCTCAATTAGCAGTTTATTTGTACCAGAATTTGCTACCTATAATGCACAAAATCGACAAAAAGCAATCAAAAGAGTAACAAACATCATTCTTATTATTTCCATATCTCTTTGCCTTTTGATTAGCCTATTTTTGTTTTTAGGAGCCAATCAGCTTGGACAATGGATTTATAAAGACCAAACGATTTCCAATTACATAAAAATTCTATCACCCTTAGCCATTTTCATTTTACTGGATTGTGTGGTCGACAATATCTTAAAAGGACTTGACGCCCAAAATGATGTCATGATTATCAACATTTTAGATACGTTTATAGATGTTGTGCTAATTTATTATTTCGTCCCAAAATTGGGGATTCCGCGGTTATCTGGTATCGATTTATTGTAGCGAAATTTTTAATTTTATTTTGAGCATGAGAAAATTAATTAAAATCGTTTATTTTAGAAAAGAGCTGTAAAAAACCTATCTCTTTAAAGAAAAACGAGCGAAAGTTTAGGCAATGCCTAAACTTTCTCACGTTAATTAAGCTAGTTTTTTACAACTCTTTTTGCCTAACTCTTCGCGATTTCTTTCACATATTTTTTAAACAATTTTCCACGTTCTGCAAAATCTTTGAACATATCAAAACTAGCACTTGCTGGCGAAAACAAAACGACATCACCTTGCACCGCAGTTTCTTTGGCAATTTCCACAGTCTCTCTTAAATCAGTGCATTTATGAATTTTCATTTTCTTATTTTGCACTTTTAATTCGGCTTTAACCACTTTTTCAATTTTATTACTCGTTGCTCCTAACAAAATCAGTTCTTTGCAATTATCGACGATTGGCTTAGCAAGTGGCGTATAATCCAAATTTTTGTCATAACCACCTGCAATCAAAATAATATTTCTTAAGCTAAATGCATTCAAACCTGCAATGGTTCTAGTAGGACTCGAACTAACTGAATCGTTATACCATTTAATTCTATCCTTCGTCTCCAACACCAATTCTAAGCGGTGCTCCACACCCTTGAAATTCAAAATCGTTTGACACGCAGTTTCTCGGTCAACCAAATCTTGGGTAGCAACCAAAGCTGCTGCTGCATTTTCAAAATTGTGAACTCCACGAAGCTTCATTTCTTTTGTTTCCAAAATATGGCTTCTTAGACCATTTTCGCAATATTTGATTTTGTTATCGTCTATGATATAGCCATTAGGAATTTTGCTTTTGCTACTGAAAAATACCACTCTTCCCAAAGCCTCTTTTTCGAAACTTTTCGTGATTTCATTATCATAATTCAAAACCAACAAACCACCTTCATCTTGGTATTTGAAAATATTTTTTTTAGCATTTATGTACTCTTCCATATCGGTATGTTTATCCAAATGGTTTGGCGTAATATTGGTAATAACTGCAATTTGCGGACTAATTTTCATGTCCATTAATTGAAAACTGCTTAGTTCTAAAACGACAATATCTTCTGGAGTCATCTCAGAAATCTTGGTAAACAGTGGCGTTCCGATATTTCCACCTAAAAATACGTTGTATTCTTTTTCTTTTAAAATTTCAGAAATCAGAGTTGTTGTAGTCGTTTTTCCATCACTTCCTGTGATACCAATAACTTTTCCGGGACATAATTCAATAACCATTTCCACTTCGGTTGTAACAATTGCTCCACGCTCTGCCTCTGCTACCAATTGTGGCGTGCTTGGCAAACAACTTGGCGAACGGAAAATAATATCAAATCCCACCAATTCATCCAAATAATTTTCGCCAAAAGACATCCCCATTCCATAATTAGTAACTTTTCGAAGAATGGTTTTGTTCAAATCCTTAATTTCTACTCGGTCAAAAACCGTAACTTGTGCCTTCAAGTTGTACAAATAATCAATCAAAGGCGCATTGCTAACACCCAATCCAATTACCGCTACTTTTCTGCCTGATAAATAATGATTAAATTCTACTAACTTTTCGTTTACGTATTCCATTTTGCCTCCTAAAAACTTAAACATTCTCTTTTAATTTTATCTTCTGTAGCACTTTATCCGTCGAATCTTCGACACTTTTGCAGTCTGTTACATCAATTTCAATCGTTATCGGACTGTAGTCATAAAATCCACTTTTTTCTTGCAAGGTATCTCTTTTGATAATATTTCTTCGAATTTCTTCGGCTTTTTCTTTATTTTTATATTGCAAACATTTCCTTCTGACACGTTCTTCCAAATCCGCAATCACAAAAAAATGGTAATCGCATTCTGGGTAAATCTTCATCGTTGCTCTTCCAGAAAAAATAACATGATACTGTTTTTTTAAATCGTCAATTAAATCACGCACAAACAAAAACGCTTCTTCATTGCTTGCGGTATTGCTAATTTCAGAAACTGCGAGTGAAGTTTCTTTTGACTGCAAATCCTCTTCCGACAATTTTTCGCCCTCTGCATAAACCACCGTTTCGTGATTTTCGAGCCTTATTTCTATGTTTAATTGGTCAATCATTTCTCGAATTTCCAAATTTTTGCCACTCTTTTTCATGTTAGCAATGGTAGCACCCTTTTGCATCATCACACAAATAATCGCTCGATACAAATTTCCTGCATTTAATAGCACCGAATTCGGTATGCATTTGATTAATTCTCGACAAATGCTGGTTTTTCCACTTCCAACTAATCCTTCAATTCCTATGACTATGTTTGACATTTTTTTCTCCATTTTTTCCTAATTTATTATATTATACTACAAAAGTAAGGATTTGGCAACATATTTCTTAAAAAATCTATGCCCAAAAAGAGAGCATACAGATTACTTTTCTTAAAAAATAATGTGCATGCTCTCTTTCTATAACGATTTTTTGTGAAAAAATTGTTATTATTTTGCCTTTTCCAAAGCTGCAATTCGATTTTCATGACTAAAAATAAATGCAGAATTTTTGTCTACTCTTTTTTGAGTCGACATCCAATTTTTCTCTAATGCTTCTGTTCTTTCATTTCGCGCCGTCAATTCTTCATACATAATATTGATTTTCCTACCATAGTCATTTTCAAGAACAACCATTTGATCAGAAATAACTTGCACATCTTCTTTCAACTCGATGAATTCTTTTTGGAGACTATCAACTTTTTGTTTGATACCATCAACATCTTTTTTGATTCCACTAACTTCCTCTTTAATTTCTTGTTTAACTTCTCCTAATATACTTGCTTTTAAATCATCCATTTTCTGATTCATTTCATGCATTATCTGATTCTGCATACTGTCCAACTTTGCCAATATTTTTTCTTCCATACTCTTCCCTCCTTTCTTTTTGGATTGGGCTTATTCTAACACACTTATTTTCAAATTGCAAGAACTTTTTCTATTTTTTAGCATTTATTCCAAAATCAACTTCTTCAACTCTTCCATTTTTTCCTGATAAAACTGAATTGCTTCATCATAAGGTATACTACTCTCTAAATCAACCTCCACCATTTTCAAAAGTTCGATTGATTTTTTCGAACAACCTTGTTTCAACATTTCAATATACTTTTCCGTAAATCCAACTTCCTTTTTCAATATCTTGCTCGCAATTGCAATGGCACTCGAGATTCCTGTCGCATATTTATAGACATAAAAACAGCTATAAAAATGTGGAATTCTAAGCCATTCGTATTTAATTTTATCATCAATCACAACCTCTTTCCCAAAATACGTTTGGTTCAACTCGTAATAAATTCGGCATAAATCCTCACTTGAAAGCATTTCTTTTTTTTCGACCTTTTCATGCACCGTTTTTTCAAATTCAGCAAACATTGCTTGACGAAACAAAGTCGCGCGTATCATTTCCAACAATTCATACAACAATTCCGCTTTTTTACGCTTATCCTGCTCTTTTTCAATTTGGTAACTGGCTAACAATATTTCATTTACCGTAGAAGCCACTTCTGCCACCATAATCGTGTAATTGCTGTCTAAAATATTCTGGTTCTGATTCGAATAATACGAATGCATACTATGCCCCAATTCATGGGCAATTGTGCTAACATCACGCTTACTCTCCACAAAATTCGTTAGCACAAATGGATGAACTCCATATACACCCATACTATACGCCCCACTACGCTTATTTGGCTTTTCGTAAACATCAATCCACGAATGGTCAAACGCTTCTTTTAAGCGATTCGTATATTCTTCGCCCAGAATTTGCAAAGCCTCTAGCACTTCCTCTTTCGCCTGCTCAAACGAAATTTTCTCATCTTCCACTTCAATCGGATTTTGGTAAATATCATACAAATGCATTTCATCGCTCTTAAGCATTTTCTTTTTTAGACTCATAAATTTGTGATTAACACCCAAATTTTTATGCACACTTTCAATCAATTTTTCATAAACCTGAATGCTCGCATCATCATGCACAACCGCTGCTTCCAAAGAAGATTGATAATTTCTTAATTTGCTTACAATCGTATATTCCTTCACTCTTGCCAAATATAATTCCGTAATCGTATTCATAAATTTGCTATATTGGTCATACATCAAATCAAAAGCTTGCTTTCGCACTTTTTCTTCTTTGCTACGCAAAAATTTGGTGTAGGTTCCATCTGTCATTTCGACTTCTTTTCCGCTTTCATCGATCAAATTGCCAAACTTAAATTCTGCATTTGTCAAAACATCAAATGTATTTTCTTGAGCCGAAAACACTTCTCCAAACTGACTCAGCAAACTTTCTTCTGCTTTACTCAAAACATGTTTCTTCTTCTCTAAAATATCCTCTAAAACTCTTTTATATCGATTTAAATCTGAATTTTGTTCCATAAAATCTCTTATTTTTTTCTCATTCATTTGCGTAATCTCAGGTACCATAAAAGAAACCGTTTGACTAAAATTTGTCCCGATATTTTCCACTTCCTTATACAATTTAATCGAATTCTGATTGCTCATATCTAAATGATAAGTTAGCATTCCATAAGCATAAATTCTCTCAAAAACCTCCAAAGCCTGCTCATACAAAGCATAGCATTCTTGCAATTTTTTTGAACTCTCACTTAAGTTTCCTTGATATTTCGCAATTTTTTCCAAAAGCTGATTCAAATTTCTTTTGTAAGCATCAAAATCCTCTTTCATCGCAAAAATATCCTTTAAATTCCAATTATATTTTTCGTTCATACCTACACCTCTTTCTTTTTTAGCATACCATAAAATAGAAATATTATCAATAAATTAAAGATAATCTTATCCTTAAAAAATTAAAAACTTGCTTTCACAAGCAAGTTTTTAAAACATTTTTTTATTTCATTTCCTTATTCAATTTTTCAATTTTGATATAAAATGCTACAGCAATGGCAATTACAATAAACAATACTGTTAAAATTGTATCATTCACACCAGTTTGTGGAATGTTGTCTTGAGTTTGTGTATTGGTCATTGTGTTGACATAACTTGAAATTGAATTGTTTGTGCTATTCGTATTTGTTGTTTTGTTCACAACTGCATTATTGGATGTATTATTAGTTGTATTATTGGTTGTCGGATTAATGGTTACGATTTTGTTGGCAACAGAATTCGTGTTTGTATTATTATTGTTGTTGCTAGTTTCATTCCCCACTGTAATAGAGGTTGAAATATCCGTTGCTGGAATACTGGTTTCACTATTCGATGCTACAATATTGGTATAAGAAATTGTTCCACTTTTGCCAGAAACACCAGATTTTGTTTTAAAGATGATTTGGAAAACTTCTTGAGTAGAGGTAACAAATGTATTTTTCGTTAAAGAAATTTCTCCACTTGCTTCATCAAATTTGGCAGACCAACTATTTAAACCTTCTATACTGGATTCACTAATCGTTTCAAAAACATTCGTATCGTATTTCAAATTACCCTTTAATGAATTAATTCCATTTGTTCCCACATCTAAATTTGAAACTTTTACGGTTATGGTAAATTCGGTTGCTTCTTTTACTGTTGTAGCACTTGGTGTCATGGTAGCAGTAAAACTCACAGCATCAACAGATACTGACACTAGGCAAACAATTAATAAAATCATAACCACTATACTTACTATTTTACTTTTCATTTTCATTCCTCTTTTCTTTAAATTGTAATTTTATCTATCATATATAGTATAACTTTTTTCTCAAAAAAAATCAAGCATTTCCATATTACATTTTAATTACATTTTTGTTACAGAAATGTAATACATTTTTTTAAGTTTTTGCTTTATTTTTTTGATATTTGATGTATAATAAAATTATATTGTACAAAGGAGCAATTTATGAATACAAATGCTATTTTAAAAAAGGAAGGAATTGAAATCACATCACAATTGACATCTTCGCAAATCAACAAAATCGCAGATATTGTGTCAAGTAAAATCTGCCATGCTTTTCCAGAACATCATTTGAATGAACGAGATGTCTGCTTTAGTTTAAGCAATGTTGCAATGTATTTTGCCAAAATGCCAGAAGATTCAGGCGCCAAATATTTTTCGCGGAAACAAGGCAATTTACTTCAGCGAAAAATTAGATTTTGAAAATCTGGATACTTTAGTCATTCATGAATGTATTCATGCCCTTCAAGAAGTAAAAAATTCTCATGGAAAATTATTGAAACTTGGTTTATTTGATGTATTAAGTGGCAAAGGACAAGGCATCAACGAAGCCTCTGTTCAATTAATGGCCTCTCTTGTTGCAGATACAAACTCCGACCGTGTAAAATATTATAATATGACTTTTGAAACTTCTAGCCCACTTTTCTATCCAATCGAGACCGCTTTAATCAATCAAATGCTATATTTTACTGGATCTTATCCACTTTTTCACAGTACACTTTATAGTAACCACATTTTTAAAAATACCTTTATTGCCAAATCCAGTGAAAAAATTTATAACCAAATTGCAACCAACTTTGACTTATTACTTCATTACGAAACCCTTCTAGCAGAATATTCTCAACAACTTTCAAATTGCGCAGAAGATTCAAAAAAAATAAATCGTCTAACAACCAAAATAGACACCGTTAAAACTACCTTATTAAATTTAACACTTTCTACCCAAAATATGATTCTCGAAAATTGCTTTCAGCACGAATTCGATTTCATTACAGATACATATTCTTTAACTGCTTTTGAAAAAAAATTACACGATTTTCGCCAAATTCTAATCACCACAGATTCTTACCATTTTTACGACCAATTTGTGCTTCATATGATGAATCAATTAGAAGAAAAACGTGAATTAATCAAAGTCCATGGAACACTGTCATATTTAAACAATTTACAAACAGAATTATTAGATTTGGAGCAAGAACATTTCGGACTAAAATTCTTTTATCGCTTATTTGACAAATTGAAATTATTGTTTGAAGAAGCTGTAAGAAATAAAAATCATAGTGATATTAACTAAATAGAGAACATATCAATTACTTCTTTTATAAAAATAATTGGTATGCTCTCTATTTTTGTGGCTGATTATAATTTTCAGACTGAAAATTATACACTTTTTCTCTCTAATGCTGAAATTCTTTTTTCATGGTCTAAAATTTGCAATCCATTTTTCTCAACTCTGTCTTCTAACTTGCTAATTCGGTCAAATCTTTGCAAATTATTTTTTTGATGAAATTCAACATATTCAAAAATGGTATCAATTTTCTTACCATATTCATCTTCAAATACAAATTGTCGATCCAAAATTTTTTGAGCTAAATGATTCATATTTTGATTTACTTCTTCACGTAAACAGTTCATTTCTTTATGCATTTCATCAAATTTTTTCTCAAATTTCTCATCCATCTCGTCAATTTTTCTCTGAAATTTTCTATCCAACTCAGCCAATCCATTCTCCAATTTTTGATCTAACGTATCAAATTTCTTGTCGAATTTTTGATTCATTTCAGCCAAAGCATTCAATATTTTTTCTTCCATACTTCTCCCTCCTTTCCTCTAAATTACCCATATCTTAACATATTTAACTTCTAATTGCAAGTAAAATTTTCCTTTTCGTTCGACCTTTTTCGACATCTTTTTCTTCATCAAAAAATCCTTACTTTATAAGTAAGGATTTCTTCTTCTAAAATTCATTCCAAAAAGCAATTTCACTCATAACTTTTCGTTTCTCATGCATTTGACTAGGAACATTGTTTTCTGCAGGATAACCAAATGGCAACAAATTAACAATTTCCAAGTTTTCAGGAATTTTCAAAATTTCTCTTGCTTTCATCGGATCAAATGAACCAACCCAAGTTGAACCCATTCCCAATTCTTGAATTTGCAACATCATATGGGTTGAGACAATACTGCAATCCACAATTCCTTCATCTTGCCCATCGTATTTTCTTTTCCAAGATTCCTCTTTATTATAACATACTACCAAAATCACTGGCGCATCAAATGTAAATCGTGTGCATTCTTTTAATTTTTCTCTTTTTTCGTGGTCGGTTACAACTAAAATTTTTTGTGGTTGAAAATTACAAGCCGTTGGCGCTAATCTTCCTGTTTCTAACACTTTTTCAATTTTCTCTTTTTCAACTTCTTTCGCAGAAAACTCTCTACAAGAATATCTTTTTTGAACTAATTCTAAAAATTCCATTCCATCTCCCTTTTTAAGCCGTTTCTTCTTTTTTCGCATTTTTAATCTTTTTCTTAATTTTCATTGGCTCACGCTTTTTATTTTCATCAATCACTAATTTCGGCAAACTCTTAGATTCCACGGTTTCCTTCGTAATAATACATTTTGCAATTTTTTGATTGGACGGAATATCATACATAATATCACGCATAATTTCCTCAATAATCGAACGTAACCCTCTGGCTCCTGTATTTCTTTCAATCGCTTTATCCACAATCACTTGCAAAGCATCTGGCTCAAATTCTAGTTCTACGCCATCTAATTCTACCAATTTTTTATATTGCTTTACTAACGCATTTTTTGGTTTTGTTACAATGTCAATTAAAGCCTCTCTTGTTAATCCTTCTAACGTAGCTGTAATCGGAAGTCTTCCAACAAACTCTGGAATCAAGCCAAACTTTAGCAAATCTTGTGGTAATATTTTCTTGAATATTTCCGTTTTGTTCATATCTTTTTTGCTTTCAATTTTCGCCCCAAATCCCATTGATTTCTGACCAACACGATCTTTGATAATATTTTCCAAACCTTCAAACGCCCCACCACAAATGAATAAAATATTCGAAGTATCAATCTGCAAAAATTCCTGGTGTGGATGCTTTCTACCACCCTGTGGCGGAACAGAGGCAACTGTTCCCTCAATAATTTTAAGAAGTGCCTGTTGAACTCCCTCACCGCTTACATCCCTTGTAATAGAAGGATTCTCTGATTTTCTCGTGATTTTATCAATTTCATCAATATAAATAATTCCTTTTTGTGCTTTTTCCGTATCAAAATTGGCTGCTTGAAGTAGTTTCAGAAGAATATTTTCAACATCTTCCCCCACATACCCTGCTTCTGTAAGCGTTGTAGCATCTGCTATTGCAAAAGGAACATTTAGAATTTTTGCCAAAGTTTGTGCAAGCAACGTTTTTCCACAACCAGTTGGTCCTAGTAACAAAATATTGCTTTTTTGGATTTCTACATCATCCATAAATTCTAAATTGTTAATTCGCTTATAATGGTTATAAACCGCTACAGACAAAGTTTTTTTCGCTTCTTCTTGCCCAATCACATATTCATCTAAAATTTTCTTAATTTCAGCCGGAGTTGGCATTTCTACTTGTTCAACAATATCTTCTTCATCATAAACTTCCTCTTCAATGATGTCTTGACATAGTCCTACACATTCATCACAAATAAAAACTCCACTTGGTCCCGCAATTATCTTTTTCACAACTTCTTGTGGTTTTCCACAAAACGAACATTTTACATTTCTCTCTTGACCTTTTGGCATTTTCTTAATCCTTTCTTATTTTAAGATGATTATTTTTTAATTTCTTTTGTCTAAAATTCCATCAATTAAGCCATACTCTAAAGCTTGTTGAGCTGTCATATAGTTATCTCTTTCGGTATCTTTTTGAATCGTTTCAAGACTTTGACCAGTTCTTTCACTCAATAATTTGTTTAATTTTTCTCTCGTTCGAACCATGTGGTCAGCATGAATTTTAATCTCTGTGGTTTGACCAGAAAGTCCACCACCACCAATTAATGGTTGATGAATCAAAATTTCTGCATTTGGGGTCGCAAAACGTTTTCCTTTTTCACCAGACGCCAAAAGTACCGCTCCCATACTTGCTGCCATTCCCACGCAAATCGTGGATACCGGACACTTGATATAATTAATCGTATCAACAATTGCCATTCCATCCGTAATAGAACCACCAGGGCTATTGATATAAAGCGAAATTTCTTTATCTGGATCTTCCGACTCCAAAAACAACAACTGAGCCACCACCAAACTTGCTGATGCAGAATTAACGTCCTCTGCTAAAAATATAATTCTATCTTTTAATAATCTCGAAAAAATATCGTAAGACCTTTCTCCTCTACTTGTTTGCTCGATTACGTAAGGCACTAAACTATTTTCTATCATTTTATTCCTCCTATTTTTTTCATAATATAACATACTATACATCATTTTTATTTTTTTTTCAAGCCATTTTGATAAGAAAATTAAAGTTTTCATGAATAAAATCATCGCATTTTTTGACATATTTCTTGATGTTTTTGTCGTTTTATATAATATTTTGTCGTTTTTGGTATTCCTCTTCGTTTCTTCTCCTTTAGTATATTTCTATAACAAAGAAAGGTTCCAAAATTGGAACCTTATCTTAATTATTTGGCTTCTTCTTCTTTTTTTGTGTTTTTCTTCGTTGTTGTTTTTTTCGTTTCTTTCTTTTCTACTTTTGGTTTACTTTCCTTTTTTTCAACCTTTGGAGAATTTTCTGTTACGTTTGCATTGTCAATGATATAATCAATTGATTTTTCGGATTTGATGCTTGCTTCAATATTTTTCTTCAATTCTTCATTTTTCATCAATTCTTCTTCTTTTCTACCATACGCTGTTGCCAATTCTTTGATTTTTTCTTCCATTTCTTTGTCGGTTACTTCAATTTTTGCATCTTTTGAAACAGCTTCCAAAACCAATCTCATTTTTACGGATTCCTTGGCTGGTTCTTCGTTTTCTTTTCTGTAATCTTCCATGGATTTTCCAACCATTTTCAAATATTGTTCCAAACGAATTCCTTGATATGCCAAACGATTGTCCATATCTTGCACCATGTTATCGATTTCGGTTTCAATCATTCCTGATGGAATGTCCACTTCTGTCAAATCTGCAACGGCTTTAACTGCGACTTCTTGTAATTCATTTTTACTTCTTTGTGCATTTTGTTCTTCTTGTTTTGCTTTGATATCTGCTTTTAATTCTTTTAATGTATCGAATTCACTAACATCTTTGGCAAATTCGTCATCGATTTTTGGTAATTCTTTTTCTTTGATTTCGTGAACTTTTACTTTAAACACCGCATCTTTTCCAGCCAAATCTTTTGAGAAATATTCATCAGGGAATTTTACGTTAATATCTTTTTCTTCGTCTGTTTTCATGCCAACCACTTGGTCCTCAAAACCTGGAATAAAAGTATTGCTTCCCAATTTCAATTCATGATTTTCTGCTTTTCCGCCTTCAAATTCTTTTCCGTCAACCGAACCGCAAAAATCAATAACAACCGTATCTTCTAATTTAGCAGCTCTGTCTGTTACCGTTACCATTCTTGAATTTCTATCAGCCATATGCTCTAATTCATGCTCGATTGTTTCGTCTGTTACTTCGTATGTATTTTTTTCTAAAGAAATTCCTTTATATTTTCCTAATTTTACTTCTGGTTTTGTTTGCACAACGGCTGTAAAAATTAAATCTTTTCCTTTTTCCATTTGAGAAATGTCAATTTCAGGACGACTAACTGCTTCAATTTTTTCGTCTTTTAAAGCATTTTCATAAATCTCTGGCACAATTTCATTAAATGTATCCTCATAAAATATTTCAGAACCATAGAATTTTTCTACCATGTTCATTGGAACTTTTCCTTTTCGAAATCCTGGTACATTAAAATATTTGGCATTTTTCTTGTAAACTGTATTCATACCATCTTGGAATACTTTTGCTTCTATTGTAAATTCTAATTTTAATTCATTTTTGTTATCTGTCTTTTCAACTTTAACACTCATTTTATTTCCTCCAAAATTTTTCTAAATTTTACATAGCTTTGCTATTATATCATAAATTTTATAAAAATCAAGTGTTTTTTATGAAATACTGCAAAAATTATGTTTTCCAAGACTTGATTTTTTCCAAATTTTATGTTATCATTATAATAGGATATTTTGTTTATTTTTTAATTACTAATTAGAATTAGGACTGTTTTTTCTTCCGAAACTTTTTAGTTTTGTCACTCGTAAACCTTAGCAACTGTAACTAAAAAAGCATATTTCAAAGGAGGAATATTTATGCTGAAAATGATTATTTTAAGTTTACTTTTAGGGTTTTTGGGAACATGGTTTAGTTCGCCACGATTTCTTCGGCAGAATATTATGCTGAAAGGTAAAAGAATTATTTTTCGAGACTGGAGCAAGCTTAAAGAAGAACCTTTTTTAAAGGATTTTCCCCATTATGCTTACATACCAGCTCAGAGAATTGCTTTTCTTACAACAGCTTTCTGTTCCTTTATCTTGCTTGTATTTTCAAGTAGAGGCGTTTCTCTGTTCAGTGGTGGAATATTGGGTGGTTTCATGATAGCATACTTTTTTCGGTTGGTATACAAACCATTAAACGATTTCTTGCCTAATGCAATCATCAAAAAAGTATTATTTTTTTGGAAAGTCAGCTTTTTGATTTATCTGCTTTTATTTGCCGTAGATAATATCCAATTTCGCTCAGCAAGTGTTCCGAAGTATGAAACACTTGAGTCTTCTGAAATGTTTGCAAAGGAAGTTTTTTATCTTTCTGGGAAAGACTTTAATGCTATACGAAACTGTACCATCAAAAAAGTCTTCCGTGTAAATGGAAAATATATTGTATATTCAGGGTCAAACTGTCGTATTTTTGTTATTGAAAATGACCAAGCAGTTACAATTGATTATCCAAGAGTAGGAAGTGGTGCAACCTTTCTCACTATCGGAAGCCCCATTAATTTGAGAGCTAAGAATATCAAAGACATTGGCGTTACGGTAGATGATGAATATAACCCTTATTTTGTATATGTTTCGTATAAACAGGAACATTTTCTTGGGAAATATTCGGTTGATAAATTTATCCTTTTGAATCCATTTGATAAAGATAATATCGAATATTACGACGAACTTCCGGATTTTGCCAAACCCTAAAAACAGCATAAAAAACTGACAAGCATTTTTTGCCTGTCAGTTTTTATCTAATATTAAAGATATTTCTACCTAATATCCAAAATATTTTATTTAATATCTTCAATATTGATAAGCGAGCAAAATTTTACTTCGTAAAATTTTTCACGCTCTTTTAATCTCCCAAACACATTCCAAGTTCTCTTGCCACTTTTACCAAATCATGGTCTAATGGAACCGTACGATTTTTGCTAGAAGCCGCCCCTACTTTGGCATCTCTTCCAACAACATCATCTAAATCAACATATCCCATTTCTCCACCTTTATAGGTTACTAGCACTTTGAAAATTCCTTGCATCGCAAGTTCCATCGCTTTGACACCATATCTTGTTGACAAAACTCTGTCAAATGAGGTTGGCGTTCCACCTCTTTGAACATAACCTAGAACTGTATTTCTTGTTGTCATTCCTGTCAATTTTTCAATTTGGTCAGCCACCAATTCTCCGGCTCCACCAAGACGAATATTATCAAGTCCTGCACCATCATCTAATACTTTTTTGATGCTGATTTCTCCATCCTTTGGTTTCGCACCTTCTGATACAACGACAATACTGAACGCTTTTCCATTTTGTTTTCTTCTTTCAATTTTTTCAACCACTTTATTAATATCATATGGAATTTCTGGAATTAAGGCAACATCTGCACCACCTGCTATGGCAGATTCTAAGGCAATCCAACCTGCATATCTTCCCATTACTTCCAAAGTTAAAACTCTATGATGTGCGCTCGCTGTTGTGTGAAGTCTATCCAATGCTTCCATAGCAACCGATACAGCTGTATTATAGCCAAAAGTTGTCTCCGTATGAGCCACATCATTATCTATTGTTTTAGGAACACCAATGCAATTCACACCTTTTAGGCAAAAATCTCGACTTGATTTTTGGGTTCCGTCTCCTCCTAATGTGAAGATACATTCAAATCCAGCATTACGAATATTTTCAACGCATTTATCTGATAAATCTTGATATTCAACCGTTCCATCTTCTTTAACAACTTTATAATTAAACACATTGGTATTATTGGAAGTTCCAATAATCGTTCCACCCTTGTCCAAAATGCCTGAAGCATTGCCATTTGGATCTAATCTTACATAATCATTATTTAGTAAGCCTTTGTATCCTTCAATAAATCCATAAGCTTCTATTCCGTTCGTTTCAGCAGTTTTCACAATTGCTCTTATGACTGCATTAAGCCCTGGAGCATCTCCTCCATTGGTAAGTATCGCAATTTTTTTCATTTTTATTTCCCCTCCTAAATTCTATTCTCATTTTACGTTTCTATTATATACACATTCTAAAAAATTTTGCAAGTAATTTGTTAAAATATGTAAAAATTATTCAATCATTGCCAAAATTTCCTTTTTCAATTCCTCTACCAGATTGTCTTCCTTGATTTTTCGTATAATTTCTCCTTTTTGGAACAACAAAGCCTCTCCATTTCCACCAGCAATGCCAATATCAGCCTCTTTTGCCTCTCCTGGACCATTCACACTACAGCCCATAATCGCAACCGTAATATCTGCTTCCAACGTTTGCAAAAATTTTTCCATTTCTTTGGCAATTGGAATCATATTATACTGTGTTCTTCCACAGGTTGGGCAAGATATTAATTTAGGACTTTTTGAATACAGTCCGCAATTTTTTAGGATTTCCTTGCAAACATAAATTTCTTCCATTGGATCCTCTGATAAAGAAACACGAATTGTATCACCAATTCCTTGTTTTAGAAGAATTCCAAGTCCTATGCTAGATTTGATAGTTCCACTAAAAGCTGTTCCTGCCTCTGTAATCCCTAAATGAAGTGGGTATGGAAATTCTTGAGATGCCTTTTCATAAGCTTCTACACACATATCTAAATTAGAAGCTTTTAGTGAAATCGCAATATCATAAAAATTCAGTTTTTCTAAGATTTGTACATGACGTTTCGCACTTTCAATCATGGCTTCTACACAAGGTTTTTTATATTTTTCTAGCAATTCTTTTTCCAAAGACCCACTATTGACACCAATTCGAATTGGAATTTGTTTTTCTTGACATGCTTCTACAACAGCTCTTGTTTTTTCTTCGTCTCCGATATTTCCAGGATTAATTCGAATTTTATCAACACCACTTTGGATAGCTTGTAGCGCAATTTTATAGTCAAAATGAATATCGCTCACAATGGGAATATGAATTTGTTGCTTAATTTCAGCAATCGCTTTAGCATCTTCTAAATCAAGGCAAGCAACGCGGATAATCTCGCAACCTACTTTTTCTAAATTTAAAATTTGCTCTACTGTAGATTTTATATCTTTGGTTTTCGTGTTACACATCGATTGAATTACAACCTTATTTTGCCCACCTATTTGGGTTCCTGCAACTTGAATTGATTTCGTTTGAGTACGTTTATACATCTGATTTCTCCTTACTTTTTCCTATTTTTCGAATCGGAATTTCAAAAATTAATTCTATTTTTCTGCAAATATTTAACACTTGCAAGAAAAAACTCTGTATTTTATTGATATGATTATACTTTTCATGATAGTACATTTTACTTTTCTGCAATTCCCTCATTTTGCGATAATAACTCAGCGTTTTTCCAATCGTTCGGCTCTCATAATGAATGAATTTAACATCATTTACGCTTATGGTTTTATAACCTTTTTCCTTTAGTTTTTGAGCCAAAATATCCTCTTCATAAAACAAAAAGACATTTTCATCAAACTCCCCAATTTGTTCCAATACTTCACGTTTTATGATAAAAAACGCACCAGAAATCGCCTCAACTTCGAGCAATCCTTTAGAATATTCTTTTTGGCTATATTCACCATTACGTAATTGCGAATAAAAAAACACCTCTAAAAGTCTTGTGGAATGAATCACATCTCGCCAAAATGTCCTTATTTTCCAACTACTTCTACGAATTGGCTGATTGTTAGCATCATACATTCTTGGCGCCACAACAGCAACTTTTTCATCTCTCTCCAAAACTTGCAAACATCGCTCAATTGCCTTCTCTTCGATTTTGATATCTGGATTAGAAATAATAAAATAATCGTATTCTTCTTTTTGCTCTTGCAAATATTTTATTCCCAAATTGTTCCCATAATTATAGCCCCCATTCTTATCCGATTGCAAAACCACTACTTTTTCATTTTGATTTTCCTTTAGGAGACTAACCGTATTTAAAACCGTAGAATGATTATCTACCACTACAATTCGCTGTATATTTTGATAAGTTTGAATTTCTCTTACATACCTTATCGTTTCTTCCGCATCGTTAAATTCAACAACAATAACCGCAACTCTCATCCATTTTCTCATTTCTATTTATTTTTAGCAAAATTCCAAGCATCTTTGCACATATCTTCAATATTCTTCTCAGCCTTCCACCCCATCTCACGCTCTGCTTTCGCAGGATTAGAATAGCACGCTGCCACATCTCCAGCTCTTCTTGGCGCTATCTTGTAATTAACCTTAATTCCATTCACTTTCTCAAAATTGCGAATAATATCCAAAACACTATAACCAATCCCAGTTCCAAGATTATACTTATAAATTCCAGCACCTTCCTTCAACTTATTTACTGCTTTCAAATGAGCCTTAGCTAAATCAACCACATGAATATAATCTCGCACTCCTGTTCCATCTGGCGTATCATAGTCATCTCCAAATACGCTTAAAACAGGCAATTCTCCTTTGGCAACTTTCAAAATATAAGGCATTAAATTATTCGGAATTCCATTTGGCTCTTCTCCAATTAAGCCACTTTTGTGAGCGCCAATTGGATTGAAATATCTCAAAATTCCAATGCTCCAAGTCTTGTCAGACACATAAACATCTTCCAAAATTCTTTCAATCATATACTTTGAAGTAGCATATGGATTTGTCGTTTTGCCTGTTTCGAATGTTTCGTCAACTTGTGGTTTTTCTGGGACACCATAAACCGTTGCTGTTGAACTAAAAATGATTTTTTTGCACTGATGGTTTTGCATAACTTTCAATAAATTCAAAGTTGTTCCTAAATTAGTTTGATAGTACCAAACTGGTTTTTCAACTGATTCTCCGACTGCTTTTAAGCCAGCACAATGAATAACACTATCAATTGCATTCTCAAGAAAAACCTTGTCCATCAATATTTCATCAGCGCAATCGCCAATGTAAACCTTTATTTCTTTTCCTGTGATTTCTTGAATTTTATCCTTTACCTCCATTTTGCTATTAAACAAATTGTCCACAACAACCACTTCATCATTATTTTCCAATAATTCTACACAAATATGAGACCCTAAAAATCCCAAACCTCCTGTGACTAAAATTTTCATTTGATTCTCCTTTCAAAAATTAATCAATTTTAAATTGACTCGCCAATTTATCAATCGTAATCCCACCTTGATTTTCCCAATCAATCTCAATTTGGTTAAACCTTTGGTCTTGGAACGCATTTAATTTTTCTCTGTCTTCAACTTCTAATGTGAAATCTAAGGCAGATAAATTGCTATCAATATTTTGTATCGTATTGGTTTTGATAATCGTATGCAAGCCTTTTTCTTTGATTAGCCAATTTAGCAAAATTTGATTTTGCGTTTTGTCATATTTTTTTGCCATTTCTACTAAAAATGGATAATTCATTTTTGCAATATTATTTCTTCTAAGTGCCTGATAACACACAAATCGAATATTATTTTCTTTGCAAAAATCAAGCAAACCAATATTTTCGTAATATTTGCATTCTAAATTGTAAACACCTTCAAAACTAAATAGTTTGAAATGACTTTGTAATTCTTTCAAAGTCTCCAAGCTTGTATTACTTGCAGAAATATACTTAACTTTCCCCTTTTTCACTAATTTATCAATTTCTTCATACGTTTCTAGCAGCGGAATTTTCGATGCATATGACATATGCACCTGCAAACTATCCACATAATCAATTTTCATTCTTTGCAAGTATTCGTCCAACTGCTTTTCCACATCTTCCCTTTTTTCAATATAGGGCTCTAAATGACATGTTAGAAATATGTCCTCTTTGCGAACTTTTTTGAAAAATTCACACAGGAAATCAACCACTTTTTTGTCAGCATAAAGCAAACTCGTGCTCATAAAATTCTGCCCTTGCTCTACCGAATGTAGTAATGCTTTCAGCGTTTTGTCTTGATTTTCTAAATCTAATTGATAGGTTCCTATCCCAATTGGATTGATTTGATTTGGATTTATCATGCTATTCTCCTTTCTATTTTATTTAGAATCACTTTTGTCACAATCGTATACATAATAAATTGCACACCCAGTGTAACCGCACACGAAATTGTTGCTCCATTGATTTGTTGATTTTGCACCAATACATTTGAGCCAAAGAAAGCTACTATCATTGTAATCACATAAACCACAAATTGCACAAACGTATTTCGTGTCGTAGTTAGAAGCACTAAATTCACATATGATATACCATACAGAATATACGATGCTAAAATAACTGTCAAATTCATGCGATATGGCGTCAATTCTTCGCCATAGATAAGACTTAGCACTTCTGGTCCAATCACAAACGCTGCAATACTTGCCAAAACGCCAAAGCCCATTACTGCCATTTTGATTTTGAAGGCAATTCCTTTAAATGTTTTCATATTTTTTTGTTCATATAATTCTTTTAATTTGTTCAAATACGGCATAAATACGAACTGTGTAAATAACGTAATCACAGTGGCAGGCATCATAATGTAGCCAAAAATGGCTTGTACATCTTCTGTTAAATAATTATCAATTGCATATTTCGGAGCATTCAGCACATAAATTCCTGCAAAGGAATTGGCAAATACAAAAAACTCTGATTTGAAAATATGCCATACATTTTTCATATTTACTTTGGTACTAAAATCAATCAATTTTTTGCAAACAAGCAGAAAATCAAAAATCAAAATTGTTACAAGATTTAATAATATAATAGCTGTGCATGCCAAAATCAAATTATGTGTGAAATAATCGATAATGAAAAATATCAGTAAACCGCCTAATGATTTAATCGTAAGCGATTGCCCCGATTGGTATAGCAAATCTTTTTTTTGCATAATGCCATACAAAATTTCGCCAAAAGCTTCTGTGGCTTTGTACACACAAAGTAGGATAAAAATGCCCATTTTATATGGCGAATATTGTTTGATGAAAACAAAGCCAATGGCAAGTAATATCATTAAAATACAGGTTATTATTCTGTTTATGATATAGTCTTTGTCTTTTACTTTATTTTCGATATCTGTTACCTGACAAAGTCTGCCAGAATATAAGCCTATGGTATATAAAATTAATGCTGTGGAATAGGCAATTGAAAAAATTCCTGCATCATTGATGCCATTGATTCTGGTTACGATAATCAAGAAAAATAGTGAATTAAAGGCATTTAATCCCGTTCCTACAATGTTCCATATGAAATTTTTAAAAAATATTCTTTTGTCGTTTGTCATTTATAATACTCCCAATAAAAATAGAATTCGTATCATGATATCGTCGATTAATTTCCTTCTTAATTTTTGCGGATAAAATACTTTTCGAATGGCTTTAAAGAAATTATATTTTTCTTGGACAAAGATATCTAGCAATTTTTTATTTTCGTCTGGCAATTTGTTATAAAACATCTTTTTATACTCTATTTGCTGTGCTTTGATATCTTTCATACCATTGTCCGTAATTAATTTTTCGATTCGCCACAAAAATATTTTAAAAATGTTTTGCCCTTCTGCTGTGGCATTTTTTTGAAATCTTCTATATTTGACAACGGTTTCATCACTATATAAAACTTCACCCATTCCGCTACAAATCATATACGTCCACCAATCGTGAAAGAAACATTTTTCAGGAAGATTTTCAATGATGATTTCCTTGGCTTTTTGGTTAATAACCATCGTCATTCCTTGAGTAACGCATTCATATAGGGAATTTTGAAAAGAAAATGTTTTATGTTTTTCTCCTTCCCCAATTAAATTCATATTTTCATCATAATAATCTGAATTTCCAAATGCTAATTTGGGCTTGTGATCATCTGCACTATCTAGCAACTTAACCGCCAATTCTAGTTTGTTTGGTAGCCAAATATCGTCTTGATCGCAATACGCATAATAATCAGCATGGGAAATTTCTAGCAATTTGAAAAAACTTTTGATAAAGCCAATATTCGTTCCTTCTTTTAAAATAATATTATCGTGTTTTTGGCTGTATTCTTTGATAATTTCCAACGTGGAATCGCTCGAGCCGTCGTCTCGAATGACGATTTCGATGTTTTTATACGTTTGATTTAAGATTGAATCCAACTGCTCCTTCAAATATTTTTCGCCATTATAGGTCGAAATCAGTACCGCAACTTTTTTTCCCATAGTTTTCTCCTTTAATAAAATGATTATATCATATTTTTGAAAAAAAGCAATAAAAAGTTTCTTGCTAAACTTTAGCAAGAAACTTGTATTTTATACCTCTAAATCATTCAATGTCATATTCGGTGTTCCGATATATACATCTCGATTTCCCTCTAAATTATGCACTTTTATTATTGTATAATTTTCATACTTGTAAATCATACTTCCGCCATCTTGATACATATCTCCATCTAGTTTTCCGGCATCTAAATCTTGATTTGCCTTCGCGATAATTTCGTTCATGATAATTTTATTTTGTAACAAAGCATCTCGAAGTAGCATTTCTTCGCCATCAATCAAAATAGAAACTTGTCCCATATAGGCAAAAATATTATAGTCGTACTTTTCGCTTTCGTTTTTTTCCAAAATTGGACGCACCTTTTGCTGACTTTCATAAGATTTATCGTAAAAACGAATTTCAAAATTTTCTGCTGATTTGATTTCAATATCAATCGCCTCAACTTGCGCTGGATACGTTTCCATAATCGTGCCATTATACGTTATTTTTACATTCGTTCCAACCTCATACATATAATCATTTTCGCCATCCAAACCAATTGAAATTTTATCTGCCGAATTGCGAATGTTTTCTCCCTCCTTTGGTTCGACCAAAATGAAATCCTTGGTAGATTCTACAATTTTTCCATAAAAATAAGCATTTTCTGTTTCTTCTGGTTTTTCCGAATTAGCTGTTTTCTGGGTATCTTTTTGCACCTGCGAAATATCCGAAATCTTCGCCGCAAAATAAGGTAACTCTTTTTCTTGTTCTTTTAAAAATATGGTAAAAGTATCATCAATCAAAAACTTTCTTGGTTCAGTTGGCTCCATAACTGCCATTTTATTGACCATCATTCCTGCTTCACTTTTGATTTTTCCGCCTTTTTTATCCAATTCAAATTGAATGGTCTGCAAAGCTTGGCTAATCCTATAAGATTCACCATTCGCAAACGAAAATGGCTTTCCTTCTACTTCTTCGATTTCCTTTTTCAAGTCAAAATTGATATTCGGAATTTGCAAAATTTCTCCTTCTGCCAAATCATACGCTCCTTCATAATTCTCACTTTTTTGCATGATTTCTTCATAGATTTTAGCAAAAGAATTGGCTTTATTTCCTTTCACAAGAATGACTTCGTCATTGCCTTTTGTCAATAATTTAACCGCAAAATCATCTTCTGAATTATAATAAAGAACTGCCACTTGTTCTCTTACCTGTTTTTCCGTGCTTTCATCAATTCCGAAATATTTGACATTTTCATAATTTCCAAATGTTCCACTTTCCAATTCTGTAAAAACTTTCGGAAACTCAAAATTCTTTTTGAGCATAGCATACAAAAAATAATCTTCTGGACTCACATTTTCCCAATCAAAATCATTTAAAATGTCGCTATTTTCATCAAATTTTTCCTTGATTGCTTTTTCAATTTCTGCCTTTAATTGCAAACTAGGCACTCCATAAACCTTGTAATAACTATCTTCTGACAAATAGGAAGTGTTAAAAGTTCCTTGGTTCAAATTTTTTACCATTTCTGGTTGGGGCTCAAAAATAATATCTTGTTTTGCTAATTCATTTTTCAAGTCGTTCCAAATTAAGTTAAAAGTTCCACACCAAGCTGTATTATCAGAAATCTCATCTTCTAAAGATGTGACAAGACTCATTTTAGTATTTGAAATTTCAGTATTCGAAATTCCAGACGTTTTCTTTGGCTCAGACCCCACTGGCGCTTCTCTTTTGGCAAAAAATACAATTCCAGCAATGATAATGAGTAAAAATAAAATTATCATTAAAATTTTTTTCTTCATAGGTATTCTCCTTTTTTTGAGTTTAGTTTATCATACTCGAATACAAAAATCAATTATACACAAAAAGTTTCTGCCAAAATTTAGCAAAAAACTTTTTATGATACTATTTTGTTTTAATTATTAGGTATACAATACTTATTCCCACTCAATCGTAGCCGGCGGTTTTCCTGTAATATCATACACTACACGATTTACATGTTCCACCTCATTCACAATTCGGTTCGAAACCTTCTCCAACACTTCAAACGGAATTTTACTCCACTCAGCCGTCATAAAATCAATCGTTGAAACCGCACGAAGTGCAATCGTGTAATCATACGTCCTCTCATCTCCCATAACACCAACACTTTTCAAATTCGTCAAAACTGCAAAATACTGATTAATGCTTCGATCCAAACCAGCCTTCGCAATCTCCTCTCGGAAAATAAAATCCGCATTCTTCAAAATCGTCAATTTATCCTCCGTAATATCTCCAATCACACGAATCGCAAGTCCTGGTCCCGGAAATGGTTGACGATATACCAAAAATTCTGGCACGCCCAATTCCAAACCAACGCTACGCACCTCATCTTTAAACAAATCACGAAGCGGTTCAATAATCTCTTTAAAATCTACGCAGTCAGGAAGTCCACCAACATTATGATGACTCTTAATTTTGGCGCTACTACCAAATCCGCTCTCAATCACATCTGGATAAATCGTCCCTTGCACCAAATAATCCACGGTTCCAATCTTCTTGGCTTCGTCCTCAAAAACACGAATAAATTCCTCACCAATGATTTTTCGTTTCTTCTCTGGCTCTGTCACGCCTGCTAGTTTGCTTAGGAAACGCTCTTTGGCATCGACTTTGATAAAATTCACATCAAAATCTTTCGTGAAAATTTCTTCCACTTCTTCCGCCTCATTTTTTCGAAGCAAGCCATGGTCCACAAAAATACACGTCAAATTTTTTCCAACGGCTTTATTGACCAAAGCCGCTGCCACAGAGGAATCCACGCCACCAGAAAGCGCACAAAGAACTTTTCCGTCTCCTACTTTTTGTTTGATGGCTTGAATGGTTTCTTGAGCAAACGAGTCCATTTTCCAGTCGCCATGACAGCCACAAACATTGTAAATAAAGTTTTGAATTACTTTTATTCCGTTTTCAGAAAGATTGACTTCCGGATGAAATTGAATGCCGTAAAAATTTTTCGCATTGTTTTGCATCGCAGCATTTGGGCAATGGTCGGTAGAACCAATATTTTCAAAGCCTTCTGGCAATTTTGCAACAAAATCTGTGTGACTCATTAGAAAGTTGTTACAATCGCCAAAGGTTTCCAATAATTTAGAATGATTGTCTATTTTTACGCTCGTTACGCCATATTCTCGTTTATCTGCTCTTGCGACTTCTCCGCCTAAAGTATAAGTCATCAGTTGCATTCCGTAGCAAATTCCTAAAATCGGAATGCCAAGTTTAAAAATTTCTTCATCAACACGAGGCGCATTTTCGGCATAAACGCTGGCTGGTCCGCCTGTGAAAATAATGCCTTTTGGGGTCTTTTTCTTGATTTCATCCATTGAAATCGTAAAAGGCACAATTTCTGAATAAACTTGGGATTCTCTGACACGTCTTGCAATGAGTTGGTTGTATTGTCCGCCAAAATCTAGAATTAATATCATTTCTTTGTTCATGTGTTTTCTCCTATTTTTTATATTTTTGATATTATTTTGTGTAAGGGCACAGTGCCCCATGCGCCTACATTTTAATGATTATCTCCATTTTCTACATCTTTTAAAATAACATCATGCGCTCCGCCTTCACGAATGCTGACACTTGAAACCAATGTTAGTCTTGCTTTTTCGTGCAATTCTGGAATGGTAATGGCACCACAGTTACACATGGTGGATTTGATTTTGCTGACTGTAATGGCTAGGTTGTCTTTTAATGGACCCGCATAAGGTATGTAAGAATCGACACCTTCTTCAAAGGCTAGTTTTTTCTTAGTTGGATCTTCTAAGTATCTTTCCCAGTTTCTAGCGCGGTTGGATCCTTCGCCCCAATATTCTTTGACAAATGTTCCGTTTCTTTTGACTTTGCGAGATGGGCTTTCGTCAAAACGAGCAAAATATCTTCCCATCATAACAAAATCTGCGCCCATAGCTAATGATAGCGTAATGTGATAATCATGCACAATTCCGCCGTCAGAACATACTGGAATATACACGCCTGTTCTTGCAAAATATTCGTCTCTTGCTTCGACAACATCCATCAAAGCGCTTGCTTGTCCACGTCCAATTCCTTTGGTTTCACGCGTAATACAAATTGAACCGCCACCAACACCGACTTTGATGAAATCTGCTCCGGCGTCTGCTAAGTAGTAAAATCCTTCTTTGTCAACGACGTTTCCTGCACCAATTTTTACGCTATCTCCATAATTTTGGCGAACCCAGTCAATCGTATTTTTTTGCCATACGGAATAACCGTCAGAAGAATCCATACAAATCATGTCAACTCCGGCTTCTACAAGAGCTGGAATTCTTTGTTCGTAATCTCTTGTGTTAATTCCTGCGCCGACAATGTAACTTTTGTTGTCGTCTAAGAAAGAATCTGGGTTATTTTTGCGGTCTTCGTAGTCTTTGCGGAATACTAGGTTGGCTAAATTGTCGTTTTCGTCTAGAATTGGTAAACAACTGATTTTGTGTTCCCAAATCATGTCGTTTGCTTCGGTTAGGCTAATTCCTTTTTTCGCCCAAACCAATTTTTCTTTGGGAACCATGAATTTGTCGACTGGCTCGTCTAAGTCGACTCTGGAAATTCGGTAATCTTTGTCGGTTACAAGTCCTAGGAATTTTCCGTTGGAAGTTCCGTCTTCGGTTATCATGACTGTGGAATGCCCAGTTTGCTCGACTAGAGCAACAACATCTCGAATTGTGGTTCCGCTTTTTACGTTGGAATCGCTTTTGATAAAACCTGCTTTGTGTTTTTTGACATTTCGCACCATTTGCGCTTGGGCTTCAATGGATTGTGCACCAAAAATAAACGAACATCCACCTTCACGCGCCAAGGCAATTGCCATTTCTTCGCCAGAAACAGCTTGCATAATTGCTGACACGAATGGGACATTCGCTTCATATTTGGATTGTTCTCCTTTTTTAAATTTTACAAGTGGGGTTTTTAATGAAACATTGCTTGGAATGCATCTTTCATCTGTTAAATTTGGTAATAATAAGTATTCGTTAAATGTTCTTGATACATCTGGTAATACTTTTGCCATTTTGATTTCTCCTTTCTATTTTTAATAAAAAGTTCTATTTTGGAATTTTGAAAAATAGAACTTGCACGTATATTATATTTTATAATTATACTATGAATTGACATAAAAAGTCAAGAGAAATTTGCATTTTTTGTAAAAAAATACTGTCGTATTAAAATTTTGTATACGACAGTATTTGGTGTAAAGTTACTTTTGTTTCTCTTCCCTTAAAAATTCAGTTCCTCAATATAATCCAAGAACCATTCTAAATTTGTAAAACAAAGTTTGTTACTCACAAACAAACGACGTTCTCCACTTTTATCTAGTCCTAGAATATCTTTCATATTTTTGATGAACTTTTGAGTATCTGCATCTTCTAAATTCCACACTTTAGAATCAATCGCACTCATTTTGTGTTCCGCCATAAGTAGAAAATACAGAACCATCTCGAAATGAAATTCTTTTGGCACTTCACTTATCTTTAATGCTAAGTTTTCATTTTTTAAGAATTGATCCATAATTTCAAAATCTAATTCTTTGGAAATTCTGTGAATTTGGTCTTCGGTTGCTACCTGACACACTTCCCGATTAGGAACTTTCTTAAGTTCTTCTAAGAAAAACTTGATTACTTCTTCTCTCTTCATTCGGCTGCCTCCTCATTTTGTTTTTAAACTGCTAGAATTTTAGGAAGAGAACTTCTACGCGAGTTTATGACGATTATTATACTATGCTTTTATGGTTACGTCAAGAGTTATTTTTTTAAAGCAGTTACAAAATTCGTAACTGCTTTAAAAATGGTGGCTTCAAGTGGAATCGAACCACTGACACGGGGATTTTCAGTCCCCTGCTCTACCAACTGAGCTATGAAGCCATATAAAAAATAGAAAATCTTGTGTCACAAAAATTTTGTTTTTATAATAGAAAATTACACAATTTTCTATTATATTAAAGAAATATCTAGAATAACACTAGATATTTCTTGGCGACCTGGAACGGGCTCGAACCGTCGACCTCCGCCGTGACAGGGCGGCATTCTAACCAAACTGAACTACCAGGCCAAATACAATATAGAAATCAAGTTTCTATAAATAAAATGGTGGTCGCTATAGGGATCGAACCTATGACCCTCTGCTTGTAAGGCAGATGCTCTCCCAGCT
>CAOJUE010000005.1 GCA_948443845.1 uncultured Eubacteriales bacterium | reverse complement strand
TTTGTTTATAATACTTTCGGTTCTTTGCTTTTAATTGATTCACGGATTCAGGATTCTTGTTTTATCAAAATATATGGAGGTTGATAAAATGGAAAACACTTTAGGAAGTATTGTTAGAACTGCTCGGAAGGAAAAAGGCTTTACGCAAGGACAGTTAGCAAAATTATGCGGATTATCTAAGGCTACGATTGGCAATATTGAAACTGGACGGAATCCCAATTCTTCCGTTGCAACCCTAGAACTTATATCTAAACATCTTGATTTAGATATAAAGAAACTTCAAAATCCCTGCGCTGTTACTAACGAAAGTGCCTGCGGCGACAAAACTATCACTTCTCCTTCTCAAAACGATCTTGAGTTGATATCACTGCTCTGTAATAACATTTCCAAATTATCAGAAAAAGAAAAGTCTATAATAAGGCTACTCTTAGAATAATCTAAAAAGCATGGCTGGAATATCCAAAGCCATGCTTCTTCTTTTTTTAATCTGCCAAAGCCAACATATCTCGTTTCAATTTTGCTAATTGTTTATCAGCATCTTCCATTGTTTTTCCTTTAACCCCCATATAAAATTTGATTTTTGGCTCTGTTCCAGAAGGACGTACACAGCACCAAACATCGTTTTCCATGGCATAATATAACACATTGGACATTGGAAGTTCGGTTTTGGTTTCTTTTCCGGTTTCGGTATCTTTTATGATACCTGTTTTGTAATCTCTTACTTCTAGCACTTTGTAGCCACCAAGTGTTTTTGGCGGATTGCTTCGAATGGATTCCATAATTTCTTTGATTTTTATGGCTCCGTCAGCACCTTTTAGCGTGATTGGAACGGTTTCTTCTCTGTAATATCCATATTTTTTATAAATGTTTAGCATTTGATCCCATAATGTTAAACCTTGCTTTTTATAAAACGCTGCGGCTTCGCAAAGCATCATGACCGCTGTGATTCCGTCTTTATCTCTTGCGTGCGTTCCGACTAAGCAACCATAACTTTCTTCAAATCCAAATACATAATTGTATTTTCCAGTGGATTCAAAGTTTCTGATTTGCTCTCCAATAAATTTGAAACCTGTAAATGTTTCTACAAAGTGCATACCATATGCTTTCGCAATGGCGCCTGCCAAGTTGGAAGAAACAATGGTTGATACAAAGGCTGGATTTTTTGGCATCAAATTCTTTTCTTTTCTTTGGGATAGCACATATTCTGCAATTAATAAAGCTGACATATTTCCTGTAAATGACACATAGTTACCTGTTTTTGAATCTTTGGAAAATACACCTAAACGGTCAGCATCTGGGTCGGTTGCCAAAACAACATCGGCATCCACTTTTTTGGCTAATTGTAAGGCTAAGTCAAATGCTTTTACATCTTCTGGATTTGGATATTCCACCGTTGGGAAGTTTCCGTTTGGCAATTCTTGCTCTGGAACCACATATACATTTGTAAAGCCTAAATCTGCCAAAACCTTTTGTACTGGCTTGTTTCCAGTTCCATGAAGTGGTGTGTAAACAATGTTTAAATCTTTTTGCACTTCTTGGATGATTTCTGGATTTAACACTTGTTTTTTGATGGCGTCTAAATACAATTTATCCATTGCGTTTCCTATAATATTATATAAACCAGTGTTTTGAGCCTCTTCATAACTGATTCTTTTTACCAAAGAATAGTCGGTTACATTGTTTACTTCTTCAATAATTTCTTTATCTTTTGGTGCAACAATTTGTGCTCCGTCATCCCAATATACTTTGTAGCCATTGTATTCTGGTGGATTATGACTTGCTGTAATCATAATTCCAGCTGTGCAGCCAAGTTCTCTTACGGCAAAGGATAGTTCTGGTACTGGTCTGATTTCGTCAAAAATATAAGTTTTGATTCCATTGGCATTCATGCATAAAGCCGTTTCGATAGCAAATTCTTTTGACATTCTTCTTGAATCATAAGAAATCGCAACTCCTTTATTTTCTCCACCTTCTCTTAAAATGAAATTTGCCAAGCCTTGTGTAGCTTTTGTAACCGTATATACATTCATTCTGTTGGTTCCGTTGCCGATTACGCCTCTTAAACCTGCGGTTCCGAATTCTAAATCTTTGTAGAATCTGTCTTTGATTTCTTCTTCATCTCCAGCAATTAGCAACAATTCGTGACGCGTTTCTTCATCGAATACTGGATTGGTACACCATTCACTGTATTTTTTCATGTAATTTAGTTTTGAGAAAAAGTCTGTGTATAATTTTCTTGCAGTTTCTGGACTGTCAACGCCTTCTGCATTTTTGATTGGTGCAAATTCTTCTTCTCTTTTTACTCTCAAGATTAGTACTCCGTCTAACATTTCAAAAGAGTCAAAAATAAACATTTCGAATTTATAGGCATTTGGTTTGTCGGCTACAATTAATTTTCCATTTGTATCAATATAATTTGCCTTTTTTACAGCTGTGTGATAAGGCAATTCTAAATTGGTTACTTTTTCTAGTGCTTTGATGTTGAATAATTGCATGATTACGTTAGAATCTCCATATACTAAAGAGCCATAATCGTCTCTCATATTCGCCATTTCTTCGGAAATTTCAGTGTATTCGATAACGCCAACTTTTCCATTTTTCTTGCAAATAACGCCAACTTTTTCTTTTGGATCAATCTTTTCAACAGATTTTACTGCACTGTAAACTTTATTGGAAATGGACATACCAATTAATAATGGGTCAACTAGATTTGCTAGGATATTATCCACACCACTGACAAAAATCCATTCTACGCCGTTTTCACGCATTTCACTAATAACATTGCTTCTTTCCATGGATTGAAGGGTTCCTCCGTGTCCATTGGCTGCTTCTTTGATTCCGCCGTTTTCATTTAGCAAGATTTTTCCGTTTAAATCAAGCATTGGCAATTGACCTTGTTTGAAGAAATGTACGGCTTCTTTTGGGTAACCGAAATAGTTGTGTTCTTCAAAAAACTGAACCGTTTGGTCATTATTTTCTTCGCTTGTCATGATGTACCAAGGAATGATGGCTTCGTATTTGAACATGGCTTTTTTGATGCCTTCGCATAATAATTCAAAGATGGATTTGTGAGAATCTAATCCTAAATCATAGGTTCCTTTTGGTCCTTTGTGCCCTAGTCTGGTTCCTTGTCCACCTGCCATTGTGACAACTGCATATTTTCCTTTTTTGATGGCTTCGATTCCTTTTTGCTCATATATATTTTTTTCAGAAACGGTTAATTTTGTTTTCTCAACATATTCAACTGGCTCGATAACTTCTTTTTTGAAATCAGCCGTTTTGTTGGCATTTTGGTACAAATTTTCCATCAACTGAAAATCAATCTTCTCAATTTTATTTAATAATTCATTTTGTTCTTCTTCATTCATTTTGTCAAAAAACATTAGCAAATGTTCTTGCCCATATTTTTCTAATTTTTTCTTGATTTCTTCAAGTCTTTCTTTCATTTTAATAACCTATCCTTTCTAATAAACTATGTTATTAAATTTCTTTTTATTTTATACCATTTTATTGGATAAGTCAACTGTTGTTTTTTTAAGATTTTATTAATTTTTTTAAGTCCTCTGTTTTTTGGGACGGGGACACTCTTAAAAAATATAATAATTAGAAAATATTTCAAATATTTTTTCTTTTTTAAGAGTGTCCCCGTCCCCAAAAAATACGTTTAAAAATCGGCAAAAGAAAGTCTTTCTTCTGCCGATTTGTTCGAGATATTTTTATTACTATACTACTACCACGATTTGGCGTTTGGTTCTATGCCGAATGTGATTTAATGCAAAAAGAATACATTTTTTCATCTTCCTGCAATCGTGCCATCGGTGAATGGCAAAATTTTGTGCCTTTACTGAGATTTTTTCAAAATATGCATTCCAATCTTTTGTTCGAAGCCATTTACCACAAACATAGTCCTCTACTAAGTAATCAAAAAATTCAGCATCATCATACCATTTAGAATCCCAGTCTTTAATGATACCAATTCTCAATCCATGCGGATTAACTTTTTGTCCCATGTCATAATCTCCTTTCTTATAAACCGCAAACGTTTCCTGTATAACTTGGTATTAAAATATCTCGAACATGACTTCTACCAATTTATACTTAGATTATTATTCCTTATTTTTCTTACTTTTTCAATTGTTCAAATCAAAAAAGTTCAAAAATCATTCATGATTTTCAAACTTTCTTCTTATATAATATATTATAATGTAATTTCACTATAATCCTTCTTCACATATCCTTCAAAAACTTCTTCTGCATTTCTTTCACCAGTAGTATTGACTACTTTATCATGTGCATCCAAAATTTCTTGTAATTTTTCGCTTCCTTGAATTATTTCAAAGCAATTTAAAATCATACAACTTTCATTTCGATTGGCAACAATTTTATTCGTTTCTTTTATAAATTCTTTCGTTCCACTTATCAAAATCAGTTTGTCTTTTATGTCACATTCATACAAATAACTTAAACTTTTGCTCTCCCAATCTATTTCCAATAAACTTTTTGATTTTTTCCCTTGAATTTCTTCGATTACCTTCTTTGCACTTTTACTCATATCTGTTTCCATCATTGTTATTACTTCTGTACCTTCATTAATTCTTTCGTTTATATATGGCAAAAGCATCGTAATCAAATGAATATCATTCACATAAAAGCAACATAACTTTTTCTTATTCATATTAAAATTACCTCCATATATTTCATAAATGAATTTTACCATTTGAATCCCTAGAGGTCAAACACTTTCGTGTTTTCTTTTTCGACAAAAATAGCATTTTTCGGCTTTTATTCTACATTTCGACAGCAGGAAATTACGTTAAATCAACAGTTTTCGTGTATTTTCACGGTTTTTCGAGTGCATTTTTTGTAACATTTTCGCAATATTTTCGTAATCATTTTGTAACATTAGTTTTGCATATTTTTAAATTTTTGGTTAATACTTAATTTAATAGAAAATTTTATAAAAAATAGAAAGGAAATGTAAAATGAGAAATTTTTTAAAAACTTTCATAATTCTATCAATATTGTTAATTTTATTTTCTATCGTAACTGCGTATTCTTATGCAACTAGTATTTCACAAGGACTTGGTGAAAATATCTTCAGACTTCATATTTTAGCCAACAGTGATTCCGAAGAAGATCAGACTTTGAAATTAAAAGTGCGTGATACTATTTTGGAATATATGAAAACTTTGACAAATGATATGTCAGACAAGCAGGCTGTTATTGAGTTATCCAAGAAACATTTGCAGGATTTTAAGGAAATTGCAGAAGATGTCATTCGCGAAAATGGATATGATTATTCTGTGAATCTTGAAATTGGCAATTTTTATTTTCCAACAAAATATTACGGAAATATTTCCTTGCCTGCTGGGAATTATGATGCTTTGAAAATTGAAATTGGTGAAGCCGATGGGCAAAATTGGTGGTGTTCACTGTTTCCACCATTATGCTTTGTGAGCGTTTCTTCAGGGGTTGTGGATGAAGAAGGAGAAGAATATTTGAAGGAAAATTTGTCAGACGAAGAATTTGAGATTATTTCTAGTTCGTCGTCGGAGATTGAATTTAAGTTTAAAATTGTGGAATTGATGAATAAAAAAGGCTAAAAAAACGAGCATTTGAGTTTTTTCAAATGCTCGTTTTCCCTAAGAAATTGGTAGGTCTGCCAAGTCCCTACATCTCTTTAACCTTTACAGGTGCGTGGAAGGCAAAATCGTCCACCTCAATTTCTTGTTTATTTTATTCTATTATATACTATTTATCCCTATTTGTCTAGTCTTTTTCAAAAATAATTCTTCCTCTATTTTTTAATGTCTGATTCCAGCATTTATCTCGTTGTCTCATAATTGTAATAATTGAATTTTTAGTATAAATCTTCTCCTCATTATCTATCGCCAACTTAATTACAATTCTAGCCTTTTTATTAATGGCAATAATATGTTTTAGAAATATTAATGTATTACTATGTGCATTATCTTCAATTATAAAATCTGGATCTTCTATAATATCTTTTATATATTTTTCTATTTGATAATATTCTTCTTTATGATATTTTAAAATATGATTATTTAATCTTTCATAAGTCAAAATTATTTCATCTGTAATAATTTTGGTATCATAAGGTTTTATCTTATTTTTATCCACTTTTGCTACCTTAATATATTCTTGCATGATTAGCACCTTTCTTTTATTTTAAATAACTTTAAAAATTTTTACATTTTTATATTGTAAATATTTGACATTTATGATATAGTCCTCTATGAGTGAAATTTTGTGCTCTTAATATTCAAAATATGGAGGGATAGGTTTGGAAAAACTAGTCATTACAGGAAATACTCCTTTAAAAGGCGAGGTCGTAATAAGCGGTGCAAAAAATGCAGCTGTTGCTATTATACCTGCCACTTTGCTAATCAACGGAGTTTGTACTATTGAAAATTTACCTAATATTAGTGATGTAAAATTATATTGTGATATATTAAAAAGTCTAGGTTCTGTTGTAACATGGAATTCAGACCACGATGTAACAATTGATAATACAAATATTAATTCTTATAAAGCACCTTTGGATATTACAAGCAAATTCAGAGCTTCGTATTACTTGATTGGTGCTTTGCTTGGAAGATGCAAGAAAGCCCAAGTTGGACTACCTGGTCGGTTG
This sequence comes from uncultured Eubacteriales bacterium, assembly GCA_948443845.1. Classification (GTDB taxonomy): domain Bacteria; phylum Bacillota; class Clostridia; order TANB77; family CAG-508; genus Scatovivens. Next base: position 76,530 of record CAOJUE010000005.1, on the reverse strand, counting down.
TAATTTAGGCGCAAGACCCATTGACCAGCATATCAAAGGTTTCGAAGCTTTAGGGGCTGATGTGGAAGTTGCCAATGGAAATATTACCGCAAAAGCTAGAAAATTGACTGCAAATTCGATTTATATGGACGTTGTATCGGTTGGAGCAACAATTAATATTATGCTTGCAAGCGTTTTGGCAGAAGGAACAACGATTATTGATAATGCAGCTAAAGAGCCACATATTGTTGATGTTGCTAACTTTTTAAATACAATGGGTGCCGATATTCGTGGCGCTGGAACAGATATTATAAAAGTAAACGGAGTTAAGGAATTAAAAGGAAATGCAACGTATTCGGTCGTTCCTGACCAAATTGAAGCAGGAACTTTTATGCTTGCTGCTGTTGCTTCAAAAGGTGATATTGTTGTCAAAAATTGTATCACCAAACATTTGGAATCTATTACAGCCAAAATTGTAGAAATTGGTGGAAACGTTGATGCAAATGGTGATCATTTGCGCGTTTGGTGTAATACGAGAACCAATAAAGCAACTATTAAAACTTTACCTTATCCAGGATTTCCAACGGATTTGCAGCCTCAAATGGGTGTCGTTTTATCGCTTTCAAAAGGTACAAGCATTATTAATGAAAGTATTTGGGAATCGCGTTTCCAATACACAGCGGAACTTAACAAAATGGGAGCAAAAATAACGGCTCAAGGAAAAAGTGCTGTATTTGAGGGTGTGGATAAATTAAATGCTGCACCAGTTTATGCCTGTGACTTACGCGCTGGCGCTGCGTTAATTATTGCAGGAATCGCAGCAAAAGGAAAAACGGAAATTTATAACTTAAATTATATCGACCGTGGCTATGAAAACATTGAAGAAAAATTCCGAAAATTAGGCGCAAAAATCGAAAGAGTAAATGATGAGCAACTGTAAGATAAAATTTTGATAGAATTAGGATAAAATTATGATAAAATTTTGTAGTATTTTTAGTGGCAGTTCTGGTAACTGCCTATTTGTAAATTCAAATCACACGAAAATATTGATTGACTCTGGTGTGAGTTGTAAAAAAGTCTGTGAAGGCTTAGAATCCGTTGGTTCAACCATTACAGATATTGATGCTATTTTAGTTACCCATGAGCATTCTGACCATGTGCAAAGCGTTGGTACTGTTTCACAAAAATATAATATTCCTGTTTATGCCAATCTCGAGACTTGGAATGCCATGGAAAAACAACGTATGAAGATTTCTCCTGATAATATTCGTACTTTTGAAAATGACAAAGATTTTCAGTTAAATGATTTGACAATTCACCCATTTAGTACGCCACATGATGCCGCAAATCCCTGCGGTTTCAATATACATAATGGTTCTAAAAAATTGAGCGTTGCAACTGATTTAGGGCATATGAATGATGATTTGATTTCAGAATTGTATCATAGTTCTTTTGTATTTTTAGAAGCAAATTATGATCCAGAAATTCTGAAGGTTTCAAAATATCCTTTTCCACTAAAACAGCGTATTAGCGGTCCACATGGGCATTTGTCGAATTCTACGGCTGGAAAAACGATTTGGAATTTATTATTGAAAAATGATTTAAAGGAAGTTATGCTTGGACATTTGAGCAAAGAAAATAATTTTCCTGAACTTGCTTATCAAACAGTTACAAATGAATTGATGGAGAATCACGCTGATATGAATACAATTCGCCTTTCTGTGGCAAGCCGTCATTCACCAAGTAAAGTGATTAATCTTTGATGAGGTTGTAAATTTTGAGTGCGGTTATTTTTAAAATGAGTAATTGGATTAAATAAATGATTAGGGTTATATTGATAATTAGCATATTATCACGACCTTTCTTTCCCTTTTATTCAGTTTTTAATTTGTGGAAATTTCTAGCGAAATGCCAATGGGATTTTAAATTTGTTTTATTTTAACATATTTTGCTTAAAATGTCAAATTGTTTTCATTTACAAAATCCGACATTTTTTTCAAAGACAATAGCCCCCAATCCAAGGGGGCTTATCTTTAACAGAATTTTTCTCGAACAATCGATTCTAATATTACCCGATAGACAAATTCATCAGAATCATCTTTGCCTTGATCGATAATCTCGACATCAAACATACCTTTTAAGAAAGCAATTTTCTCTTTTACTGTTTCGAAGTCAGTATATTTAGAAATTACTTCATCTGCTTTTTCAAAAGTCGTTGATAGTTCAATAAGAGTTTTTATCTTTTTCCTGTTCATTATTATCCCTCCTTCCTATCAATTATAATTGTATTTATAAAATCTAATTGATATAAAGGAAAGAACATTCCCATATACCAATTTGTACCTTAGGGAATTTAAATTCCAATTTTTATGTAATTTTATCATACTTTTTGATAATTTACAATAGTGTAATTTAAATTTTGTAATTAATTTATGATAAATTACCCAATAAGAATATCGTATGGAAAGTTCGCCCCCTATCGGAAAAAGTAGAAAAGTGAGATATTTATTTAATTTTTTGGGGACGGGGACACTCTTGAAAAAATAAAAAACTAAAATTCCTTAGTAGTAAAGCTATTTTGATAGATTTTACCTTAATTTTACTTTTCTAAGTAAGAGTGTCCCCGTCCCCAAAATTACATTATTCCCAATTTTAATGCGAAAATAGAAAAAAATACACATAAAAAATCCGCAATTAGACCAATTATGATGACTGGTTTGACATTTTTTTGTCCTAATTTTGAAGTATACAAGGCAACAACATATATCGTTGTTTCCGTTGAACCCATAATACATGATGTAATTAATCCTATATTTGTATCAACTCCATAATTTTTTATAATTTCAATTCCCATAGCAGTTGCTGTACTTCCTGAAATTGGGCGTAAAAAAATGAGCGGTAAAATTTCTCGATAAATAAAAATATTTTTTAAAATCATATATAATTTTTCTACCAAAAAATCGATAATTCCAGACGCTTTTAGCATTCCCACTGCTACAAATAATCCAAGCCAAGTTGGAAATAAGCTGACTACTAATTTTTCCCCTTCTATGACTCCCTTCATGAAAATTTCAAACACATTTTTTCTTTCCAAAACCCCATATATAATTACAAATCCAACGATAAATATGACTGCTGAACTACTAAAATATTGGATAAATTTCATTCTTTTCTCCTCAATTTAAGATATATTTTTGTTAAAATAATAATCGAAATAAAAGTCATAATACTTGAGAACCAAACGCCTACAATGATTCCACTTGGATTGGTAGAATTTAAACTATTTCGAATCGCAATTACATTGGTCGGAATGATTTGAAGTGAGGCAGTGTTGATGGCAATAAACAACACCATTTCATCCGATAATTTATTTTTATCTGGATTTATTTTTTCCAATTCTTCTACTGCTTTTAGCCCTGCAGGAGTTGCCGCATTTCCTATGCCGAGCATATTAGTTACCATATTTACACTAATATTTTTATAGGCTTTTCCATTCTCATCTAGATTTTTAAATATTCTTTTGTTAATGGGATTAATTATTTTCTTTAATTTTTCTTGCAGGCTTGTTTCTGAAATAATTTTAATTATCCCACACCAAAAACACATACTTCCCAATAAATTTATTACCATTTGAGTCGTATCTGTGATTGATAAAAATATACTTTGATTTAGAGATTCTAAATTACCATTTAGAATTGAGAAAATGACAGAAATTATAATAAAAAAACACCAAATTTTATTAATCATATTTTTGCTCCTAATTAATTATATATGTTTAAAAAAATTATTATGACTTTTTTTGAAAAAAATGTTTACATTTAGAAAATTTTATCTTATAATATTTTTATTAAGAAATTTTATTTTTAAGGAGGTGTTATAAATGAATTTAAAAGAAAAATTAGATGCTCGTGTATTGAAATTACAAGAAAAGCAAATGATTGATGGTGCTAAAAACTTCTGGGTGGAATTGAAAAATTTATTCTTAAACACTTCAACTGACCTTTTAGCAGAAGCTGATGGCTATACCATTGAAGTTATTATTAAAAAAGATAATAATGGTTCTGTATTATATCAATTACCAGATGATAAAAATTATTATGAATTTACAACAAAATGTTCTGCTCAATCTGTAAAATTTGCTTCTGATAATTTTGCAAAAAATGAAGGAATTTCTGTTCGTTTTGAAAAGAAAAATTATTATTCCTTTAAATTTACTTACAAATTGTAAAAAAAAAAATAAACAGTGAGTTTTTTCTCACTGTTTTATTTTTCTAAAAAATACTGATAAATTTCATTTTTATTGACATTTCTATCTTTTGCAATTTGTTTGATAATTTCTTTTTTTAATAAACCTTGATTTTCATAAAATTCATATTGTTTGTCCAAACTCATTTGATTTAAATTTTTTATTTCTATCTCTTTTTTAGATTGATAATTTCCTTCTACAACAATTACAAACTCGCCTTTGATTTCTTCCAAATTTCCTAAAATATCTGATATTTTTCCGTGAATAAATTCTTCATGAATTTTGGTGATTTCTCGTGCCAAAACAATGTTTCTATCGCCTAAAATTTCTAACATATTTTCAAGTGTATTTTTTAATTTGTGTGGCGCTTCATAAAAGATTAAAGTTTTGGTTTCATATTTTATTTCTTCTAATTTTTCTTTTCTTTCTTTTTTCACGGCAGATAAAAAACCCAAAAAACAAAATTCTCTTGTGGACATTCCTGAAGAAATTATGGCATTGACAAAAGCACAAGCACCGGGAATTGGAACAATTTCAATTCCTTCTTGAATGGCAGTTTTGACGATTTGCTCTCCGGGGTCAGAGATCCCAGGAGTTCCTGCATCAGAAACAAGCGCAATATTCTTTCCTTCTTTTAGTTTTTCCACAAGTTCCACACTTCTTGTGGATTCGTTTTGTTTGTAATAACTAATCAGCGGTTTTGAAATTTCAAAATAATTTAACAAACCCAAAGTATGTCTCGTATCTTCTGCCGCAATGATATCGACTTCTTTTAATATACGCAAGGCACGCAAAGTGATATCTTCCAAATTTCCAATGGGCGTTGCCACTAAGTATAATTTTCCTGCCATTTTGGTTCCTTTCTTAAGAAATTTGTATATTATATTATAGCATATTTTCAACTTTATGTCAAGCATTTGTAGAAGTTTAATATGTTCTAAAACCGTCAATTACTGGCTCTTATTTTCCTTTAGTTAATTCATAACTAACATCAATTAATTCATATATTTTTTCCTCATTTACGCTTCCATCTAACAAAACGGTAATCCAATGTTCTTTATTCATATGATATGCTGGTAAAATTCCCGATTGTTTTCTTAAACTACCGATTATTTCAGGAATATTTTTTAAATTTATGATGTCAACCATTCCTTGTTTCTTTATTTTTAATTTTTCAAATGGAACATCCATGATTAGAGCAAACCATTTTTTATTATTTTCATGCTTAAATGTGGTATAAGTTGGCTTATCTTCCCAAGGATATTCTTGCAAATTATGATATTTTTCATTTATATATTTTATAATTTTTTCTCGATTCATATAATTCCTTATTGATTCACATTTTACGGAAAATACATAATGCGGCATATCAATTCCACGATAGTGCTTTGTAAATGTGCTAATATAAGTCATTCCATTTCTTTTAGCAACGTTTTGAGAAGCAATGTTGGTATCTCGAATAATCGAAAAAACTTCTTTTACATTTAAGACATTAAATGCATATTCTTTACAGGCCTTTGCTGCCTCTGTGGCATAGCCATTATGCCAATATTTCTTCTGAAATAAATATCCAACTTCCACCACTCTCTTATTTGGAATATCTTGCATGGTCAATCCACATTGACCAATAAATTTTCCATTTTCTTTTAAGATAACAGCACATAAACCAAACCCATCGTCTTGGTAGCGTTGCATTTGCCTATCAAGCCAATTTTTTACTTCTTCGTCAGAAAATGCTCCTTCGTAGGCATACATAACTTCTTCATCTTGCAATATTTTGCATAAATCTTTGTAATCTAATTGCGTCATTTTTCTTAATATTAATCGTTCTGTTTCTAAAAATATTGGTGTATCATTCATATCATTTATCTCCCATAAATTTGATTGATTTCTTCTGTATAATTTCCATCTTCATCATAAATGACAAGTGGCTTGTCAATTTTTAAAAATGGATTAGCATATTTTACGGCTTTGACTAAAATTAAGTTCGGTTTTTCAGCTGGTTTGGAATGCACAAATCTTATATTTTTTGGCTCTAATCGATATTGTCTCAAAATAGACATGATGTCTACAAGTCGCTCTGCCCTATGGACCATATAAAATTCGCCTTTATCTTTTAGCAATTTGCTAGCATTTTTTATGATATCTTCTAATGTACATTTGACTTCATGTCTTGAAATCATTTGTCTCTCGTCTTCGTTTTGTATACCTGTATTTGCCTTTTTATATGGCGGATTGGTCACAATGCAATCAATGGAACTTGGCTCTAAATGTTCAAAAATATGATTAATGTCACAATGGATAATTTCAAATTTATTTTCTAACTGATTTATTAATACATTTCTTTTTGCTAAATCCGCAACATCTTTTTGAATTTCTATACCATATATTTTCCTTAAATTTGTTTTTTTGCATAGCAATAAGCCAATAATTCCAGTACCTGTGCCAATATCCATAACTACGCTGTTGGTTTTTAGATTTTTGGCAAAATCGGACAACAATACGCTATCCACGCCAAAACAAAATCCACTTTTATTTTGAATTAGCTTTAAACCTTTGTATTGCAAATCATCGATTCGTTCATTTTCGTATAGTTCCATACTTTTACTCCTAATTTTCAATCATAAATTTTGCTTTTTGAATTCCTTTAAATTCACCTAACCCAACAATTACAACACTGGCTTCTCCGCATTCGACATTATTCAAATAAACAACATCATAATCCACATCATTGATTAATTCTCTTCCTTCCAATTGAACATAAATTTCTGGCAAGATTTCTTGTCCTGTGTATTTTTGATTGGTAATTGCTTTTATTTCCGCATTTTCTAAACTTTTCTTATTTTTATTGGTTTGCGTTGATTTTGGAAATTTATCAAATATCTTGTTATCAAAATTTGGAATAATCTCTTGAAAATCCTGAATATCTAAAATATCTTTTATATATTTTAATTTTTCCAAAGAATCACTTTTATCCATATTTTCAAAAACACTATATGCTAATCTTTTGTGTAATTTATTATTTTCCAAATAGGATAAACCAAATTGATAATAGTCATTTCCCAAAGAAGCTCTTTCATCGTCTTTTTGTAAAAAATAGATAAAAGCATCGATATCCACATTCATTTCTGCTTTGTAATACGCATATAGTAAAGATGCTGCTTGTAATGCTTCGCATTTTCCATAAACATTGGAATTTGCTGTATAGCCTTGTTCTGATAAAATAATTGAACGGACTTGTCCATTATCCTTTAAAAAATCTTTTTGATTCATAAACTTGGTTAAAACGTCAATATTTTCCATAGTAATCATTGCTGTATAAAAGGAATTTTTGGTGACAAGGTCTGGGATTAATTCACCTTTTTCGTCGGGTAATGGAACATTGTCATTTGTTACTTTGGGATCGCTAAGTGGATAGGAATATGCATGATAAGCTAATCCCCAATCGATATTTCCTTTTTCTTTAAATTTTTTATTTAAAATTGCTGTAAATTCCCTTCCGCCGTAAGTTAAATTGTCGCTATCAATTCCCCACCATGGTTCTAATGGCACATATAAATCTGCTTTGGCATTTTTGCTTTTTATGATATTGTAGGCAATTCGGAAGGTTCTCTCATATTCGTCAATATAATCTTCGATATTTTTTTCGCCCATATAATTATAGGTTGCACTTTCATTTACTTCATTGCCTATAATCCATTTGGCAACAGTTCCGTATTCAGGATGACTTCCATTATACCTTTCGGAAACAAAGGCTACAAAGGCTTCAAAATATTGGGTTGATTGCTCATTGGTGGTATTAATCGCATAATAAGAAGCATTGGTATCCGTTGAAACTTCTGGATAGTATAAAACGTCATATCCTTCGGCTTTCATACTTAAAAGACTTGCAATTACATACATTCCCTTTTGGGTAAAGTTTGATATCATTTCGTCATATTCTTTCACATTGTCTTGGTTAAAATAGTAAGTTTTACCTTTATAATCATATTTTATTGCAGTGTTGTCAATGTCTTCAAACAATAATATTTTTTGAATAAAAATGTTTGTGAACACATAAGATGGTTCTAAGTTTGGCACATCATCTAACACTCCTAAACTTACTTGCAAGCCTTTTTTGGACTTAGGAATCACAATATTATTTTCTACATGACACATCATTTCTGGATTTTGAATGTATGCAAAATTTGAAATGATTTGATATTGATCTTCTTGTTTTTGCACAAGAACATATTTGTTGGTTAGGCAATCTTCATTGATTTTTACTTTTTTATCATGCAAAAATCGACCTTCCGCAATGATTTGGGCTTGATTGATGTCATTTTCATAGGCTGGCATTTCTAGTATATAATATTTTCGAAAATGATTGTGTTTTGGTTTGATTGAAATTTTCAAAACTTCATCACTTTCTAATTCACAAAATAATTCATTCTCAAATTGCGCATTATAATCTTCTTTAGAACCTTTCCTGCCTTCTTGATAACCACACACAATATAATGTTCATAATAGTCCTTCACATTGTCTCCAAAGGCTTGCACTAAATCTGGATTATTTTCTTGATAGTAATATAGATTAAAATTTAGAGATGCTCTTCTTCCTTCTTGCATACCAAAATTCACAAAATGCTCTAATAGTTTTTGTTCATCATTTTGACATACTTCATTAATATCCGGATTGGCATCTGCATAAAATATAGCATCAAAAACTAATGAATAATCTTTAATTTCATTTTTTTTCGAACAATAAAATGAGCCTAAAATTATTATACATATTATAAAAAAAACTAAAATCATAAAAATTAATATCTGTTTTTTGTTCATTTTATTTCCTCCTAATTTTTGTTTTCATTATAATACAAATTATGGTAATTGTAAATATCTAAATCTTTTTATAGATTTTTTCATACTCTTTTTTTATTTCTTTTTTATTAATATTTCTATTAATCATTAAGTTGTAACTATCCATATATTTCATTTTCCCAAGTAGTTCTACATTTAAAAACATTTCTCTAAGAACATCGTCCGAAATTTGATACATATTGACTTTATTTAAAACAAGTTTTATTTTCTCATTTGAAATTTTCCAATCTTTTTCAAAAACTTCTAACATATTTTGAGCCTTTTTTACGCCTAACATGTTGGGTTCCAAAAGAAAAATAATTTCATTGCAATTATAAAAAATTCGTTTTGTAAATTCATTCTCCAATTTTGAGGATGTATCTAGAATAATTAAATTATATTCTTCTTTAAATTTATCTAACATTTCTTGAATTATAAAAAAATCAATTTGATTTTTATTGGGAAAAATAAAATCCAAATGACAAATTGCATCTAAATTTTTATTTACTTTAATAATTGTATTTTTTATATTTTCAATATTCTGTGGATGTTTTTTTATTTTGAGAATTGTTCTAATTTGATTTTCGTCCAAATCAAAATCAATTAACAATATTTTTAAATTTTTGTTTTCCACATTTTTTGCAAGAAATGTGGAAAACGTACTTTTTCCTACACCACTTGCACCAGAAATTGCAATAGTTTTTGATGTACATTTTCTAATATTTTGCTTGAAAATTTGCTGAAGAATCTTTTCCAAAATCTTAAAATCAAAATCCATGGAATTATATATTTTCAAAGTATCGTTTTCTTCTAGACTGCTTTCTAAATTTTCACCTTTAAAGAAAAAAATAAGAATATCCTTTTGTACTTTTTTTATGATTTCAATAAATTCATCTACGGTATAATTTTGAATTACATTACTGCAGACAAACAAAATATCCACTTGTTCTGTTCTTTCTACCCATTCAATTAATTCTTCATCTGTTTTAATATCATCTGTTAATACTTGATAATCTTGTAATTTCTTCAATTTACAATTTAACATTGGATTCCCAATGGCTGTTAATACATTTTTCATTTTTTACCTCCTAAATAATTAATTTTTTTTCATACTCTGATGACTCAATCTTTGCTAAAATATGGTCATCTCCAATAAACATCAAACTTTCGCCCCTTTTTAAAGATTTGATTTCAATTCTTTCTTTTTCAGAAATGTTGGCGTATTTCTCTAAAACGAGAATATTTTCCTCTTCTAACGAAAAAAATGATTTTAAACTACAATTATTTAAAATGCTTTTTCCATACATTCCATTTTCCAAGCTAAATAAATCTGAAACATCTTGCGTTATGGCAACCGCACTTCCTCCAAATTTTCGAATGGTTTTAAAAATTTTGTAAATAAAACTCGCTACAAATTCACTGGAAGTAACACCTATCAAACGCCAAATTTCATCTAAATAAATGGCTTTATTTTGATTTCGGTCTTTTTTGATTTTGTCCCAAAAAATGTCGGTAAACATGTACATTCCGTATTTCAAGTTTTCTTCTCCTAAGTCATAAATATCGGCAATAATTAGTTTATTGTTTAATTCGACGCTTGTGTGATGATTAAAAAATTTGAGAGAACCAAAAATAAAGGGATATAACTTTAATTTAAAGAATTTATCTTTTTCATCATCTAAAATATTGTATAAGTCTTCTAAAATTGGCATTTCTTCACTCGTTTTAAATTGCGGAATAATTACAATTTTTCCATCTTCTGGCTGTTTATATAAAGATTCATCATCAAACGTGATTCCTTTATTTGCATAAGTTTTTATCAATTTTTCTTCTAAAATAGCCACTTTTTCTTCGTCCATTTCGCCAAAAATAAGACTAAAAAATCCTCTTAATTTTAGTAATTTACTGCTTAAATAACCATTTCCCTCTTCAATACTTTCTTCTCGAATGTCGAAAATATTGATATAGGTATCAGAATTGGGACCAAGTTTTATTAGCGTTCCATCAAGGCTCTCAGCCACTTTGTTGTATTCTCTTTCTGGGTCGATAACGTATTGTTCAATTCCTAGCAAACGATAACGTAAAATCAATAATTTGATGTAAAATGATTTCCCTGCGCCACTTGTTCCAAAAACGCACATATTGGCATTTTTGTATTTATTTTTGTTAAATCGGTCAACTAAAATCATGGAATTGTTGTATAAATTGCTACCTAAAAATATGCCATTTTCGTCGCATAAAGTTGATGAAATAAATGGATAGGTTCCTGCTAAACCTTGGGTTAGAACATTTCTAGCTGTAACTTCTTTTAAATCTTGACTATTTTCCATGATTGGCAAACAGGCGCGAAAAGTCTGTTCTTGCCTAAAATTTGCTTTGCGTGTCACAAAACCAGAAGATTGCAAAATTCCGTCTATTTGCGCCAAACTTCTTTGCAATTCTTTTTCGTCATCTGCAATGACAAGGCAATAGGTATGCAAATTATATAAATCTTCATTATTGACTTGCATTTCTTTTCTTATGTATTTTGCATCATTGTAGGAAAATGCTGCTAAATCAATATCTTCTTTGTTGGTATTTCCAAATTTTAAATCAACGCCTGTATTTCCAATGGCATAGGTTAAATCTTTGATTGCTTTGTAGGCGTCTTGTTTTTCGTAAAATATGGAAATATTGACATTTACATTACTGTTGATTAAATTTCGAAAAACAATTTCGCTGTATTCTCGGTAATAATCGACGATTAATAGCCCTGCGTAAAATTTCCCGTCAATTTCTACAAATTGGGGATTAGTAAAATTCATAAAACTTGGAGCCAATTTGTCTTTTGTGCTGATTGTTCCTTTTAAAAAATTTTCTATTTTTTCCACCTCTATTCTATTTTTATTGGATTTTTGCTGATAAAAGAATTAAAAATGCTTAATACATTTTGTTTAGAATGAACTTCCTGAACTGCGTTTCCGCATCTTGTTAGGGTTTCTTTGATTTTAAAATAGCATTCGTTTAAGAATTCGTATGCTTTGGTTTCTTCTTGGATGAACTCTTCTGGCGTCTTTTTTAAAATATCTACTTTTTTAGCAATTATCATATAAAAATTCTTGGAAGATGAATTTTTTTCTTGATTCATCTGCGAAATATAGTCAATATATTTTTCTTGAATTTCTAAAATTTTCGGATTTGTTTCATTTACATTTTTAATTTGGGAAATTGTTTTAGAGATATCTTCTTTTTTACTTTGAATTAGTATTTGAATATCAAAATCACAAGTTTTTAAAAAATTTTTGTAAGAATTTAAAATTGCTTCTTTTTCTAAATTAGACTTTAAATCATAATTAATCGGGCTAATTTTCAAAATTTTTATAAATGAATTTTTATAAAATAGCAGACCATTTTCATAGATATTCTCAAAAGGCAACCATTCTTGCGTTGTTTGCTCTTTTTTGAATTTCAAAATTTCTCTCCTTTCTTCAATTTTTTAAATAATACAACATTTATATACGTTTGTCAACAATTTTTTTAAAATTTTTTGTATATTTTTTTTCGTTTGAACCATAATACTATTATAAGGTTTATATTAACCTAACTTAGAGTAATATTAGGTCGTTATTTTCTGGCTTTCTATTATTCGAGCTAAGATATAATGTGGCTGAAGTAAGCCTTTGGTTATATTATGTCGGACGCTGCCCGAGTATATTATTTGTAGGCAGGCTATTGTATGATTCATTTTTTAATGTCTTACCAATGGTTACATTATAGGTAATATATTCCAAGTCGTGATGATACTTGTATTTCGCCGTGGTTGTTATTAGTCTTTTTCTAAAGATGAATATGGTTATGGCAAGTGCATTTATTGTCTAGCAACTGATTGATGTATGTGGTATATAGCTTATTCATATAGTGATATATGTTAGGTTAGACTATTATGTATATTGGTTTTAGCTGAAAGCTAATATAAGCTTTATCGATGAACCGTTACTTAAGTGAATTCTTAAGTAGCGGTTTCAATTTTTTATGAATACACTATTTTCATACAATTCATTTGGGTCAATGTCTTCTCCATCTGTCCATTCAATTGTAGTTTCTGCTAATTTTGCCTTCTTAAAATATTCTGGATTGTTTAATTTTTGATAAAAATGAAAAGTTAAATTCTTTTTAAAATCGTATAACTTTTCCATATCATTTACATATGTGATTTTTAGAATAAAATTTTCTAACACCTCTACTTTTTTAATTCTCGGTGGTATCATAATATTCCCTCCTATTTCAAAGGTTCAATTTTAAAAATTTCACCATCTTTTTGAAAAACATCCCACAAAGCCTTTAATTCATCCTTATGAATCTCCATCCAAGCAATTACTAATTTATGTTGCTTTTGTGCATTTTTCCTTCTAAAATTTCTGAATTCCTAATAGAATATACAGCATCATATTCATTATATTGAACATGAATATGCTCTAAGTAATGCTGCTGTGTATCTTTAAAATACATTCTTATTATAATTCCATAAAACTGCGAAATGATTGGCATTTTATTTTCTCCTTATTATAACATATTTTATTTTTCAAAACAAGATTAATTGGTAGATTTTACCGAGAAATTTGAATTAATGAATTATATTTATCACTTTTATTTACTTTTGTCAAGTTAAATTTCAATTTTAATGACAAAAAACAGAAATAACCTAAATTATTTCTGTCAATTTTGTAAATATACCCTATTATTATATCATATTTATGTAAATTTTTCAAATCTCAATTCAACGCCCCAGACATAATTCTAAATTTTAGTTTTATCTCCCAAATTTCCTGCAATTTCTCAAAATTTTCATTTGGATTTAACATCAATTCTGCCAACTCATCCAATTCTTGATATTCTTCTTCTGACAATTCAAAATTTTTCTTTCGAATATAATTTGGCATATGCAAAAAGATAATTTCGTCATTCATTAAACAATGAAAATCGTAAAATAATCCTCGAATTGCTGCTTTTAAGCCTGTTGTTACAGGATTGGAGGCATAGCAAATTTGCTCTTCTTTGAATTCCTTTCGGCGCATTCCTAGCCACGCTTTCGCTCCAAATAAAAATTTCTCTCTTGGCATATTAAATGGATTAAAATCAATATCATCACAACACGCGTCTGCATCAGCCAAAATCCATCTTCCGCGCATTTTCATCATAATATTCTGTAATCCAATGATCACAATAAATTCCGTCATCTTTGCAATACTCTGCAAATCCACTTCTTGCTCTTGCAGGAATTCCTTTTGCTTTTAAAATTGATACCAGCAAAATCGCTTGACATCTGCATGTAACATGAACTTTGTTTTGTATTTCTCTTTTCATGTCATATTTGGAATCTTTCCTTAACAATTCTGCTAGCACACTTTGCGCAATTGGAAAAATATCGTCTTCAAAAATTAATCTAGTTTCTGGAATTTTCGTCATATCGCCATAAAAACTATTTTTATCTTGTCTTGTTTCATCCATTAAATTGACTGGATGAATAATTTGGTGCCTTTGCAATAAACACAATTCTTTTATATTCTCTGGCAATTTTTTTGCAAATTCTTGGTAAAATCCTAAGTCCGTATAAGCGCTTGTTTGCTTATAAAATTCTAATATTTCTTCTAAATTCTTCATTTATATAATCTCCTTTTCCCACAAACGATATTCGTATGGCTCGTCGCCTTCGCCTTTGGATTGAAAAACATGATTTTTGTAATATTCATTTATTTTTGGATTAATTCTCATGCACTCAAGCCTCAAATATTTTAATCCTTTTTCTTTTGCCAATTCTTGAATAAAATTCAATATTATTTCTCCAACACCTTTGTTCCCAATTTGTGTAACAAAATGGTCCAAATAAATTGCTTTTTCTTTGTCTTTCCAATATTTTTCATTTTCATATTTTAACAAAAATGCGCCAATTATTTCATTATGATTTTTTACAATATATAAAGAATATTTTTTCATTGTAAAAATCTTCATAATACTAACTTCCCTATTGTTCAATGTAATTTTTTTCAAACCAATCACATCTATTTTTTATAATTTCTAAAATTTTTGACACATTCTTTTTTTCCGCTAATTTTATTTCCATTTTATTTTCATATACTTTTTCTCCTTTTATTTTCTTTTTTATTTTTTGGGGTATTTTTTTGGTGGGGACGGGGACAGTCTTAAAAAATGCTTTTCTTGTTTTTTCTTTCTTTTGTTTTAATTTTCTATGCAATTAAGAGTGTCCCCGTCCCCATTTTTTTCGAAATCCACCATTCAATTTGGAAACTAAAAAAATTAAATCAAGCCAAGATTTTTTTGCTACATATTTTGAAGTTAAAATATTTTTGATATAATTTTCGATTCATTTTCATATCTCTTCTCCCAAAAAATTATAACAAAATTTGATATAGAAAAACTGACTTTTCTTGTTGAAAAAAAATCAGTTTTTGATTAAATAAAACACGTATTATCTGGATTTATCATTTATATTGTCAGTTAGATTATAAAGTCAGAACGTTGTATTTTGTCTTATTGGCAATTGTTTTTATCATATTATGTGAATTAATTTAGTTTTTATATTAATTCTCTCCTTTTTTCTATTTCCCCTGATTTTCACTTACTTTTTTCATAATACAGATTTTCTCAAAAACTTAATTTCAAAGTATTATGTATCTATTGCTATTTTAATATTTTGAACATTAACTATAATGAGAACAGGCAAAAATACGTTACAGTAGTTAATTTATAAATTTATAGTATCTTTTGACTTATATTGCAAAAATTTACTGTATTAACTATTACCTTTAAATAAAACTATATTTTCGTCTAGTTATTTTAGTATTTTATCCTTTAATAATATATTGTTTTTATTTCCATATATTTATACATTTAAGTTATTTTTACTTTTGTTTTACTTCATATATTTTATAAAACTGTAGAATTTTTTATTTTTATTATACATTCAATAATATTATTACTATATAATTATTGTGTTTATAATGAATTCCTATTTTTTATAAAAATTTAATTTTTTCTTATTATACAATCAAAATAACTTTTTATTTATATTTAAACAACATTTATTTTAATATATATTAATTTAATATTTACCATTTTTCCAATAGCAATATAAACATTAAAAACAAAAAAAAGCAATATGCTTTTTATAAATATCTTTAATTTATAAAATATATATTTTAATTTTAATCATTACATTTTGAATATATATTTAATTTCATAATTATATTAATTTTAAGACTAATAAATACTTATGTATTTTTCATTTCACAATGTGTTTGATTAGTTTAGCTTATTAATTGATAATTTATTTATATTTAATAGCTCATTTTACTGTTTTATATTTTAAATTATTAATAATTATATTATTTTTTAAATACCATTTATTTAATTTACATTTCCATCTGAATTTTATGTCTTGTGTTTTTTAAATCATTAATTTTCATCCTCACTAATTTCTTTTTAATTTATTACGCTTACTATTTCTTATTTCTACATTTTAATTTTCAAAATCATATCTATTTCAAAAAAAAATAATTTTCTAATTATTTTTCTCCCCCCTCTAAAATTTATCCCTCCCTTATATTTGTTTACTAATTTCACCTAAAATATCTTTAAAATTTTCCTATTATTCTAAAAATTGTATTTTTGTTATTTTATGCATCATTTTAACTCAAACTGTATTCTTTTACTTTTTTGTCATATTGGCAATTTATTTATTTATTTATGTATATTGCTTTTTTATTTCATAATTGTATTCTCTTCTTCCAACTTCCCATAGTATTTTTTTTATTTTATAATTTTCTAATAGGAATTATAAAACTTATACTACATATTTTATGTAATCTTTTCCTTTGTTAGATAAAACTCTTCTACAATTTAATATTTTTTATTCTTTTTTCAAATAAAAATTCATCTCTCTTTAAATATTTTTTAAATTAAGATACAACTTAAATATATAATTCTATTATACAAAAAAGTTTTATTTTTCAGAGAGTTATCCTTTCACTTTCCTCCTAATAAAATATTTTCATTAATAAAATTGAATATTACTACGTCAAATATTTAAAATTACATTATATATATTTTTAATATATTCATAAAATCTATTTAATCTCGACAATTTTTATAGAAATTATATTAAACTATTTTTTAATTATTTTGTCTACAAAAAAATTAATTCACAAAAATATATTTTTCTTAAATTCTATTACTAGTTGTATTTTCAATTATAATTTTTATAATATATTTTTTAATGTCCTTTTATAAATTCAAATCCAATTACTATTCATAAAATATTTTTTAATGTTATATAATTTTATTGTTTTAATTTTTTATAAATTAATATTATTTATAATTATTTTTTACATCTTAATATGCATTTTAAATTAATAATTTATTTTATGTTTTACTTTATTATATATTTTTTAACTTAACTGTTTTTGCTTTTATTTCAAATAAATTATTTTAATTCTATATATTTACTTAAATTTTATATTTTGATTTTATTGTTCCTTAATTTTATTTTTAGAAATTTGATTAATATCCTTAACTTATTCTTTTTGATTATTTCAAAATTTATTTTGAAAATAATTTCTTTATTATTTTCTACTAAATTTTTCTATACTAATTCAACTTTTTTATAATTTCTTTCTTTCAAGTACTTGTTCTATATTTTCCTTAAATATTTATTTAAATTCTATAATTTATTAGTATTATTCTCTTAATTTTATCTCTTTACAGCTTAATAATTCTTTTTTCAAAATTACATTTTTTGTCTTTTAGTCAATCAAGCATTTGGCGTTATGTATATTATATTTTTCTTTACTTGTTTTTTTTATCTATACTTTATTTCCCATATGATTTTTATATTTTATTCTTAGAAATTTCTTTTAATTTTTTGGCTCTTAAAATTGTTATGTCTATTTATCCAAAAACAAGAAAACTGATTTTCCTTATTCTAAAAAATCAGTTTTCTATCGGTATCCAAAATTCAGTTATATTATCATGATAATATTCCAATTCTGGGATATTTCTCAAATTGTATTTTAGCACTGGCAATATTTCTACATAAAATTTGTGAGACATCTCTTGAATTTCTTTTTCGTCTTGCGAGAAAATATCAAATTTAATCCATTTACTTTTTGGAATCACATATTTTTCAAATTCATCTATTTTTTTGTCATATAAAACCCAATATTCAAATTTATCGCTTTCAAATCGATCTTCATATACAACCATCCCATACTTGATTCGTCCATATTTATTTCGATATTTTGCCTGCATTTTTGCAAAAAATCTCGGTGCATCTTGAGAAATCTCGCAGTCGTTTGTTTTCATTCCTTTTCCATATAAAATCATCTCTTGCCTTTCAATTATGCTATACTGAACATTTTCTTTCTCTTTTATATTTTCATCAAAAATCAATTTTGTAAATATTTTCAAACCTTCTGGATTATTTTTTACTTTGCTTGGCTTAATTCCATGAAATTTTTCAAATGCCCTTGAAAATGCCGTTGCACTCTCATATTGATATTTTAAAGCTATATCAATAATTTTCTCATTATCCTTGCATAAATCGAATCCTGCATTGGATAATCGCCTTTTTCGAACATATTCCGCAATCGACATATTGCAAATAACACAAAAAATGCTTTTCATTGTATATCCATTCAGCCCGAGAATTTTAGCCATTTTTTCATATTTTATTTCATTTTCGAGATTTTCTTCAATATAATTTATCATTTCATTCAATTGTCTATAAATATTCATTTCTCGCTCCTTTTCTATCATTATACAACATTTTTCAAAAAAAGTCACTAATTTTTTCATTTTTATCTTGACAATTGTAATTTTGCGTTGTATAATACATTTACTTTTTATTCAAAAGATTTATTTCTAAATAAATTCCCAGATAAAAAAATTAAATAATAGGAGATGATTTTTATTAAACTTTTTTCAAAATATAACAAATATTTATTAAAAATATCTGATTTTTTCAATGATATTCATTTTTTAGAAACTACTTATATTACCAAAAAAATTCAAAAAAAAATAATTAAAAAATATAAACCAATTTATTCTTTTTTTAAAAATAATGTAAAAAATAAAAATATTCGAAGATTTATTAATATTTATTCTAATTTAAAAAATTATTTTGAAGTTCAAAATAGTATTTATTTAAAAAATCAATTAAATATTTACGATAATTTATTAAATAATATTGACGGCAAAAGTCTAGACTTTCAACAAAAAATGGCTGTTTTAAGTGATGAAACCAATAACTTAGTTATTGCTGGTGCCGGAAGTGGTAAAACTTTGACAATCTCTGGGAAAGTAAAATATTTAATTGAATCTCAAAAAGCAAAACCGGATGAAATCCTATTAATTTCTTTTACTGATAAAGCAGTCAAAGAAATGACAGAACGCCTTCATCGCATTGATATTGATGTAAAAGCTAAAACGTTCCATAAACTCGGTCTTGATATTATCACAAATTTTCAGCAAACACGTCCTACCATTGCCACTGGCGAGTTCTTAGATAATATTATTTCTAGTTATTTTAAAAAAGAAATCTTAAATTTCCCCGAACAAATAAAATATATTCTTGAATTTATGACTGCTTATCTTTATATTCCAGAGGATATCTCTAATTTTGATAATTTAGGCGATTATATTGATAATTTTCGAAATATTGACTATGAAACCATTCAAAGTAAATATTTAAAATCAATTAATCCAAAAAATCCTTGCCAAAAAGTTCGCCGATTAGATGACTTAATCATTGCTAATTTTTTGTTTTTAAACTCAATTGAATATCAATATGAATATTTATATCCTTATGAGGCAGAAAACGCCTTTAAACGCAAAATAAAGGCTAATTTCTTCTTTCCCGCTTATAATCTATATTTGGAGCATTTTTCCACAGACGAAAAGGGACGTTCAAAATTTTTAACCAAGTACGAAGAACAGAAATATTTAGCGGAAATTAATTTAAAACGCAATTTATATTCGCTTCATAACACAAAATTCATCGAAACGTATTCTTATTATAATAAAAATAAGTCTTTGCTTACCAAATTAGAGAAATCATTATTAGAAAATCATGTTAATTTAAAAGATGCCAATTTACAAGATATTTTTGAAAAAATTTATGTTTTTCAAACCGATAAACAATTCGAAGAGTTTATAAAACTAACAAAAACCTTCCTAAGCCTCTTTAAATCTAACAATTTGCAGTTGGTGGATATTGATAAATTACTTGTGGAAAATCAAAATTTGGAAAATAATTTTTTAAAATCACGAAATAATTTATTTCTAAATATTTTTAAGAATTTTTATGATTTTTACGAAAACTCGCTATTATCAACGGGAAAAATTGATTTTAATGATATGATTAACAAATCCACAGAAATTATTAAACTTCGGTTTTGTTCCACAAAACTATAAATACATCATTATTGACGAATATCAGGATATTTCAGTGAGCCGTTTTAAATTGATTAAAGCTTTGCAGTCAGCTACTAATGCAAAAATCATTTGTGTTGGCGACGATTGGCAATCTATTTATCGCTTTTCTGGTAGTGACATTGATTTATTTAGTAATTTTGAAAAATACTTTGGTCCATCTAAATTTTTAAAAATTGAAAAAACTTATCGAAATTCACAGGAGTTGATTGATATCGCAAGTACTTTTGTAACACAAAATCCCAATCAATTAACCAAAGATTTGAAGTCAGATAAGCATATTATTGAGCCAATCAGAGTTGTGTTTTATTCAGAAAATATTGTGGATGCTGTGGAAAATACCATTAAAAATATCGTTTTAGAATTTGGAGAAAATTCAGAAATATTATTGCTTGGTAGAACAAGGTATGATGTTGCAGTGCTTGAAAATAGTGATAATTTCGAATTTTCAGAAAATAATACAAAAATAAAATATTCACCTTTCCCCAACCTGACTCTTTCCTTTTTAACTGTGCACAGGTCCAAGGGACTCGAGGCTGACAACGTAATTCTGCTTAATATGCAAAATAATTTGCTTGGTTTTCCAAATCGAATTTCAAGCGACCCAATTTTGTCATTGGTTTTGGCAAATAAGGAGGAATATTTATATGCTGAGGAGCGACGTTTATTTTATGTAGCAATTACGCGTACGAAAAATCGAACTTATCTGGTAGCGCCAGAAATGCATTACTCGCAATTTTTAGAGGAATTAATTTCGACTGGTTCCGTTCAAAAAACGGTTGATGAAAACAAAGTTGATATTGAAAATCCACCCAAATGTTTAAAATGTGAAAAAGGAAACTTAATTCTAAAAACAAATAATAACAATAATCAGGAGTTTTTAGGTTGTACGAATTATCCACATTGTGATTTTACGATAAATGATGTAAATGTTTTGAAAAAACAGGTAATTTGTAAAAAATGCGGTGGATATATTGTAGAGAAAAAGACATCGAATGGAAGTTTTTATGCTTGTTCGAATTATCCGTTTTGTAAGAATGTAGAAAAAAATTAAAATGTGTCATTTAACGACACATTTTAATTAAATAATTTATTTATCGCTTTAATACTCTATCTAATGCAATTTCCGCTTTTTTTACAAAATAATTATCCAAATATACAAATATACAGGAATATCAATTTCCATCATTTTTTGCTTTAGTTTTTCAATTGTATCAAATTTAGGATTTTGAAGATTTGTTTCTATTTCTATTAATTTATCCCCATTTTCTCTACACATCCAAATTCCTTACATATTTCGCATTTTCTTCAATGAATTTTCTGCGAGGAGCTACCTCATCTCCCATTAATAACGAAAATGTTTCGTCTGCTGCCATAGCATCATTCATAGTTACTTTAATCAAAACTCTGCCTTCTGGATTCATCGTTGTTTCCCATAATTGCTCTGGATTCATTTCTCCTAAACCTTTGTATCTTTGAATTCCAACTTGTTCTCTTGTAATTCCTTTTTCTTCTAATTCTTTGAAGGCTTTTGCTAAATCCTCATCTGTATAGCAATAAATATCTTCCATTCCTTTTTTAGATAATTTAAATAATGGTGGTTGTGCCAAGTAAACATTTCCATTTTCGATAAGTGGTCTCATATAACGGAAGAAAAATGTCAATAATAATGTTCGAATATGAGCTCCATCCACATCGGCATCTGCCATGATGATAACTTTTCCATAACGAATTTTGGTAATATCAAAATCATTTCCAATTCCTGCACCAATGGCTAAAATAACGGGATTTAATTTATCATTTCCATAAATTTTATCTGCTCGAGACTTTTCCACATTCAGCATTTTTCCCCATAATGGTAATATTGCTTGAAATCTTCTATCTCTTCCCTGTTTCGCACTTCCACCTGCTGAATCTCCCTCGACAATATATACTTCACATTCATCTGGATTTTTGCTACTGCAATCTGCTAATTTTCCTGGTAAGGTCGTTGTCTCTAGCGCATTTTTTCTTCTTACTAATTCTCTTGCTTTTCTTGCTGCTTCCCTTGCTCTTGCTGCACTCACACATTTTTCTAAAATGCCTTTTGCAATATTCGGATTTTCTTCTAAAAATGCTGATAAACTTTCATTTACAACGGATTGAACAATTCCAGTAACTTCACTATTTCCCAATTTCGTTTTGGTTTGTCCTTCAAATTGAGGATCTTTTACTTTTACAGAAATTACTGCTGTAATTCCTTCTCTGATATCATCTCCTAGAAGATTTCCGTCTTTTTCTTTTAAAATATTTTTTGATTTTGCATAATCATTAAATGCTTTCGTTAGCGCTCTTTTAAATCCTTCTAAATGTGTACCACCTTCTATTGTATTTACATTATTTACAAAAGTATAAATATTTTCTGAATAATTGGTTGTATATTGAAGTGCGATTTCCACAGGAAATTCTCCGTCTTTTTCTATATAAATTGGTTTTTGATGCAATTTTTCTTTATTTTTATTTAAATATTCCACAAAAGAAACTAAGCCACCTTCGTAGCAAAAATCTCCTTTTTTTGGTGTTTCTTCTCTTAAATCTTCAATCACAATATGCAAACCTTTGGTTAAAAAAGCAACTTCTCTTAAACGATTTTCCAAAACCTCATACTCGTATTGCAAAGTTTCAAAAATAGAACCATCAGCAAAAAAGCGAACTGTTGTTCCTGTTTTTTCAGAATCTCCAATTCTTGTTAAACTTTGAACAGTTTTACCTTTTTCAAATCTCATTTGGTACATTCCACCATCTCTTTGAATGGTAACTTCTGTCCACTCTGATAACGCATTCACAACCGAAGATCCAACTCCATGAAGTCCTCCAGAAACTTTGTAGCCACTATCTCCACCAAATTTTCCACCAGCGTGTAAAACAGTATATACTGTTTCTGCTGCTGAAATTTTCGTTTTAGGATGAATATCAACAGGAATTCCTCTTCCATCATCTTCAACTGTGATAATATTCCCTGGTTCAATTTTTACATGGATATTCTTGCAATATCCTGCTAATGCTTCATCAACGGAGTTATCCACAATCTCATAAACCAAATGATGAAGTCCTCTTGCTGAAACACTTCCGATATACATACCTGGTCTTTTTCGAACTGCTTCTAATCCTTCCAAAACTTGAATTTGCTCTGCATTATAATCATGCTCAAATTTTTCTTCCATTTTTTTACCTCTTTCTAAAATTTTCTTTTTCCAATTGTATTTGAATGAATATTACTAACATAAGCTTTTATCTCATTATTCTTCTGAAGTAATATCAGTGATTTATGATTTCCACAAGAAATATCACTAATTTTATTTTCGTTCCATAACTCTTGATAAAAGTTTTTGTATTCTTTTGTATTTTTTATATAATCTATATTTAATATAGCAATTATATCATCATCATTTAAAACTAGCCCTTTTCCAATATGTAAATACATTTTATTTCCTTTCTGAATGTACCTTGCCATTTTCAACATAAAAACTTTTAATGTTTTCTTTTTGAAGCTCTATTTTATCAGTACAAGTTATAATTACTTGGCTGTCTTTTAGATTTTCTAAAAAACTCTTCCTACGATTTTCGTCTAGCTCGGACATAAAATCATCTAGCAATAAAATTGGTGTTTCCCCTATTTCTTCTGTAACAATCTTTAATTCGCATAATTTTAAAGTTAAAGTCGTTGTCCTTTGTTGCCCTTGAGAACCATAAATGGAAACAATTTTTTTATTAATATAAATTAGAAAATCATCTCTGTGTATTCCTGTACTCGTGAATCCTCTAGCCAAATCAATAGTTTTAGATTTTTTCAAATTTTGCAAAAATCCCTGTTTGTCTTGTGCATTTGAAATATATTTTATTTTAATGTTTTCTTCGTTTTTGGTATTTTTTGTCATAATATCATGCGTTTCTTGAATGATGGTGGCAAATTTTTCTAAATACTCATTTCGATATTCGTAAATTTGATAAGATAAATTGGCTAATTGTTCATCTAAAACTTCTAGTAAATCTTCATTTTTTAATTCTTTTATTTTTTTTAAATAATTATTTCGTTGCTCTAACACACGATTGTAATCATTTAATAAATGAATATAATTGGGTTTTAACGAACTTATCATCATATCTATAAATTTACGTCTTTTTCCAGGACCTTCTTTGATAATGTCAATATCGTCAGGAGAAAAAATAACCATATTAATCTTTCCAACAATGTTACTTACTTTTGCTTGTTTCACACCATTACTAAAAAACTCTTTTTTCTCCCCTATTTCTACTTTTATTGTTCCACTTCTATCTTGTTTTTCATAATCGATTTTTACCGTTGTGGATAATTCATTAAAGTTAATTAACTCCTTATCTTTCTTACTACGAAACGATTTGCCCATACTACACAGAAAAATCGATTCAATAATATTCGTTTTTCCCTGCGCATTATCACCATAAAAAATATTAATTCCTTTATCTAGTTCAATTTTCTGTTCTTGGTAATTTCGAAAATTACTTAAATTGATTTCTTTTATGTACATTTATTTATCCCCACTTTATTCATAAAATGTGGAAAACTAATCCTTCATTTTAATTGGTAAAATCATATAAATATAATCGCCATCTTCAATTGGTCTAATAATGCATGGTGAACGATTGGTTCCAAATTCGATATACACATCTTCGTCATCAATTGCTTTCAGTGCATCTAAGAAAAATCTTGGATTGAAACCAATCTCTAAGTCCTTCCCCTCTGTATCTACCAAAATTTCTTCTTTGGCATCTCCTGTTTGATTGGAACAAGAAATAGTTACTTTTCCTACTTCCACATTGATTTTAACAGGATATTTCTTCTCTTTTTCAATCGAAGATGCTGAAATGAGCAAAATTCTCTCAAAGCAATTTTGGATATTGTTTTTATTTGCTTTAATTCGAGTTTCCCAATTTTGTGGAATCGCATTGGAATATTTCAAAAACTCGCCATCTAAAAGTCTGGTTACGATTTTGCAGTTTTCCATTTCAAATAATGCTTGATTTTTAGCAATTCCAACAGTAATCATATCAAATGAATCGGAAATAATCTTGTTGACTTCATTTAAAGTTTTTCCTGGAATAACACAGCTAAAATCGTTTGCTTCTTGTACTTCTTTATTTTTAACTGCCATTCGGTAACCATCGACAGCCACAACATTTAATTTATTATTGCTTACTTCAAATAAACTTCCTGTGAAAATTGGTCGATTTTCTTCTGTGCTGACTGCAAAAATCGTTTTACGAATCATATTTTTTAAAGTTGTTTGTTCTAATTTAACAAAATGATCAATATTGATTTTTGGTAATTCTGGAAATTCCTCTGGATTCATAGTTGCTAACTTATATAAAGAACCTTCACATTCAATTTCTAATAAATTATTTTCATTAATTCGTATTTGAATTTCTGCATTGGGTAATTTTCTAATAATTTCACTAAACATGATAGCATTAACTACCGTTGTTCCCTGTTCATTTACTTGAGCATCCAAAACATATTCAATACCTATTTCTAAATCATAAGAAGTTAATTTTAATTCATTCTCATTTGTTTGAATTAGAATTCCTTCTAATATAGGCATTGTGGTTTTAGTTGATACTCCATTGATAACAGAATTAATTCCTTTTAAAATTTTTTCTTTTTCACAAATAAATTTCATTTTCTATCTCCTTTTTATTATATAGATATTAATAGTAGTATTAGTATTAGGGCCTGTGAAAAATGTGGAAAAGTCTTTCAAATCCATATTTCCCTAAGAGATTTTGGAGTGAATAACTCTGTGAATAATTTTGTTATTTTTCCACATTTTACCATCTCATTTGTGAATTGATATTTATTAACACTTTTTTTACAACTTTTTAACAACTAGTCTGTTTATAACTCCTAAAAATTAGTTGTATAAAGGGAAATAAAAATCCTTTGTAAATGTTTGTTCCGTAAAGAAATGTTTGCTTTAAATTTATTTTTTATTTAGAAAATAGTCTTATTGATTATCACGAATAATATTTTTTAAACTATCCACAATTAATTTTGTATTTGTGTTTTGTTTGATTTCTGTTTCAATTTTATTGCAAGCATGCATGACAGTTGTATGATCTTTCTTTCCGAAATCCCTACCAATTTGCGGAAAAGACATATTGGCACTTGTCCTACATAAATACATGGCTATTTGCCTTGGATACACAATATCGTTTGATTTTTTGGTAGATACCAAATCTGATTTTTCGATATTAAAGTACTTTGCCACGATTTCTTGTATATAGCTTGCAGAAACGATTTTTTCCTTTTGTAGCGCAATTTCATTAATGGATTTTTCTGCAATTTCTATCGTAATTGGACTGTGTACTAAAGATGCAAAAGCTGTAATCTTTGTTAAAGCTCCCTCCAACTCCCTTACATTTGAGTTAATTTTGGTTGCAATGACAGATAAAATATAATCATCTATTAAAATATTTTCTAATTGAACCTTTTTTCTTAAAATAGCTAATCTGGTTTCATAGTCTGGCATCGAAACATCGGCAATTAACCCCCATTCAAATCGAGATTTTAGCCTTTCCTCAATTAGCGGTAAATCGCGCGGTGGTCTATCACTTGAGATAATAACTTGTTTATTATTTTCGCGTAAAGTATTAAATGTATGAAAAAACTCGTTTTGCCCTGTTTTTCGATCAGCTAGAAATTGAATATCATCAATTAATAAAACATCAATATTTCTATATTTTTTTCGGAAAAGTTCATTTTTGTGATTTCCGTCTTTTATGGCATTTACAATTTCATTTGAAAAATTTTCGGTTGTTACATACAAAATTTTTGTATTGGGGTTATTTTCTAATATTTTATTTCCAATTGCATGCATTAAATGGGTTTTACCTAGTCCTACTCCACCATAAATAAAAAGTGGATTGTAAGACGCTGCTGGTGATTCAGAAACGGCTAATGCTGCTGCATGCGCAAATTTATTATTTTCCCCCACAACAAAGGATTCGAAAGTATATTTTGGATTTAAAAATGTATTAGCATAGGTTTCAGATTGCGTGTAATCTACTGTTTCCTCTGCAAGAGACTCGATTGTATGTAAATCGGACTTTTCCACAATTTTAATATCACAAGTTTTATTGGTAATAAAATTAAATGTATTCACAACTAAGTCGAAAAATCTAGATTCTATCGCATCTTTCTGGATTGTGGATTGTGCAATTAAAATGATTTTATTATCATTGACGGATTCGATTTCCAGATTTTTTATCCAGGTTGTGTATGAAATATTCGTCATTTCTTCTTTTAGAAGATCTTTTGCTTTTGTAAGTAAATCGTTTTTATCTGAATACATCTATTTTTCCTTTCTTTTGATTATTCTATATTTGCTATTACAAATTTCCGTAAGTCAAAATATATTTTTAATAATATCAAAAAAAAAAAAAAATAGCAAGAGAAAATAAAAATAAAAATAAGTTTTCTTGAATGACTTGACTTTTTATATTCATTTGTAGTATAATAAATACTACTTGTAAGAAAAAAGAGTTTAAATAATAGGAGGTGCAAAATGAAAAGAACTTATCAACCAAAAAAAAGACAAAGAAACAAAGTGCATGGTTTTCGAAAAAGAATGCAGACAAGAGCAGGAAGACAAGTATTAAAGGCTAGAAGAAATAAAGGAAGAAAAAAACTTAGTGCATAATAGAATTAGGGGCATTTTTCGTCCCTTTTTTTATTAACAGGTTTTTATGTAAAGTAATATGAAAAAAACAGTTATGTTAAAGAAAAAATATGAATTTAAAATGTTATTTTCCAGAGGCAAAATTTTCTACGGAACGAACCTTACGATGTACATTTTTAAAAATAAATTAAATGTGAATAAGTTGGGGATAGCCATCGGAAAAAAAAGTGGAAAAGCTGTGGATAGAAATCGAATAAAACGCTTAATTAAGGAAAATTACAGGATTATAGAAGATGGGGTAAAATGTGGATATCATATTTTATTTTCTGTGAATAAAAAATGTCAAATTGAGAAAATTGATTTTTATTTTGTTGAAAAAGAAATGAAAAGATTAATCAAAAAATCAGAGATATGGTTAGAAGGACATGAAAAAACTTGTAATAAAGATAATTGAATTTTATAAAAAGTATATTTCTTCGTATTTTTCACAAATGTTTGGGATTCATTGTAAATTTGAGCCGACATGCTCGGAATACGCTAAACAGGCGATAGAGAAGTATGGAGTCATACGTGGAACTTGGAAGGGTTTCAAACGATTTTTGAGATGTAATCCTTTTTCAAAAGGGGGATATGATCCATTAAAATAAACGTAAGAAGGAGGAAAGAGTTTGTTTAAATTTTTTGCTAATATTTTTGGTTATGTATTGAATTTTATTTATGGGATTGTGAATAACTACGGAATTGCGATTATTTTATTTACCATACTGTTAAAATTGATTATGTTGCCAATATCAATCAAACAACAAAAAACAATGAAAAAGTCCGTGAAAATACAAGGACAAGTTAAAGAAATTCAGGATAAATATAAAAATGATCCAACACGAATGAATCAAGAAGTGATGGATTTGTACAAAAAAGAGAATATGAGCCCTTTTAGTGGCTGCTTAAGTTCAATTTTGCAGATTATTTTGGTTATTTCGATGTTTTATTTGGTAAGTAGACCTTTAACGTATATGAAGCACGTCGAACCAGAATTAATTAATCAATATTCACAGGAATTGCAGGAAAAAGAGGGAAACACGAATTATCAAGAAATTGGAATTATTCGAACGAAATCTGGGGAAGATGAAAGAGTTAATATCAATATGGATTTCTTGGGGCTGAATTTGAGTAGTGTGCCATCGCAAAATTATAGTGATTGGAAAGTGTTTATTATTCCAGTTTTGTATGTGGTAACATCATTTATTTCAACGAGAATTACAGCGAATATGAATAAAGCAAAGAAAAAAGAAGATAAAACAAAGGGCGATGAGAATTCAAAAGATTTAGTGAAAAAAGAAGAGCAAGATATTGATATGATGGAAGAAATGAATAAAAACATGATGATTATGATGCCACTTATGACAGTATCGATTGCATTAATCGCACCTTTGGGATTGGCTTTGTATTGGCTAATTAATAATATTTTTATGTTAGGGGAAAGATTAATCATAAATAAAGTTTGTAAATCAGAGGAGGAATAAAATGGACGAAAAAACCTATATTTTTGAAGGAAAAACAACAAATGAAGCAATTGAAAAAGGATTGAAGGAATTGAAAACCACGAAATATAAAGTGGATATTAAGGTTTTGGAGAACGAAGATAAAAAGACGTTTTTTAGCATTTTGGCGCCGAAAGTTGTAAAAGTGGAAATGAAGTTTAAAGAAGGAGCTCAGCCAAAAGAAGAAAAAGAACCAATGGATGCAAGCCAAGTGATAAAAGAATTAGAAGTATTTATGAAAAAATTTATTGCCAATTTGCCAACTAAGGATTTGACATTTGAAATAAAACAAGATAGAGATTTGATAAAAATTGATATCAAAGATGAAAAGGCAGCGTATTTGATTGGATATAGGGGAGAGACGCTTAATTCTCTGCAGAATATTTTATCGAATATTGCAAGTAATGATAAACAAGAGAAAGTGAAAATTTTGCTAAATATTAGCAATTATCGAGAGAAAAGGGAAAAGGATTTGACAACACTTGCAGGGAAGATAGCAGAATCTGTTGCAAGAAGTAAAAAATCAATTACGTTAGAGCCAATGAGTTCCTATGATAGGAAAATCGTGCATAGTGCTTTGCAAGAGCATGATAAAGTAAAAACATATAGTATTGGAAAAGAACCTTACCGTAAGGTGGTTGTAAGTTTAAAATAAAGGCGAGGAGCCTTTATTTTTTTATAAAAAATATAAAACTATTGACATTTTATGTAAAATGTAATACAATTTAACACAATGAAGTTTTACTTCAGTTGTAGCTATTAATGCTTTTTACGAAAGGAGAAGGAAAAATGACCCCCTTTAAAGAAGATATCATGACTTCTGTACCATATTATGAAGTTAATAAATATGTTGCAGAATATGTTCAGGAACTGTTGGAAGAGGTAGGTGAAGAAAAAATTCCAGTGTCAATTCATAAAATGTTAGATAAACTGGAAATAAAGCAGGAAACTAATTTTACCCCATCTGATACAACAATTGGTTCGATACATGGTGCTGAGCTATGTATCGCAATAGTTCCAAACGTGGGCAAAAACAGCGATTATGGTCATTGGCATATGTTAAAATGTATTGCTAAAATCATAATTGGTAAAGGGAAACCAAAATGCGAACGGTATATCAATGTGCCAGGAAAAAATGAAAGCTTGGCGAATATGTTGGCATATGAGTTGATGTTACCGTATAAGCAAGCAATTCTGTATTTTTCAACAAAGGAGTTTTTTGAAAAAGTTTCTGAAAATTTATTAAGTAGACCTATTTCAATAAGAAAAGAAACGCAAATAGGGGAATTAATTCATATGGATTATCCTGTTTTTCAAAAAACATTAGCATTTTACCATTTGTTAGAAGTATGCGAAAGTATGCTTGTAATGGGAGTAGAAACTGCGGAAATACAAGAATTTTGCGAAATGATAGCTGCTTGGAAGTTTTAAGTTCTAAATATTTCTAAAAAGTAAAAAAGTTCTAAAATAAGGATTTTTAAAAGTAATAAGAAAAAATGGTAAGTTTAAAACTTGCCATTTTTTTTAACTTTAGAGAAAATCCTCAGTTATACTGGGAGATAATTATGTATAAAAATATTGACTTTTTATGTAAAATATGTTACAATATAATTGTAAATAATTATTTAATCTTTGCTAACACAGGAAGACCGTTTTTAAGGAGGTATTTTTATGAATAATAAGACAGCGAAAATGGTACAGGAAGCATTTAAGAAAGATTTGGGAGCAGAATTCTCAATATTGGAAATCAAATCCATGACGCGGGTAGCAACAAGTGGCATTGATGATGAAGTTTACACCTTGGTGGATGAAACAGGAATACTGTTTGTTGCAAGAATAATCAACCATGTTAATGGTGAGCCATATAATGTCTTAGTGAAAGACTTATCTGTGGCAACAATTGGATTTGAGTTTGCGGTAAAGTGAAGAGGAAAAAAGGCGGAATGAAAATTTCTGCCTTTTTTTCTTGCATTATTATGTTTACGGTGGTATAATGTAGAAAAAAGAAGGAGAAAAAAATGAGTACAATTGTGGCTATTTCAACTTCGCCGGGGATTGGCGGAATTGGAATTATTCGAATGAGCGGAGAAAATTGTTTTGAAATATTAGACAAATTTTTTATGCCTAAAAATAAAACGGCGATAAAAGGCTATACCATGAAGTATGGAAACATTGTGGATAACTCTAAAAATGTTGTGGACGAAGTTCTAGTTTCGTTTTTTCTAGCGCCTAAAAGCTATACCACAGAAAATATGTGCGAAATTAATTCTCATGGTGGAATGCCGATTATGAATAAAATTCTAGAAATTTGCCTAAAAAATGGTGCTATCTTAGCAGAACCTGGCGAATTTACCAAACGAGCATTTTTGAATGGAAGAATTGATTTATCACAAGCCGAGGCGGTTGTGGATATCATCAATTCAAAGACGGAAAAAGAATCCAAAATTGCAGTAGAACAATTAGCTGGGAATTTATCAGAAAAAATACAAAATATTCGTCAAAAAATCGTTTCACTTTTGGCAGATATCGAAGTAACCATTGATTATCCTGAATATGATGTCGAGGAAGTCACAGAATCAAAAATAAGCCACGTTTTGGAAGAAATTGATAAATTACTCGACGAACTCGAAAAAAGTTTCTTAAATGGCAAAATTTTGAAAGAGGGAATCAAAGTAGCCATTATTGGGAAACCAAATGCTGGGAAATCATCACTTTTGAATTTGATTTTAAATGAAGAACGTGCGATTGTGACTGATATAGAGGGCACTACACGCGATTCGATAGAAGAGTTTATTAATATTGATGGGGTGCCTTTAAAAATTATCGACACAGCTGGAATTCGAAACGCCAAAGATGAAGTGGAAAAAATTGGTGTGGAAAAATCGTTGAAAATATCGGAGGAAAGCGATATTGTGCTCGCAATTTTCGATATTTCCAAGGAATTAGACGATGAAGATCGAAAAATATTAGAAATAATTAAAGAAAAAAATGCGATTATTTTATTAAATAAAATCGATTTAGAAAAAAATTTAAACCTTACGGAAATAAGGGATTCAGGCAAAAAAATAATCGAGATTTCAGTCAAAAATAAAAAGGGTGTGGAAAACCTTTACAGCGAAATTTCTAATTTATTTAACCTAAATGCAATCGCAGTGGATGGCGAAACGATTGTTAGTAATAATCGACATAAAAGTTTAATTATGAATGCACATAACAATTTGGAAAAAGCACAGGAAATTATGGAACAAAATTTGCCAATCGATATCATTTCTTCTTATTTAAAAGAAATCATTGAAGAACTTGGAAAGATAACAGGGGAGAGCGTTACAGAAGATGTTATCAATGAAATTTTTTCCAAATTCTGTTTGGGAAAATAAAGAAAAAATGAGAGAACAAATTTTTGTGTTCCACGATTAACAACATAAAAAAGGAGTAGAGAATGGGATATCAAGCAAGGAAATATGATATAGCAGTAATTGGCGCAGGTCACGCAGGATGTGAAGCGGCTTTGGCAGCAGCAAGATTGGGTATGAAAACATTAATTTTTTCCATAAGTTTGGAATGTGTTGCCAATATGCCATGCAATCCACATATTGGTGGCTCTTCCAAAGGTCATTTGGTTCGTGAAATTGATAGTCTTGGTGGCGAAATGGGAAAAAATACAGATAAAACTTTGATTCAACTTCGTATGTTAAATACTTCAAAAGGTCCAGCCGTGCATGCTTTGAGGGCGCAGGCAGATCGAAAACGATATCAAGCAGAAATGAAGCATACTTTGGAAAAACAAGAAAATTTGTATTTAAAACAAGCAGAAATTGTCGAAATAAAAGTGGCAAATGGCAAAGTAAAATCTGTGGTAACTAATTTAGGAGCGGAATACGAAGTAGATTGTGTGATTCTTGCAACAGGAACATATTTGAAAGGAAAAATATTTATTGGAGATAGTTCTTTTGAAAGCGGTCCAGATGGCGTATTTCCAGCCAATCAATTATCAAAATGTTTGCAAGATTTAGGGATTGAAATCCAAAGATTTAAAACAGGGACACCTGCTCGAATTAATAAAAAAAGTATCGATTTTTCAAAAATGGAAATTCAGGAAGGTGACGAAAACATTGTTCCATTCTCGTTTGAAGATGATGTGTTACACGTGGAACAAGTTCCATGTTGGCTAACTTATACAAATGAGAAAACACATGAAATTATTCGAAAAAACTTACATCGTTCGCCATTATATGCAGGAATGATTGAGGGGACAGGTCCAAGGTATTGTCCTTCGATAGAAGATAAGGTGGTGAGATTTGCGGATAAGGAAAGACATCAGATTTTTGTGGAGCCGATTGGAAAAGATACAGATGAGATGTATATTCAAGGAATGAGTTCATCATTGCCTGAAGATGTTCAAATTGAGATGTATCACACATTGCCTGGTTTGGAAAATGCAGAATTTACAAGACCCGCGTACGCCATTGAATATGATGCTATTGAGCCATCTCAATTAAAAAGTTCGTTGGAATTGAAAAAAATAAGTGGAATGTTTTTTGCGGGACAAATTAATGGAACTTCTGGATATGAAGAAGCAGCAGCGCAAGGATTAATGGCGGGAATAAATGCAGTTCAAAAGTTGAAAGGAAAAAATCCGATTATTTTGGACCGTTCTACCGCTTATATTGGTGTTTTGATTGATGATATTGTAACGAAAAGTACAGCAGAGCCATACAGAATGATGACTTCGAGAGCAGAATATCGCCTATTATTAAGGCAAGATAATGCAGATTTGAGATTGACTGAAATTGGGCATGAAATTGGGTTAATATCGGATGAGCGATATGAAAAATTTTTGGAGAAAAAGGCTCAAATTGAAATAGAAGTTCAGCGAGTGAAAGCAACGGTTATTAAACCAAGTAAAGAAAATAATGTGGTTTTGGAGAAATATGGTGCAACACCAATTTCGACAGGTACGAAATTGTCAGATTTGCTGAAACGAACGGAATTGACGTATAGCAATTTGAAGGAAATTGATGGAGAACGACCAAACTTAGATAGGCAAGTATGGGAAGAAGTCGAAATTATGGTGAAATATGAAGGTTATATTGAAATGCAGAAAAAGCAAGTAGAGGGCTTTAAGAAAATGGAAGAGAAACTTTTGCCAGAAGAGATTGATTATGAAGAAATAAAAGGATTGCGTTTGGAGGCAAGGCAAAAATTGAATCAATTTAGACCATATTCCATTGGGCAGGCGTCAAGAATATCAGGCGTTTCGCCAGCAGATATATCGGTATTGTTGATTTATTTGGAACAACAGAAACACAAGAAATAAAAGGGTATGGCGCTCCGTGCCCCAATAATAAAATACGGTAGGGGCACGAGGCATCGTGCCCGACATTCCTAAAATAAGGAGAAAATATGAATTTAAAAGAATTTCAGAAAATATTTAAAGAAGAATGCTATAAAAATAGGATAGAATTTAAAGAAAATGTTAGCGAAAAATTCTATCAATATATGAATTTAATTTTAGAATGGAACGAAAAAATTAATGTGACAGCAATCAAAGAGGAAAAAGAGTTTATCGTGAAACATTTTGTTGATTCGTTGACGATTTGTGGGTTTATAAAGGAGAGCAACCGAGTTTTAGATATTGGAACTGGTGCAGGATTTCCTGGAATTCCAGT
Organism: uncultured Eubacteriales bacterium; assembly: GCA_948443845.1. Lineage (GTDB taxonomy): Bacteria > Bacillota > Clostridia > TANB77 > CAG-508 > Scatovivens. Next base: position 41,078 of record CAOJUE010000005.1, on the reverse strand, counting down.
TAAGTTATATCATCCGAATATTGATGCGACGCTGATTGATTCCGTGAATAAGAAGGTTACGGTTTTGAAAGATGTGATTGAAAAGTTGAAATTGGAGAAAATCGAGGCTTTACACATTCGTGCAGAGGATTTTGCGCAGGATTTGAATTATCGCGAAAGGTTTGATGTTGTAACAACGAGAGCGGTTTCGAGTTTGGCGACGATTAGTGAATATATGTTGCCTTTTGTGAGAATTGGTGGGATAGCGATTTGCATGAAAGGACCCAACATTGAGCAAGAATTAGAAGACGCAAAAAAGGCGATAAAATTGCTTGGTGGAGAAATTGAGAAAATTGAAAAAATTCAGATAGATAATGAGTTTGAAAGAAATATTATTGTAATAAAAAAAATCAATAAAACCGATAAAAAATATCCGAGAGGGCAAGGAAGACCAGCAAAAGAGCCAATCAAATAATACCGTAAGGGCGACGATTAGTCGCTCACTTTTTTACTTTTAATTTATTAAAAAATTGCGAAAAATGATAGATTTTTATTGACATTTTGCAAAAATTTAGATATGATAAGAAAGAAAAAGGAGTGAGTGTTTTGGGCAGAATTATTTCAATAGCAAATCAAAAAGGTGGAGTGGGAAAGACTACAACCGCAGTCAATGTAAGTTCTATCTTGGCAAAAAAAGGTAAAAAGGTTTTACTAATTGATTGCGACCCACAAGGGAATGCGACAAGTGGTCTTGGCATTGAAAAAGATGCAGAAAATTCGTTGTATGATGTATTAATTAATGAAGTAGACATAAAACAAACAATTCAAGATACTTGTATTAAGACTTTGAAAATATGCCCAGCAAATATGAATTTAGCGGGTGCTGAAGTAGAATTGGTTAATCAAATGTCACGAGAACAGAGAATGAAAACAGCATTGGAAGGTGCGAAAAATGAGTTTGATTTTATTTTGATTGATTGTCCTCCATCGTTGGGATTGGTGACTTTGAATGCTTTTACAGCCTCGGATTCGGTTTTAATTCCTGTGCAGTGTGAGTATTTTGCGTTGGAAGGTTTGGGACAATTGCTAAATACGATAAATCTTGTGAAAAAACATTTGAATAAAAGTCTTGAAATTGAGGGGGCAGTTCTTACGATGTATGATAGTAGGACAAACCTTTCAAATCAGGTGGTAAAAGAGGTTAATAAATATTTTGGGGATCGAGTGTATGCAACGGTTATTCCAAGGAATATTAAACTGAGTGAGGCGCCAAGTTATGGAATGCCAATTATCTTGTATGATGATAAATCGAAAGGTGCAAGATGCTATGAGAAACTTACGAAAGAACTCTTGAAAGCGGATGCGGAGAGAAAAAAGAGTGAAGAATAGGGGGAGATAATATGGCTAAGAAAACAGGATTGGGAAAAGGGTTAGATGCTTTATTTTCCATGCCAGTGGAAGAAAATGTGGAAATTAGTGCTAATCAAGATGGCATTGTGAAGTTAAATATTAATGAAATTGAGCCAAATGTAAATCAGGCAAGAAAGATATTTGATGAGGAATCGATTGAAGATTTGGCAAGTTCGATTAAGGAATATGGTGTGATTCAGCCAATTTTGGTGGCGAAAAAAGAGAAATATTATGAGATTATTGCTGGGGAAAGAAGATGGAGAGCGTCTAAAAAGGCTGGTTTGAGCGAGATTCCAGTTATTATTCGAGAGAATGATGATAAGAGAAATCAGGAGATTTCGTTAATTGAAAATATTCAAAGAGAGGATTTGAATCCGATTGAGAAGGCTCGTGGAATTAAGCAATTGATGGATGAGTATGAATTGACCCAGGCGAGGGTTGCTGAAATATTGGGAAAAAGTAGAAGTAGTATTGCCAATACTGTGAGAATATTAAATTTAGATGAAAGAGTATTGAATTTGGCTTTGGAGGGTAAACTAACAGAGGGACATTGCAAATCGCTTATGTCGGTCGAAAATCCAGATAGGCAGTATGAGATGGCGTTATATATTATTGAATCTGGCGATTCTGTGAGGGAAGCGGAGAAAAAGACGAGAATTCAGAAAAAGGCGCCAAAGAAGGATAATGTGTATATGCCAATTTATAGAGATATTGAGAATCGATTTCAGGGCTTTTTTGGGACAAAAGTAAAATTGGATGCTGGTGCCAAAAAAGGCAAAATTATTATTCAATATAGTTCAAATGATGATTTGGAGAGAATTTTAGATTTGATAAAATAAGGATGTGAGTAAAATGAGTGATGGTTTTAGAATTATGGAAAATCCGGAGTTTGTGGGCTGGATGATGATTGTATTAATTTCGCTAGTAATTGTTGAGACGATTGTACTGTTGTTTATCCATAAAAGATATATTTCTTTTATGAAGAAATTAGGAAATGGCAGTGATTTGAATGAGATGCTTAAAAGTTATTTAAAGGAAGTAGAGAGTATTAAGAAGGATAATTCGGAGATTAAGGGATATTATACGAAGTTGGATTCAGATATTGCTTCATGTATACAAAAGGTAGGATTGGTACGATATAATGCTTTTAAAGACGTCGGAAGTGATTTGAGTTTTGCGATTGCTTTGTTAGATGGAAATAATAATGGGGTTGTTTTTAATGGAATTTATGGTTCGGAATATTCGAATATTTATGCAAAACCGATTAAAAATAAAGAATCAAATTATCAATTATCGCAAGAAGAAGAATATGCCATCGAAATTGCTGAGCAGACGAAAAGTTTTATGACAAAAAATAGAAAATAGAAAAAATCTATTGACAAATCAATAAAAACTGTGTTAAAATATATATGTTGTTCAACTAGTTGGACAACTAATGTGGAGAGGTGGTCGAGTTGGTTTATGGCACCAGTCTTGAAAATTGGCGTAGGTTTATAGCCTACCGTGGGTTCGAATCCCACCCTCTCCGCCATTTCTATATAAAATAAATAACATGTAGGTGTACCCAAGAGGCTGAAGGGGCGGGTTTGCTAAACCTGTAGGGTTCGTAAGGGCCGCGGAAGTTCGAATCTTCTCACCTACGCCAAAGAAGAAATGTCTATTTTGAATAGGCATTTTTTTATATTTGATAATTTATTTTTATATTAATTATTTAATTTTAATTTAATAATTAATTATTATTTTATTTATTAAAATAAAATAATTAATTTTATTTTGTAACATTAAAAAATAAAAAATAATAAATAATATATAATAAAATAATTATTTTCCTATTATTTATTATTTATTACTTTTTATTAAATAAACAATAAATAAATAATCATTTATTTGAAACAGATATATAATGTTATACAAAATAAAAGTATTTATATTAATTATTGAATAATAAAAAGTTTTAATTATTTATTTAATAATTAAAACTTTTTGCAATTTAATTTATATAAAAAGTCATGTCAAAATATAAAAAATAAGATATATAAGATAAATCAGAATTATAAAAAATAAGTAAAAGGTAAAACACCAAATTTTTAAAACATATAAAAATAAGAAAGTGTTAGAAAAAGACAGAAAGCTAGTCCAAGTATAAAATTTAAGAAAGTTATTATCAAATATAGAATAAGAAAAAAGTTGAATATAAATAAGTGAGATAACATAAAGTTTGAAGAATAAGAGAGATTTCTAAAGAAAAAAATCAATTAAAGTCAAGGGAAATAAGAAAATCAATGGATTTATACAAAGCAATAAAATAGCATACATAAAACGAAAAAACATTTGACTAAAAGACAAAATGGATGCGAAAAAATTTTTTTCTAATAGCTCTTTATCAAAAGGTGACAAACCCAAATAGCTTGAAGTAATGTAGTTATTTATAAGAATAATTAGCAAAAAGTAACTATGTATAAAACCATAATCAATATTACAAATTGAGCAATAGAATATAATAGGAAAATGCATAATACTAAACAGAGATTAATATAGTAAAACAATTACGATATAATGGAATAATAAATATTAAAAACAAAAATGTATAACAAATTAAAAATAGTATTTGAAACAATTAAGAATTATTCAAAAAAATAAATTAATATTTATATAAAGATTTGAATTATTTTATTTAATAAAAATAATATTAATATAATATTTTATTATAAAAAATTATTTGATAAATCTAAAATTTTAAAAAATAAATACAATATATTAATTAATATTTTTTATTTTATATAAGATTAAAATAAATTATAGATTAAAATTGAATTATTATTTTAAAAATTAATTTTGAATATTAAAACAAAGTATAATAAGATGAAATAGAAATAAAAGTTTCTGACAAAAATAATTTGTGGTTACTTTTAATAATAAGATTATAAAAAAGTATTAAAATATCTAGTATATGAGAATAAGTGATAAATTCAAAAATAAATTACGAATCTAAAATAAATGAGATTAAAGTAAAAAAGGTATGTAAAGCAAAGACCAAGTTTTTAAAGCGTAAGTTCCGGAAAAAGAAATAGATGTAATTAATGAGAAATGGTAATAAAATGCACAGAAGCAGACATAAAGCTAAGATTATTGAAGAATAAAAGCAATAAATTTATAAATGAGAAAGAAGATGACTAAATTATAGAGAATTCAAATATATTTTGAAATATGAAGAAAAACATGTAATATCAATAAGTTCAATAAAGCTGGTAATATTATATAAAGTATTAATTTAAATATTTTATATGAAATATAATAATAAAAAAATATTTCTATAGTATAGGAAATTTCAAAATTATTTAATAAAACTAAATTAGTGTTTTAAAATAGTATTATAAATAAAGTTAGATTTATAATAAACGATAAAAAATTAAATTAATAATTTTTTATTTAACAAAATTTAAATTGAGCCACAAATATTTATATATAATTAAATATAGTAGAATAAAATTTGATTTGTTAAGAGATTAAATATAGGAAATTAAATTATATTTTTAAAATAATTTAATTAATAGAATAAATTAATAGTTATATAAAAAATATAATAATTTGAATTGAATAAAATATATTGATAATAGAGATAAGAATATTGAATAAGTCAATTATATAAAAAGAAGAATATTAATAATTAAAAGATGTCAGTTGAAATAGTATAACAGTTAATAGAAAAAAATGTAGTTTACTAAAATGGATTAATCAGCTTCTAATAGAAAGTTTTATATTAAATAGGTGAGATATAAAGTAGAAAAGTTGCAATATAACAATATATTTTCGCAGAATGTAGTCTATAATGAAAAAATGATAATTAAGGGAATAAAAGAACAAAAAAACAAAAGTAAACATAATATAAAAACAAAAAAATATATATAAGTTTTTTTGAGAAAGAAGTTAGATAAAAATTCAAGGGAAATAAGCACAAATAAAACTTAAAGTCTAAATGGATTTTTGTGAACGTAATGCTGAACAAATATTGTCAATTAGACAAAAAACAAAAGAAACACTAAAAAATAGAATCCTGTTATTTTAAAAAAGATTAATAATAAACTTTCTGATAATGCAAATAAAATAATGTAAATATGAAAATGATAGTTATAACTTAAAAGATATAGAGAAAGGAAGATAAAAAGTTAATGATTTTAAGAAGTTTATTCGAAAAGTAAAAGATTAATTATTATTTATAAAAATTTTGATTTGTGATTTTAGAATTTTGCTAAAATGTAGAATAATATGATAAAAAATATAAGACTTAAGTGTATATATTTTAAAAATGAAACTAATTATAGTATAAGATTCGATGAAATATATTTTTTAAAATTAGATTAATATATATTGAAATGTAAAAAAACGAATTAATCTATAATAAAATAAATAATATAAAAGTTAAAGATAAATTAATTGTTAGATAAAAAAATATCATATTTTTAAATAATTAATTGTTTTATAAAACACAAAAAATAAACATATAATTAAAAAACTAAATAATAAATTAATTGCTAAACAAAATATAAAATGTTTTTTTTGAAAATTATAAAATAAATATATTTTATATAAAAAATAAGAATAAAAAACAAAAAGCATACAATAAAGTATATTTATTATAAATCAATAAATAATATTAAAATTAAAAAAGATGCAAATAAAAATAATTATTAATTATTAATAAATTAAAATAAATCATGTTTTAAAATAATACAAAATATATATGATTTTATATAAAATACTAAAAATAAATTTGATATTGGTTTCAAAAATATACATTTAATTATAAATAAATTAATTTTCCTATAAAATAAAACCGATTAATAAATTTACCAAATAATGGAATTATTTAAGAGTGAATATGAAAGGTATATAAAAATAAAATGGAGCTAATGAAGAGTAATTAAGTTAAAAACTTTAAGAATTTTTGGTAGATGAAGTAGATTGTAACAACAATACAGTAATAATTATTATTATGCATCGAAAATTTTTGATGAGTTTGAAATAGAGCATATATGATTTTGAGAAAAGAATATAAAAAAAGAGTAAAAAGAATGAAACAGTTAAAAAATAGACCAAAATATTAATAGCTTAAAATTGGATTAGATGAATCAATAAAATATATTTAAAACAAAAACTTTACATAAGTTTATAATCAGTTTGGATAATGAGTTAAAATTTAATCTGAAAATCAAATATAATGCATGGGAAGTATGTAAAAAGGTTGAGTGTAATAGCAAGAAAAAACGATAAACATAAATCATGATTTGAGATTGACTGAAAGACAATTTTTACTTGAAAAAAGTTTATGCGAATATTAGTATTGGGTATGAATAACTTAAAACAAAAGACTATTTTTTAAACAAAAGACTAATATTATTTGACCATAGAATAAATTAAAATTGATAAAAAATTTTTAACAACAATGAGTATAAAATGAAGATAAAAATGGTAAATTTATTACACAAAAAACTGCCAAAATATTTCAGCAGTTTTTATGTATATTTATTTAATTAATTTTCTCTTTATCTTTATTTTCTTTAACAATATTTTCAATTTCAATTGCTTTTTTAATATTATTTTTTTCTTTTAAATTATCTTTAGCAACAGTTATTAATAATTTAATTCGATTTGTTTGATTTGTTTTACTTGCTCCAGGATCATAATCAACTGGCGCAATATTTGCATAAGGATATTTTTCTCGAATTGTTTTTATAACACCTTTTCCTACTACATGATTTGGTAAACAAGCAAAAGGTTGAATGCAAACAATATTTGGAATTTCGTGCTCAATATATTCTACCATTTCTGCTGTCAAAAACCAACCTTCTCCTGTTTGATTTCCAATTGATAAAATATTTTTTACTTTATTTTCTAATTCCCAAATATTACAAGGTAATAAATAATCTTTTTTTGATAATTTTAATGCATTAAAATTATCTTTTTCAAAGAGTGCCATTAATTTTAATACAATTTTAAATATAGCAGATTTTGTTTTATCTGTATTTAATAAAGTATTATTTGTAATTTTATGGGTACAAATAAATTTCAAAAATCCCATAAAATCTGGAGCAATTACTTCGGCGCCTTCTTGTTCTAATACGTCAACAATATAATTGTTTCCAAAAGGATGATATTTTATTAAAACCTCACCAACAATGCCAACTTTTGGTTTTTCTTGAGTTAAATCTAGTTCGATTTCTTCGAAATCGTCGACAATTTCGTAAATACTTTTTTTAAATTCTGACATTGTAGAATTTGCTACTAATTTTTTGCATTTTTCCATCCACTTATTAAACTTTTCTTGTGTTTCGCCTTTGTGAATTTCGTAGGCTCTATTTTTATAAAGTAATTTTTGCAATAAATCCCCGTATAAACAACATTGTAGGATTTTTTCAATCATTTTACTATTTATTTTAAAACCATTTGCTTTTTCCATTCCCACAATATTAAAAGAAACCACTGGAACATTTGGAAAGCCAGCATCTTTTAATGCTTTTCGAATAAATCCAATATAATTAGTTGCTCGGCAACCACCGCCAGTTTGGGACATAATCAAAGCCGTTTTATTTACATCATATTTTCCGCTTTCCAATGCTTCAATCATTTGCCCAGTTGTTAAAATTGATGGATAACAAGCGTCATTATTAACATATTTTAAACCTGTTTCGACAGTATGTTCTGTGCAATCTTTTAATAATTTCAAATTGTAGCCCAAAGATTGTGTAGCAGACTCCAATAATTCAAAATGAATCGGAGCCATTTGTGGACACAAAATTGTGTAGCCTTGTTCTTTCATGTCTTTTGTGAAGAATTTTTTATCAATTTCATAATTTCCCAATTTTTCAGGCGATTTTTTATTTGCAATTCGCTTATTCATACTTGCCAAAAGAGAACGTACTCGAATGCGAATGGCACCTAAATTGTTGATTTCGTCAATTTTAATCAAAGTGTACATATTGTCATAGCTTTTCAAGATTTCTTCTACTTGGTCAGTGGTAACTGCATCAACTCCGCAACCAAATGAATTCAATTGAACCATTTCCAAATAGTCGTGTTTTCCCACAAAATCCGCTGCGGCATATAATCTCGAATGATAAACCCATTGATTGACAACACGTATCGGCTTTTTAATTTCACCTTGATTTTCAATACTATCTTCAGATAAAACACATAAACCAAGCGATGTAATCAAAGTATCAATTCCATGATTAATTTCTGGGTCAACATGATAAGGACGTCCTGCTAAAACAATACCACGCAAATCATGAGCTTTTATATATTGTAAAACTTCGTTTCCTTTATTGCGCACATCTTTTTTATAGGTTTGATATTCCGCTTCAGCCTTCTGGGCAGCTATTTTCAACTCAGATTTACTAAAATTGTATTCTTTAAACTCGTCCAAAGAGCCAATTACTTTCACCAAATTTTTCGTGTTATCGATCGGCAAGAAAGAATTGATATATTTAATATCTTTCAATTTTTCCACATTATTTTTAATCACTTCCGAATACGAAATTACAATTGGGCAATTATAATGATTATCAGCCACTTCGTGTTCTTTTCTCGAATAAGGAATACAAGGATAAAATATCGTTTTAATACCTTGCTCAATCAAACTTTCAATATGCCCATGTGCCAATTTTGCAGGATAGCAAACCGATTCCGAAGGCATTGACTCGATTCCTTTTTCATACGTTTTTCGATTACTTTTCTCAGAAAGAATGACACGAAATCCCAAATTCGTAAAAAAGGTAAACCAAAATGGATAATCTTCATACATATTCAAAACTCTAGGAATACCAATTGTTCCACGTTTTGCTTCTGATTCTTCCAATGGTTTATAACCAAATAATCTTTCAAATTTATATTGATATAAATTCGGCAAATCTTTATTTTTAGAAGTCTCTCCACTGCCTTTTTCACAGCGATTTCCTGAAATAAATTTTTTGCCATTGTCGAACATATTAATTGTTAGCAAACAGTGATTTTCACAGCCGTTGCAACGAGTGTGTGTAATTTTGATATTTAATTTATCTAATTCTTCTGCTTTTAATACAGTAGAAAAATATTCCATATCCATATTCGCAATAAATTGCTCTTTTGCAAGCAAAGCAACACCGTAAGCCCCCATCAATCCTGCAATATTGGGTCTTACGACTTCATGTCCAACAATTTTTTCGAAACTACGTAAGACAGCATCGTTGTAAAATGTTCCACCTTGAACTACAATATGTTCGCCAAGTGTTTTGACATCACGCACTTTCATCACTTTTTGAATCGCGTTTTTGATAATCGAATACGAAAGTCCGGCAGAAATATCACCAACAGACGCGCCTTCTTTTTGGGCTTGTTTAATTTTGGAATTCATAAATACCGTGCAACGCGACCCCAAATCTACTGGAGCCTTTGAATTCAAGGCTTCTTGCACGAATTCTTCAATCGAAATTCTCAAACTTTTTGCAAAGGTTTCCAAAAACGATCCACAACCAGACGAGCAGGCTTCGTTTAACATAATATTGTTAATTGTATCATCTTTAATTTTTATGTATTTCATGTCTTGTCCGCCAATATCAATAATGCTGGACACTTCTGGCTCAAATTCTTTTGCCGCCGTGTAATGCGCAATCGTTTCGATTTCATTCAAATCAATGTTTAATCCAGTTTGAATTAATTTTTCGCCATAACCAGTAACCCCACTAAAACGCAATTTTGCAGTGGAAGGCAAAACTTGATATAATTCTTTCAACATTTCAATCACAGAAGTAAGCGGATTTCCGTTATTTCCGCGGTATAGCGAATATAAAATTTCGTTTTCTTCATTTATTAATACTAATTTTGTGGTCGTAGAACCAGCATCGATTCCAAGATAGCAATTTCCGGAGAAATTTTCTAAAGAAGCTTGGTTGACGGTATGTTTGCTATGCCTTTCTTTAAAATCCTCATAATCTTGCTTGGTTGCAAATAGCGCTGGAAGAGGTTTGCTTTCAGTATAATTAGATTTTTTGAATTTTTTAAGATGATTTTCTAAAGTTTTTGTAGAAATCATTTCTGTTTCCACAGAGGAAAAAGCTGCCCCTGTTGCCACTAATAAATGGGCATTTTCAGGAATAATAATTTCGTCATCTTTTAAATCAAGTGTTTCGATAAAACGATTGCGAAGTTCAGATAGATAACTTAAAGGTCCACCTAAAAATGCGATTTTTCCACGAATTGGTCGACCACAAGCCAAGCCAGAAATGGTTTGATTAACAACGGCTTGAAAAATGGAAACGGCGATATCTTCTTTGGCAGCACCTTCGTTAATCAAAGGTTGAATGTCGGTTTTTGCAAAAACGCCACAGCGTGAAGCAATTGGATAAATAGTTTTGTAGCCTTTGGCTAGTTCGTTTAAGCCTGCTGTATCTGTGTTTAGCAAAGATGCCATTTGGTCAAGAAATGCGCCTGTTCCACCAGCACAGGTTCCGTTCATGCGTTGTTCAATAAATTTGTCAAAATAGATAATTTTCGCATCTTCTCCGCCAAGTTCGATTACAACATCGGTTTGTGGAATTAGGTTTTCCACCGCTTTTTTGCAAGCAATTACTTCTTGAATAAAAGAAATATTTAGCAAACGAGAAATCTCCAAAGCGCCTGAACCAGTAAGAGATATGGTGAATTCGGAGTGTGGGTAATCTTTTATAAATTTTAACAGCACCTCAGATAGTGTTTTTTTGGTATCTGAGAAATGTCTAGTATAATTTGAATATATTGGTTTTAAGGTATGATCCAATACCATTATTTTTATTGTAGTAGAGCCTATGTCTAGGCCAACGTGTAATTGATTTTTCATTGTGTATACACCTTCTTTTTAATAATATGTTAAAACAAACATTTTAACATAATTCTATCATACAATGTTTGTTGGAATTTGTCAATTGGTAAATTTAAAGAATTGTGGGGGAAATTGGGAGAATTTTGGATTTTTAGAGAAAAATTAATTATTTCTTAAAATACAATCCAACTTTTATTATATCAGAAATTATCTATTGTAGAAACTTTATTAAGGAGGGTCAACTTATGACAAAAGAAGTATTTTCCAGACACATGTTCTTTCATATTTGGATGATGTGATTAACTGGAAGATAGTACTGTTTTTAGATGAAAGAACAGTAGCAAGTCTAACAGAGGTAGGGCTCATAAAAAAGCGGGAGCCGACAGATAGAGAAGTAGATTCCTTTATCGTGTGTGGCGAATACAAAATACAGTTTCATCGTTTTCTTTATTTTATTTCTAAAATTCAAAAGGAGGATGAAGTTTTGTATGAGTATACGGAAGAAAAGGCTTTTGAAGAACGACCTGAGCGAGAGATTTTGATAATTTTTTAAAGGTTCTTTACAAAATTTCAAAATGTTACTAATATTTACCAATATTCCCCGATAATTGCGAAATTATTGGGGAATTATTTTTTTTGTTGGGTGGGGAAGGGGACACTCTTTGAGTAAAAAAACTAAAAAAACTGTATCTAAGTAATTGCCTCAAAATAGGCTTGGAAAAATCAAAAAAGAAAATGTTTCTACTAATATATAATACATTTTCTTTCTTAATTTATTCTAATTTAAAAATATGATTTAATTTAAAATATTTTTTCAATATTTTTTTATTAATAATTTTTGCTTCTTTAAAATATTCATTGTAACTAGAATATTCATAATTTGTTGCATTACTACATATTTTTGCTTTGATAGGGTTGTTATGTATATAGTTTATTGTATTAAAAAGTTGATTAACTGTGTATATTCCTTCACTTTTATATCGGTTTCTAAAAACATAACCTACTCTTTGATTTTTTGAATTAAAATATTTAGCATAGGAAGTATTAACACATCTAAAAAATTTAATCATATCATTAATACAATTTATGCGTATTAATATGTGTGCATGATTATGCATAATACAATAAGCTAAAATATCTACATTAAGTTTTATTGAGTTTTTAGTAATTAAATTCAGATAATTTTTCATGCTTATAGGGTCATTAAAAATAAATTTTTTTTCAATTCCCTGAACCATTACATGAAAAAATTTGCATTTTGCATCGCTTCTTGGCATTCGGGGCATAAAAATTCCTTTCTTTTTAATAGTTAAAATATTATGAGCCCCCAAAAAAATTCTTACTTATTATAAAACTTTTTTAATGATTTGTAAATAGATTTATTATATAAAATTAAAAAATTTTCACTGAATTTTTCACTCAAATTATAAAAACTCTACGCATAAAGCAAAATCTAGAATTGTAACCAAAATGTAATGCAAATTTAACATAAACTTAATATTGGTGCTAAATTGCGAATTTCCGTAAAAGAAATTTTGAATAAATGCTGTAAAATCGCTTAAAATGGCAATTTTTGCTATTTACAAAAAAAGAGAAATCCTTTATATTTAAGTATAGAATAAAACGAAAAATAGGTGGAAAAGAGGGGAATGTATGTTTCTTAGGTCGAAAAAAGTAATTAGTATGTTAATTGTTTTTGTGATTCTGTTTACCTACATGGGTCAAACGCTTGAAGCAATTGCGACGACAGATGGATTGTCTGTTGTTACGAATGGCTTTTTTAAGACAGAAAAAATGCAATTTAAGGCATATTTTAACGAAGGAAATGAGCAAAATAACGAAAAAATTATTGACGTAAGGGATAAAGCTACATTATTTTTTGAAATATCACCAAATGAGATTGGGCAGGGATTTTTGAAAAACGGAACGATTTTTGCTAATAATTTACAAGCAAGTGAGATTAATTTTAAATTTTCAAAAATTAAAAATGTTACAATTGATGAGCCAGAAGAAGTTGGAAAATATGAAGAGGATAAAACGAATTTTGAAAATGAAATTACAGAAGATATTGTGCCAAGTGAAGAAAATAGCATTGTAAATAATCTTGTTGAAAATGAAGTTGTTGAAAATAATGTAATAGAGAATGAAATCTCAAACGAAGTTCCAGAAAATACAAGTAATGAAAGTCAAAACGAAGTTGTGAGCAGGTCTTCTGAGTCGCGTGATGAAGAAGGGCTTAAGCAAGAGTTGGTTGATGAAGAACAAGTAATTGAAGAATTAGCCGAAGAAACAAAAGAAACATACGAAGAATTGACTGCCAAGGATTTTGAAATCGAAATTGTAAAGGATGATGAAATTAAAATTCAAAATGTGATTTTTCATACAACAATAGAAGTTGAGGTGGAGTATAATAAAAGGGAAGAATTCAATCCAATAGATTTGTATCAAGAAATTAATTTAAAATTAGAAGGAAGTTATATTAATATTAATTTAGAAAAGTCGGAAATAGAGACAGAACAGAAAATATTAGTAGGTTGGAGTTATCATCAAGATTTTGAAGTTGAAGGAGAATATACTAAGGTTTCACCTTTTAGATTAGGAGAGCATTCAGGTATTCTTGTGGAAAATAAAATTACGGTAAAAAGAGAAACAGAAGATGAGAAATATCTTCCTTTGAAAGAAACGGAAATTGAAATTGAGGTTCCAGAATATAATGGAAAATTGCCAGAGACGGTTAATGTGCAGTCTGGAAGATTGATGGCAACGAGAGGAGAAGATGTTGGAAATGTAGCATTTGGAACGTCAGATTGGAAATATGATGCGGAAAACAAAAAAGTTACCATTAAAGTATCCAACGAAAAATTGGCAGAAAGCATGGGTGAAGATGAATACATCATTGTCTATCGATACAATGATTATACCGAAGACGAAATGGTGAGTTTGCCAAACAATTTTAAAACCACAGTAGAAGAATATAGTGCCAATGAAAATAAAATCACTACCAAAGAATTTAGTGAATCACAGACAATTCAAACACAAATCAATGATTTGATTACTTACAACATCGCTTCAACCGAAGAAAAATTGAACAAAGCCAAAATGAATGCGAATTATAATTTTGATGAAACGATGTATGAATCGGAATTTACGACAACAGTCAATCTTAATATTTTGACAAGCGATTTATTGGAAGAATTGAAAATCGACAGTTCGAAGGAAATTTATGTGAGCAAAAACGATTCCGAATTGGATGCAATGCCAGATATTTATTATAATGAAGTAACATTCAATTATCAGGAAATTAAAAATATGTTAAACAGTGGTGCGAGCATCGAAATTCAGAACATTTATGGGGAAGTTTTACATACGTTAAATCAGGAATCAGTGCAAAATCAGTCAGCATGTGAGATTCTTCTTGAAAATGGAGAAAAGGGAATTTTAGTTGTATTTCGAAATATAGCAGTCAATGGAAATATTTCGATTGAATTTACTAAAGCGATTGGTAAAAGTAATTATGATAGATTAACTTTTTATAATTTTAGCGAAATAAAAAGTTATGTTTCGTCAGAATTAAAATATCAAAATTATGAAGAAAGGTATGCCATGGAAGAAATTGTTGCAACCAAAAAATTGCAAGATAGCAAAACGGTTGCGGAAATTTCTTTGACCAATCATAATTTAAATACTACAGCAAAAAATGATAATGTAGAAGTCAGAATTGCTCTTAATAATGATAAAGAAGACACCGATTTTTACAAAAATCCTGTTTTTGAATTGGTATTTCCAAAACATATTACAAAAGTAGATGTCGAAAAAATCAATTTAATTTATGGCTGTGGACTAGAAATTGCAAATTATGAAACTTTTGAGCAAGATAATTTGGTAAAATTGAAAATTGAACTTACAGGAACGCAAAATAAATTTAGTGAAAGTGCCATCACAAATGGTACTAATATTGTTTTGAACTTGAATGTAACTTTAGAAGAATATACGCCAAAAAAGCAAGACCAAATCAAACTATATTATTACAACGAAGCGGTAACCAATTATAAAGCGCAAACCAAGTGGACTGTGAATAAATCAATGCCAAATGGTATTTTGAAAGATACGAATGGCTTTGATGTCGCAATTGTGAATTATCAAGCACCAAGTGGATTGATAACATCGAATGCTGTTATCAATTATGATGGTCAAGATAGCAAAATCGGTTCAATTAATCAAGGCGAGAAGACGGCGGAAATCAAAACATATTCCAATGTGCAAATTGCTAAAATGGAATTAGTCGCAAGTAATAATACGAATAATGCTTGCTTGGATGTTGTATTTTTAGGAAAAATACCGTTTGAGGGAAATACAAGCGTCATTAGTAAAAAAGATTTAGGCACCAATGTTACAACGAAATTATTAAATGGAATTCAAGCAGATTCACAAAATGCAAATTCTGTGACGATTTACTATTCTACAAATGAAAAAGTAACCAAAGATTTGAATGACAGTGCAAATGGTTGGACTATGAATGTGCAAGATTTTAGTCAAATTAAATCGTATATGATAATTGTTGATGGAAATTTGTCGGCAGGAAGTGTTTTGAAATTTACTTATGATTTTGAAATTCCAGAACAATTGTCATACGATAAAATGTTGTATGGAAGTTTTGGTGGATTTTATAATAATCTTTCAGAGAATTTGGTTTCTTATGAAAGTACAGAGGCGGATAAAGTAGGATTAGTAACAGAAGCAACGCCTGACTATAAGATTACAGTAAAACCGAAAAATGATAACAACAATATTTGCTATGGTCAAATTGTAACATTAGAAGTTGAAGTTAAAAATCATTCCAAAGGAGATTTAAAAGACGATAAATTATATGTTACCATTCCAACAGGAACGGTATATACACAATCTTCTCTATATGTGGATGATTTAAATAATAAAATTCAAGAATATGTGGATGATGAATCGGTTACCTTTAAGGAATTTACTATTGACAATTTAGCGGTTGGAGAGAAAAAAACATTTGAATTTCAAGTAAAAGTCGAGGAAAGTCAAGCAGATTTAACAACTCTTGATGGGTATGCAGAATTAAAAGGAGCCAATCAAACTTATCGTTTAGAAGCTAGAAAAGGTGAGATTAGAGTAAAAGCTAATTTTGCTTTAGATATGTCCTTGCCAACAAAAGGAGACGAAATAAATTATGGTGTTAGCATTGCGAATCATACAAATGAAACCATAAGAAATGTTATTATGTCTTGTGATTTGCCAAGCTATCTTAACGTTTCTGATGTTAATACTTATGGAAAAAAATTAAACTATTCAAGTGAAAGTGGGCAACTTCTTATAGATGTTGGAGATATTGATGAAAATGGAGTAACTATTTTTCTTCATTCTACCATTCAAGATTTGCCATCCAATTATTTGATAGCGAATTCAAAATTTAGTGTTTGGAGTAATGATAACCGTGAAAAAGTTTACGATTCAAATGAACTTCATTTCGAAACAGGAAAAGCAGACCTTGATATAAAGCAAACCATCAATCAAACGGAATTTAATCTTGGTGATACATTTGAAATGAGAATTCTTGTAACGAATAATAGCAAAGCAACTGAGCCAATTACAATTTATCAAAATGTACCAAAATATTTGAATATTAATGATACCAGATTAATTTGTAATGGAGAAAATAAGCAATTATATTCTTTTAATGATGTTGAGATTTATAAAGAAATCAAAGGTGGAGAAAGTATAGAAGTTGTTTTAACTGGTCAAGTTAATATGACTTTTGAATTAGAAGAGGATTATAATTATGTAAGCATTTTTACAGTGAAGACGAAAGGGGGAAATGAAAAGCAGTCAAATCCAATTAATCTTGTTGTTCATTCATTGGAAAATAAACAAGAATCAGAAAAAAATGAAAAAGCAGAATATTCAATTTCAGGAAATGTATATGCAGATATTAGTGGGAACATCAGATCGCAAGTACAAGTACAACTTTTAAAAGATTCTACGATGGTACAAGCGACGACTACAGATTCGTATGGAAATTATTCTTTCCAAGGCTTGAAAGAAGGAGAATATAGTGTTGTTTATCATTATGACGAAGATTCGTATGTTAGTAGCCCAGAGACCTCAGATACAGTCGAAATTGAAGAAGGAATGGCGGTTACAGATACACTTACAATTGAAAATAATTCTTTAAGTAATGTTGATGCAGGTTTAGTTGAAAAAGAGAAATTTGATTTAAAAGTAGATCAATACTTAAGTCATGCTTCCATTCAAATTGGTGACGAAAAAGAAGTTTATGATTTTGAGAATTTGAGTTTAGCAAAACTTGAAATTAACCCAAAGGATATTGATGAAGCAATTGTAAAATTAACTTATAAAATTGTAGTTACTAATGTTGGAAATGTGTCAGGAAGAGCAACTAGCATCGTTGATTATATTCCAAATGGAATGACATTCTATCAATCAGAAAATGCGAATTGGTCATGTGGCGTTATCGAACGGAAGTGTGTATAATGACGAATTAAAAGGAGTTGATATCGCGCCAGGAGAAAATAAGGAAATTACTTTAGTATTAACCAAAAATATGACAGAGAACAACACAGGAGTTGTTAGTAACAAGGTAAGAATTGCCTATAGCGAAAGTGACTCAAGATTAACAGAAGCAGTTTCCAACAATTTTGCGACACAAGAAACGATTCTTACATTGACACAAGGAATTAGTTATAAAGTGATTGGTGTTGTAAGTATTAGTGTAATAGCGATTATTGGGATGTTTGGATATATGATATCCACAGGAAAAATTGAGATTAGTTTTAATTTGAAAAAGGGAATTAAGAAAATTTATAAGTAGAGGAGGTGAATGATTTGGAAGGTAAAGTCAAATATTTTTTGATTGGACTAATGATGTTACTCATAATTTTGATGTTTAGAGAAGACTTAGCGTATGATGAGAGCAAGTGGTATGACAATTGCGATCACTATTGGGAAACGGTTTATCATAATGAACAAGTTACAGAAGGATATTATGATACGGATAATACTTGGGTGGGACCTACTTATAATACTTGGACAACAAATGAATTACGTGGTGGAAGTTTTACATCAACAGATACTGGAGTACATTGGTGGTTTACATCATCTGATTTATTGGAATTCGGCGGAGAATATTATTGTATGTATGCTGGTAAATCGATGCATAGTTTTGAACATGATCCTGGTTGGGTTACACATATAGATAGTCATGATAGTAATATGAAAAAGACATTTTGGCATACGAACTACTATTGGGAACCTGTTTTTGGACATACAGCTGATTTTACTGAAACAGCAGGATGTATAATGTATAATTATAAGGAAGATCCTAATTCTGAAACCAAAAGAGAAAGACTAGGAGTTCAAGCAGCTATATGGGCAGAAGGTGGTAGTATTTCTGATAAAATCGGTGGTGGATTGGATGATAGTCATGCTCAAAATACTGATTTTTCCAATGCACAAGAATATCAAGATGAGAAAAAGTTTTATGATATAGAAGCACATGAAAATATTAGCATAAATAGTGTAATTGGTAAAACATTGCCAGTTTCGCCTACAGAAGGATTACTGCCTGATGAAGAATTTTATATGTATTTAGATTTTCCTATTATATTTGGGTCTGTGCCAACAGGTACCAAAAGTGGAACAACAACAACCTATGAAGGAGAATTTGGCAAAATTGAAATTACGAACGGTACTTTAGTAGCAGTCCCAGCTAATAAAGCAATAGAAGGAAGTGGAAATTATCAATATACCATTAAGATTAATACAGGCGATTTGAGTAGTAACGTAGTAGATATAAATGTTACAAAATATTTTTATGATTATAGTGTAAAAATCTTATATTCATTATGTCAAAATAGTGAATTAGCACAACCTACTGGAAATGATGGAACCTATACTAGAACTAATAAACAAACAGGAAATACAGTAAAGTCAGAAGACTTAAACTTTTCTTTCAGAATTAACAGTGATGTTGCCATCAAACATTACATTCATTCAATTGGTGGTGAAGACCATTATAACAGTGGAGGTATGATGGCCCATTCTGGAATTGGTGGAAGAAAAGCATGGGATACAAGTACGAAATTAGCACAACCAGCAGTTGGGGAATTAGGCGATGAAATTATTTATAAAATTATCATTGAAAATTATACAAAAGCAAATATCTATGTAAATATTGAGGATATTTTGCCAACAGAAGCAACTTTTGTATCTGCTACACATGGAGGAAATGGAAGTCCAGTTAATTGGAAATTAGTACGAATGGACGAAGCAGCTTCACCGACTTCTCCAGGAAATCCTACTCCTAATACAAAAGAAATTACGTTAATTGCAAGAATGAATATTGCCAATTATGGGAAGGCAATCAGTACTGCAAAAATTGTAAAGGTTTTTGCAACTAATGCTGAAACATATGATATGAAAAATGTGGCAAAATCACGTTTTAATAGAATTGAAGAAGACCAAGATGCGTTTACCACAAAAAAATACGATATTTCTATTGACCAATATATTGCACAGGTAAATCATCAGGAAACTCGTGCTGGAACAGGTGTAACCTATTCGTCAAATGCAAGAGAAAGAAAAGACAATGATTGGAAATTAGGTGATCCAGTATTTGTAGAATATGGAGATGTTGTTACATATAAATTTGTTTTATATAATACGAATTATGATATAGCAAATAGCTCTACTCCATGGTTTAACCCAGATACGGTAACAGTCGATTTAAACTTCGAATTACCGAAAAAATATACCTTGCGAAGTATTAGTTCAACAGATTCGTATGATAACTATCGTGAAAATGGAAATAAAGTTGAGTTTTCAAAAGTGAGAATAGGAAGAAATTCGACGACAACGATTACATTAACTTTAGTGGCAGAAGAGGTAAAAAGAGATACAACAGAAACAACTACGTTATTACTTACAGAAGTATACAATAGAAACAATAGAAATTTGCACGAAGAAAATCCAATTCAAAATACAAGTAGTAGAACTGAAGTTAAAGAACAATACAAAATAAGCCACTATGATGCTATTCTAGATGAATACATTTTTACCTACAATGCAGAAATGGCAAAATATAATGATAATTATGAATTTTCGACAGGTGAATCTGGTGAAGCATTTAGTGAACAAGAACATACTTATTCAAATCAGTCTCCATTAAATGTCGAAAAATACGAAACATTATGCTACAAAACCGTGATAACCAACAATTATACTAAAGCAGAAAAAGAAAATACCCAAGCTTCTTATAAACGATACAATACACGTGTCCGTCCAACTCTTGTAAGACAAACAATTGATTATGGACTAACCCAATATCAATATGCGATTTATTGGCATCATGCTTCTTCAGGAAAGGATGAATTAGTAAGTAGCGACGGAAATCAATCCAGAATTGTTCAAAGTTTAAACGATACGGGCTCACAGTGGATTTACGAATACGAAATTTTAGATGAAGAAATTATTTTGTCACCAGGAGATTATTTGTATTATCTTTCTTATGTAGAAGTCACGGAAAGCAATATGTGCTTGAGAAATTTGGCTTTTCGTTCGGAAATTGTAACATTAACCAATATTAACAGAAAAAATAAAAATAATAGAAAAGTGCCAAACGACCTAAGAATTGTAACAAACGAAAATGTTGCCATACAAAATAAGCATGTAAGCAGAACAAATTTTATTCGTCTAAAGGACTTAATTATTTCTGGTACCGTTTGGGTAGATACCAATCGAAATGGTTATTATGACAATGACGAAGAAGGAAAAGATGGAATTTATGTAAGATTATATGGCAACATAAATCCAGACAAACCAGATGAATATGTATTAGTAGGTGACAAGAGAATAACAGAATATAATGACAAAACAAAACAACATGGATATTATAATTTTGGTAGAGTAAACAAATCTTGGAAGGAGGAGAATGGAAATTATAGTTATCAAGAGGAAAACAGATTAATCAGCTATTTTGTAGAATTTGAATATTATGGCCAAATGTACAAAGCAACAGAAGTCTATGGTGGAGTGCAGAGTGGTGAAACACACGGAAAAGGAAATTTAAGCATTGATGAGTTAGACAAAACGATTTCTTATTGGCGACAAGGCTATACCGATGAAAATGGCAATCCAAAATTGCCACAAAGCCAAAGTATTACTTATAAAGGCCCAGAATTGGGAATATTGGGAAGAACAGAGTATATGATAGACTCAAATGCGTATGAATTTGACAAGGTAAGATATCAGTTTACAGAAGGTAATCGAACCATTGGATATGACAAAGCATATGGTATCGATACAAGAGAAGGTGCGAATGGTGCACCGATTGAAAATGATTTAAGTTATAAAAAAGAAGGACATAACAGTACATTAAATGAAGAAGCAAGTGGACAAGACAGTCAAATAGGAACTAGAATGACTGCTAGAAGTTTTATAACCCAAAGCTATCAAAACGAAATTACCGATTGTGATGAATGGGGAAAATCCAAAACCAACAAAAATACAGACACTTTATCTTTATTTAACTGTTCATACTCTAACTCCTATAATTATCCGCGTGCAGAAAATCAAGAAAAGCCAATTGATTATAAGACACAAAGAGAAGATATTGTTGAAACAGAATACCTAAAATATATCAATCTAGGCTTAGTACCAAGAGAACAAATCGATCTTTCTATGGAAGCCGATGTATATTCCGTAAAAACAACCATCAATGGTGAAGAAATGACATATGGTTACAATGCAAATGATGCAGATTCAACTAACTATGATGAGCCAATTCCAACTCGAAATGAAGGAGAAGAACGAAGCGTTTATGAGGAACGTAAAAAAGCCTACGAAGAACGTCATAAAAATGATTACAGATTGGATGAAGCCTATGATTTAGATTTATATACAACAGATTATTATTACAGAAATGATTATTATAATCAGGAAGAAACTCAAGTGGTAGAAAGTTACAAAGGAACAGAAAGCGAACTTAATACAGAAGTAACTTATCGAGTTAGAATAACAAATAATGACATTAAACACGACGAACCAAACGTAAGCACTGGTGTTATGGGACAAGATAATGACATCCCAGTCGAAACAGCAATCAATGAATTAACGATTTATTATGATAAAAACTTTATGAAAGCCGATAATACAAGCACAGTTACAGTAAAAGAAAAAAATTCTGAAACTGGTTTGCTAGAAGACAAAGAACAACGTATATCAAGAATAAACTATGAAACTAACACAGGAAATACTGGAGAATTAAGAATAAATGACAATGCAACCTATCCAAATTCAGATGGACAACTTCACGATGAATATCAAGTAATGTACTTAACGGGAATGGAAAATTTATACTTAAAAGAAGGCGATTATGTTGATGTTTACATCACTTTGACAGTAGATAAAGAAGCAGATACAAGAAACTTAAAAATCACAAAAGACGACGACATGGGCTTAGAACTAATTGGTGAAATTTCAGCCTATACAACCAGATATAAACCAAATGACGAGCAAGGAGAAAATGGCTATTTCCATCAAGGTTTAGCAGGAAAATATGCAGCATTAGTTGATAGAGATTCCAATCCAGGAAATCTGTTGAAGTATGATAGAGATGTAGACAATGACTATCGAGACTATGACAATTATGAAGACGATACCTACAAAGTGGGAATCAAAGTAGGTTTACTAGATGGACAAGAGCCAACTCCTCCGCCGCCAGAAGATCCACCAAAGAAAAAATCATCCACCGAAAGAATTATAACTGGTATGGTTTGGGATGATGCGAGGTCTGAAACAGTAAGTGAAAAGAAAAATGGACTTGAAACTGCTGTGCAATATTTGGGAAATGGTGTATATAATGTAAATGATAAAAATTATGACGAAAATGGTGAGAAAGCAGCAACCAATCCAAAAGTAGATTATAATAATGATAAAGCAGTGAAAGACGTAAAAGTTTCACTCATCGAAGTGGTGCAATGGAAAGATGCAAATGGCAAAGACAGATATTATGAATATCCAGCAAGATATACTTATGATGTTGATGTAACAAATGCTAATGGCACTATTACACAACACGCAAAAGGAGAACTTATTGAAACAAGAACAAATAAAGAAGGAAAATATGTATTAGACCATTTCATTCCAGGATACTATAAAGTAAGGTTTGATTATGGCGATGATAGTACAAAAGAAGAATGCATAACTTACAATGGACAGGATTACAAATCAGCGACGTATTACAATAAGATTGGCTATTACGAAAACTTAAATTACACCGATAATTTAGGAAGTCAGCAAAACTTTGGCTATTTTGATGAGGTAAAAGATGAATTGCGATTGGAAATTTTCTCAGATGCCCAAGACGATGAAATCAGAAGACTAAACGTAAACTCCTATTCTGAAACGATGACAGCATTGCAAGCAGTAGTTTTTGCAGAACCGGAAAACAGTAAAAAAAGATTAACTAGAAATACCCACATGTATGCGGAAAGTGCAATTTTCTATGTAAAACCAGAAGATATAGAATCAAAAGAAACACACATAAAACCACTTGATTATTCTGATTTTAACAAGGACAGACTATGGCGCATCGACAACCTAGATTTCGGTCTAGAATACAGACCAGAAGCATCGATTTTACTAGATAAAGAAATTTCAACCTTAGAATTAGTAACTTCCGATAAGAAGACCTTGATAAAACTATATTTCAAAGACGAAAATGGCACAAGAATGATTGACCCGAAAAAATCAATTGGCTATGAAAATGTACAATTTTTGCCAAACGAAGAAAAAACAAAGCAAGGATTCGTCTACATCAATATGGATACCGATATTTTGGAAGGTTGTACCATTAAAGTTGATTATGAAATGACAGCAACGAATAATAGCGAGGTTGATAGAATCAATGAAAACTTAGATGCAATCAAGTATGAAAAAGGTGCAAATGACAAAAATTATGGCATTTTTAAGGTATATACAACTCATCAAAAAGACGAAAATAAAATTGAATATACTTATAATGCAAACCAAACTGCTTCAGAATTATTAGCCCATAAATATTACACATCTTATGATAAAACCAAAAATGAATACAAATTGGGCTATGAATACGATGCTTCAAAGGGAACAGAAAAGTATAATTATTTGAATTATTTGAAAAAACCATATAAAGCTTCTGGAACAACTCAAATAGATGGCAAAGATGCAAATAATAAAGTAGAGTTATCAGGTCAAGAATATTACGGAATGTATCTCGGACAAACTTATTATACTGGTAAAAAAGGCGACAAGGATGTTGTTGCCCAATTAAAAGTAGACCACATTTTAGACTATGTAGACAACGACTTTACCTTTGCTTTATCGGAAAACAACACGAAAAACAGATTATGGTCATCAACCACATCCGATGAATTGCATAAAAACAATTTATTAGATTGGAATAAGGTTCACAACCAAAAAGAAGGAACAAAATGCTACTTAATAGACAGAGCTGGAATTCGATACGATACAGACAAGAAAAGCAATTTAGCATTATCCGTTGATGATAATAAGAAAGGAAATCTGGAAGAAAAACGAAAAACTGGCAATATTACATTATCAAGATTCTTACAGACACAACATGAAATTGGGGAAGGAAACTCAGATGCGTATGGTAAAATCTCAGCTGTTGCAACCAAAGTGATTTCGGCAGATGACGTTAGTGGTGGAAAAGGCTTGGCATATGAAAATATTGCAGAAGTCATTCAATATACCAATATAACAGGAAGAAGAACAACATTGCCAAAAGAAGAGGCTGAAGGAGAAAATAAAGTAATAAAAGGCGGAGGAATTATCGGAAATGCAAATGTCCAAAATTGGACAGGAGCCAACCAATACGAAGATGACACCGATGCTACTGAAATCATCACGATTTCACCACCAACGGGACTTAGAAAATAAAATAAAATGGAGTACTTTTTATGTAAGTACTCCATTTTACTATCCTAAAAACTACATTTTCAAAACATATCGTAACACAAACCAATAATGACTAGCGCTTCCTAACATCACGAAAATATGAAAAATCTCGTGAAATCCAAAATCTTTCCATTTCGTTTTTGGAATTTTAAGCCAATAAATAATGCCACCAATTGTGTAAAAAACACCACATAAAACAAGCCACCAAAGTCCTTGCAACAGATTGGCTTCTTGGAAAGATTGATAAAGTGGATAAATTGCGATAATTCCCATCCAGCCCATGATTAAGTAAATGGTTGTTGTTAAAGCGCGTGGTGCTTTAATCCAAATGGAAGAAAAAATCGTGCCTAAAATTGCAAATCCCCACAAAATTCCAAAAATACTCCATCCCCAAGGACCACGCAAAGGTCCAAGGCAAATGGGGGTATAACTAGAAGCAATTAAAATGTAAATCATAATATGGTCAAATTTTCGAAACACATTAATTCCTTTTTGGCTAATATTTAACCAATGGTATAATGTGCTAAATAAATATAATAAAAATAACCCAATTCCAAAGATTGTGAAAGATACGACATCATAGCCATCTCCCCAAATAGCAGCAAACACAATCAAAACTACCATGCCAGCCAATGCCAAAACAGCGCCAATGCAATGTGTCAAACCGCTTGTAAAATCTCTAACTTTTGCCATAAATTTTCCTTTCTAAATAAAACTTTGTTCTTATCATAATACATTATTTTTGGCTTGTCAATATAAATCGTATAAAAAATGATATAAAATAGTTTTCGAAACTAGATTCGACAAATTTTGCCAAAAAAATGATTAGCATAAAATGGACTGACTACGAATATTATCTAGCAAGAAAGGAAGGACTTAGGGTATGAAAAAGTGGATTGTGATTGTATTAGTAATTTTGGGAGTGCTAATATGTGGGATTTTGTTGTTTAATACAAATGTTGAGGTGGAATATGTTCCAGAGGTGGAAATTGAGGAAGTGGATTTGAGAAAAACAATGATAACCTTGTATTTCCAAAATGCGGAAAATAAAGAATTGCAAAAAGAAAGTCGATTGATTGATTCGAAAGATTTGCTGTTAGAGCCATATAAAGAATTGCTAGATATGTTAATAGGGGGTCCAGAGAGCGGATTTCTTCAAAAAACGATTCCAGAAGGAACGAAATTGCTGAGTGTAGAATTGGTGGGAGAATGCTTACAAATTAATTTTTCAAAAGAATTTATTGACAATAGTTCAAATGACGAAAAGGAAAAAAAGAATTGTATTGATTCAATTATTAATACAATGACAGAGTTAAATGAAGTAAATTCGGTTAAGATTTTGGTTGAAGGGGAAGAAATTTCGTAAATTGAATGGGGACGGGGACAGTCTTCGAAAAAAATCAGAAAAAATTCAAAGTTCTTGGTATTAGAGTGTTTTGGATTTTTTCTTTATTTTTTAAGAGTGTCCCCGTCCCCGAAAATTATTTTTTCCAAATATCCTTGCAATTTTCCAAAAATTTATATATAATAACACTATAAATTAAAAAGAAAAGAGGAAAAATATGGATAGACAAGAGGAAAATATTGTTGAGAGAAATATTGAAGCAGAGATGAAAACCGCGTATATTGATTATGCCATGAGTGTTATTGTTTCTCGTGCTTTGCCAGATGTTCGAGATGGTTTAAAACCAGTACATAGAAGAATTTTGTATTCCATGCACGAGGATGGAATTACGTCAGACAAGCCATATAGAAAATGTGCTAATACTGTAGGTTCTGTTTTGGGAAGATATCACCCACATGGAGATGCTTCAGTATATGATGCTATGGTAAGATTGGCACAAGATTTTTCAATGCGTTATATGTTGGTTGATGGTCATGGAAATTTTGGTTCAATTGATGGCGATAGTGCTGCCGCAATGAGGTATACAGAGGCAAGAATGGCGAAAATTTCAGAGCAAATGTTAGCCGATATCGAGAAAAACACGGTTAATTTTATGCCAAACTATGATGACCGTTTGCAAGAACCAACCGTTTTACCAACTAGAGTTCCAGCATTATTAATTAATGGTTCTTCTGGAATTGCTGTTGGAATGGCAACGAATATTCCACCACATAATTTAAGAGAAATTATTGATGGATTAGTTAAAATTATTGATGAAGATGATGTAACAGATGAACAATTAATGAGTGTTATCAAAGGTCCAGATTTCCCAACAGGAGCGACTATTTTGGGAAGAGATGGAATTAAGGAAGCATATACAACAGGTAGAGGCAAAATCATGATGAGAGCTGAGACAGAAATTGAGGAAATGTCGGGAAATCGTCAGAGAATTATTGTAACTTCTTTGCCATATCAAGTCAACAAGGCCAAATTGATTGAGAATATCGCAGCGTTGGTTCGAGATAAGAAAATTGATGGAATTTCTGAAATTCGTGATGAATCTGACCGTGAGGAAAGAGTAAGAATTGTGATTGAATTGAAACGTGATGCTAGACCACAAGTAACATTAAATCAATTGTATAAGCATACCGCAATGCAAGAGTCTTTTGGTGTGATCATGCTAGCATTGGTGGATGGAGAACCTAAAATTTTGACTTTGAGACAATGTTTGGATGAGTTCATCAAACATAGAAAAGATGTTGTTTTGCGCAGAACTAAGTTTGAACTTGACAAAGCAGAAGCAAGAGCACATATTTTGGAAGGATTGCGTATCGCAATTGATAAAATTGATGAAGTTATTAACACCATTCGTTCTTCTTATGATGATGCTAAAGAAAAATTGATGGAACGTTTTGGACTTTCGGATATTCAAGCGCAGGCGATTTTGGATATGCAACTGAAAAGATTATCTGGTTTGCAACGTGAAAAAATCGAGGAAGAATATGCAGAACTGATGAAACTAATTGCTTATTATAAAGATGTTTTAGCGAGTGAAACTTTGGTATTTAAAATTATCAAAGATGAGTTATTAGAAATCAGAGAGAAATTTGGAGATGAGCGATTAACCAAAATTATTGCCGCAGAAGATGATTTTGAAGTGGAAGATTTGATTCCAGAAGCACAAACCGTTGTTACTCTAACGCAATTTGGTTATATCAAGAGAATGCCAGTGGATACTTACAAAAGCCAAGGCAGAGGCGGAAGAGGTATTATGGGAATGACGACAAGGGAAGAAGATTTTGTCAAAGAAATCTTTACAACATCAACACATGAGACGGTATTGTTCTTTAGTAATAAAGGAAAAATGTATCGTTTACGTGGTTATGAGATTCCAGAAGCTAGTAGAAATGCAAAGGGAACAGCGATTGTGAATTTATTAAATTTGGAAGCAGGAGAAAGAATATCGGCTACAATTCCAGTTCAAAATTTCGCAGAAGGCAAATATATTTTAATGGCAACCAAAAATGGAACCATTAAGAAAACGGCGCTAAAGGAATACGACACAAACCGAAAAAATGGATTAATGGGAATTACATTAAAAGATGATGATGCTTTGATTGATGTGCGATTGACAGATGGACAAGATAATGTGGTTTTGGTAACCAAAAAAGGTCAATGCATTACATTTGATGAAAAAGATGTTAGACCACTTAGTAGAAGTGCCCAAGGTGTTATAGGAATGCGTTTGAATGAAGATGATGAAGTAATTGGAATGGAGCCAATCATTCAAGGCGGAAAGGCTACTTTGCTTGCAATTACGGAAAACGGATTTGGAAAGAGAACAGATTTAGATGAATATCGCGTTCAAGCCAGAGGCGGAAAAGGAGTTACTACCTATAAAATAACGCCCAAAACGGGTGATATTGTGGGTATTAAGGTTGTAAATGGCAATGAAGATGTGATGTTAGTGACAGATACAGGAACGATTATTCGTTTGAAGGTTTCTGATATCAGCGTTTTAGGAAGGTCGACACAAGGTGTTACTTTGATGAGAACGCATGACGGAAAAGTTGTAAGCATTGAGACTGTAGAGCCGGAAGAAGAAAAAGAATAGGATTTTAAGAAAAAACCGCTGTAAATATAGGAAAACCTATACTAACAGCGGTTTTTAGTGGTAATAGGTGCTTGACATTTTACATAAAATGTGGTATAATATGCACGTTTTATAAAAACGCAATAGAAAGCGAGGTAGAATATGGGAAAAGGATATAATTATCGACCAAGAACAAAGATTGACACTTCCACAAGTCAAAGAAAAGACGTGCGGACAGTAGAGCAGGTAATCAGGAAAGTAGAAAAAGACTCAACAGGAAATGTGGAAAAGTTAAAGATTACCACAACGAATGGTACAAGAGTTGAAATTTCGCAAACTGATTATAGCAGCAGACACTGGCATGCGCTGTGGTATTATTTATCAGAAGGTGATGTCGTGAAAATCCAGCATTATGCAGGAAAAATTCAGAAGGCTTATGTAGAAGTTGATCAGCAATATTTTCTTCTGTTACAGACTTCTTATGGGGAAACGGAAGAGTTGTTGCTAACGCTTAAGGACGCAAATGGTAAGATGAGAACGGCTAAAATTAATGAACGGGATATCGAAAATGAAAAAATGTCCAGCGAAGACGGATATGGAATGTATTATGATTATGCTCAAACCTGTGAACATTTGACAAATGCCATTGAATGGGATGAATCGATATATGTTACTATTTTGGGAGAAAGAGTTGCTATGATTGAGTTTGAGGCACATTGGTGAGATGATTGATTAATGAAAAACCGACTAGAGTTTAGTCGGTTTTTCGCTTTTTAAATCTCAAATCTTCCCCGAAAAATCTCAAAATTCGGTAATATCCAACGATTCTCGAAGAAATTCTTGTGGTATAAATTCTTTCGATTTCGTCTGGGCGTAGGTTGGTTGAAATGATGGTTTTGGTAATTTTATTGTTTTGATTTAGTAATCTTGTATTAATAATGGTAAATAATTCGGTTAAATATAATTCATTTGTGCGTTCGGTGCCAAGGTCGTCGATGATTAATAAATCGGTGGTTAGGATATTTTGCATTAAATCAAATTTGGAATTTTCTTTGCCAAATTTGGCGTCGATGATTTCGTCAAACATGACTGGCGCGGTTTGGTATAAAACGGTTTTGCCAGAAGATAGGATTTCGCTTGCAATGCAGTTTGTCATGAATGTTTTTCCAAGCCCTGTGTTTCCCGTAAATAAGAGATTTTTTTCGTCGGGATTTTGAAAATTTTGAATGAAATTTTGTGCTTTTTCTTTGATAATTTCAATATTTTCTCGTGGAGAAATCTTGGATTTGTTTAATTCCGTGTTGACTTCCGAGGAGAAAAGATTGCTATTAAATTTTTTGAAATTTTCTTTTTCCAAATTTCCGATGTTAGATTTGTTGTAATAGGTATTAAAAATTTGCTGTTTTAGGCAATGGCACATGGTGGATTGACCGTCTTTTTCGGTGTAGCCAGTGTCTTTGCAGGTTTTGCATTCAAAATGCGGTTTTAGACAATTGCTATCTCCACATAAATTTTTTAGAAATTTGTTTTTTTCTTTGATTAATTCAGTAGATTGTTTTTTTAAATCTGCCAATAATTTTTTTTGTTCTGTACTTTCCGATTGCAAAATTAATTTGGAGGTTTGAATGGAAAGATTGGCAAGTTGGGTTTCTAATTCGGACAATCTGGGATTGACCGACAAAAGTTTTCGTTTTTTGTTTTCGGCTTCTTGAATGGCATTGTTATGCTTGATTTCGTATTCGTTTAAGATAAGTTTTAGTATGTGATTGTCCATTTTTTCCCCTTTCGATTAGTTGTCGTAAAGCGCGTCCCAGTTGTCAAAAGTACTTTGGGTGTATTCGAGAGCGACTTGTTTGATTTGTTTTACTTTTTTGTCTTTGGTTTTTGTGGCATCTAAGTAAGCGTTTACGTCTGAAACAGTGGTGAGTTCTTTGGAATGCCAGTCTGTTAAAAGTGTGTCGATGTATTCGAAACTGATGGTGTTTTTGGTGGCTGCTTTTTTCAAAGCGATTTCGATGATGTCCATCGGGTATTTATAATTTTCCGTCCATTTGATGATATATTCTTCATCATAGGCGGTGAGATTTCTGGATAGATTTAGTTTTTGGGCAATTTTTTTCTTTAGACTATTTGTTTTTTCGCGACGTTCGAAATAGTTTTCTAAGTCGTTATAGGTTTTGATTTTTTCTTTGCTCCAACCTTCTGCAACTGTTTGAATGTAATTGCGGTGCAAAGCATGATTTTCATAGGCGTAACTGAATAAAGCAAGCATGACTTGTTCATCAAAACCGTATTTTTGGAACCATAAATCGATATCTGCATACCAAGAAGGAGACATGGTTCCTGCGAAGAATTGGGAATTAATGCTGTCCATCACTTTGGCACGATATTGATTTTCCGCATTTTTTTCAATTTCTTCTGGTGCAAGACTTACCTTTGGGTTGTACAATTTATTTAGTTCGATTTCTTGGAGATTTGCTAAAGAATAACCGTTTGGATTTTTAATGAAAATACCACGCGTTTCCCAATATTTGATGGCGTCTTGAACGGTTGGAAAATCTAAATCAAGCGTTTTTGATAAATCATTAATTTTGATTTCACTATTGTGTTTGGATAAAAAAAGAACGTAAAAATAAACCTTAACAAATTCACTTTTTGCTTCAGGTAAATATTCGGTAAAAAATACATCTGGTATTTCTGTACTGGAAAATAAAAAAGATTTATCACTTTGTATTAATTTCATAAAAAAGCCCCCAATTTTTAATTTATCAATCGTATTTTAATGATTCTGCAAAATCCCCTTTTTGCAGAATTATTAGATCCTTTTTAAAATTCTTTTGTACAGTATTTAAATTATATCATTAAGTTTTCGAAAAAACAATATAGAAAATATTTTTGCCAATCAAAGAATTGGGAGAGTAAGAAAAAAGCAATTAGAAGAATCTAATCGCTTTTTTGGTTTGGTTATTTTTTAAATAAATACAATTTTTGGTTTTTGTAATATTTAAAAATGTAAATTAGCACAGATACAATAGGTTCGTTATGAACGCCCACAATGCTAAATAGCAAAAATGGGACAAACAAGGCAATAAAAACATAAATTTTTGTTGCAATTGACACGAAAAATAGATTTATCAATCCATACAATATGCCAGCCCAAATAATGTCTAGAATGGCAGTTTGGTAATCAATTAAGCCAAATAATTTGGGCTTAAATTTATAATTTTTTGGTATGATAAAATGCATGAAAAACCTCCTTAAATAAAATCTTTTAAATTATTTTGGCTATGTTGATAAAGATGCGAAAGCAATTTTTTTACAGGAACATTACATTTTGCAATTGCTAAAATCGTGGCAACCAAGGTAAGTTTTGACAGCGTATTTTCTGCATGAAATTCTAGCGTAAAACCTAGAACCAGAACAAGGCTAACAACAATTTGTAGGAATAATAAAATGAGAAATTGTTTGAACCAAGCCTTGAAAAATCCGTCAAAATGGTTGCTGATAAGTGAGATGAAGGCAAATGGAGCAAGTAACACTAGAATTTTGCAAAAAATGTAACGTACACAGAAGGCAAGTAAAATATAGAGAATTCCAATGCTTGAGATTATTTTTAGAATGCCATTCAAGGAAAAGAGGTCAAATGTTTCGGAGCTTGGGTATAATGCAGAATTGATTTGACTGATTAAATTGGAAAAATTGATGTGATGCCCAGTTAGAGAATTTCCCAGTTCGCAAATCGAATCGGATAAGAGTGCAATAAAATCAATGACTTTTTCGCAAATCCAAAAGGATGAATTCATACAGACGATAAAAATAATGCATTTGAAGAGGAATTGGTAAGGCGAATCGATTTTGGAATACGTTAAATGGGATAGGGCAAATCGAAATGCATAAAATAGAAGGATTCCGAAAATCAGGCTATTGGCGATTAATAATAAACCGTTGTTTGTATCTGTGCCGAAAAGTTGCTTGAAATTGCTATTTTCAATCATATCTGAACGGATAAACAAAATATCATCTAGGGTAGAATCAATGGTATTGTCTATGGATGAGAAAAGTTTGAAAAAGATATGATTGAGAGAATCGCAAATCAAGGTGGTTAAATTAAGGGTTTGACCTTCCAAATTAAAACTCCGTTTAAGAAAGAACTGTATTAATTAGAGAAAGCACTAAATCAATGCATAAAATTAGCACATAAGAAGTGATACTTCCTTTAATTAAATTGTTGGCTCTATAAATTTTTTTCTCATCACCTAGACTGAATTTTCGCATAAGCAAACCTGTTGCAACGGCTACTGCTGCAAAAGAAGTTGCTATTTTTACAATATAACCTTGGATTTTGGTAAAGGCTCCTGTAAGAGTGGTTACCAATTTGGGATCTGCGGCAAAAGCCACATTGCTAAATAAGCAAAAAAATACGATGGTCATAACGCTCGTATAAAGGAATAAAAATTTTTTTCGTTTCATCATAAAACTCCTTTCTAAAATTAAAATGAAATGAAAATTTGTTAAAATTATCACCTACTTTCTGATTCAATTTTAAAGATTTGAAAATTTGCAAGAAACTGCAATATAGAAAAAATGTAGTAAACTGATGAGAAATCAGTTCTGACAAAAAATTTTTCTTTTCAAATTTTGTATATCATACAATAAATTTTTGAAAATGTCTATACTTTTTTGAAAATTTGTGGTAAAATTTTTAAAGAATACTTTTTGAAAGATGTAAAAAGATAAAATAGGGAGGTAAATTATGATTGAAAAAACAACAAAAATAGGTGATTTATTAGAGCAGTTTCCAGATAAAGCAGATATTTTATTGGAAGCGGGAATGCATTGTTTGGGTTGTCCGGCTTCGCAAGCAGAAACGTTGGAAGAAGCATGTGCGGTTCATGGAATTGATGTGGAAGAACTTGTTGAAAAGTTAAATGCCTAAAATAAAAATGGCACAAATGTTGTGCCATGAAATGTATTCATAGCTCAGTAGGATAGAGCGTCCGCCTCCTAAGCGGAAGGTCGCCAGTTCGACTCTGGCTGAGTACACCAAAACTGTTGATACTGTAAGACTATTGAAAAACAAAGTCTTACAGTATTTTTGATTTCCCGACTTTTTCCCGACTTAGTTTTGGATGGCTTAATTAAATCATTTAATAGGTCAGCAGTTTTTGATTTGTCTTCTGGGAAAACATATAAGTAATATTTTTCTGTAATTGTTATATTACTGTGGCCAAGCATTTCCTTGACATCATGTATCTTTGCTCCTTTTCTAACAAGTGTAGTTGCATATGTATCTCGTATAGAATGGGGTTTTTTATAGTCAATTTTATTTTTTTTAAGAAATCTCTTCCATGCACGTGAAAAGTTTGTTTCATCAATAGGCAAACAAGTTCTAGTTGTAAATAAAAGTGATTCATCGTTAAATTCTAAATCATTGTTTTTCCATTTCTTTTCTTGTTCTTTTAGATACTTTTCTAAAACAGAAAAGAATGTAGTTGGAAAGTTTACATCTCTAATGCTTGAATTTGATTTTGGTTTTATAAGTTTTGTTTCATAGTGCCAATTTTCTTCATCATCGAATACTTTTAGCCTTTTTAATGTATTTCGTACTTTAACTAGATATTTTTGAACAAATTTCTTTTTTAGTCCTCGTAATTCTCCAGACCTTAGACCAGTTATGATGTCTAACATTACCATGACTTTAAACGTGTTGTCCTGTTTGGATTCATATTTTAAATTACTTATGATAGTTTGCAATTCTTTGTCATTAAAGGCTTGAATATTACTGCCTTCCATTTCTTCTGCATCGTCCTCATTACCATCCGCATTGCCCGGAATTTCTATATTATTTAACAAGCAAGGATTTCTTAGAGTGTATTGCTCTTTAATGCAATACGTGAAAAATGCGCGTAGTGTTTTGTTTAAGTCTGCAATTTTATTACTGCTAACATTAATGTGTTTGTTCTTTTGCGAATTTTTATCATAGATTGTAATACCATTTTTATATAATTCATTATAATATCTTTGAAAGGGAAGAGAGACGGCATTTTGAACACGAATACAGCCAACTTTGCGGTCTTTTATATAATTTCTATAATTGCATTCGTGCTTTTCAAAAGAAGCTG
This sequence comes from uncultured Eubacteriales bacterium, assembly GCA_948443845.1. GTDB lineage: Bacteria > Bacillota > Clostridia > TANB77 > CAG-508 > Scatovivens. Next base: position 5,760 of record CAOJUE010000005.1, on the reverse strand, counting down.
ATTTTTGTTTTTTAGAATGCAATAAAACATCAAATAGCCATTGACGCATTCCTTGCTCAACGGTTAGTTTTTCAATATCAACATTTAAGCCGATTTTTTATTTTGTCCATGTATTCTTCAATTTGTTTATCGCAATCTTTTTCTCCGTCTCCATAAAATTCCTTTCGGACAGGTGTTCCATCTGCTTTATGTCCAATTGTTTTTGTTTTTCTAAAATATGGGATACCGTTCTTTTCACAATTATATTTTTTTGCCATAAAAAATCTCCTTCAAAAATTTGTTCGCTTTCTTCTTTAAAATATAAACTGCATATTTCAGCAGTTTTCTTTAGTATAATATTAATAGAATGTCTTTCTAGACACCATTCAATATAAATAATCCACAAACTTTGAATGGAGAGTGGGTTATTTGTTTATATATAAAGTAAATCTTTTTGTTTTAATGTGTTAAGATATTCTAATTTTAAAGCTTCATCAGTATCAAATGTACCGTTTACAATAGAGGTTAATATGCACTTTAAAAAATCTCTATCTATGCGATTGTCAGCCACAAATATTGAAATATTTTCGCTTTCTCTAATAAATATTTTTGAAGCAAAAAGATAACCATTATATAATAAAAATGCTTCACTCATAACAATTGCAGCTCTTTTATTTCCATCAGCAAAGCAATGAAATTGACAAAATCCGAAAAACAAGTAAGTTAGTTTGTCTATAAAAGAAGGGTAGTACTCATCATTTTTTATGTGTTCTAAAATACTTTCAATTTGTCCTAAATTTAAGATTTCTGAAGTACCTCCACCACTAATTTCAACTGTTTTAGAATGTAACCTCAAGACTTCTTCTAGGCTTAAATAATATAACATTATTCTTCACCTTCTTCTTTTAAACGCTTTAATACATCTTGATTTTCCGAAATTCTTTCTAATAATTCCTTACTTTTTTCTCCTAAGAATCTTTCATAGTCATCGGCTGGTAAAGTTGAAATATATTCTGAAAGCTCGGGGTGATAAGCATCTCTAAATTGGTAGTCACGACTTGCCATTTTTTTTCGAGCCTTTTCAATTAAAGGAGTAAAGAAGTAATTATTTTTCAATTTATTAATAAGTTGATCTAGTTCATAAAAACTCAAAGGCTTATCATCTTTATCGTGATAAGATGCTTCAATTTCTTTTGCTAATCCTAATTCAAATCCCGCAATTAAGTCAAGTACTTCTGAATACATAGTATCTCTAGTTTTATCTTTCATTTCTAATTTTAATATTTGTCGATATTCTTGAGATTTTTCTTTAAAAATAATTTTATAGATTTTATCTGTATATATGGCATATTTTGACTTGCCACCACTAACAAATTTATTTAATGCATTGGTAAACTCTTTCCTACAATTTTCAGAAGTATACCAAGAGTTTAAGAAATCTTCGTCACGTTGATTAATATATTTTGTAGAGCCACCAGCCTTCTTATTAATTGTATCAATTGATATATCTAAAATAATTTGTCTTACAATCTTAGCTCTCTCATTATCTGAAAAAAGCATTGCTAAATCTATGAAAGACCTAAAGTCAAAAATTCCAAGAGAAGGGATTGTTTTTGGAAGGTCACCGACACCAATGTCGGCGACCTCAGTGACAAACTGATTATAAAGAAAAATAAAATCCTTTAATCTTTGACCTCTTAAGATCTCATAGCCATTATTAGTCAATTCATCATTATACCTTTCAATATATCTCTCAATTGTTCTAGCATCAACTTCAAAAAATTTAGCAATATCTTCCTTTAAAAAACGGATTTTTCCTTCAAATGAAATATTGTCAAAGTCAAAAGCGTTCATTATTTCTTCAATGGCATATTCATTATTTAGTATATTTTGTCTGTCAATTTGACTTTTAATTAGTTCTTTCTTTTCCATGTATTTTATTTCTCCTTTTTTTATTTCTTCTTTTAAAATTTTCCAAATTGTCCGATTGCTTTTCCTACGATTTGAAATTTTGTTGTTTTTAAATGTTATAATTAATATAACATAAGACTGCTTTAAACAAGTAGAATGGTTTTAGATAACATACAAGCTTTGGTCGGGGAGTATGTTATCTATTTTTTATTTATCTAAAAATGAATTTAATCTTGTAATTAATTTATCCTTTAATTTATATATATCTGTAATAGAAGAAATCTCATATCTAATTTCCAGTTTATTTTCATCAGGAATTATTATAAATGATACATTTTCCTTTAAAAATATTCTACAAATCCATTTTGTAACTTTATTTTCATATAATATCCCAAAATAACTAGCAGTGTCTTTATAATATAGAGTGTCAGGTTCTATAAATTCGGATAAAATCGATTTTACAATATAATAACTTTCTAATTCTTCAGCTGTGGTTATTATTCCATCGTCAGTTTCGTTTTCTTCTATTGTCTCATCGGTGTTGTCAGAAGAAGATGTATTTAATGCATTTTGTAATCTTTGATTAATTAATGAGTTTATATGATGCGTAATAGATTTTTTTACGATGGGTTTATATTTATCAATTACATTTTGAGTTTTTACACCATCATAAATTCCTCTATTTAAAATCAATTTGATAAAGTCGTCGCTAGGATTAGAAAATTCTTCTGTTAGTATCTTTTTTATAGAACTTTCATATTTTAAATTAGATGCTGCGTTAATAACCGTATTAATATCAAAATTTTCTTTACAAAATTTTTTAATTTCATTTATGTCTGTTTCTTTTAAATCAAGTAAATTAATTTCTAAAAAAGGAGTAGAATCCATTTTATTTGTTTCTTCTAAATCAGTATAGAATTTATAGATTATTCCATTTGTTAAAATCGCAAGTTTAGCAGTAGTAGTGCCGAAGTATCTAAATAATTGAGAGTCATGTTTTTGCAGATTTTCGTTAACTGATTTTGCTTCAATTAAAATTGTTACTACATTATTAAGAGTTATAGCATAATCAACTTTTTCACCTTTTTTTATTCCAACGTCTGCGGTATATTCGGGGGTAAACTCGTTTGGATTAAATACATCGTATCCTAGCAAACTAAAAAATGGCATAATCAAAGATGTTTTTGTTGCTTCTTCTGTGTTAATTGAATTTTGTAATTTTTTAATTCTTTCTACAAATTCTTTCATTTTTTCTTCAAATTCCATATCTAAATTCTCCTTTTAATATTATATTTATATTAATAAGTTAAAACTTACATTAATACCTTTATTCTATGTCTATTTTACAAAGTAATAGTCATATGCAAAACGCACCATGTCGGGTTCGACTTGTAGTTGCTCAGCAATTTCAAAGCAATTCGAGAGTCCCTTTTTAAAACAATTAATAAGTGATTGTTTTGTTACACATACTAAACATTTCCATTTATTTGCTCGATACTCGGCTCTGTCCACATCAATTTGAGAAGAATTGACCGTGTAGTACGAGTCGTGATAATAGTGTCCAAGTTCTTCTGCAAGTAAACACTTTTCTTCGGTATAAGTATTAATTTGCTTATAATCTATAAGAATAGATACACTTGAATGGTTTATAATTCTTGCTTTAGTTTTATGCATTCTGTAATTTATCACGTCAATGTTTTCTGTTTTTGCTAATTTTTCTAAATCAACTAATTCCATTTATCTTTTCCCTTTATTACAACATTTTTACAAACATAAAGATATAGAGTAAAAAAATCTTGTATTTTAACAAATTTATTATTTTTTTCCTTTTAATTTCTTTATATAGTCAACTTGCTTTTGTAGTTCTAACAAATCTTCTTCATCCAATCCATTAACATCAAGCCCACCGGCATTTGCAAATTGTATATTTTTTAATTTCTCAGGATTGCGTATGTCAGATTTGCCTAATAGATAATCGATACTTACATCAAAATATTCAGCTAATCTTTTTAGTATATCTGTACTAATATCACGCTTTTCGTTTTCATAGTATCCTATAGCAGGAATTGAAACACCTAAAAGTTTTGACAAATCGTTTTGTAGCAAACCTCGTTCTTCTCTTAATTGTTTTAATCTATTCATAACAACATCTCCAATAATATTAATGTGTTCTTTAATATTATATAACTTTTTGTTAAATATGTAAAGACTTTTTTTAAATTTTTTTCTTACAGTTGCAAGGGGTATAACGGTTTGTTAAAAAATTTAAAAAAAACTATTGACAAGTAACAAATAGTTAGTTATAATAATGTTGAGTTAAATAACAAAATGTTAATTTAGGAGGCGAAAGAATGAAAAAAACAATGAAACAACTTAGAGAAGCAAAGGGGCTAACGCAGAAACAGGTTGCAAAGCTAACAGATACAACGATAACTTATATTTCTATGCTTGAGAATGGAAAAAGAAATGCAAGCGATGAAATGAAAAAGAAATTATCTAAGCTATACGGTTGCGAAATAACAGATATTTTTTTAGCCTTACAATTAACAAAATGTTAAAACATATTGCGTTAGGAGTTGATTTAATGAATTATGATAAGCAAAAATTTTTGAACATATTAGATAAATTAAAAGCTTCATTTGGTTCTCAAAATAAAATGGCAGAAGCTTTAGAATTAAGTTCATCATATATCACAAAAATTTATGACGAAAATACAAAAAATCCACCAGCTCCAGAATATTTAAAAAAAATAGCAGAAAATTCCAATGGTATTACTACTTACGAAGAACTGATGTCTATTTGCGGTTATCTGAATGATTGCGAAATAACAGAGAGAAGTAAAAGCCGATTACAACAAATTATAAAATTGGCAAACGGATTAAGCGTTCAAGAGGTAAATTACTTAATTAAGCAATTGAACAAGTCAAAAATACAAGTAAAGGAGGGGGAGGAATGTTAATAATAAGCCAATTAAAAAATAAAACTACACAAAGCCTAGAGTTTAGTATAGTTGCTAGAGAAACTTGTAAAAATGAAGTTATACCCAAAGACATAATGGGGAAGTTCAATAAGATTACACAAAGGCGTGACAGTAGTAACATTACTTTAAAAGAACTAAAAGGAATAGGTGAGCTTATGGGAAAGGATATGACTAGAACAGTGTATGAAATTATTAATGTAGAAAGCAATAGATGTTTCGGCACTTATACCACATTAGAAAAATCAAAAAAAGCCCTAGCGGAATTGATACAAGCCGTTGGAGAACAAAAAAACGCTTATCAAATGCCAAAAGATAAAGAACTTGGACTAACACTATTCTAAAAGATGCACAGTATCAGGAATTATTTTATAGGTTGAATTAATTTTAAGTAAAGGAGAGTGAATAAAATGCAAGATATTCAAATAAATCATAAATGGATTTCAGCAAACGAATATGCGAAGCAAACTGGACTGGGAGTCGAGAAAGTAAAGCAGTTTATTGCAGCTGGAAAAATTGAGGGCGAAAAGACAAAAGATGGCTATTGGAAGGTCAAAGTTTATGATAATGATGCGGTGAGTCGAGAAGTTTTTGAAAAAGAGCATGACTTGCGAATTAAAGCAGAAACAAAACTTAAACTGTTAGAAAATATAATACTTGAGAGGAGTAATTAGAAAATGAAATTAACCAAAGTACAGAAGACAACTAGATTTATAGTATATACATTAGGAATTTTATTATTACTTAGTTTAATAACAGGGATATTACCCACATTTTTGTTGGGACAAATATATCAAATTTTAGGTTTATAGAAAGGAGGAAAGAAAATGGAAATTAAAGATTATTTAAAAGATGAGTTAAAACGCTTAAATAGAAGAAATGACTTATTAGAA
>CAOJUE010000004.1 GCA_948443845.1 uncultured Eubacteriales bacterium | reverse complement strand
AGATAAATGCTGGATTATTTATAAATTCTGGAATTTATCTGTTCTTTTTTTATAGGGAAGTTTATTAATCTGTAAAATTCACGGATTCAGGTATTATATCATGTTTACATAAAAATGTCAAGAAGATAAGGCTGTGATTGGTAAACTAAAAGTGTGGAAAAAATTTTTGAATTATTATTTACAAATGTAAAATAGTGTAATATAACATAAATCATCTTAAGGATATGGTCCACATCCTACAAAATTTCAGGCATTTCTGCCACAGTTTTCAAGAGTTACAAGAGTAATTGTCGAACGAAAAATGTTGAAAAAGAAAATAAAATTTGTTATAATAGAAAGGAAGATTAGATGAAAAGTAATTTAAAAAATGATGTCATATTCAAGACCTTTTTTAGTCGAAAAGGAAATGAAGTGTGTTTAATCGATTTTTTGGAGGCTTTGTTGGAAGTCAAAATCGAGACGATAAAAATTGAACAGGAGGTCAATCTTGGCAGATTTTCGCCAGAAGAAAAGACAGGAAGTCTCGATATTCAGGCAATTTTGAATGACGGAGTTGTTGTCGATATTGAAATGCAAGTCGATGATAGGCACAATATTGTTGCCAGAAGTGTGTTTTACGGAGCCAAGCCAATCACGAGATTAACGCCCAAAGGGGAGGAATATGAGAACATCAAAAAAATAATCATGATAAACATCTTAAATGATGAATTGTTTCTATTTGAGAATTACATCACGAAAACGGTGACGGTGATGGATTAAAAGGTAAATCAATGGCTAGCAATTATAGACGATGTGGATAAGGAGTTGCTTGAAATGGCGGAAGAAAAAAATCAATTGTTAAGAAAAGTAAGAGCAGAGTTTGTAGAATTGTCGGGAGATGAGGAGACGAGAAGATTGGAGGAGCTTAAGGATAAGTGGGTGAGGGATTATAAAAGTGGTGTGAGTTATGCTAGGCAAGAGGGATTAGAACAGGGACTGGAGCAAGGAGAGAAAAATAAATCCATTGAAATCGCCAAAGAGATGCTGAATAATGATATTGATACAGAAATGATTATAAAATGTACGAAATTGGCGAGAGAAGAAATTGAAAACCTAAAAAAAGCGCAGAAAAATTTATGAAGTTTCCGCAAAATAAAAAGAAGGAGTTATCCTTCTTTTAGGCTTGATATTTATTTTGTATTTCTTCAATTTCATGATAATGATTTCTCAAAATATCTAAAAACACATTTGCAATTTTAGGGTCAAATTGTGTGCCAGAGCATTTTTCAATTTCTGCGATGACGATGTCAAGTGGTAATGCGTTTCGGTAAGAACGCTTTGATGTCATGGCATCGAAAGTGTCAGCTACAGCAGTAATTCTTGCAAAAAGTGGAATATTTTCACCTACTAATCCACTTGGGTAGCCGTGACCATCAAATTTTTCGTGGTGATGAAAAACGATTGGTACGATATCGTGGAAAATTGTAGCATTGGCAAGAATATGTTTTCCAATGGCAGGGTGATTTTTGATTTGCGAATATTCGTCATCGGTTAGTTTCGCTTCTTTTAGCAAAATGCTATCTGGAATTCCAATTTTTCCAATATCGTGGAAAAGTCCGCCAATTTTTAGGGTATGTAAATCGTCTTCGGATAAGCCCATGTGTTTTCCAATTAGAACAGAATAGGCAGAAACACGGTCAGAATGACCACGCGTATAAGTGTCTTTGGCTTCAACGGTGTGCCTAATAATTTCGATGCTTTCTAAATAGGCTTTTTCAAGATTTTCGCGTGATTCTTTTAATTCGGCATTGATTTCTGTAATAATCTGCATTTGTTTGATTGACTTGATGGCAGATTCAATGAGCAATAATAATTGGTCAAATTTATCACTTTTTTCGCAGTAACCTTGAATCGAAAGGCGTTTGATGGTTTCGAGTGGTGGTGCCAAATCTTTGTGACCAGTTAATAAAATGATGTATAGTTCTTGGTTGAATTTTCGAATTTCTTCGACCACTTGATCACCGTGAATAGGTGTCATAATGAAATCAAGTAGCATGAGGTCAAAATGTTCATTTTTGACGCGTTCGATGGCTTCTAAGGGATTGGTACAACCAATTAAAGTGTAGCCAGAACGGCGTAAAAATACGGATAAGGAATCGATGATTCCGCCTTCGTCGTCTACTGCGATTATTTTATAATTATTTTTGTCTGAAGTGTGGTTTTGTTCAGAAAGTCTCATAAGCATAATCTCCTTACTTTATTTCTTTTATTTTATCTTATTTTGGGGGAAATAGTCAATATGGTTTGACAAAATTTCCATAAAATTTCAAACAAAAATGAGAGATAAGAATCTCTCATTGGAAGGTTAATGTTTGATTGGTAAGGTAATATAAAAAATAGTACCTTTTCCGTGTTTCAGTTTCGTAACTTAGGTTACCATTGAAATGGGCGCGAATGTTGGAATAGGACATGAACATGCCAAGACCAGTACCGTTTTTGCCTTTTGTGGTAATCATCTCTTTGAATAGTTTTGCTTGTGCGATTTCAGAAATACCGGGACCGTAATCTTTAATGGAAATGATAAGATTGGAATTGTCTCGATTAGCGGTTAATTCGATGATTTTGTCGGTATAATTGTTGCCATAGGCTTCAATGGAATTGGAAATGATGTTGTTGATGATTTGGACTAGGCTGTTGATATTTCCAGTTAGTAAATCGAAATCGCCAACATTATTTTGAATTTTTAGGGTGGCAAGTGCGTTTTTGATTTCGTGTTTCATTAAAATATCGACACGTTTGAAGAGTTCTGTCACAGAAAATTCAATGGATTCGTTGTCTGCTAAAGTGACGGTTTGACCTTTTACGGTTGTGATGACATCTGACATGTAGGAGATGTGACCTTTTAGTTTTTCAATCCATTCGCGCATGTCGCCTGCGATTTCGTGCATATCTTCACCTGTGACAGAAGGGTTGTCAATAGAAGCATCGTATTCGTTGATAAGGTCGGATAGACCTTCAAGACCGCCTGCAACGGAGAAAATAGGGGTTTTTAGGTTGTGGGCGATGCCACCAATCATTTGACCGAGAGAGGCAAGGCGTTCTTGTTCGATGAGCATGTCTTGGTTGTTTTGGATGGTGGTGATGTCTTGTTTGTGCTGTGTGATGTCTTTAAAAAGGATGAGGATTCCTAAAAAGTTATGTTTGCTGTAAATGTTATTGATTTCTACATTGAATACTTTTGAAATTGGTTTTACTTCGTATTCAAATTGAAAGGTTTTGGTTGAACTTTTGATTTTGTTAAGTGTGTTTTTGAAATCTTCGGTAATGTGGATGATAGAAGATTTGTTGGCAAAACTAAATAAATTTTTGCCTCTGATTGAGTCTGCTTGTGTTTGAAAAGTGTATAAAAAGGTTTGATTGAAATCTGTAATATTGTAGTTTTCGTCTAGTACAATGTAGCTATCAGAGATTTTGTCAACAATTTTTTGTAAGGCAATGGGTGTTGTGCTAATGAATCTGAATTTGAATATGGAAAGTGTAAATAAAATTATAGTAACTGTAAAACAAATAGGTGTGACATAGATGCTGAATTCGAAGATTCCTAAGCTAGAAAATATATTGACAGATAGTGGTATAAATACAGCGATAATAGTTAAAATTGCTTGTTTTGAAAAGAAGCCAGAATTTTTGATGGAGTAAACAAGTAATTTTAATAAGGCAATTAAGTATAGGACCAGTGAATAAATATTGTATATCATATAAAAGCTACCATAAACTGTTTCTGTAGGGTAGATAGAATAATTAACATAGAACAAATGATGAAAATCATTTGTCCATAATGTTAATAAGGATAGAATTGGAATAATAAATAATAGGGCATATTTTTGGGTAATTGATATTTTGGTATTGGTTAAAACTAATGCTCCTAAAAATAAGGTAAGTGATAAAAAGACGTTTCCAATATAAATAAAATATTCAAAATACACGGGATTTATATTTAGTTTATTAGATAAGGTAATTTGGGCGATTGTCCCCATACAAATGATGATCATGCAGATATGGACTAATAGCCAGATTGTTTTTGTTTGGCTTTTCTGTATTTTTGATTTGATAACTTTAGCCGAAATAATGCATGAAATGAGTGCAATAATTAGGGCAATTAATTGGTTGGTAGATGCTAACATAAATAGGCTCCTTTCTTTATTCAAATGATTCAAGATATCCAATTTTGTTGAAATATTTTAAAAATTGTTTTACATATTTTTCATCAATTTCAGGCCATTGAAAGCCAATGAATTTTAGGTATTGAGTTGTAAAATATCCGTCTGGCAGAGTTTTTGAAATAATAGAAAGGGTTTTGTTTCTATCTAAATCAGGTATGATGCCAGCTATTTTGCTTTTGGTTTTTTCATCTTTTAGAAATTCGCGAATTTTATCAGAAAATTCTTTGTTGCTAACAAAATCGATTGGGTAGCCACTGTTGTTTATGAATTCGATTAAATTGGCGATGTTGATTAAGTTGGTATTATAAATGTTAAAAATATTGAACTGATTATGACAATGGATTAATTTGATAATTGCTTCTGCTGCTGAGTCAACTGGTGTAAATTCAAGGGAATGTGCCATAAATCGGCTTTGCAGTACTTTTAAGTAGATGATCGATTTGATTCGATTAATAAAAGCATTTTCAGACACATTGATTTGAAATTTTGCATCAGAATAGCGATTAAATAAATTTCCCATTCGTAAAATACAGGCATTTAAACCTTTCGGGATTTGCTCTAAAATTTCTTTTTCAGCTTCAAATTTTGTGTAAACATAAGGGTTGTTAAGATTTTGTCCTACATAAAATTTTCTTTCGTTAAATACAATTCTTTCGTCTGTATCTTTTAAGGTATTTTCGATATCACTAATTCCGCCAACACTCATGGTAGAGATATGGTATAATTTGATATTAAATTTTTTGCAAAATTTAATAATATTGCTTGTTCCTGTAACATTAATATCGTTAAATAGTTTCAAATCTCCATAGTGTTTTACAAGTGCTGCACTATTGATTACTGTGTCAATGATATTCCCTAAGTTTTCATATTCATTTGAATTGAGGGCTAGGTTTTTTTGCGTAATGTCGCCATAAATTACGTTGATTCTATTATCAAAACAGGAGTCGTATTTATCGTCGAAGTAGAAATTTAGCAATGATTTTAAACGTAATTTTGCATCTTCATTTTGTTTTTTTCGGATAACACAGTAAATATTGCCAGATGTTTTATCTAAATATTCTGCTAAAATGTGAGCGCCTAAATATCCTGTTGAACCAAATAATAATAGATTTTTTACTTCGCAAGGTTGCACTTCTAATTCAATATTGTTTGTATGGTTTATGGATATTAAATCATGAATTGGTTCGAAGTCGTAGTTTTCATCTAAGTAATATTCATATTTTTTCGCTGAATATTTTTTTTCGGATAAATTTTTAATAGTTTGATATTCGAAAATATCACTATAATTGATATTTAGGTCTTGTTTGATGGCTTCGGTTTGAAATCGTATGGCAAGTAAAGAATCGCCACCTAGCTCAAAAAAGTTGTCTAATATACCAATTTTTTTGATGTTAAACAGTTTACTCCAAATGTTACACAATTTTTCTTGCACTTCATTTTCGGGTGGAAGGTAGTTGGTAGATTCATTTGTTTCAATGTTTGGCAATTTTGATTTGTCGATTTTTCCATTGATCGTAAGTGGAAAATCGTCTAGTTGTTGCATGAATTGAGGAATCATGTAGTATGGTAATTTGTCTTGTAAGTAGTTTTGGATGTCAGAAATATTTAATTGTTTTGTTGCTGTAAAATAAGTTAAAATTGTTTTGTTACCATTTTTGTCAGCGATTCTGGTGTAGACTTTTAAGATATTCGGATAATTTTTTAATACGGTATCAATTTCACTTAGTTCAACACGAAATCCTCTAATTTTTATTTGATTATCAATTCTTCCCACAAAGTCAATATTTCCGTCAGGGAGCAATTTTACTAAATCTCCAGTTTTATAAACAGAGCCATTTCCAAATGGATTTGGAATGAATTTTTCTTGATTTAAGTCATCTCTATTCAAATAACCAGAGCAAACACCGTCGCCACCAACCCATAATTCACCAGGCACACTTACTGGCTGAATTTGACCAGTTTTGGATACAATATAAGCAGTTGAGTTTGCAATTGGTTTTCCGATTGGAACAATGTTGTTGTCAATTTGATTTACTTTATAATAAGTAGAAAAAGTCGTATTTTCCGTTGGACCATATACATGCACAAGATTTAGGTTTGGATAATTCGTTAAAGCAAATTGCATATGTTTGCAGGAAACAGCTTCTCCACCAGTTAATAAGTTTCTCAATTTTGAAAAGATTGTGGTGTTGGTTTCACAATATTGGTTAAATAGGGCGGTTGTTAAAAATATGGTATTAATTCCTTTTGAGTTGATATATTCTTCAAAGAATTTTTGATTTAGCATATCTTCTTTTTTGATTAAGTAAAGTGTTCCGCCATTTAACAAAGAGCCCCAAATTTCAAAAGTACAAGCATCAAAAACAATGGAACCTGTTTGCAATATTTTGGGTTTGATTGAAAAATCAACGTAATTAGTATTTCTAACTAGTCTTACTACATTTCTATGATGAATCATGGTTCCTTTTGGCTTTCCAGTTGAACCAGATGTATACATAATATAAATCAAATCGGTTGGCAATAAAGAATTTCGTGGGTTGTTTGTTGGCATTTGTGTATACAAATCTTCCTTTAGACCGATGTTGATTTGGGCAATTCCGTCAGGAATTAAGGCGGAATATTCTGGTGTCGTTAAAACTAATTTTGCATCAGAATCTTTTAAAATATAATCAATTCTTTCTTCAGGATATTCAATATCAATTGGTACAAAAACAGCGCCTAATTTCGTAATTGCTAAAATGGCGATGATACTTTCAACTGATTTTTCAAGCAATATAGCAATTCTATCTTGATGATTGATTTTGTAAATATTTTTCATGTAGTAGGCAAGTTGATTTGCTTTTTCATTTAGTTGTTGATAAGTAAGATTGGTATTGTAGTAAGTAAGTGCAATTTCAGAAGGTGTTTCTTTGACTTGTTTTTCAAACAAATCAATTACGGTTTTATCGGTTTCGTATTCTGTTTTTGTGTTATTTAGATTTGCTAAAATCGTTTCCTTTTCTTTTTTGGATAACATGTCGATATCCGAAAGATTGATATGGATGTTATTGGTTATGACTTTAAGGATATTGATATAATGTGTTAGCAAATCGGTTGCAAATTTCTCATCAAATAACTTTGTACAATATTCTAATCTTAAGGAAAGTGTTTCTTTATCCAAAATCGCATCAAGTGATAAATCAAATTTGGAAATGTTTAGTTCCAATGGGAAAAACTGAGCCTTACTATGATTGAATTTAATAGTTGGATAGGCATTTCCCTTATAAGAAAAGAGCACGTCAAATAAAAGATTTCGACTCGTATCTTTTTGTAAATTTAATTTTTTAATCAGTTTATCATAAGGATAGTCTTGATGTTCAAATGACTGCAAACAATTTGATTTGACTTGTGTTACAAAATCCGCAAAGTTTTCTGTAGCATCCATTTTGCATCGAAGTGGAAGCATATTTACAAACATTCCCATGATAGGTAATACCTGCGAGTTATTTCTTCCAAAAGCAGGAGTTCCTATAATAATATCATCACTTCTCGAATATTGTGATAATAGTATGTAGTAAGCAGAAAGTAGCAACATATAAGGCGTGATATTTAGTTCGTTACAAACTGAATTTATTTTTTCAACATATTTGACATCCAAACTTTTGGTAATCGAATTTCCCTCAAAACTTTGAGTAGATGGCCTTTGATAGATGGTTGGCAATTCCAAAATAGGGACATCATCTTGAAATACATCTAGCCAATATTTTTCTGATTTTGAATGATTGTACTGATTTTCCCAAAGGGCAAAATCAGTATAATCTAATTCTTTTTCAGGCACTTCCACATTATTATAATAATCAGATAATTCTTTTGCCAATAATTCAATCGTTTCACCATCACTAATAATATGATGCATGTCAATTAATAACAAATACTGACCATCTGAAAGTGGGGTAAATTGAGCCCTAATCAGTGGAGCCTTTGCTAAATCAAATGGCTTAATGAATTCTTTGGCAATTTCAGAAATAGTTGCATTTGATATTTCTGTTTTCTTTACTTCAAAAGAAATATCATCTTCAATTTTCTGGACAACTTCCGTATCATTTAACGTAAAAAAGGTTCTAAGTGATTCGTTATTTTGAATGAGCTGACGAAAAGCTTCGTTTAATTTCTCTAAATTAGGTGATTTGTCTAAAATTAAACCACCAGTAATATTATATAAAACAGAATCTTTGCCATCTTGTAAACAAGCATAATAAATTCTTTTTTGTGCAGAAGATGTTGGGTAAAAATCCTTTTTTTGAGGACATTTCACAATGGTTTGTGCTTCGATTTGCTTTTGATTTTCTATCACAGAAGCCAAAGAAACAATCGTAGGATTTTCAAAAATAACGTGAATTCCTAATTGAATTTTAAATTCATTATAAATCATCGTAGAAAATTTAATAGCAGCCAAAGAATCTCCACCTAATTCGAAGAAATTATCGGTTGTACCAATGGGACTGATTTCAAGGACATCTTCTAATATTTTTTTCAATTTTTTTTCTGCTAAACTAACTGGTTTTTGATAAGAGTCTGATTTTGCAGGTGCTTCAGGAAGTGGTAATGCTTTTTTATCAATTTTACCATTTGGTGTATAAGGAAATTTCTCTAATTTAACAAAAAATTGAGGAATCATATAATTTGGTAAAGATTTCAACAGGTAAGAAATCATAGCATTTGTCGTAATTTCGCAATTGGAAATATAATAACAAATTAAATGTTTTTTATTAGCATCTGGAACAACAAGACAAGAGTTGATTTCTTTCATTTTATTCAAAGCATTCTCAATTTCACCTAACTCAATACGATAGCCCCTTAGTTTCATTTGGAAATCCGTTCTTCCTAAATGAATGATTTCTCCATCGTCTGTAAAATACGCCAAATCATTTGTATTATAAATCGTTTCATTTTTCTTAAAAGGTGAGGGAATGAACTTTTCAGCTGTTAGTTCATTTCTGTTTAGATAACCATTCGAAACACCTTCACCGCCAATATAAAGCTCTCCGGGAGCGAAAGGAGGAAGGAGTTTTTGGTGCTTATCTAAGATATAACAAGTTGTATTCATCATGGGTTTACCAACGGAAATTTTAGTTGCATTGGTTACCTCTTTAAAAGTAGACCAAATTGTTGTTTCGGTTGGACCATACATATTATAAATTTTTGCATTAGAAGTATTACGAAGTTTTTCCAATAAAGCTTCAGGAAAAGCTTCGCCACCTACCAATATTTCTGTCATATTTTCCAGAAAAGTACAATGCTCTGGTGTTTCTAAAAAATTCTGGAATCGTGAAGGAGTCGTTTGAATCATGTTTACTTTATCTTTAAGGCATAATTGATTTAAAAATTCTGGATTATCCTGCTCTAATTCATTAGCCATTACTAATTTCATACCAGAAGAAAGACTAACCCATAATTCTAAACCAAAAATATCAAAACAGATTGTCGTAACCGAAACCATAACTTTATCTTCTGAAAAATCAATTCCTTTTTTCATACCAACAATAAAATTTGATAAATTCTGATGTTTCAAAAGTACACCCTTTGGTTTTCCAGTCGAACCAGAAGTATAGATAACATAAACCAAATCTTCAGGAGGACATGGAATATTTAAGTTATTAGTTGGGTAAGAAACATAGATGTCAGAGGTTAAATCAATTGTGATTTTTGGAATCGATGTGTTAATTTTGTCTGCATTGGAAGAATGGGTTAATAAAAGTTTCGAAGAACTATCCTCAAGCATATAAGCAATTCGCTCTTGCGGATAATTCGGATCAATTGGCAAATAACAGGCACCTGTTTTTAAAATCGCAAGTAATCCAAGTATTAATTCAAGACTTCGATTCATACATATTCCAATAATCATACCAGATTGCGCACCATTTTCTTTCAAATGCCAAGCCAATTGATTTGCTTTTTCATTTAATTGACGATAAGTCAATTTTGAATTTTCAAAAACAACCGCAATACGCTCTGGATTATTTTCAACTTGTTCTTCAAACCAATCAATCACCGTTTTTGTTTTAGGATATTTTGTTTCAGTATCATTAAAATTTACTAAAATTCTTTGTTTTTCTTCAGGTGTAACAATTTCAATATCTTTTAAAAGAACATTTTCATGTTCCAAAACTTGTTTTATTATGTACATCAGACGATGATGAAGATTTTCAATATCAGCAATCGTGTATTTACTTGTTTTATAATCATAAGAGATATTTAAAAGTTTTTCTTCATCTAAATCATAAACATGAATATCCAAATCATCTGCGCAACATTGATTAAATGCCCATTGCGTACAATAAGGAATCTCGTTTTCCTGATTGGCCTTGGTAATTTGATAGGAAAGCACAATATTATATAAATTAGGAACAGAAGAGTCTTGTTTCCTCAAATCTTCCAAAATATTTTGATACGGATATTTTTGATGACGCAACAATCCAATGCAATCTTTTGCGATAGACGATGCCAAATCCTCAAAAGTATCACGATTTTCAAGACAAATACGCAAAGGCGCAATATTAATAAACATACCAGCCGTATTTTTTTCTTTTTCATTTGCACGATTTAAAATAGGAGTACCAATAATAAAATCATTGGTATCATTGATTTTAGAAAGATAAATCGATAAAATGCTCATAAAAAAGTTAAAAATAGAAATGGAATGCGTCGAACAAAATTGAGAAATTTCTTCCATTTCTTTTGTAGAAATGACAAAAGAGTTTCGTTTTCCTTCGCATGAAAAATCATCAGAAATGCCCGTCGTAGAAGGAATAGAAACCACATTTGGAATGGTTGCAAACTTTTCAGCCCAATATAATTTATCTTTTTCAAATTTAGAACTAGCTAAATATTTTTTTTCACTTTCCAAATAATTAACATAAGATAATACATTAGTAGATACAAAATTTTCATCTTCCAGTAAATTCGAATATTCCTGCATAATTCTTCTACATAACAACCCAGACGTCCAAGCATCAGTAATCAGATGATGCATTCTAGTAACATAACCACCATGACCATTTGGCAAACGAAAAATGATAAACTCAAACAACGCTCCTCCAAAAATATCAATTGGTTCATTTACTATTTTTTCTTCCAATTTTGCAACTTCTGCTTCATCTTTAACATCAACGATGGGAATATCAAACTCAGAAAACTCCTCAAAATATTGCAAAATATCATTTTTTACCTTTTTCAAACGAATGCGAAAACTATCATGATTTTTCACAAAATTAAGAATCGCCTTCTTAAAAAGTTCAAAATCCAAAGCCTGATGAACAATAATTCCACCACCAATATTATTAACACTACTACCTTGATAAAACTGCTCCGTAAGCAAAATCGCCTTTTGTGGCATACTTAAATCATATAAATCTTCCATTTTTATTTCCTTTATTCCTATAATTTTACTCTATCTTATCCAATAACCAACAAAAAATCAATATCTATTTGACAAAATATTTAAAATAGGTATGAAAATGTTTATTTCGGAAAAAATATCCAAAAAGAAAAGGGGGCAAATTATGTATTACGAAGAAAAAAAGAAAAACAAAGAAAAACTAATTTTGTATTTACTAATGGTTGTCATCATCGCCTTATTATTCATCTTAATTATAAAATCCGAAGTAGGCGATATTTCAGCTGTCAACCAATACCAAGCCCAAAAGGTGAATTTTGACGAAAATGACGGGGAAGAAATCAAACCGCAAAACAGCACAAATCTAAAATCAATCGACCAATCCGTCAAAGCAATCGTTGGAATTTCCAAACTAAAACAAAGTGGAAGTTCCATATTTGTCAATAACGCAGAGCAAAAATTAGGATTGGGAAGTGGTGTCGTCATCACTGACAATGGCTACATTTTAACCAATCAGCACGTTGCCGGTAACAAATACAGCAGTTGCTATGTCACACTTGATGACGCCAATACCTACGAAGGCAGTGTAGTTTGGTCAGATAGCAACATCGATTTAGCCATTGTAAAAATTAACAAAGCAAGCCTCGATTACTTGCCATTAGGCGATTCCGATGACTTAAAGTTAGCCCAAGACGTCTTTGCCATTGGAAATCCACTCGGACTCGACTTTCAGAAAACAGTCACAAAAGGCATCATCAGCAGCCTAAACCGAACCATTAAAATCGAAGAGGAAAATCAAAATGTCTATATGGAAGACTTAATCCAAACCGATGCCACTATAAACGAAGGCAACAGTGGGGGAGCGCTCATCAATACAGAAGGACAACTCATTGGCATTAATTCCGTGAAAATCAACAATGCAGAAGGAATTGGGTTTGCGGTTCCAATCAATATTGTCAAACCCATTATCAATAAATTAATTGCGGGTGGCAAATTTGACGAGGCTTGGCTTGGGATTTACGGATACGATAAAGAAGCCATTCAATATCTCAACTCTAACATCAAAATCGAAAATGGAATTTATGTTGCGCAAATCGCATCAGATGGACCACTAGCAGGTTTAGATATCCAAGAAGGGGATATCATCATGCAAATTGATGAAACCAAACTAAACAAAATGAACGAACTAAAAAAATACATTTACAACAAATCTCCAGGCGATCAAGTCAAACTAAAACTGCAAAGAAATGGAAGAGAATTGATCATCGATGTAAAACTAGCAATGAAAAGCTAAAAAAAGTGCCATAAGGCACTTTTTTAAGAACCGATTTGACTTGCAAAATCAGCAAGAATTCCCAAAATTCCAGATGTAGCAAATAACACAACAGCACCGACAATCAAACCAGTAGCCGATTTTTTAAATTCTGCTTTCTCGTTTGGAGCAGCAGACATATATTTAATCGCCACATAAGTTGTCATAATAATCGCAATTCCAACTCCCACAATTCTTATGACAATAATAATTGTTCCCATTACATCTTGAGCAGTTTGTGAGATTCCACCATCATTAGCAGGTCCCCAACTTTCTGATTTGGATAGCAAATCTTGTGCCCAGCCGCCACCGCCAGTGGAACCACCAGTTGAACTGCTAGGACTGCTAGCAGGAGGACCATCTGGTCCTGGATCACGAGCTAATGCTGTATTTTGTAATAAAAATACGGTTGCTACAAAAATAAACAATAGATAAATTAATTTCAAACTTTTTTTCATATTTTTCTCCTTTATGACTAATTTAAGGTGCTTTAATATTTGTTGTTGTATAATTTACAATCATTCCTAAAATATTTCCTGCGGCAAAGATGAGAATGGCGCCGAGAATGTAAATCATAGCCGATTTTTTAAATTCTGCTTTTTCATTTGGTGCAGCTGTAATGTATTTGATTCCCATATAACTAAGCATAATAATGGCAGTTCCAGTTGCAACAATTCTGATGATATTAATGGCGGTTCCCATTGTGGTTTGCGCAATTTTATCAGCATCGCTATTGCCAGTTGTACTGTCATATGATGTAAAATCAAAAGGGTCGGAAGAACTGGCAAAAGTGGTTGATAAAAAGCTAAGTAGGAAACTTAAGATAAATAGGGCAGTAAAGATTCGTTTAATAGTTTGTTGCTTCATTTTTTCCTCCTATCTTTCTACTTTAATTTTATAATAAATGGTAGAGTTTTTCAATAGTTTTTGCGAAAATGTAATGAAAACGTAATATTTTGAAAAAAAGACATTTACCTAGAGAGTAAATGTCTTTTATCTATTCATCAATTTAATTCTATCCTAAATACATTTCGTCTACATCAACCATCTCTGCGTAAACACTATTTGGCATTAAAGCAGCTTTAACATTAGATACGGCAAAGTTTTTAATAATTCCTAAAATTCCAGATGCAGCGAATAATACAATCGCACCTACTACATAGATAGTAACGCCTTTTTTAATTTCTGCTTTTTCGCTTGGAGCAGCAGATATGTATTTAATAGCCATTACGATAAGCATGATGATAGCAACACCCATACCAATTACTTGAACAATATTAATAATTGCACCAATGATATTAGTAGCAGAGTCCTTTGCACCTGATTTATCTCCTTTACCATCGAACATAGTTGTATCAAATGAATCCCAAGAATCGGCGAATACTGATGTTGATAATGTCATAACAACCATTAAAATCATTAATAAGATAGATATAACTTTTATCACCTTTCTATTCATAGTTTTTTCCTCCTTTTCTACATTTATAATTTTATAAACATATCTCTATATATTTTATTATAACATGTATTTTTGAGTTTGTAAATAGTTTTTTTGCAAAATTTTGTAAATTTCTTGCAAAAATGTCGATAATGCTATATAATCCTAGAAACATTCTAATTTTGCAAAGAGGTAAGAAAATGACTAACAAATTTCAAGAAGATGAAATAACAGAGTTTAAGAAAGCTACCAGTGAACGAAAAGAAGCTGTGATTTCCATTGTTTCTATAAAATTGAATTTCAGATGGAAAAAATAGGATATTGGAGAATTAGGAGTAACCGATGAAAAAAAACAAAACCAGTTTATACGTTATTTTATTTTTTATAACAGTACTTGGCTATTTCACTTTTTATCTATTTACAACACAATTTGGCTGTACAGATGAAACTTGGAATTTTCAAAATATTGATAAAATGTACCAAGGTGGCTTGATTTATTCGGATAATAATGTGATTATCACGCCACTCTTTTTTGTAACAGGAGAATGGATTTTCCAATTGTTTGGTGCTAACTTGAATAGCTTTCGAATGTATGGTGTTGTGATTTATGTTGTCAAGATTTTTTTAATTTTTTTGTTGTTTCGAAAATGGAAAATATCGCCCCTATTTTCGATTACTTATCTTAGTTTGTGGCTTGTCAATGAAACCAGTTATATTTGCAATGGCGCCAATTACAATCAATTGGCAATCGTATTTTGCTTATTGGGAATTTTGTGGTATTTTTCGCATTATGAAAAAAAGGGATATCACGTTTTGCAAGGATTTGTAATATTTTTAATCTTTTTCACCAAGCAAAATATTGGAATTTATTACGCATTTGGGATTGTGCTATTTGAAGGATTCGAAAATGGGTTTGGCAAAAGATTTTTTCAAAATCAATTGGCAAAATTCGCCTCATTTTTGCCTTGCTTATTGGTTGCTTTAGGAAGGATGTATGCACAAGGAAACTTATCTGATTTTTGGGATTTATGCTTTGGAAGTATTTTGGAATTTGGTTCGACTAATCAGATTTTTTATTGGAGCAATTTTCTTTATATTGTAATAATGGGTTTTGTGATTGGCTTTTCTGTTTACATCATAAAATTAGGAAAAGTTTCGCTTGAACTCAAAACCAACACAAAATTTTTGCTTTGTTTGGCAATTGGACTTTCACTTACGATGTTTCCGATTGTAAATCGATATCATATCAATATGGTGGTTTTGTTTTACTATTTGGTATTTGTTTCGATTATTGATACAATATTTGTCCGTGAGGTCCTTCAGAGCAAATCTCATCAAACCATAGCAGTTGCAATTTGCTTTTGTACGATGTTTTGCCTATATGCTAGAGTGGGATATTCCTATGCTACGCAATATCGAAAATTAGAGCATTTTGACAAAAATCATCCATTTTATAATGCAGCAATTTCATTAGAGAACAAAGAAAGGATCGACCAAATGACCAACTACATCCAAGCCAAACAAGCAGAAGGCACAAACGTGATTGTTTTATCCTACGAAGCAGTAGCGTATATGGTTCCATTAGGAATCAACAATCGTGAATTCGATTTGCCATTTGTGGGGAATTTTGGCTATCATGGCGTTCAAAAAACGATTGAGAAGATTGCAAAATTAGAAAATACGGAAATTCTTATTTTTACAGATGAAGAAGATTGTTTCTATCAAGAATCAAAAGAAATTCGAGAATATATGATGAACCATTTGCAAAAAAGTGGAGAAATTTTAAATTATTCTATTTACATAAACAAATGATTTGTGGTATAATAAAGTTGTGGGAATAAAAAATAGAGGAGCGGAACGATGAAATTTAGAAATAAAGAGAAAAAAGAAGCACAAGAAGAAAATGTGCAAAAAAACGAAAAGGATATCGAAATTGTTTTTGGTGATGACTCTAATCTAGATATTTCAGATGTAGGAGACTGCATGAATGATTTAAGGCCCAAAGATTTAGAAAAAAAGAAAAAAGGAATTGTGATTCCGAAGGCAAAAAATAAAAAATAAACCAAGAAAAAAGCGACGAATTGTCGCTTTATTTTTGTACCCACAAAACAGAAAGTTCTCCGAAAATTTCTTTCTCAAATCCAAAATTCACTAATTGCTGGGCAATTTCTTCATTTTTTACAATGTAAACAGCATTTTTATTTAGTTCTTGCGGAATCTCAAATCGATATTTTCCATATTCCATCACATTTCCATTCTCAATTCTTAAATTTTCGTTAAATTCGTAAGGCGAAATCGGAGTTGTCACTAAAGTATAAATGTAATTCTGATTTTCCACATAAATTTGAGATTTCCCCAAACTTTCCGCTTTTTCCGAAGCAGCCAAAATGTCATTTTCGAAATACATCAAATCGGTATTGGCAAAATCCGTAAAATAATAATGCATAAAGATAGCAAAATGAACAACATATAGAAAAACAACAGTAATTGCAAGTGGTTTGGCGTTTTTTGATAACGCATATAAAAATCTGCCTGCAAAATAAATCATTGGAATATAAATCGCATTTAATTTATTAATATTAAGTTCGCTGATGCAAAGCCCAACGACAAAAGTAATGATAAAGGCAAGAAACATCCATAAATCAAGTGATAACTCCTTTTGCTTGACGGTTTTTAGGATGTTTTTGATAATTTCAAGCAAACCAAATAGCACAAGTGGAATCGACATTTTGTACAAAGTTCCAAATGCAGGAATGGCATTGTAATTTAGAAAATCTTTGATAAATAAAATATCGAAGATATTTCGCAGATTTTCTGGAATATTTTGCAAAGAAATCTCGCCACCACGATAAAACCACAATTTCGGAATCGAGAAAATAGGAAAATGAGCGTTTTGTAAAATTCCAGTATTGTATAGCAACATCATAATCAAGGGAAGAGCAAGGATTCCCAAAGGAATTGCCAAGCAAATCAGGGAGGGAATATCCACTTTTTTGAGCCATAAAGCATAGAGCAAACCAAAGCCCAAGAAAACTGGCACAACCAAATAGGAGATAACATAAGTATAAAGCGTCAATCCCCAAATAATGCCAGAAAGAAGGTACCAATAGTGTTTATCAGAATGAATGGCTTTATCAAATACATAAATCGAAATCACCATCATAGAACTCAACAAATTGCAATCTAAGCCCCAGCGTGATTTTAAAATATTCCAAGGCATGACCGCCAAAATCAGCACGCCGAACAAGCCTTGTTTTTTGCCAAAATGTTTGCTAAGCATTTGGTAAAAGCAAATCATAGAAAGCAAACTTAGTAGCACAGCAGGCAAGCGAAATACCGTAATACTTGTACCAAAAATTTTGATCAAAATTGCTACGAAATAAGCATATAAAGCACTTTGCCCGCCACCAAAGTTGATGAGATAAACAGGCAAACGGTTTAAATAGCGGTCAACGCCATATTTTGAAAGACAAATTGCATCATACAAAGCGCCAGCCTCGTCAACATGCAAGCCTGCTGGAATTTGGCTTAGTTTAGTGGAAAAAGTGATGGCACAAATCAGCAAAATGACGAAAAAGAGGGGAGTAGCATATTTTTCAAGAAACCAATTTTTAGTAGGAACATTTTCTCTCTTAAATTTTACTTCACTTAATTTTGCCACCACGCAAACGATTAAAATCACAAAAAATGAGACATCTTGAAACAAATTCAGCATAATGTTTCCTTTCTAAAACAAAAATCAATCCATAGGGGGCGATTATTAATCGCCCCCCTATAGCACATTTTCAACAAAATGTCAAGTTGACAATTTTACATAAATATGATATAATAAAAGGTAGGGCTTTGGATTGTAGAAAAATATTATTTTTACCAATTTTCAGAAAAATTTTCATAAATTTCTTGACAAATGAGAATAATACGGTTATAATAATATTTGTCAATTTCAAATGGCGAAGTAGCTCAGTTGGCTAGAGCACTTGGTTCATACCCAAGGTGTCGAGAGTTCGAATCTCCCCTTCGCTACCAAAATCGCACTCTTGAGAGTGCGATTTTTTGATACTTTATAAATTATACAAATTTTGCTCTTTACAAGCCTTTGCCCTTTTAGCTGTTTTGCTATCACTTGAGTTAAGCGAATTTTCTAAGAAATCGGGATGAGCAATGATAAAATCTCTCATAGATTGGTAAGGATCTTCTGCAAATTGTTTTAGCATGTTAAGTTGGGCTTCATTAATTATGCCTAATTCTTTTGCTTTTTCAAATAAGGTGTCATTGATTTGCAACAACGATAAAGAACGAATGCCAAGATTGGTTAATACTTGATCTCCACCTTGCAAACGGTTCACAACAGCCACACTTGTTACAATATTAGCCTCTAATTTTTTGATAGCAGGAATCCAAGATTTTAGATAACTTGAAGCCATTGTAATTAAGTCTGCGATATGCAAAATGCGTTTTCCTTCTAGTTTTTCAACAGGAGTGGCTTCTTCGAAATCACAAGTATTAACAACGGTTGTTAAATCCTTATAAATTGTGATATGTGGTTTGCCAAGTAAATAAGCCATAATAAGTGAAAAGTACCAATCACGTCTTTCACCACCAGAAATATAATCGATAATGGTTAAGTCAATTTTGCTTTCGATAAAGTCTTTTAAGGTATCAACAACTGTTTTATAAATTTTGTTGCTTTCATATTGCTTTAAAACTTGCTCGAAAAGGTTGGCTGGAATCAAGTCTTTTGGGACCGTTTCTAATTGGTTATCAATAAAATCAAGGAATTCTTGCGCAGATTTTTCACTTCCGTAAAGAAAATGGGTATTTGAGAAGTATGGGCTAATTGTTCCAGATGTTAGCCAGAATGGCTTGTTTTCTTCGCATACTTTAAATGCGTTTGTTTCAAATAGTAATGACATTAAATCGTTCATAAAATTTTCCCCCTATTATAATATTACATTAAATATACTAGAAAATTTTTAGAAAGTCAATCGTTAAAAGAAAATTCGTCATCAAAATTTGACAAATTTTGATAATATTTTCTGGAAATCACTGGACAAAATGAAAAAAATTAGGTAAAATAAAATGTAGGGGCGATTATTAATCGCCTATTTTCGAAATACAAATGATTTATATTCTAAGAAGCAAGAAAGGAAAAAATAACAAATGAGAATGAGTACAATCGATAAAGCGATTATGAGCGAAAGAGAAGAACTAAAAAGGTCGAAAAGACAAAGAAAAAACAACCAAAGAACGCAAAAAAAGCCAGAACACGTTGGGGTAAAACGATTTTTTTCAGCCATGTTTTTATTGGGTTCTGTAGGAATTATCACTGGGTTAACACTTTTATATGGTCCATGGAAAAATTTCAGAGAATGGCTCATAACAACCGCTATGACAACAATGACACATCAATATTACGCCACTTGGTTTTATAGCCCAGAAGTCATTGACGATGTATTAAATCGAAACAAAATTATTGAAATCGAAGAAGATACAGACACCAACATGATCAACATTGCAAGTAGCAAAACCACAGAATACGAAAACGAATTCGAACGCCAAATCCTAGAGCGTGATCCAAAGAACAACGACTACAAAATCATCGAAATCAACAAAAAGAAATTTTCGGGTTATTTAGTTGCTGTATACGACCCTGCCAGAATTCAAACAGTTTGTACGAAAAATTTGGGCGTATCAGGGCAATATTTAACCAAAATGGCAGAAGATAACGACGCTTTGATTGCTGTCAATGGTGGTGGATTTGACGATCCGAATTTTAGCAGTACCGGTGGCTCGCCACTTGGTGTAACGATTTGCAATTGGGCATATACTTCGCAAGCAAAATACAATGGAGCAGGTGGAATCATCGGATTTACCAGAGCCAATAAATTGATTTTAACTTCCAAAGTAAGCGTCAAAGAGGCAAAAGCCAAAGATATCAGAGATGCTGTTACCTTTGGACCATTTTTGATTGTCAATGGCAAAAAATCTTCTGTTGTCGGAAATGGTGGCTGGGGTACAGCGCCTAGAACGGCGATTGCTCAAAGAAAAGATGGTATCGTACTGTTTTTAGTCATCGATGGAAGAACGGCTTCCAAACCGGGTGCAGATATGGACGATTTAATCGATGTTTTACTAGACTATGGAGCCTACAATGCAGCAAACTTAGACGGTGGAACATCAAGCGTATTAGTAGTCAATAACACGATTGTCAACGACCCAATTGACAGCACAGGTGCTCACAAAACAAGACCAATTGCAACTGGCTTTATTCTAACCAAAGACAATAGCGATGACGGCGACCACAGTGTTGTGGCAGATAAATTAGGAGAGGACGAGGAGTAATGTACGAAGTATTTGCAGATTTACACGTTCATATTGGAAGGTCTGAAAAGGGAAAACCAATCAAAATAACGGCAGCTAGAAGTCTGAATTTTGCCAATATTGCCAAAGAATGTGTCGAAAAAAAAGGAATTAATATAGTAGGAATCATCGATTGCGCGTCACCTTATGTGATTGAAGATATCGAGAATTTCTTGAAGACAGGCGAAGCTTTTGAAATTCCAGATGGCGGAATTATTTATCAAAATAAAGTTTGCATTATTTTAGGAAGTGAAATTGAAACTTCTGAGGTAAATGATGAAGGGAAAACAGGAAGTGCGCATAATTTGTGCTATTTTCCAACCTTAAATGATATTAAAAATTTTTCGAGCGAGATGTCAAACCATATCAAAAATATGACACTTAGTTCACAAAGAGCGGATATCTCAGCTTATGAATTGATTGATATTGTAGAAAAATACCATGGTATCTTGATTCCGGCACATTGTTTTACACCGCACAAGAGTTTTTATGGAAATTGTACGTCATCTTTAAAACGTATTTTTAAGGAAAAATATGATAAAATTCCAGCAATCGAGTTAGGATTGAGTTCCGATACTTTTTTGGCTGACCAAATTTCTGAATTGGAAACTAAAACCTTTTTGACCAATTCCGATGCGCATTCTTTGCCCAAAATTGCAAGAGAATACAATAAAATGCAGTTAGAAGATATTAGTTTTAAGGAATTTTACAAGGCTTTGAAAAATGAAGATGGTCGAAAAATTGTTGCCAATTATGGGTTAGACCCAAAACTTGGAAAATATCATCGAACGTATTGCGAAGTTTGTAGCAAACGAATTGAAGGGATTGCGCCAGTTACGAAATGCGATACTTGTGACAGTAAAATTATTACGATGGGTGTTTTTGATCGAATTCAAATCATCAAAGATAGAGAAGAGACGAAAAGTCCCGATTTTCGACCAGAATATGTTTACCAAATTCCACTAAATTTTATACCAGGTTTGGGAGGAAGAACGATTGACAAATTACTAAACCATTTTGGTACCGAAATGACGATATTACATAAAGTTTCGCAAGATGATATAGAAACCATTGTAAATGGCAAGATTGCTGAAAAAATTATTTTGGCAAGAGAAGGAAAAATGCACATCGTAGAAGGCGGAGGAGGGGTCTACCGGTAAGGTAGACGGAACATGAAAAATTTGTGAATAGCAAATTTTGCTTGAGCCAAAGTTTATGGAAAAGTAGAATAAAATCAAAACACATGAATACACTTAAATAAAACAAAAGGGTTCCTATGGGCTATAGGGGTTAGGCAAGCCTAACCCGCCCACTCACACCCACAACAAAAGGAAAGAAATTTATGAAAAACAAAAGTGTATTTTTTTATTATGTGAAGAACAACAAAAAAAATCTGATGTTTCTTGTTCTGATATTTTTAATAGGTATCATAGCAGGTATTACGTTTATTAATCATATAGGGGAAGAACCAATGCAGGAAATTTCGTCTTATGTGAATTCTTTAAAAGACAACTTAAAAGCATCAGACCATATCAATAAAACAGTGATTTTGGTGCAAAGCATGAAACAAAATCTTATATTTGTAGCAATCATATGGATTTTAGGTTGTACGTTATTGGGAAGTTTCTTAATTTATGGAGCTGTTTTTTATAAAGGATTTTCCATAGGATACACGGCTTCTGCTATTATTGCGACTTTGGGAGTGAAATCACGGAACGATTTTTGTAGCATCAGCTTTGGTATTGCAAAACTTGGTTTTTTTGCCAATGTTGTTCATTTTATCGGATAGTGGAATTAAATTATTTAAAAAATTAAGACAAAATCAATATGTGGACATAAAATTAGAGTTTATTAGGCATACGGTTATAATGCTAATTACAGTGGTATTTTCAATCGTTTCCAGTTTTATAGAGGTATATGTTTCTACAAATTTTTTATATTTTTTTAAAGAAATTTTGTAAAAACTCTTTACATTTTGAAGAAAATCTGATATAACAGTAATGTCTTATGTAAATTATAAAGGAATGGGGTATTAAGAATGGATAAACAAATAAAACTTTTTTTGGAATTTTTACAAAATGATAAAAAATTATCAAACAATACGTTACAATCATACAAAAGAGATATTTTACAATATCAAACGTACATAGATAAAAATAAATTAAATTATTTGAAATTGGATTCAGAAGATTTAAGTAAATATTTAAAAAGTTTGTCAAGAATGAATAAAAAAGCATCAACAATTTCTAGGAATTTGGCTACAATTCGAGCCTTTTACCAATATCTTGTACGTACCAAAAAAGTAAAAAAAGACCCAACTGATGGAATTCATGCACCAAAAGTAGAAAAAAGTGTTCCAAGTGTGTTGACAGCAAAAGAAGTCGAATTATTATTAGAACAACCTAAAAATATTGATTTAAAAGGAATTCGTGATAAAGCAATGCTTGAAATTGCTTATGCCACTGGAATGAGAGTTACAGAAATTATTTCTTTAAATGTGTCTGATGTTAATGTAGAAGAAAGCTATGTTGCTTGTAAGACTGGAAATAAGAGTAGAAATATTCCATTGGGCTCTATGTCTTTGCAAGCTTTAGTGGAATATATCGAAAAAGCAAGACCAGTTTTGATTAAAGATGAGAGAGATGAAGCACTTTTTGTTAATATTAACGGAAAAAGATTGACAAGACAAGGTTTCTGGAAAATAGTTAAATATTATAAAGAACAAGCCCATATTTCGAAGGATATTACACCACACGTTTTAAGACATTCTTTTGCAACACATCTTTTGAGAAATGGAGCAGATTTAAAATCGATCCAAACCATGCTTGGACATTCAGACATTTCTTCAACACAAGTGTATATGCAATTTAAGAACGAAAATTTGAAAGATATTTATAATAAAGCACATCCACGTGCGTAAAATAATTTAGAAAGTATTGACAAAAGTAAATAAATATGCTATTATATCGGAGATGAAAGTTTTTTTATCTCCATAAATTTATTCTTAAAATCGCAAAATCTGCGATGATTTTCAGTAATAAAAATGAAATAGGAGTGATGATAACAGAAAGAGAAAAAGCAGTAGTACTAACGAATGAATATGTTTTTAAACGTATTTTTGGGTAGGTGTTGGGAATGAAAATATCAAAAAGGCAAAACAAGAATTTGATGAAATTGAGAAATTAAACCAGTAATTGTCATACTTCCAAAACTCCTTGCATAAAATAGTAATAATATATTTTATCAAAGGAGTTTTTTTATGTGTGGAATTGTTGGAATCGTAAATGATCGAGAAGATATTTCGAATGGGCATACCATTATTCGAAATATGACAAAAGCATTGTCGAAAAGAGGTCCAGATGAAGAGGGGGTGTTTTTGGAAAAACACTGTAATTTAGGACACAGAAGGCTTAGCATTATTGACATCGAAAATGGAAAACAACCCATGTCCTGCAAGTTTAACGAGATTACATATACCATCGTTTATAATGGACAGATTTACAACACGAAAGAATTAAGGCAAACTTTACAGGAAAATGGTTTTGAGTTCAAAGGACATTCAGACACGGAAATTTTGCTAAAAAGTTATATTTTTTATGGTAAAGATGTATGTAGACATTTGAATGGAATCTTTGCTTTCGCCATTTGGAATAGCAAAACAGAAGAAATTTTCATCGCCAGAGACCATTTCGGAATTAAGCCGTTATACTATTCTATTGTAGGAAATAATCTGATTTTTGCCTCAGAAGTAAAGTCAATTTTTGAACACCCAATGTCTAAACCAATCCTTGACAAAACGGGAATTTCGGAATTATTTGGAATTGGACCAAGTCATACGCCAGGAATTAGTCCGTTTAAAGGAATTCATGAATTAGAACCTGCCCATTTTATGGTATTCAATAAAAATTGTTTCAAAAAGGAAGAATATTGGAAACTACAAACCAAGGAACATACGGACGATTTAGAAACGACGTGTGAAACCATTCGATTTTTACTCAAAGATTCCATTGAAAGGCAACTAGTATCCGATGTACCACTTTGTTGTTTGCTTTCGGGTGGACTCGATTCAAGCATTATTACCGCCTATGCGAGCAAATATTATAAAGAAAAACAGGGCAGAAAGTTATCCACTTTTTCGGTAGATTATGTGGATAATGACAAGAATTTTGTCAAGAGCGATTTTCAGCCAAACAGTGACAATTATTTCATCGATTTAATGGTCAAAGAATTTGACACCGACCATCACAAAATCGTGCTAGATACGCCAGAATTATACAAAACTCTAGAAGATGCAATGATAGCGCGAGATTTTCCAGGAATGGCAGATGTGGATTCTTCGTATTTACTATTTTTCAGAGAAGTCAAAAAGCAGGCAAAAGTGACGCTTTCTGGAGAATGTTCCGATGAGATTTTTGGCGGATATCCTTGGTATTTTAGAAAAGATAGTTTGGAAAGTAATACATTTCCATGGTCGCTTGCGATTTCCGAAAGACAGAATTTGTTAAATCCAGAGATTGCGAAAAAGATTAATTTGAAGGAATATATTGATCAGCAATATCAGGCATCTTTGAGCAAAGTAGAGTTTTTGCCGAGTGATAGTGAGATAAACAAGTTGCAACGAAAGTTGATTTATTTGACATCGAATTGGTTTATGCAAACACTTCTTGACAGGACGGATAGAATGAGTATGTACAATGGGTTTGAAGTAAGAGTTCCGTTTTGCGATTACAGAATTGTAGAATATGTTTGGAATATTCCATGGGAAATGAAGGCGTATAAAGGTAGGGAAAAGGGGCTTTTGAGACACGCGATGGAAGGTGTTTTGCCAGATGAGATTATTCATCGAAAGAAGAGTCCGTATCCTAAAACTCATAATCCAAATTATACGAAAATTGTCAAGGAAGGCTTGACGAATATTATGAAAAATAAAAATGCGCCAATTAACCAATTATTGAATCGAGACTATATTTTAGACATTATCGAAACAGAAGGCAAAGCATTCACAAGGCCATGGTTTGGGCAATTGATGACTGGTCCGCAATTAATGGCTTATTTGATACAGGTGAATACTTGGCTAGAGAAATATCAGCCAGAGATTTTGATATAATAAAAAATGCGAACATCTATCTAATCAGTAAGATGTTCGTATTTTTTATACAATTACATCGTTTTTATTAAGATTTTACCACCCATATACCGAAAAAGGAATATCATTTTGATAATATTCAATTGCCTTCCTTACATAAGGAATCACATTCCCTGGCAAATGCTCCAAATCATAAAACTTAAGCTCATCGCATTTGTTGGGTTCCATATTTTGAATTTGTCCGCTATAATTTTGGCAAGTCAAAAAATAATCAATACTTTCTCGTTCAGGTGTTTTTCGATGCATCACATGCACAATTTGCAAATCTTTTTCATCAATAAAAATCCCTGCTTCTTCCGACGCTTCTCTTTGCATTGCTTTGATAACACTTTCGTCTCCATCAATGTGTCCGGGCTACAACACTATAGTTTCCGTCTTCATAGCCAGTATTGTATCTTCTTAGCAACAAGATTTGATTATTTTGAACTAAAATTAAATGTACAGCGACCACTAATTTAAATCTTTCCATATTTTCTCCTCCGATTAACTGATTTTACTTAATTTTTCCACATATTCTAAATCTTCTATCTTAGAAATAGCAAAACATTTTTTACCCAAGTCTTTTAAAGAAGCACCAATGTGATATAATTCTTTTTCATCAATTAGCATAAAACGATCATGAAACTTACGTGTATAAGTTATTTTCAAAGTAGGGTATTGCTGATTAAATTTATCAATATCTAATTTTAGAAAATTGCGATTTTGTGATGTTAGAATGACGATTTGTACACTCTTATTTTTCTTAGATAGCATTTTCAAAATGCTATCATCTAGGTAGTTATCGATGATTAGAATTTTGTTTTGGGCAGATTTAATGATGTCAATAATTAGGGAGTAAGCATCGTAAATTTGACCCTTAAAGAAAATTTTTTGCTTAAATTCAGGCGCTGAATCTTTTTGTAATTCATTGAAAACATTGTCAAACTTTTTATCATGTTCTAATAATTTGTATTCCACAGTTGTTAATCTTTCAAAAACGGCTGAATTTGATGCTATAAATTTTCGCATTTCAATAAAAGCCTTCATGATATTAATACTAACTTTAATCGCTACTTCACTTTTTAATAATGCTGAAAGCATGGCAATTCCTTGCTCTGTGAAAACATAGGGGTGGTATCTTCTTCCACCATAATTTTCTTTTTCGAGACTTGAGGTGACAAATTGGCACCTCAAGTTTTGGAATTCATTTTGCGTTAATTGAAAACAAAATTCCTCTGGAAATCTTTCTTTATTTCTTTTCATAACACGATTGATATATTTTGTTTCGCAGTGATACAGCATTGCCACATCGCTGTCAAGCATAACTTGCTTTTGCCTTATGGTATAAATTAAATTTTTTATATTCTCAAATTCATAATTTGGCGTATTTATAAGCGTATTTGTTTCGTTCAAATTATCACATCCTTGTTTCGATTGAAATGATTATAAAACATTTGTTTCTATTTGTCAAGAAAAATCTTTACTTTTTTCATAAAATATGTTATAATAAAACGAGTTCAGGAAAAGGAGAAAACCATGAGATTAGATAAATTTTTAAAAGTAAGTCGTGTGATAAAACGAAGAACCGTTGCCAATGAGGCAGCAGATAGCGGAAGAATTTCGGTGAATCGGAAAAGTAGTCAAACCAAGTTTTGATGTAAAGGCAGGCGATATTGTGGAAATTAAATTTGGAGATAAAGTTTCCAAATTTCAGATTTTGGCTGTGCCAGAAAAAGTGGGGAAGGATTTGGGAGAATTGATTAAGATTTTGTAAAAAAAGTGGCTCTTCCTTAAAAGACAGGTGAGAGCACACTTTTTGAAATTTGTCAACTTGACAAATTAACATAAATATGATATAATAAAAGATAGGGCATTTTTATTGTGCAAATGCTTGTCTGCCTTTTTTGAAAGAAAGCAAATTTGTAATTTCATTTGCTTTTTTGATTTGTTTTTGTGCTTTTTCTTGCTCGATTTGTCTTGCCTGACGCTCAGCCATTGTTTCGCAAATGGCTTTTTGGTAAGCAAAATGCGTGTCTTGCGCAATTTTTTGCCAGTTGTAGTCTGTTTTTACTTTGGCTTGCGCATTTTTTACAACAGCACTACACAATTTTGGGTCAAACAAAAGGGTTAAAATCGAATCGGCAAGCGAATTTGGATTTCCAGCATAACTTTTCATGCCATTGATTCCATGGTCAACGATTTCATTCAAACCGCCAATATCAGAAACGACAACAGGTGTGCCAGAAAGCATGGCTTCTAAAGCAACAATTCCAAATGGCTCATAAGTACTAGGAAAAACTGAAATATCAGCACATTTATACATTTTTTGTACGTTTTTGGAACTTAGATATCCTGTAAAGTAGACTTTATTTCCTAAGCCTAAAGAATTGACTTGAGCGCGCAATTCATCAATCATTCCGCCTTTACCAGCAATAATTAATTTGGCATCGTGATAGTTTGCCAAAATTTTAGGCATAGCAGAAATTAAATTTTGAATGCCTTTTTCATAGACTAAACGTCCCATGAAAAGAATGATTTTTTCATTATCCATGGCGTATTGTCGTCTAAAATCGTAATCTCGTTCAACTTCACTAAAAAGGTTGGTATTAACTCCATTTGGTACAACATTGATTTTTTCATAAGGCAAACCGAAAAGACGTTGCAATTCGTTTTTCATATAATTGCTATTGACAATGACTTCGGAAGACTCGTAAGTAAGCATCCATTCTGTATCATTTATGTATTTTTGGGTTTCTCCTTGAATTCCACTATTTCTGCCGGCTTCGGTTGCGTGAATGGTGGAAACAAGAGAAATTCCATAAGCAGTTTTTAGCGTTTTTCCAGCGTAAGCAGTTAGCCAATCGTGAGCGTGAATGACGTCAAATTTTTCGCCTTGGCTAATGAGTTCGCCTACCTTGGCAATTAGATTGAAATTAAGTTGCATCACCCAATCAATAAAATTATTGGAACTAATCATAAAATTGTCAACTCGGTGAACTTTTACGCCTTTATCATCTTCGAAATAGGGTACATTGCCATCACGGTAGGTTACAACGGTTACTTCGTGACCATCTTGGTATAAACGATGAGATAAATCGTGCACAACTCTTGCAATTCCTCCCACAACTCTTGGTGGATATTCCCATGATAGCATTAAAATTTTCATATTTTGTACTCCTTTCAAATTCATTGGTAGATTTATTTTTTCTATTTTTGTAAATGTTTGAAACGGTTTTGTCAAGTTTCCTATTTTCTATGAAAATCTACCTCAAACGAAGAATTTTCAAGAGAAAATGAAATTTAATTTTTTGATTTCTAATCCTATTGTATCGAATAAAATAAAAAAAGTAAACATTTTTTTACAAAAAAGTACAAAATTTTTGAGAATTGAATAAAGAAATTATTTTACAGAATTGTCTTTAAAATAATCCATAATTCCCGTATAAATTCCCCAAGCCAAAATTTCTTGATAATTGTCGGTTTGTAACATAGTACATTCATTTGAATTTGACAAAAATCCGCATTCGACAATGGTAAATGGAATTTCCAAATGTTTTGTCAAATAAATGTCTGGAACTTTGGCAGGAACGCGTTTGTTTTCTTTCTGAATGGCGAAATTTAGATTATCTTGAATGCAAGTTG
The DNA here is from genome assembly GCA_948443845.1 of uncultured Eubacteriales bacterium. Classification (GTDB taxonomy): domain Bacteria; phylum Bacillota; class Clostridia; order TANB77; family CAG-508; genus Scatovivens. The sequence goes on along the minus strand of CAOJUE010000004.1, from coordinate 61,142 downwards.
CCAAATTCAAACTATTTTCATTTTCAGGCTGATAGAAACTTTGCCAACCACTGTATTGAGAAGCAGGAATTTTGTTCAAATGAATCGATACAAAAATTTCAGCATTCGAATGATTTCCAATTTCCACGCGATTTTTCATATCCGAAATTTTTTTCTTGCGAATGGTATCGGCATCCAATTCATAAATTCCATTTTCGTCAGAACGTGTCAAAATGACGGTGCAAGAAGAACTTTCCAGTAATTTTTGCAATTTTTCCACAATTGACAAATTAATATTCGATTCATACGTTCCGTCCGCCGCTTCTGCACCACCATCGGGCAAACCGTGCCCAGCGTCTAAAATAACGACATGATTGGAAACGGGAGTGGAAGACGTTTCAATTGTGGCAGAATTATTGGTTGTGCAATTAAAGAAAATGACAGAAACAGTAATACAAGATAAAAGATAGAGTATTTTTTTCTTATTGATTAAAATCATAAAATCACCTATAAAAGGATATGAGTTGTGGAGGAAAAATATGAAAAAATTTGACATTAAAAAGACCACTTTCAAACGAAGAACAATTTATTTCAATAAAATTTTATGCCACAAAAACAACTTTTTGTGGTCTTTTTTATGCATAAAATTTCCTTGATTTACAGAAAATAACCAAAAAGATTAAAGGAGAATTTTATGAAAAAAAGTAGAAGCCTAAATATTCGAGGAACGTTACTAGACCGAAATCAACTAAGTGGATACTTAGAAAAAATCGCAGCAGAACACAATATTCGAAGTTCGTCTAGTAAAGATACGTATCCTGTTTCGAATGTAAAAGAAGATTTCCGATTTATCTTAGAAACCTACAAATTACTTGACAAACATATTAAACTTGGCATCAAAATACATTCGGCTGGAGAATGGCTTTTGGATAATTTTTATATCATTGAAGAAACGGTCAAATCCATTGAAAAAGAAATGCCACTTAAAAAATACAAATCCATGATTGGGCTTTCCAATGGACGTTTTCAGGGGTTTGCAAGAAGTTATGTTTTGGCAGAAGAAATTGTGGCTTATACCGATGGCAAAATTGACAGAGAAATCATTGATTTGTCCCTAAGAGCGTATCAAAAAAAGAAATTTTTGACAATGGACGAAATCTATAATATTGGTACGTTTTTTAAAATTTCCATGATTTCCCATATTCGTGAAGTTTGCGAAAAAATTTATTCTTCTCAAATGCAAAAATACAAAGTTGAAAGCATCATTGAGCGCGTGATTGACGGAAAAAGTGCGAATGAGCGAAAATTTAAAAATACTTCGAATGTCAAGGTTTTTAGTGATAGTGAATTAAAATATCCTTTTATTGAATATATGTCGTATAAATTGAAAGTGTATGGAAAAAAGGCGATTGAATATCAAAATGTGTTGGAAAAAGAAGTCTTGAAATTGGGCGTTACGCTTTCCGATGTCATTCAAAAAGAGCATTTGTATATTGCTAATTTGAAAGTTAAAATTGGCAATTGTATTACGAGTATTAAAGCAATCAATCGAATTAGTTTTTCGGAATTGTTTGGTTATATCAATGTTTCGGAAGAAATTTTGAAAATGGACCCAGCTGGTATTTATGAATTAATGGACCAAGATAGTAAAGCCTATTATCGAAGCAAGATTGAAGAAATTTCGAAGAAAAGTAAGATTTCCGAGATTTATATTTGTGAGAAAATCGTTGAATTATGCCAAAGATATGAAAATTATGCCAATATAGCCGAACAGAAGAAAGCGCATGTTGGTTATTATTTAATGGATGACGGAATTGATGAATTAAAAGAGATGCTGGAAATCAAACATCATAAACAAGTTGGAAAAAAGGTGGCTAGCCGTTTATATGTAGCTTGCAATATTGCAATTCCTATGTTTTTAGACTTTTTGATTTGTGCAAAAGTATATTTGAAATATGATTTTGCGTTATTAAGCATTCTACTTTGGTTGATTTTGTATGTTCCGATTTCGGAAATATTTTTGAGAATTTTCAATTATGTCATGGGAAAATGCAAAAAGCCTACTAAAATTCCGAAAATCAGTTATGAAAATGGAATTCCTGAAACAGCAAGCACGTTTGTTGTTATGCCAACGATTTTGAAATCCGAAGAAAAAATCAAGGAAATGTTTGAAAAATTGGAGGTTTACTATTTAGCCAACAAGTCAGAAAACTTGTATTTTGCGCTTCTTGGCGATTGTAGCGAAGAACAAACCGAGCAAACCAAATTTGACAAAAACGTCATGGAATACGGAAAAAAGTATGCGGAAAAGTTAAATCAAAAATACAGTAATTTTGGATTTCCGAAATTTCATTTTTTGTATCGAAAAAGAGAATGGAATCCACACGAAAAGTCGTATATTGGCTGGGAAAGAAAAAGGGGACTTTTGGTTACGTTTAACCAATACATCAAAGGAAAAATCAAAAATAATTTTTTGGTCAACACAATTGAAGAACCAAAAGAAAATTTGCCAGACATCAAATATATTATTACACTAGATAGTGACACAAACTTGAGTCTGGAGACCGCGCAAAAGTTGATTGGCGCAATGAGCCATGTGCTCAATATTCCAGTGATTGAAAATAACAAAGTTGTATCTGGTTACGGAATTATGCAACCACGAATTGGGCTAGATTTGGATTTGGCAAAGAAAAGCAAATTTATTGAATTATTTAGTATTCAGGGGCGGAATTGATTTTTACACAAACGCCATTTCTGATATTTACCAAGATTATTTTGGAGAAGGAATTTTTACTGGAAAAGGAATTTACGATGTTTCTGTCTACAATCAAATATTAGACGGAGAAATCGAGGAAAATACCGTGCTTAGCCATGATTTGCTAGAAGGAAATTTTTTGCGTTGTGGGCTTTTAACAGATGTCATGTTACTTGACGGCTATCCACTTCGCTATATTCCTTATATTTTGCGAAATCACAGATGGACAAGAGGTGATTGGCAAATTATAAAATGGCTAAAAAGCAATCGATTGAATGAAATTTCGAAATTCAAAATATTTGACAACTTAAGAAGAAGTTTATTAAATATTATGGCATTTGTCGGTATTTTGACAGGAAATTTGATTTATTTGACTTTGAAAGATTTGGGAATGGAAGTCATTTTGTGGTCGGTTTTAGCAATCATCATTTCGTATATTTTAGATGGTGTCAATTACATTGTTTTCAAAGAAAGCAATGTAGAAGGGGCTGTGTATAGCGACAAAAAATTCTCGAAAGATATGAAAAATGGAACCATTAGTTTTATTCGAATTCTTTTAAGCATTCTATTTTTGCCTTATGAAATGTTCAAAAATTTGGATGCCATTTGCAAAAGTATGTATCGTATGAAAACCAAAACCAAATTGCTAGAATGGGTGACAGCAGAAGAGGCAGATAAAAATTCAAAAACAGATTTGCAATCCCATTTTTTGCAAATGAGAAGCAATGTAATTCTTGGCATTTTGTTTTTATGTTTCCAAAATCCGATTGCGGTTTCTTTGGGAATTTTATGGATTGTAGCACCAATTGTGGCTTGGTATATTAGTTTGGATATAGGGCACGAAAATCAAATGAGTACAGAAGATTTTGATTATCTAAAAGAAGTGGGAAAAGCCACTTGGCAATTTTTTAAAGACCACATAACAGAAGATACGCATTATTTAATGCCAGATAACTACCAAGAAAACCGTAAAGAAAAAACGGTAAAACGAACTTCTTCAACCAATATCGGCTTAGAATTATTAGCCTTTATTTCTGCTTATGACCTTGGCTATATAAATCAAAAACAAGCCATTGATTATATTACAAAGGTTATCGAAACCATCAATATTTTGGCAAAATGGAATGGACATTTATACAATTGGTACAAAACAGAAACGCTAGAACCGATGCTTCCACGCTATGTTTCGTCTGTGGATAGTGGGAATTTGGTGGGTTATTTATATGTAGTAAAACAATTTTTAATCGAGCAAAACAGCAAATCGGAACTCGACAATCTCATTCAAAATGTTTCAGATTTGATTGATAATACCGACTTTTCAAAATTATATAGCCCAGAAAACAAACTCATGTCAATCGGCTTTAATTTAGAAGACAACGAACTAACTGATTCATACTATGATTTTCTAGCTTCAGAAGCAAGGCAAGCCAGCCTTGTTGCCATTGCCAAAGGCGACGCGCCAAGCAAACTTTGGAACAACTTAAGTCGAACGGTAACCTCTTTAAAAGGCTATAAAGGTTTGATTTCTTGGACAGGAACTACATTTGAATATTTAATGCCCAATATTAATTTAAAGCAATATGAAGGAAGCCTGATTGATGAAGCCAGCCGATTTGCCATTTTGAGCCAAATCGAATATGCGAAAAAACTGAAAGTGCCTTGGGGAATTTCAGAATCAGCGTTTAATTTGAGAGATTTGCACGGACATTATCAGTATAAAGCATTTGGTGTTCCGTGGCTTGGCTTGAAAAGAGGTTTGGAGGAAGATATTGTCATCTCGCCGTATAGCACATTTTTGTCCTTGCCATATGTTCATTCGCAAGCCATTCAGAATTTGAAGTATTTGGAAAAAGAGGGTTCTCGAGGAAAATATGGATTTTATGAAGCAGTCGATTATACAAGTAGCAGGCTCAAAAAGGGTGAGACACACGAAGTTGTAAAAACGTATATGGCACATCATCAAGGTTTGATTTTGCTATCCATTAATAATTGCCTTCATGAAAATATTTTGCAAAAGCGATTTAACAAAAATCCAGAAATCGAATCGGTCAATGTGTTATTACAAGAAAAAATGCCGGTTAAGATGATTATCACCAAAGAGAAAAAAGAGAAAATTTCCAAAAATAAGACGCCAGTTGACAGCGGATATGTTGAAAGAGTCATCGAAAATCGAAATCCTAGATTTAAAAATGTAAATGTGATTGCTAATCCCAATTATAAAATTATGATCAACGACTTTGGCGAAGGCGTCAGCACCTATAAAAATCAGATGATTAACGATTATAAAGTAACTTCTGAACTCAAAAACGGAATTTTCTTTTATATCCGAAACACCAAAACCAAGAAAATTATGCAATTAGAAAAATGCGACAAAGTCATTTTTGCACCAGACAAAGCCAAATTTATTGGGAAAGATGCTAATTTAAGATTTGAAGTAATAGTGACCTTAGACCCAGATAAATGCATCGAAATTAGGCGTGTGCAAATTGAGAATTTTGGAAAAAGCGATGAAGTATTGGAAGTAATTTGCGAATTTGAGCCAGTGCTTTCACATCAATCAGCCCAATATGCGCATCCAGCTTTTAATAAATTATTTTTGAAATTTGAAGAAGAAAATGAAAATATCATTGTGCAAAGAAAATCAAGAAGTCTTGAAGAAAGTGTGTATTTGGCAACAACGTTATACACAGAAAGTGACCAAATTGTGAATTTTGAATACGAAATTGATGGCGAAAAATATCGTGCAAGAGAAAATTATGGTTTGCCACAAATGATTAAAAATCAGAAGATTTTTTCAAAGCAAATTGCGCAAGTTGTCTCACCAATTGTAGTTATGAAAAGAACAGTAAAAGTTGCTTCACAATCAGATGCAACCGTGGATTTAATCATCACAGTTGGAGATACAAAAGAAGAAGTGAAAAGCCTCATTCAAAAAGTCAAAGGAAAAGAAGAAATTGATAAAATTTTCAATATCGCAATGGCCAGATGCGAAGAACAAAATAAATATCTGCGTATCAAATCAAGCAAACTGGAAATGTATCAGCAATTGTTAAACTATATTTTGCAGTTAAATGCTACTGATAAAAAGAATGATACACCAGAATGTTCAATTCAGAGCTTGTGGAAATACGGAATTTCTGGAGATTTGCCAATTTTTGTTTTAAAAATTGCAAAATTTGATGAAATATACGTTTTAGAAGATATCATACGAGCCTTTGAATATTACCGAATTAAAAATATTTTCATGGACTTGGTGATCTTGAATAACGAAAAAAATGTGTATGAACGATTTGTCGATGACGCGATTCAGTCCGTCATTTCCGAAAGGCAATTGCAATTTTTGAAAAATACGTCTGGCGGAATTTTTGTACTAAACCAAAAAGATTTGCCAAAAGAAGATTTGAAGGCGATTGAATTAAAAGCGCGTGTCTTGCTTGACTCTAAAAAAGGAGATTTATCCGCATTTTTAAAAGAAATGCAAGAAAAACAAGAGGCGCAAAAAGGCGAAATTGAAAAACCAAAAATGCTTCCAATCAGTGAAGAAATATTGCCACTCAAAAAAGAGGAATTGCTTTATGATAACGACTTTGGCGGATTTTCTCAAAACGGAAAAGAATATATCATTTACAAAAACACAGAAAACAAATTGCCATCCGTTTGGAGCAATGTTCTAGCCAACAAGTTTTTCGGAAGCATTGTAACAGACGGCTTGGGCGGATACACTTGGTACAAAAACAGCCGACTAAATCGTCTAACAGCTTGGAACAACAACACCGTTTTAGATGTTCCATCTGAAATTTATTATCTAAAAGATGAAGACAATTCACAGGTTTGGACGATAAACAGCAGTGTCAATCCAAGCCCAAACTATTACTATATCAGGCATGGATTTGGCTATTCGAGTTTCCAAAATAGTTACGATAATTTAATCCAAACGGTTGATGTTTTCGTACCCAATGAAGAAAATGTAAAAGTGCTAAATTTTCGTATCAAAAATATCATTGGCGAAAATCGAAAAATTAAATTAGTGGTTTATATGAAGCCAGTTTTGGGCGAAGACGAATATTTTAGCAATGGAAATATCAAACTTGAGAAAAAAGGAAATTTGTTGCTTGTTAAAAATATGTTTGCAGATGAAGATTTTAAAGACAAAATTATGTATGTGACAAGCAACGAAAAAATCAGTAGTTTTACAGGCGACAAAGCAGACTTTTTTGGCAGTGGCACAATCGAAGAACCAGATGCTTTATACAAACAATTGGACGGAAGTTCAGGGCTTGGAAAAGATTCCTGCATTGGGTTCCAAATCGATTTAGAATTGGATAAATTTGAAGACAAAAAGTTTTCAATTTTAATTGGCCAAGAAAATAGTATAGATAAAATGAAAGAAGTGGCTAGCCAATATCAGAAAGAATACGATGCAGAAGTTAGACTTGAAAATGTGAAATCAAAATGGAATAATATTTTGAGTGTAATTAATGTAAAAACGCCGTCCGAATCCATCAATCTTTTGATGAATGGCTGGCTCGTGTACCAAACCATTGTGAGCCGATTATTTGCTAGAAGTGGCTATCATCAATCTGGCGGAGCATTTGGTTTTCGTGACCAATTGCAGGATTGCTTTGGAATTAAATATATCGATAGTTCATTTTTAAGAGACCAAATTTTAAATTGTGCGAGACATCAATTTATTGAAGGCGATGTTTTGCATTGGTGGCATTTGGAAACGAAAAAAGGCATTCGAACGCGTTTTTCTGATGACTTATTATGGCTTGTTTATGGTGTTTTGGAATATGTCGAATTTACCAACCAAAGGGATATTTTAGATGAGCAAGTTTCCTACCTCAAAGGCAATTTGCTAAAAGAAGGCGAACTTGAAAAATACGATATTTTCTACGAAAGCGACGTAAAGGAAAGTATTTTTGAACATTGCATTCGTTCCATTGAACAAGTAATTGCAAAAGGAATTGACCCATTTCCTAAAATTGGTGTAGGCGACTGGAATGATGGATTTAGTAATCTAGGAAGCAAAGGAAAAGGCGAAAGCATTTGGCTAGGATTTTTCTTGTACGACATTTTAAATCGATTTATTCCCATTTGCGAAGAAAGAAAACGTGCAGATTTGGTAGAAAAATACACTAAACTAAAAGAAGAATTAAAGAAAAACTTAAATACCAAAGCATGGGATGGACGTTGGTACAAAAGAGCCATTAATGACGATGGCTACGAAATTGGAAGTATGAGCAGTGAAGAATGCAGAATTGACTGTATTGCACAAAGTTGGGCAGTTATTTCCAATGCGGCGGATAATGATAAAAAATTTATTTCTATTGAAGAAGCCGAAAATTATTTAGTTGATCGAGAAAATAAATTAATTAAATTATTTGAACCAGCTTTTGAAAATTCTAGCTTTAATCCAGGATATATTAAATCATATCCAGCTGGAATCCGCGAGAATGGAGGGCAATATACGCACCGGAAGTGTGTGGCTGATTATTGCTGAAGCTTTGCTTGGATTTGGCGATAAAGCGGTCGAATTTGCAGAGTTAATTAATCCAATTGAACACACCAAAACCAAAGAAGAAGCCAAAAAGTTCAAACTAGAGCCTTATGTCATGGAGGCAGATATTTACACCAACAAAGATTTGATGGGACGTGGTGGTTGGAACTGGTACACGGGTTCGAGCAGTTGGTATTTTAAGGCGATTATTGAATCAATTTTAGGTTTGAAAATTAAAAATGGTTTCTTAAGCGTAGAACCTTGTATTAGTAAGTCTTGGAAAGAATATGAAATCAAATACAAATATAAAACTACGATTTACCAAATTGTTGTCAAAAACCAAGACGGAAAAAATACAGGTGTAGATAAATTTTTCGTCAACGGAAATGAAGTAAAAGACAAGAAAATTCCGCTTTGTGATGATGGAAGAATTTATAATGTTCAAATATTTATGTAAAAAAACTTGCCGAAATAAAATTAATGTGATATAAAAAGAATAGAAAGAAAGGTGGGATTTTTTGTGGAAGGATTAGAAGACCTAGTAGAACAAGAAAAAAAGACGATTTTGGTAGTTGATGATGAAGAAAGTATCATGGATTTGTTGGTGTACAATCTTGAAAAAGAAGGATATAACACCCTAAAAGCATATGACGGCTTAACAGCAGTTGAAATGGCGTTAAAAGAACGCCCAGATTTGATTTTGTTAGATGTCATGATTCCGAAATTGGATGGAATTTCGGTATGCAAAAAAATAAGATATTATCTCAATATTTCAACCATGCCAATTCTAATGGTTTCTGCAAAAGATACCGAATCCGATAAAATTGTAGGTTTGGAAATGGGAGCCGATGATTATATTACCAAACCATTCCAAATTCGTGAATTAATGGCAAGAATCAAAGCAAATTTAAGAAAAGCAGAAGCCAAGGTGGCAGTCGCGCCAGCAGAAGCAGAAGAGCAAGAAGAAAAAAATGATGAAATCATCGAAGTCGGTGAATTAACACTTGACTTAAAGAAAATCGAAGCACGCGTAAAAGGCGAAGTTGTCAACTTGACGAAAAAGGAGTTTGATGTTTTAAAATTCCTTGCCAGCCAGCCAGGGGAGGTTGTAACAAGGGAAAAACTATTGCATGAAATTTGGGAATATGACGAATATATTGGAGCCATTCGAACCATTGATGTTACCATGAATCGAATTCGTGATAAAATCGAAAAAGATAAGGCAGATCCAAAGATATTGATAACCAAACGTGGTGTGGGATATTATATTGCGGATAATACCAAAAAACAATAAAATAAAAATCTCCGATAAGAGCCGAGAGTTCTCATCGGAGATTTTTTAAATTCTAAAAGCCATTTTAAGCCTAGTATTAGAAGAAATAAAGAAAAATGTCTAAATCTTAAAGAAAACTGCTTAAAAACACCCAATTTTATGCTTTAAGCCTATAAAAATATAGGGTATCAGAAAAATAGATTGTTAGAATGACGCACTAGGATGACCGTAGGGCGACTTTGTGAAAAAAGTAGACCATAACCATTATAAGGAGAAGAAATGCTTTAAAAGTGCCTTTTTGTGACTCTGGCAGCAAAGTATAGTTTCAAACAATTTTATCATCTGTTCATATTTTTATTGACGTAATTTGAATTTTTATGATATAATAACTTAGCGCGAGGGAGAATTATGTATTATAATTGGAAAGAAAATACAAATACAGAAGAATTAAAAGTAGTATGTAATTTAATAAAAAACGGTGAAATTGTGATATTTCCAACGGAAACCGTCTATGGAATTGGCGCTAATGCTTTTGATGAAAAAGCGGTCGGAAAAATTTTTATGGCAAAGGGTAGACCATCCGATAATCCACTCATTGTTCATATTGCTGACAAACAGAAAATTGATGAAATCGCCAAAGATATTAGCCCAGTGGAACAAGCATTAATTGACCATTTCATGCCAGGTCCATTTACATTAATTTTGAAAAAAACAGATAAAATACCCAAGATTGTTTCTGCAGGGCTAGATACCGTAGGAATCCGAATGCCAGATAATGTCATTGCTAGAGGGATTATCACATTTTCTGGTGTACCAATTGCGGCGCCAAGCGCCAATGTTTCAGGTAAACCAAGTGGAACAATGGTGGAAGATATACGAAAAGAATTGGAGGGAAAAGTTTCAGCGATTGTAGATGGTGGCGAATCGCAAATCGGTTTAGAATCAACGGTTGTCAAAGTCATTGACGAAATTCCATGCATTTTAAGACCAGGTGCTATTACACCAGAACAAATTGAAGAGGTGATTGGAATTGTTGATTTTGGAAATGGAATTTTTGCTCCTGTTGAAGAAGACGAAAAAGTAGAAAGTCCAGGAGTCAAACACAAGCATTATGCACCCAATAAACCTGCTGAATTAGTTTATTCCGAAGATGAAAAAGATTTGATTTTTGGCATTAACAGAATGATAAAAGAATTAAAAGGCGATGTGGTGGTTCTAGGATTTGATGAGCATAAGGAACAAATTGTTGTGTCAGAACATCGATTTATCAGCTTGGGCAGTAAAGATAATTTAAAAGAAATTGCTCAAAATATTTATTCTGCTTTGAGAAAATCAGATGAATTATTGGGTGAATTGGTTATTATTGAAGGCGTAAAAAGAGACGGTTTAGGCATTGCGATTATGAACAGGCTTTTAAGAAGTTGTGGATACAATTATTTGGAAATTTAAAAAACGGAGGAAAAAATGTATTTAATTGTGGGATTAGGAAATCCAGAATCCGATTATGCGAAAACAAGACATAACATGGGATTTCATGTCATAAATGAATTGGCAAAACAGTATGGAATTGAGATTGCTCGAAAAAAGTTTCGTAGCGAATATGAAAATGCAATCATCGAAGGTCAAAAAGTCATTTTGGTAAAACCGCAGACCTTTATGAATGTGAGTGGAGAAGCGGTCATTGAGTTTGTGAATTTTTATAAAATAGAACTTGACAAAATTATCATTATTTATGATGATATGGATATTGAACCTGGAAAAATTAGAATTCGAAAAAGTGGCTCGCCAGGGAGCCATAATGGAATGAAATCAGTGGTGCATTTTTTAAATAGTGAGAATTTTCCAAGAATTCGAGTCGGAATTGGGAAACCGAAGGAAGATGAAAATGTGATAGAATATGTCATCGGAAGTATTCCAGAGGAAGAGGAAAAAGATTTGGAAATAGGTGTAAATTTAGCAAAAGAAGCAGTTATTGAACTGTTAAGAAACGGGATTGATTCGGCAATGAATCGATTTAATTAAGGAGGAAAAAATGAGTTATTTAATGTTTATTGGAGCGATTTTTGTTTTAATTGTTGTGTTAAAAATATTGACATTTCCGATTAGACTAATTTGCAAATTTATTGTGAATTCTGTAATTGGTGGAATTTTGTTGTATTTTTTAGCAAAGTTTGGAATTTTTATGGCAATAACGTGGTGGAGCATTTTGCTTACGGGAATTTTAGGTGTTCCAGGAGTTGTGCTTGCCATTATTTTGTCGTTTATTTTTTAGGAGAAATGTATGAAAGTAGGATTTGTATCACTGCGGTTGTAGCAAAAATTTAGTGGATACAGAAATGTTTGTTGGCTTATTTAAAAAGGAAAAATTTGAAATTGTAAGTAACCAACACGAAGCTCAAATTATTGTAATCAATACGTGTGGCTTTATTGAGAGTGCAAAAGAAGAGGCGATTCAGACAATTTTGGAAATGGCAGAATTAAAGCAAACGGCAAAATGTCAATTTTTAATTGTTACAGGTTGCCTTGTGAAACGCTATCAAAAAGAGTTGGAAAAAGCATTGCCAGAAGTGGATTTGTTTATTTCTGTAGATGAATATGATGAAATGTGGTGTAAAATTGAGAATTTATTAGATTTACCAAGAAAATCAAAGAATACGTTAGATTATCTGGATAGAACGATTTCCACAGGAGATAAAACAGCATATTTAAAAATTGCAGAAGGTTGTAGCAATCATTGTACATATTGCGCTATTCCAAGTATTCGTGGACCATATATTAGTCGACCAATGGAAGAGATTTTGAAAGAAGCCAGACGTCTAGCAGATTTAGGCTATCAAGAAATAATCGTAATTGCACAAGATACCACAAAATATGGAATTGACTTATATGGCGAGCCAAAACTGGCAGAATTGCTAGAAAAACTTTGTCAAATACAGAATTTTAAGTGGATTCGATTTTTGTATGCTTACCCAGAAAGCATCACAGATGAACTGATTGAAATGGTCAAAAAACAGGATAAAATCTGCCATTATTTTGATATTCCATTGCAACATTTTTCGGATCGTGTGCTAAAAAGAATGAATCGAAAAAGTGATTCGAAGTCCATTGAAAACTTAATCACAAATTTAAGAAAGCAAATTCCAGATGTGATAATTCGAACAACATTTATGGTAGGATTTCCGAGCGAGACGGAAGAAGATTTTGAAGAGTTATATGAATTTATAAAAAAAGCGAAATTTGAAAAATTAGGCGCTTTTGCCTATTCCAAAGAAGACGGAACACCTGCTAGCAAACTAAAAGAGCAAATTCATTATAAAACCAAACAAAAACGCTGGAATTTGCTCATGAAATGTCAAGAAGAAATTTCAAGGCAGAAATTGGAGGAAAAGGTTGGAAAAACCTACTCTACGTTAATTGACGGATTTACGCATGATGGAAAATATGCGATTGCGCGAAGTTATATGGATATTCCAGACGAAGATGGCGTCATTTACATAGAAAATACAGGAAAAATAAAAATTGGTGATTTTGTAAAGTGTGAAATTACAGGAGTTGGCGAAAAGTACGATTTGGTGGGAAAAATAAATCACTAAAGGAGCACAAAATGTTCAAAAAAATTCTTACATTTGTTATGTTCATATTCATTTTAATTGGTCTAGGAACGGGCTTGTATTTTGCGACTTTTTCCAAAAGCAAGAACAAAGAACAGCAAGAAATCAAGCAAGCTATTTTTGAAAAAATGCAAACCAAACAAGTGGAAGTGACGGAAATTTTTACTTATGGCAAATGTTTTAATTTTTCAGGAAAATTGGCTGGTGTTTCCAAAGACAATTTTGAAAGTGCAAAACTATATTTGACAGATGGAAACGAATTTGAAAAAACGTATCCATTAGATGCTAATTTTCAGGATAGCGATTTTTTGTTTACTACAATATCCGAAATCAACACAGGGCTAATTTTGGATGATTTACCAGAAGGCGAATATGTCGTTTTGGTGCGACTAAAACTAAACAATAGTGTAAATCCTAAATATTATTCTTTATCCAATGCTTCCAATTTGCCCAATATTGAATATTTTACGGTAACCCAAGAAAACCAAAATCGTAAAATAAACATAGATTTCAAATCACAGAAATACGATAACCGTGATTATGCCTATTTGTCGTTAACCGTTGCCAATGCTGAAAAACCAGCAGAAGTTTACGATATTGTCATCGACGCAGGACACGGTGGAAAAGATGTCGGAGAAAAATCAGGAACTGACACTGAAGCAGACATTACTTTAGCCTATGCCAAATTGCTAAAAGAAAGACTACAGGAGCAAGGCTTCAAAGTCAAACTGACCAGAGACGATGCCAATACCAATACATACACAGCCACCAATATGTACGACGAAAATGGGCGAATTTCCATAGCCTGCCAGTCCAAAGCCAAATATATGCTATCATTTCACATCAATAATGGAAACAAAGGCTTAAAAGGACTGGAAATTTATTCACCGTGCAAATCCAATTTAGAATTTGCACAAAATATGGCAAATAAAATTGTAGCGTATACCGATATCGAATATTCGAATAACAATTCTTTCAAAAAAGGAGAAGGGGTGTATGTTCGAAATTACACCAAAAGCGTTATCAATGAATTAGCAGCCACAGCCACCAAAAAAGGCTATGAGCCATATAACATCACACTTGAAACGCCCTATTTATACACCATTCGAGAAGTTGGTGGAATTGCCACAAATGCCTATGTAGATGGCAGAAATAAAAGTTATTCTGCGAATCGATATTATCAGTCAAATCAGGGAATTGAGTGTTATCAAATTGAAATGGGCTATATCAAAAACGATTTAGAAATTTTAAAAGCGCAAATGGAGCAGTATGTAACTGCGATTTCGGAAGCGGTTGCAGAAAAAAATGCAAAACAATCACAATAACTGGTAAAAGCCACTTACAGCTTCTTGACATTTTCGCAAAAATGTGCTATATCTACTATAGAAAAATAAGGAGTCAACCAAAGATGAAAAAAATTGCAAAAAAGGCTGAAAGCCTTGGCACAGTACATACACCACACGAGTAATTTTAAAAGATAGAAAAATAACGCAAAAACATCGCGTTTATCATGTTGAAAAAAAGACGAATTATGCAAAACCAGCATAATTTGTCTTTTTTGCGTCCAAAAAATAAAATCCAAGGAGGAAAAAATGAAAAACCAAAAAATCACCCGTAGGGGAGCGGTCTTGACCCGCCCTGCTTCGAAGAAATACCCAAACAAAAAAGGGATCACCCTAATTTCCCTTGTCATAACAATCATTATTCTCTTAATCCTAGCCGGGGTAACCCTAGCGCTCATTTCCGGTAGTGACGGAATCTTAGGCAGAGCCTCGCATGCCCTCGACGAAAACAAAATCGCGATGGCAAAAGCGCAAGTCGAACTTGCATTATCTGATTTCCAAACCGAATTTTTTGAAGGAAAATATGTCGAACGAACCAATGACGGAACGAAAAAAGAATATATTTCTGAAAAACTACAAACAGGCGTGGAAACAACAAATTTTTATGCGAAAGCATCGGTAGAAGGAAATGTAACAGTATATGAAGGCAAAGACACTTCTGGAACAGAAGTTGTAAAAGGTGCAATTCAAGAGGATGCATCGATAAAATGGGACGATGCAAAATTAGGGGATTCTGGCGAAAACGGCGGTTCTAGCGAAGGTGGAAATGGAGCTGGTAATACAGGAGGAACGATCAGTTCCGAAGAATTAGCAAACATAAATGCAAAGTTTACGCAAATGCAGGAAGAAATAATGAATTAAAAGCAAGCAATGACGAGTTAAAAAAATGGAAAAATGAAACGATTGTGAATAAAAGAATCTGTTTAATGGATACACCAGTAGAAATTCTAGTTTCAACAACTTGTATGAACCAAAATATGGATATATGATTAAATGATTCCATTGAAAAATATAAATATTTAGAAATACAATGTGATGCTCATGATAGAAGTCTTACCAATAACTTAATTGGACACACAATTTTTGTTATAATAGAACAATATAGATACAATAATAGTAATACGGTTAGCTGGGAAGATGATAGTACAGTTGAGATTATTTTATTTGGTATCGGTAGTCCTATTTGTTATATGGGAAGCACATGTTGGTTTAAGAATGACCAAATTTTACATGTAGGAGATTCTGCTACCAATCGACCAGATTGGGACAAATTAAGAATCAGAAAAATTTATGGCATTCAATAATAAAAAATAGTCATTTTTCATTATTTTTTCAAATTAGGGGCTTAAAATCAAAATTTTATTTTGCAAACCCAATATATAATCAAAAAAGGAGGAAAAAATGAACCAAACCAAAATCAATCACCCAATCCACTGTAGGGGTGCGGTCTTGACCCGCCCTGCTTCGAAGAAATACCGAAACAAAAAAGGAATCACCCTAATCTCCCTAGTAGTCACCATCATTATACTACTAATTTTAGCTGGAATCACACTTGCTCTAACTGCTGGAAGTGAAGGAATATTGGGCAAAGCTTCAAAGGCAGTTGATACGAACAATCAAGCAAATGCAAAAGAACAAACAGAATTATTACTTATGGAAAAGCAATCCGATTATTATGACGAAAAATATGTCAACCAAACATATGATGACACAAAAGGAGCCTATATTTTAGAAAAATTAAAACAAGAGGGAACCACCCAAACGCAAGATTATAAAATCCAAGCTTCTGATTCTGGAACTATTTACGTATACGACAAAAAAGGAAGTCAAGAAATTCCTATTGCAACTGGAACATTAGGGGAAGATGGAAAAATTCAGTGGAATGATGAAATAGAAAATACCAATCCTGAAAAGCCAACTAACCCGAATCCACCAGAAAATCCAGGTGACAAAGAAGAACCACCAATCGACCCAACACCAGTTGAACCGCCACTAGAAGATCCCAAAGAAGCAACGGAAGCAATAAAAACCAACCATTATGGTGATTTAGCAGATTACAGTGCCAATGGCATAGAAGATTGGAAAATTTTTTACAATGATGGAACCTACATTTACCTAATTACCAGTGATTATATTCCACAAGAAAAAGTACCAAAAGAGGCTATGGGAGTGGTGAATTTGGGAAATTACGATGTGTTTTGGAAAACAGTACCAGCTTTCCAAAATCAATGGAGCACCTATCGAGATCGATTTTTGGCAACATCGTATACATTATCAGCTAATTATGAAAATTCAAAATGTGTGTCAACTCTGTTAAATACCAACAATTGGTCAGCATTTGCCAATGGAACGAGTAAAGGAGAAGCCATTGGTGCGGGTCTTGCCATAGGAGGTCCAACGCTGGAAATGTATGCCGCAAGTTGGAAAGAAAAGGGGTATAAAGAAATTCCTAAGTTTCCAAAAGCTTATGGATATGATTTTTCCAAAAATACTGCTTCATCTACTATCGATATGTCAAAGAAAGACAGCCGTGGATACAAAGATACATTGTATTATCCACATACAGAAAGATGGAATGGAACTTCAGGGTATAATTTGGCATCACCAGGAGCTTGGAATACAAGTGCAATTATTAGGGTAGTTTCTAATGGATGGCTTAACCAAGTTGTGTATACGAGTGCTGGTGTAGCTTGTCGACCAGTGGTTTGTCTGCCCAATAATATTGATGCGCAAAAAGGGCGTGATGAAAAATGGGTTTTTAGTAAGAAAGAAAAATAAGATAAAAAAGCAAAAAGGGCGACAATTGTTGCTCTTTTTGCTTTCAGATTGGGAATATCAAAAGTCGGTTATAAATTCAGAAAAGAAACATTTGACAAAATTTACAAAATGTAGTATAATATAAATAAGGAGAATTACAAAATGGAGGGAAAGCAAAAAAATGAATTTCATCATCATTGTAGGAACGTTTAAGCCTTCTTAAAAAAGGTAGGCTGTAAGCGTTATTTAGCATTGCCTACAATAGATTGATTTCTAAACTATGTAGGGTGCTACATAGTTTTTTTATATAAAAGGAGGAAAATATGAGTAACAAAGTAAAACCAAGAACCTTATCTGGAACCATGGAATTACTTCCTAATGACCAGATTATGTTTAATCAAATGGTAGATAAAATTAGAAAGGCATACGAAAGTTTTGGCTTTTTGCCATTGGATACGCCGATTATTGAATTGTCCGAGATTTTACTTGCTAAAGCAGGTGGAGAGACGGAAAAACAAATTTATCGTTTTAACAAAGCAGACAACGATTTGTCGCTTCGTTTTGATTTGACGGTTCCGTTTGCTAAATATGTATCGATCCACCAAAATGAATTAGTGTTTCCATTTAAAAGATACCAAATTGGAAAAGTTTATCGTGGTGAAAGACCACAAAAATGTCGATTTAGAGAATTTTATCAATGCGATGTCGATGTCATTTCGGATAAATTGGACGTTATTAACGACGCGGAAATGGTAAATGTTATTTATGAAGCATTTCAGTCTTTGGATTTGGCGAAATTTACGATTTGCATTAATAACCGCAAAATTTTGAATGGATTTTTTGAGAGTTTAGAAATTGCGGATCGAAAAGTGGAAGTTTTGAGAATCATTGATAAAATTGACAAAATTGGCGAAGAGGCGATGCGAAAAGAGCTTAGCGAAATTGAGATTGCGCCAGAAAAAATTGAGAAAATTTGTGAATTTATTCTGATTTCTGGAACGACGGCTGATAAAGTTGCCAAATTGAAAGAAATGAAAATTGAGAATGAAATCTTTGCAGAGGGCTTGAGCGAACTTGAAAAAGTAGCAAAATATGTGCAAGAATTCGGTATTCCAGAAGAATATTTTCGTATTGACTTAAAAATTGCAAGAGGGCTAGATTACTACACAGGAACCGTGTATGAGACATTTTTTGATGATTATAGAAACTTGGGAAGTGTTTGCTCAGGGCGGGAGATACGATAATTTAACCGAATATTATACAGAACGAAAATTCCAAGGAGTTGGCATTTCGATTGGGCTGACAAGATTGTTTGCGCAATTAAAAGAAATGGGATTGATTGAAGAGGCGAAAGACTCGATTTCTAAGGTTTTAGTTATTCCAATGGATGAGACAGCAAGTGGTTTTGCCCTAAAAATTGCCAAGAATTTGCGTGAAAATGGAGTGAATACGGATATGTATTCTAATTTTTTGAAGGACATGAAAGCAAAATTGAAATATGCAGATAAATTAAATATTCCCTATGTTATCATTATCGGGGAAGATGAGATGAGGGAAAAGTGCGTGATGCTGAAAAATATGAACCAGAAGACGCAGGAGAAAGTGGGGCTTGAAGAAGTTTTGGAGAAAATAAAATAAAAAATATTTACTTCCTAAAAAGAGTATGTTATAATCAAATTAATGAAAAAGCAGGAGAAGAAATAATGAATGTAGCATTGGTTTTAGCATTTCTTTTTTATATCGGAAGTTCGTTTGGATGGGTTTTAGAATTATTTTTTAGACGTGCGATATCCAAAAAATGGATTAATCCAGGATTTTTAACAGGACCCTATTTGCCGATTTATGGAATTGGGCTATGCACTTTATTTTTGCTGTCTTTGGTAGATATGTCCTTTATCCAAAATCCAATTTGGCAAACTGTCATGATTGTGATTTTCATGGGAATTGCGATGACACTGATTGAATACATCGCAGGGCTGATTTTCATCAAAGGCATGAAAGTAAAATTGTGGGATTATTCAGGCATGTGGGGAAATATTCAAGGCATCATTTGTCCGCTTTATACCTTTTTTTGGACGATTTTAAGTGCGGTTTACTATTTTTCTATTCAAAGGCACATGATAGAAGCAGTCAATTGGCTAGCTAATAATTTAACTTTTTCATTTGTGATTGGGTTTTTCTTTGGCATTTTAACAATTGATGTTGCACATTCGATGAATTTAGTCGTAAAATTAAGAGAATTTGCAAACGAAAATCAGATTCTTGTAAAATACGAAGAACTAAAAGCCAATATTCGTGAAGACCAAGAAAGAAGAAAAGAAAGAATCAACTACTTATTTGCGTTTAAAACCACGAAAAAACTGGCAGATACGCTGACAGAATATAAAAATAAATATCAAAATTGGAAAAAATAATTTTGATACAAAGGAGGAAATTTAAAGAATGAAAAGTCAAAAAGGTATTACTTTAATGTTACTTGTTACAACTGTTATTATGATGGGATTGATTTTTGGAGCTATTACGTATAATTCGGTTAATAGTTATAAATTAAATTCGTATTACACGATGTGTGCCGATATTGAATTGCTAGATGAAAAAATTGCTTTGTATTACTTAGAACACAAAGCATTGCCGATTACCAATGAATACGTTGAGCTCAGAAAAACAGAACGGAAATAATGGCTTAATTGAAAATTATGATGAAAATAATGTCAATTATAATCCCAATAATAATGGGAGATTGTTCATTATTGATTTAAGTAAATTGGATAATTTATCGTTGCAACGAACCGATTATTATATCGATGAGCAAAGTCATACCATTTATTCAGCCAAAGGCAGAAAAATAGGGGAGGAAACGTATTATACCATCCCCACAGAATACAAGGAAGTTAATTTGACAAATTATCAATAAACTATTTTAACTCCACCACCGTCACACCATCTTCACCCTCTCCAAAAGTGCCTAAGCGGAAACTTTTGATGTGAGGGTGATTTTTTAAAAAGGCATGAATTCCCTTTTTCAAAGTGCCAGTGCCTTTTCCATGCACAATTCGTGCAGAGCCTAGCCCATTTAAAACGCAATTATCCAAATATTTATCCACCATAAAACACGCTTCTTCCACGTTTTGCCCAATCACATTGATTTCAGGTGATAAACTAGATACTTTAAAATCATGTTTTTTCGAAGAAATGACTTGCGTTTTTGAAGATTTTTTGGCAAGAGTAATTTCTGAAACTTTAAAATACGTTTTAAGACTTCCGATTTGAACTTGAACGGTATCATTTTTTGTCACTTCAGAAAGGATAGTTCCCATTTGATGAAGAGACGGAATTTCTACTTCCAAACCAACCTTGATTTGTGATTTTTCAAGAGTTGCAGGCTGATTTTTCACGATTTTTTCGCTTGACAAACTTTCGATTTTTTCATTCAAATCATTTCTCAATCGATTTGCTTTTTGGGTATCTGGACGATTTTCTAATTCTCGAATCATAAAATTCGCGTCTTCCTTAGCGGAAAGCAAAATTTCGCGAGCCTTAATTTTAGCATTTTCCAGAATTTCACTTTCTTTTTTCTTTAAAATTTCGGAGTCTGTTTTATACGAATTTTTAAGGGACTCAATTTCACGCGAGGTAGTCTCAATTTTACGTTTTTCTTCTTCAACAATACGTTTATCCTCATAAATCGTATTTAAAAGTTCTTCAATATTGACGGTATCTTCATTCATAAATTCTCTGGCGCGGGCGATAATTTCTTCCGAAATCCCTAATTTTTCACTAATAATGAAAGCATTACTACGTCCCGGAACGCCAATTAAGAGTTTATAGGTTGGAGATAACGTGTTAAAATCAAACTCGACACTTGCATTTTCAAAACCATTTGTCACTAAAGCGTAATTTTTGATTTCGTGATAATGGGTGGTTGCTAAAGTCAAAATTTGGGCATGGTTTAAATGTTCCAAAATGCTAATTGCCAAACGGGAGCCTTCAATTGGGTCAGTTCCAGAGCCTAATTCGTCTACTAAAACAAGACTGTTTGGTGTCGCATTTTGCAAAAGATAAGCAATATTTTTGATATGGGAAGAAAACGTACTCAAAGAAGCGGCAATACTTTGCTCGTCGCCGATATCTGCGAAAACATCGTCAAACAGAAAAATGCTACTTCCAGATTTCGCAGGAATGTGAAGTCCGCTCATTCCCATTAAAACAAGCAATCCTACGGTTTTTAGCACAACGGTTTTTCCTCCAGTATTGGGTCCTGTGATGATTAAACTTGTGTAATTTTTGCCTAATTCAATCGTGTTTTTGACAGCGATTTTGCGAGAAATCAAAGGATGATAGCAGTCGATAAGAGAAATCAATTTCTCATCATTTATGATTGGTTCTGTACAATCAAATTCTTTCGAAAATTTAGCTTTGGCAAAGATAAAGTCAAGCAAACCAATTAAATTGGTAGTATTGGACAAATTTTCTGTATGCTCAAAAAACAGAGAAGATAACTTCATCAAAATTTTTTCCATTTCTAAATTTTCTTCGTTGTGTAAATTGCTGATTTCGTTGTTTATGTCAAAAATGGCAATTGGTTCAATGAAAAGGCTCGAACCGCTAGTTGAAGTATCATGCACAAAACCTTTGACATTGGCACGATATTCGCTTTTGACTGGAATGACAAAACGGTTATTTCTCATAGTTACAATTGGCTCTTGCACATATTTGGAATGCAAAAGGGAATGCAATTTTGTGTGAATTTCTTGCTCTTTTTTGCGAATTGTGTTGCGAATTGTTTTTAAATTGGGAGAAGCGTCGTCAGCCATCGTGTTTTCGTCGAGAATAGATGTGGTAACGGATTTTACAAGTCCAGGATTGGAATATAAATTTTCAAACAAATTTTGAATGGCAGGAAAATCTGAAGTTTCGATGATTTCGGTATCAAAATAAGTTTTTAAATTTTGTGAAATTTGCAAAATATGAGCCAAATCAAGCAGTTGTTTCATCGTCAAAGAATGACTGTTTTCTAGTTGTTTTAGACAAATCGTGATGTCCGCAATTTCAGAAATGGGAGCACTTCCAAGGCGATACAAAAGGGTTACTGCTTCGGTTGTTTGGGCTTGTGCTTTTGCCACTTCTTTTTTTGCAGACATAGGGGCGAGCGTGGTTGATAGATTTTTTCCCCTATATGTGATGGCAAAATCAGAGACGATTTTGCAAATTTTATCAAATTCAAGTTTTTCAAGTGTTTTTGAGTTCATAAGTTTTTCCTTTCAAGTTTGATGGTATGATTATAGCACAAAATAGGGCATTTGTCGATGAAAAATAGGGAAAATGCATAAAAATTTTTAAGTAGAAAGATAAATTATTTTTAAAATATGTATTGACGAATGTAAAATAATGTAATATAAAATAAAGTATCTTAAGGATATATTCCATATCCTGTAAAAATTCAGGCATTTCTGCCACAGTTTTCAAGAGTAATTGTCGAACGAAAAATGTTGAAAAAGAAAATAAAATTTGTTATAATAGAAAGGAAGATTAGATGAAAAGTAATTTAAAAAATGATGTCATATTCAAGACCTTTTTTAGTCGAAAAGGAAATGAAGTGTGTTTAATCGATTTTTTGGAGGCTTTGTTGGAAGTCAAAATCGAGACGATAAAAATTGAACAGGAGGTCAATCTTGGCAGATTTTTGCTCAAAGAAGATGCAGAAAGCCTAGATATTGAGGCGATTTTGGATGACGGAATTGTTGTCGACATTGAAATGCGAGTTGATGATAAGCACAACATTGTTGCCAAAGCAGTGTTCTACGATACCAAGCAAATCACGAGATTAATGCTAGAAGGCGAAGAATATGAGAACATCAAAAAAATAATGATGATAAATATTTTAAATGATGAATTGTTTCTATTTGAGGATTACATCTCGAAAACAGTAACAGTTATGGACCATCATCGCGAATATGTAGTGATTGACGCAATGGAGTGGTGTTTTATTGAGTTGCCGAAATTCCGAAGAAGTCAGCCGAATATGGAGAAAAAAGTAAATCAGTGGTTAGCAATCATAGATGATGTGGATGAGGAGTTGATTGAAATGGCGGAAGAAAAAAATCAATTGTTAAGAAAAGTAAGAGCAGAGTTTGTAGAATT
The DNA here is from genome assembly GCA_948443845.1 of uncultured Eubacteriales bacterium. Lineage (GTDB taxonomy): Bacteria > Bacillota > Clostridia > TANB77 > CAG-508 > Scatovivens. Next base: position 37,783 of record CAOJUE010000004.1, on the reverse strand, counting down.
GTCGGGCGATGAAGAGACGAGAAGATTGGAGGAGCTTAAGGATAAGTGGGTGAGAGATTATAAAAGTGGTGTGAGTTATGCTAGGCAAGAAGGAATGCAAGAGGGATTAGAACATGGGATAGAAAAAGGAATAAAAGAAGGAGAGAAAAATAATTCTCTTGAAATTGCTAAAGAAATGCTTGAAAATGGAGAGGAAGTTGAGAAAATAGAAAAGTATACAAAATTGACGAAAGAAGAAATTGAAAAGCTAAGAAAGAAAAAATAATTTGCCAAAAGACCGCTATTGGGGCGGTCTTTTGGCATTTGAAAATGTAGAAAACAATTATTTCCTAAGAGCGTTTTTGAGCCTTGACAAAATTTTGTTGAACATGGTATAATAAATTTAAAAGAAAAGATTACATTTTGAGATTGTATGAATATCTTATAAAAAGAGAGAAAAAATTATGAAAAAAGCAATCAATATGCAATTGAATAATTGGTGGAATGTATGGGTAAAAACTCATACAAATTTGTAGTGCCAAAAACAAGTAAAATTTCAAGCACTTGTATGAGTAAAGTTATCAAATTTTATTCATGCAGGTGCTTTTTTTATAGGTAAGGGGGGAAAAATATGAAAGAATGGCGTTTTTAAAGGAAATTATAAATAAAAGAAGAAAGAAGGAATGCGTTATGAATTATGGAAAATTTGGTGGGAAATATGTGCCACAAGAATTAAAAAAAGAATTAGATTTGATTGAAAAAAATTTTAAGGAAGCGATGGAAGATAAAGAGTTTCTTAAAAAATATGAGTATTATTTAAAACAATATGTAGGACGCCCAAGTCCTTTGTATTATGCTGAAAATTTTACAAAATTTTGCGGTGGAGCAAAAATTTACTTAAAACGAGAAGATTTGAATCACACAGGTGCTCACAAAATCAATAATGCGATTGGGCAAGTTTTATTAGCTAAAAAAATGAACAAAACACATATTATCGCAGAAACAGGAGCTGGACAGCACGGATTGGCAACTGCAACGGTTTGCAGTTTATTTAAGATGAAATGTACGATTTTTATGGGAAAAGTTGACATCGAGAAACAAAAAGTCAATGTAGACAAAATGAAATTGCTCGGAGCAGAAATAAAATCCGTAACTAGAGGACAAGGAACATTAGCAGATGCTGTAGATGAGGCTTTTGCGTATTTGCTTGAGCATAAAGATGTATTTTATTTGATTGGTTCTGCAGTTGGTCCGGCACCTTATCCAGAAATGGTAAAACAATTTCAAATGGTAATTGGTAGAGAAGCCAAACAGCAAATTTTAGAACAAGAAGGAAAATTGCCAAAAGCCATTATCGCCTGTGTTGGTGGAGGGAGCAACAGTATTGGACTGTTTCATGATTTTATAGAAGAAAATGTGGATATTTATGGAATTGAAGGTGCTGGGAAAGGACTGAAGACTGGAAAACATGCTTCTAGCCTATATCAAGGAAAAATAGGGATTCTGCATGGAATGAAAACATATAGGATGCAAGATGAAAATCATAAGTTGCAAGAGGCATATTCTGTTTCATCAGGTTTGGATTATCCCGGAATTGGACCAGAGCATGCTTTTTTGCATGAAATAGGAAGAGTAAAATATGATAGTATCACAGATGAGGAAGCAATCGAAGCCTTTAAAATCCTGAGTTTAGAAGAAGGAATTATTCCGGCATTAGAAAGTAGTCATGCGCTTGCTTATGCGATTAAGATTGCTAAAAAATATGATAAAAAGGATTGTATGATTGTAAATTTGTCGGGGAGAGGGGATAAGGATGTGGATACGATTTTGAAGTATTGTTAAATATGAATTTATTAAATCATATTTTGCCGAAAGAACACTGTTTGGAGGTCTTTCGGCATGTTTATCCTTTTATTATTTTCTTTAAACCTTCACAATCGATTTTTAAAATTTTATAGATTGCAAATAATTCCAAATCTTTAATAACCCTTTTGCTATTTTCAATAAGCCCTTAAAAGTGCCTTAAAATTGCTCAGGAGGGCATTTTAAATTTGGTAATAATTTATGTATACTTTAATTCCAAAATCCTCGATATGGCGATTCTAATGCTTCGTTTTAAAGATCATTTTTTTGATAGAATATGCTTTTATAGTGGTGTGAGACACAAAAATGGCAAAATTTTGGATTTTTGGAGAAATTTAGTTATTTTACTTTATTTTTTAGAAATTGTTGTTTAAAAGACATTTTAAGCGCTTAGCATATAATGAAAAGTCAATTATTGCTACTATTGAAAAATTTTCCAGAAAATGGTATAATAGAAAAAAGGAGAATTATGAAAGTAGTTGTAATCGGTGGTGGTCCAGCTGGAATGATGGCTGCGATAAGGGCTGCCAAAGAAGGAAATTTAGTTATTTTGTTAGAGAAAAATCATGCTTTGGGGCGAAAACTTTTGATAACCGGAAAAGGTAGATGTAATATCACGAGTTCCTTGGAAATGAGCGAATTTATTCACAATACGCCGGGAAATGGAAGGTTTTTGTTTAGCGCTTTTGAGCAATTTACCAATCAGGATATCATTCAAATGCTGAAGGAGAACGGGTTGGAAGTGAAGCAAGAAAGGGGAAATCGAATTTTTCCTGTGACAGATAAGGCGCAGAGTGTGCTGGACTGTTTTGTGAAAGAGTTGAAGGCAAATCATGTTTTGGTTAAGACCAATGCTGAGGTGGCTCAGATTGGCGTTAAAATGGAAAATGAGAAAGCAAAAGTGGCGAGTGTTTCCTTAAAGTCGAATGGCGAGAAAATCGAGGCAGATAAAGTCATTTTGGCAAGTGGCGGGAAAAGTTACCCGCAAACGGGTTCGAATGGCGAAGGATACAAAATGGTGCAAAATCTAGGGCATACGATTATTATGCCACGAGCCTCAATTGTTCCACTAGAGGCGGACAGAAAATTATGCCAAAACTTACAAGGTTTATCTTTGAAAAATGTAAAAATTGCCTTAAAAAATGCAGAATCAAATCAAAAAATATATGACGACTTTGGGGAAATGTTGTTTACACATTTTGGTGTTAGTGGGCCTACCATTTTGAGTTCATCGGCGCATTTGTTAAGAGTCAAAAATGTGGAAGAATTATTGAAGAAAGGCAAGATAAAATTGTTGATTGATTTAAAGCCAGCTTTGAGTCGTGAGGAATTGGATTTGCGTATAAGGCGAGATTTTGAAGAAGTGAAAAATAAGGAATTTAAAAATAGTTTAGATAAATTATTACCGAAGAAAATGATTGAAACGGTAATTGAATTATCGAAGATTAACGCCAATAAAAAAGTAAACGAAATTACGAAAGTAGAAAGACTAAAACTTGTGGATTTACTGAAAAGTTTTGAAGTGTCGATAACGGGTTTTCGCCCAATTGAAGAAGCGATTGTAACGGCTGGTGGAGTTTCTACGAAGGAAATCGATCCCAAAACCATGGAATCGAAGTTGGTGAAAGGATTATATTTTGCTGGAGAAATCATTGATGTGGATAGTTATACGGGCGGATTTAATTTGCAAATTGCGTATTCTACGGGATTTGTAGCGGGAGGAAATCATGTTTAAGACAATTGATGAGAATGTGTGTGCTGAAATTGTGGAGAAAAAATCGAAATTTATAGCGCATAGCTTTTATGTTGAATCCGTGGAACAGGCGGAAGAGTTAATCAAACAAACCAATAAGAAATATTTTGATGCCAGACATAATTGTTATGCATTTCGCGTGATGACGAAAAATGGCGTAATCCAGCGATTTAGCGATGATGGAGAACCGTCTGGAACGGCAGGAGGACCAATGCTCAATATTTTGACTTCGCAGAATTTGGCAAATGTATTGGTAATTGTAACACGCTATTTTGGCGGAATTTTGCTGGGGACTGGTGGACTTGTGAAAGCTTATTCTTCGGTTACATTGGAGGCTTTGAATTGCGCCAATATAGTCGAAAAAGTGCTTGGCAAGGAGATTAAAATTAGGGTAAATTATGCGGATTTGGAGAAATTGAGGTATTATTTGAAACAAAGAAATTGCAGGATTGTGAATGTGGAATATGATGAAAATGTAAGCGTGGTGGCGGAGATGACGGAAGAAAAAATGAGTGAGATGTTGGAGCAGAGAGAGAATTTGAATTTTGAGATTGCGGAGTGGGAGATTGGGAGAGAGAAGTTTATGGGGGTGTAGAAAACAAGAATACCAGAAGAATGTTGCAACTTTAATAAAAATAATACTTCAGGTTAGACTGAAGTATTATTTTTATAGGATAGCTGGAGGCGCCACCCGGATTCGGACCGGGGATCAGAGTTTTGCAGACTCGTGCCTTACCACTTGGCTATGGCGCCATTTCAATATAACTTAATTTTGCAATGCTCATTTATTATAACTTATAATCCATTATATGTCAAGACCAAATAAAAAATTCCAAAAATTTTCTAAAAAATTTTTTTTAATCCCAAATAGGTTGATAAAAATTGATTTTTATGATAATATAAAAATCAATCAATCATAAAATAACAATGGAGGTGAATAAAATGAAAAAAATTTTATTAGCAATAGGCTTTCTTGGCGTAATCGGAATTACTTGTGTGGCTTATGCAGGGCAAATGCATCGTTCACAAGAATTTTGCAATAGCAAAAACTGCATACAAACAAGCCCATATGAATATAATCCATATGAATGCAATATAGAAGAATGTCCAAGGACTGAGCAATATATTTACGATATGTGTAATCCAAATACTTATGTAAGACAAGAAAATTGTTATAACACAGTTGAAACTAGAAATCATCATGGCAGAAGAGGAAATCATCATTCTTTTTAAAAAGACAAGGAAATAGTTTAATGGCTATTTCCTTTTGATTTGTAATAAAGCAAACAATGACAATATCCCTCAAAATCAGGATCTTCAATTTGCTCGCGAAATTCTTTACACATACATTTCGTATCTTGCGTTTTTTCCCTTCGACAAGGGCAATATCCACCTGTTTTTTTCAACCCCTCTTGCACAAGTTTCACAATTTCCTCATTTTCATTAAATTTGACAGACATAATTTCCTCCTTTTATTGTTTCGTCGGAATAAAATTTTCCGTAAATTTATATTTATCTCTATTTTTAACATACAAAAATCCAATCACACTAAAAATAACCGCACCGATAAAATTAACAAATAAATCTTTCATTGTGTCAATAATACCAATATCCAAATAGCCATTTTCAATTGTTGTAACAGTTCCATCTTTCGTGTAAATTTCAGTTTTTTCGATGTTATTTACCTTAATCGGAACATTTTCGCCGTTTTTATTTAACGCAACAGAGGAAATACTTTGTACAATTCGATCTTTTTGCATATCGGTACGAAATACCGTATCTGCGGTAAATTCGTAAAATTCCCACAAAATCCCAATTGTCATGGAAAAACAAAACGCCACAATCATCACATAAATCGGCGATAAATTAATTTTCTGACTATTTTGATTTAATAAATCAACCAACGAAAAGCCAATGCCAGCGCACAAAAATCCATTTAATGTATGAAGCAAGGTATCCCAAAAAGGAATAATTCCGTAGAAATTATTGATTTCGCCTAAAATCATTGCCGAAAAAATAAATAGATAAATAATGACTTCTAGTAAACTGGGCAAACCAATTTTAAATTTTTCAGAAAAAATAGTTGGAAGAGTAAACAAAAATAGGGATAAAATGCACATAAAAGCATTTTCCAAATTTCCTGCCAATATTTGAAAAACCATACTAACTATGACTAAAATGCGTAGTGTTAAATATACTGCAATTGACCTTTTATTGGTTTGTTCATATTTCTTTTTCATTTTTTTCGAAAATTTTCCCATAGAAAGCTCCTTTCAATTTTAATTAAACACCACTATATCAAAAAATTAGGCAAATTTCAAGGAAGAACATCAAAAATGTAAATTTTATTACAAATTTTTAAATATGACATTGAAATGTCATATTATATGATATAATAATGGCAAAGGAGAAAAAGTATGCAAATTAATCGATTATTTGAAATAGTGTATATTTTATTAGAAAAGAAGACTGTTACAGCCAAGGAATTAGCTGAACGTTTTGAGGTTTCGATTCGAACTATTTACCGCGATATTGATGTGCTGAGTAGTGCCAAAATTCCGGTGTATGCAAACAAGGGAAAAGGTGGAGGAATTTGTTTGATAGAGGATTTTGTTTTCGATAAAGCCATTTTATCAGAAGAAGAACAAAGTCAGATTTTGTTTGCGTTGCAAGGAATGGAAAAGATGAGCAATCAAAATGGGCAAGCGGTTTTGGAGAAAATGAGTACACTTTTTCATAAAAATAGAACAAATTGGATTGATATTGATTTGTCAAGTTGGGGAAATGTGAGTGGACATGATCGTAATTTTGAATTGATAAAAGAGGCGGTACTTTCGCGAAAAGTGTTGCAATTTGTGTATTATAATTCGGCAGGCGAAGAGAGGGAAAGGCAGGCTGAGCCTTTGCAAATTTATTTTAGGGATAAAGCATGGTATTTGAAGGCATATGCCAGAGATAGGCAAGATTATCGATTTTTTAAAATGGCTAGAATGAAGGTAGTGCAAATTTTGGACGAAACCTTTGAAAGAGAGTTGCCAGAATTGATTGAAAGAGAACCGCATTTTGCAACAGTAAAGTTAGTAGTCGAAATTTCGAAAAAGCAGGCATATCGCGTGTATGATGAGTTTGAGAAGGAAAATATAAAGCAAATGCCAAATGGAGATTTTTTGGTAGAGGTTGAGTTTCCAGAAACAGATTGGATTTATGGCTATATTTTATCGTTTGGCGAATTTGCGAAAGTGGTTGCGCCAGAGTATGTGAGAAATGAAGTTAAGAAAAGATTGAGAAGAAGTTTGGGGAATTATTTTAAAATATGACATGAAAATGTCATATTTAAGGAATCTAAAATTTAAAAAAGTAATTGAATAGAAAAAGAAAATATGATATAATAAATATAGTAGAATGGAAAGAGGTATTTTTGTGTTAAAAATATATTTAGATAATTGTTGTTATAATCGTCCATTTGATGATTTAAGACAAGAAAAAATAAATTTAGAAGCAAATGCGATTGAGAATATATTGGAAAAACATATTGCTCATAAAGTAAAAATCTATACAAGTAGAGCAATTGATTATGAAATAAAAAAGATTTCAAGTAAGGATAAAAAAAGACAGGTGGAAGATTTATATGATGGGCTTAATTTGGAAAATATTCCTTATACATATGAATTAGACAGTAGAGTCGAAGAACTAGAGCAATTTCATATACATTTTATGGATGCTTATCATATAGCGTATGCAGAAAGTAAGGAAATAGATTATTTTATAACAGTTGATAGACAATTGATTAATGCTTCAAAGAAAGTAAATTTAAAAGTAAAGGTAGTAAATCCGATAGAATTTGTAATGGAGGTGATGTAAATGGCAGTAACAGCCAAAGATTTAGAAAAAATTAGAAAAGAAGGTTTAAGAGCGCTAAGAGAAACATTGGGAACGGTTGGAATGATTAAATTTCTTCAAATGTATAGTGATGGAACAGGTGATTATACGAAAGAAAGACAAGAAAAATTAGGAGGTGTCATAAAAGAAGATTTACAAGATTATTTGAGGGAAGAATTAAATTAAATAAGATAAAACGATTCTTTTATGAGTAAAAGGAATCGTTTTTCTATTAATCTAACTTATTTTTTTAAATATGACATCCTGATGTCATATTTAACCTGCTATTATTTTTTTAGGAGGTAAAAAAATATGGAATATGAAATCATTGAATTACAAGAAAAAAGGGTAGAAGGGATTGGCATCAAGACGTCAAATGAAAATGGTAAATCGGTACAAGATATTGGCAAATTATGGCAAAAATTTTTTGCGGAAGGAGAGTATGACAAGATTGAACATAAGGCAAATCAAAAAACAATTGGTTTGTATACAGATTATGAAGGAGATTATACCAAACCATACTATTTTATGGTAGGTTGCGAAGTGGAAAAGGAATCTCAAAATAGAATGATGAAAATCATCCCGAAAGGAAAATATGCCAAATTTGTCATAAAAGGCGATGTGCAGAAGTCAGTTGGAGAAGCTTGGGGCAAAATTTGGCAGATGGACTTGAAACGAAAATATGATTGCGATTTTGAAGAATATCAAAACAATTCACAAGATATGCAAAATCAGGAAATTCATATTTATATTGGATTAGAAGATTAGAATTTTATAATATGACATAAAAATGTCATATTATAAACAGGAGGAAAAAATGGAAAAATTTGATTATAAAAAAGAATATAAAGACTTATATTTGCCAAAAGCAAAACCAAGCTTAATCGATGTGCCAAAAATGAAATTCATTTTAGTGGAAGGAAAAGGCAATCCCAATAGTGAAAATGGCGAATATCAAAAGGCAATAGAATTATTGTATGGCTTGTCGTTTACCATAAAAATGAGCAAAATGGGAAAAAATCCAATTGATGGCTATTTTGAATATGTCGTTCCACCATTAGAAGGTTTTTGGTGGAATCATGTAGGGGCACGGGGCACCGTGCCCAAAAGAAAATTTCCAATGGATTTCCATGATAAGACAACCAGAATTTGTAACACTAGACGTATTTAAATGGGCAAAAAATGAATTAAAAAATAGACATTGAAAAAGCAAAATTTCAAGAAATCCAAGAAGGTTTATGTGTGCAAATGATGCACATTGGTTCGTATGACGAAGAACCAGCAACCATTGCTCAAATGGAACAATTTATACAAGAAAACGGTTTAAAAAATGACATTGGAACCGTAAGAAAACATCACGAAATTTACTTATCCGACCCCAGAAGAACCAAAGTACAAAATTTAAAAACGGTTATTCGAATCCCAGTAAGAAAGGAAAAATAATGGAATTTTTACCTACAAAATCAATTTTGCAAAAAGTAAGCTATGGAGAAGAATGGTTTGGGATTGATTATAATATGAACTTGTATAAAGGCTGTTCCCACCAATGCATTTACTGCGATAGTCGAAGCAATTGCTACCAAATAGAGGATTTTGACAGAGTGCGTGGGAAAGAAAAGGAAATTGAAATCTTACATCAAGAATTGAAATCCAAGCGAAAAAAGGGCGTGATTGGCATTGGAGCAATGTCGGATACTTACAATCCTTTAGAAAAACAGTATGAAATAACCAGAAAAGCACTAAAACTCATTGCAGATTATCATTTTGGCGTTTCAATTGAAACGAAAAGTAATTTGATTGTGCGCGATATCGATTTGTTTCAGAAGATAAATATGACATCGGATGTCATATTAAAATTGACAATCACAACGGCAGATGATGTATTGTGCAAAAAAATAGAACCTTGTGTTTGCGTTTCGTCAGAAAGATGGAAGGCGATGAAAGAATTGTCAAATGCGGGTTTGCTTGTGGGGACTTTGCTGACGCCAATTTTGCCGTTTTTGACGGATTCAGAAGAAAATATCAAAAATGTGATTCGCCTATCAGCCGAAAATGGAGCAAAATTTGTGTTTTCTATGGGAGGAGTGACGCTTCGCGAAAATCAAAGAGATTACTTTTTTCAAAAGTTGGAGCAATTGTTTCCCAATTTGAAGGAAAAATATATTCGAACTTTTGGAAATCAATATTTTTGCTATTCGCAGAATCAGAATTTGAGGAAGGTTTTTGAAGATGAATGTAAGAAATATGGGTTGTTGTATAAGATGAAAGATATTATTCAGGCTTACCGAAAGAAAGAGGAGGGGGAGCAATTAAGTTTTTTATAAGGAGAGGAAAAAAATGAATGAATTTGTTAATTTGACATTGGAAAATTTGGAAAAGGAACATTTGTGTTGTGCGATTTCGGATAAAAAGCATCAAAATGGTGTGAATTCCAAGAAGGAATGGTTGAAAGAGAGGATTCCAGAGGGGCATATTTTTCGAAAATTGAATACGCAAGGGAAAGTTTTTATGAATATGCGCCTTTGGAAAAGGCTTGGTGTCCAGTAAGTGGAGAGAATTTTTTGTATATTTATTGTTTGTGGGTGGCAGGTAGTTTTAAGAAGAATGGATATGGAAAAGAATTGTTGGAATATGCAATTGAAGATTGCAAAAAACAGCAGAAAAAATGGGATTTGCACGATTTCTTCGGAAAAGAAAAAGCCCTATTTTGGAGAAAAGAAATTTTATGAGAAATATGGTTTTAAAGTGGTTGATACGATTGGAGAATATGAATTATTGGCATTAAGTTTTGGAGAGGAGAAACCGAAATTTAATGAAACGGCGAAAAAAATGGAGATTGAGAAGAAAGAATTGACAATTTTTTATAGTGAGCAATGTCCGTTCACAAGCAATTGTATTAAGGAAATCAAGGAATATGCAGAAGAAAAAGAAGTCAAAATTAATTTTGAAAAAGTCGATACTTTGGAAAAAGCCAAAAATGTTCCATGTGTTTTTCAAAATTGGGCAAATTTTAAAGACGGAAAGTTTTTGTCAAATTTGTTGCTGAATAAAAATATGGTGGAGAAGTTGTATTTGAATAGCTAAATATGACATAAAAATGTCATATTTAAAATAAAGGAAAAGTTTTTGAAAAAAGCTTGAATTTTTTGAAAAAATATGTTATATTATTTATCATTGTAACGTATTAAAAAAATTTTGCTACTTAGTGAAAGGAAGGATACTACTATGGAAGATGAACGAATTAAAGAATTTGTGCTTGTAATTACAGGAATGAATCGGGATTTAGAAAGCTGGGAAAAAGAAGAAAAAATACCAACCAAGGAACAAATACAAAACAAATGGTGCTATTTAAAAACAATCATAAAAATAACGCAAGAATTGGGGATAGATAAAAGCCCAGTTGTTTGTCAATACACTAAAAACTGCGTTGCTAAGTTTATCTGACTTGCGCCAGAGTGTGTATTGGCTTGAAAATGGAAGATGGATTTCTAATTTTTAGAAATCTATCTTTTTCTATTTCAAAAAAATGTAACACAAATTTAACAAAAAATCACTTGAATTTCTGAAAAGATAAGTATATAATAAAAAAGACAATTATATGAAAGGTAAAAAATCATGGTAAAAAGCATACAAATAAAACTTGTTATGGTTTTTATGATTCTTGGAATAATAGTAATTACAGGCTTAGGTTCAATTTTCATTTATAAACTAAATTATATTAATGTAGAATTGACCGAAATTAATATGACAAGTGCAGAAATTCATCAATTATTGACCGAGCAAATCAAACAAATTCAAGAAATCATCTATGGCTCTTTAATCATTTTTACAGGATTGATTGTGATTTTAGGTCTGTTTTTGGCAAAAGTAGTCATTAACCCGATATCCAGACTTGTCAAAAGTGCTGAAATGATAGCAAATGGTGAAGACATCGAAATTGAGTATTTAGCAGGCAACAAAAACAAAACAGAAATCGATGAACTTGTGCGAGCCTTCAGCATTATGAATACCGGTTTAAAAGAAAACTTAAATGAAGTAACCAGACAAAAAAAGCAGATTGAAACCATTCTTTTACATATGACGGACGGAATTGTGGCTTTTGATATGGATGGAAAAATCATTCACATGAACTTAGCAGCCAAGAAAATGCTTTCCATCACAGAAGAAGAATGTTTTTCCGATATTTTTGATAAATTCGATGTTGACATCAATTTGGAAAAAATCATCTACTTAGATGACTGGACTTCATCCGAAAAAAAATTAAACTTAGACGATCAATTCATTAACCTATTTTTTGCACCATTCAAAAACGAAAACGACAGACCAGCAGGCGTGATTGTCATGGTTCAAGATATCACCGAACAAGAAAGAGTCGAGAATATGCGAAAAGAGTTTGTGGCAGATGTCTCTCACGAGCTAAAAACGCCGATTACTTCCATCATGGGCTATGCCGATACTTTAATCGATTCAGATGTGGATGAAGCCAATCAGAAGAGATTTTTAGAGCGTATTTCTTCAGAAGCCAAAAGAATGTCTCACCTAGTTGCCGATTTGCTAATTTTATCCAAATACGATACCGATAAAATCAAAATCGAAAAAACAGAATTTGATTTGGGTGAATTGGTAAAATACATTTTTGAAGGACAAACGATTGAAATGCAAAAAAAGAATTTGACAGGAGAATGCTATGTTACAGCAGATGTTCCATTGGTTTATGCCGATAAAAATGGAATTGAACGTGTGGTAATCAATATTTTGTCAAATGCGATGAAATACACAGACGAAGGCGGAAATATTACAGTCTATGTCGGATTTGTTTATAATGATGCCTACATTAAAATAAAAGATACAGGACGTGGAATACCAGAAAAAGACTTAGAGAAAATATTTGAAAGATTTTACCGAGTCGATAAAGACCGAGCAAGGGAAACTGGTGGAACTGGCTTAGGACTTTCTATTGCCAAGGAAATATTAGACCAAAATAATAGTAAAATCGATATCAAAAGTGAGGTAGGAAAGGGAACTGATGTCATTATCAGGATACCTACAAAAATAAAATAATTACGAGAGATAAAGGGAGGAAAAAATGATGAAAAAGTTAAGAAAAATTTTAGTGATACTATTGGTAAGTATGATTCTATTGTGGACCAAGGTAGCATATGCTACGACATCAGTAGATAGTGTTTTGCAACAAATTGGAGGTTTAAAATATATTTGCATAGGAGTAGGTGTACTTTTGATTTTATTGGTTTTATGGATTAGCTATAAATCCGATAAAACTCAAGAAAACAAAGAAAATCACTTAGACAATGATGATGAAGACGAGGAGGAAGAGGAACCACAAAATCAGCAAGAAGAAACCGAAAACTTAAGTTTATATGATGTTTATGAAAAAAATGTAGAACCTGTTAAACCGTCAAGAAGCAAAAAAATCACACCTTCGGAAAAAAGCTCAACTGATTTTAGGTTAGATGATATATTTGATGAAGAAGTTCCTGAAATTGAATACGATGAATTAAGAGAAGAAAACAAAGCAGAAATCAACGAATTCAATACATTAATTGAAGAAAATAATACAGACAGTAGTTTAGAAGATGATTTTCTAATGCAAATGAATAAAAATCTAGCACCAGAAAGTTTCTCAGGTTCTGAAGAATTGGAAGACTTAGAAGATTTCGAAGTCAAAGAAGTTAAACCAAGAAAGAGAGCCACTTCCAAGGAACCTACGAAAAGAGCAACCAGAAAAACAGTCAAAACAGAAGAAATCGAAGAAAAACCAGTTAAGAAAACAACAACCAGAAAAACTACAGCCAAAAAATCCATCGAAGAAGAACCAGTGAAAAAGACCACAAGAAGATCAACCAAAACAGAAGAAATCGAAGAAAAACCAGCCAAGAAAACAACGACAAGAAGAACCACCAAAAAAGTCACAGAAGAAGAACCAGAGCCAAAGGCTACCAAGAAAACAACCAGAAAAGCCACCACAAAAAAAGTGACAGAGGAAGAAGTCGTTCCTAAAACAACGGCTAAAAGAACAACGAGAAAAAAGAAAGATGAATAAATCATCAAACAAGACAATAAAATTGCCTAGGAAGGGAAAACTAAATGAGTGAAAATGTACGAAATATATTAGAATGGGTATATTGCATTATTATAGCATTAGTGCTTGCTTTGCTATTTCGCTATTTTATAGCCACACCAACCATTGTCAAACAAAGATCAATGTACCCAACCTTGCAAGAAAATCAACGATTAATTTTAAATCGAACTGCACGCATAACGAAAAAAAAGCCAAAGGTAGGCGATATTATCACATTTGAGGCTCCCACAAAAGCCTATACTGCGATTGATGCCAATCAAAACAATCCAATCGCAAGTTATGAAAATGAGCCAAAAGGAATTTTGGGCAAATTTGTTTATCATGTTTTGGAATTTACGAAAAAAAGTTACATCAAACGAGTGATTGCAACAGAGGGACAACACGTTGTTATCAAAGAAAACAAAGTATATGTCAATGGAGTGGAAATGAGGGAAGATTATTTGCAAGATGATGTCGTAACAACTTCCAACGTATTCAATGATTTTATCGTTCCAGAAGGCTACCTTTTTGCTATGGGCGATAACAGGAGCAAAAGCACTGATTGTAGAGAACTTCGGATGTATACCACTAAATAAAGTCGAAGGAATTGTTGTTTTTCGTTTCTGGCCATGGAGCCATCTCGGGAAAATAGAGTAGGAGTTTGTTTTGGAGTTTGAGGATATCATTGGAAATGAAGAAATAAAAAAATATTTGTCAAGCTGTATTCGGGGAAAATAAAATTTCGCAAAGTTACCTTTTTGTAGGAACGGAGGGGATTGGCAAAAAGTTGATTACTAAGGCTTTTGCCAAAAAAATTTTGTGTTTGGAGCAAGAGAAAAAAAATGATTGCGAGTGCAAATCTTGTGCCTGTTTTTTAGGAGGAAATCATCCAGATTATTTTGTGGTAAATGAAAACGGAGAAACCATCAAAATCGAGCAAATCCGAGAAATAACGAGCAAAGTGATTGAAGCACCCATTATTTCAAACAGAAAAGTATATATCATCAATGACTGCGACAAAATGACCGTAGAAGCTCAAAACTGCTTATTAAAAACACTAGAAGAACCACCAGAATTTGCTGTTATGATTTTGATTTCTGCCAATGAAAATGCTATTTTAAATACGATTAAATCAAGATGTATGACAATCAAATTTGGACCAATTGCCAAAGAAGAATTAAAACAATATGCCATGGACAAGCTAGGTTATGAACAAATGTCAGAAAATTTATTAAATTCGTTTGGTGGAAGCATTGGAAAAGCCATTTTTCAAAAAGAAAAACAAGCCCAATTTTTACAAATTGAAAATATCGTAAACATCTTGGAAACACGGTGATATCATCACCATGATGAACCAAGCCAAAGTCATTTATGATAAAGAAAATATCAATAGCATTTTGGAATATATGATGATTTGTATTTATTTCAAAGCAAGAGAAAATAAGGTTTTTATCAATTGTATCGAAAAAATCAATCATGCCATGGCAAATTTGAAAAGAAATTGCAATTTTGACATGACACTCGATACCATGCTTTTTCAAATGTGGGAAACGGTAAGGAAAGGGATGTAAAATGAAACAGATTGTAGGGGTTAACTTTAAAAATCCGGGCAAAATATATTATTTTGACCCAAATAATTTTAAATTGGAAAAAGGAATGCATGTCATTGTGGATACCGCAATGGGCGAAGAATATGGCGAAGTTGCAATCGCTAACAAAGAAGTAGAAGATGAAAAAGTCGCAGAACCGCTAAAACAAGTAGTTCGAATTGCGACTGCAAAAGAAGAGAAAATACGCGAAGAATTTAAAGCCAAAGAAGGCGATGCTTTTGAAAAATGTCAAGTAGAAATCAAAAAGTTTGAGTTACCAATGAAACTCATTGAAGCAGAATATAAATACGATGGAAGTAAACTGACCTTTTATTTTTCATCTGAAAAAAGAATTGATTTTCGAGAATTAGTCAAATCACTAGCTGCGATTTTTAAAACAAGAATCGAAATGCGTCAAATTGGCGTAAGAGACGAAGTTCGAAGACTTGGGCGGAAATGGAATTTGCGGAAGAGAACTATGCTGTTGTTCATTTCTTAGAAATTTTGATACCGTTTCGATTAAAATGGCGAAAGAGCAAAATTTATCACTCAATCCAACCAAAATTTCTGGAAATTGTGGCAGGTTAATGTGTTGTTTGAAATACGAACACGAAGTATATTCTGACAAATTAAAAGCGCTTCCTAAAATCGGAGCAGAAGTAAAAACGGCAGACGGAACGGGAGAAGTTGCGTCAGTAGAGACTTTAAAAGAAATGGTGCGAGTCAGATTTCACGAAAATGGGGAAACGTATTTCAAAAAATATAGTGCCAAAGATATTGTCGTTGTAAAAGATGTAGCCAAAAACGAGGATAAAATTGAAACAGAAAACGAAGAAGATTTAAAAGAACTCGAAAAATTAGAAAAATTGGATAAACAAGAAAAATCCAATCACAATATTTAAAAAACAAAAGATAAAAAATAATACAAGGGGTTAAACAATGAAAAAACTAATCAAAAATGCCTATATTTTAGATATGGTAGGAGAAACTGCAAATATTCGAAAAGCAGATATATTAATCAACGACCAAAAAATCGAAAAAATCGAACCAGAAATCGAAGAAGAAGTCGAGCAAAAAATCAATGCCAAAAATATGCTTGTCATGCCAGGACTCATCAACACCCATACGCATTTGGCCATGAGCATTTTTAGAGGATACAAAGATGACAGAAAACTAATGGATTGGCTAGAAAATGCCATTTTTCCAGTAGAAGATAAACTAAAGCCAGACGATATTTACTGGAATGCTTATTTATCATGCCTAGAAATGATAAAATCAGGAACAACCACATGCAATGACATGTATTTTGGCATGAATAAAGTCATTGAAGCAATTGAAGCAACCGGTTTAAGAGCAGTTGTTGCTTGGTGTATGACAGATGATGCGATTAACGATAAAGCCGAGAAAACAAGAGAATATGCGCGCAAATACAATATTCCAGACAGCAGAATCAAAATTTTTACCTCTCCACATGCACCCTACACTTGCAATCCAGACACAATCAAAATTTGTGTGGATTTAGCCAAAGAATTAAACACAGGCTTACATATTCATTTATCCGAAACAATGGATGAAGAAAAAACCATTTATGAACGATATGACAAACGCGGAACCGAATATTTAAACGATTTGGGTGTTTTTGAAGTACCAGTTGTACTAGCCCATGGCATTTATATTTCCGATAGTGATATCGAAATTTTGAAACATATTAAAGGCGGAATTTCGCATAATCCAATCAGCAATTGTAAATTATCTTCGGGTATTTGTGATGTTGTAAAACTTCGTAGTAATGGACTAAATGTGGGCTTAGGAACAGACGGAATTGGAAGCACGACGACATTGGATATGTTTGAAGAAATGAAAACAGCTGCCTATTTGCAAAAAGTCAATACCAAAGAACCAACTTCGATTACAGCCTACGAAATTCTAAAAATGGCGACCATTGAAGGGGCCAAAGTGTTGGGATTGGAAGATGAAATCGGAACACTTGAAGTCGGAAAAAAAGCAGATATGATTTTTATCAAAACAGACAAAATTCATTTATGTCCAGAAAACGATGTGTGCGCCAATATTGTGTATTCTGCTAACGGTGCTGATGTGGATTCTGTGATGATTGACGGCAAATTAATTATGCAAAATCGCAAAATGATTAATTTAAGTGAAAAAGAAGTTATGAGGCAAGTTAAGAAAATTGCCAAAAGATTGCTAGAACACAATTAACTCTATGGACGATTACCAATCGTCCATTTGTGGTACCTTAACCTTTTATTATATCATATTTTTTGAATTATGTCAAGTTGACAAAATTGAAAAAATGTGCATAGGGTGTTAAAATAATATTTAGGGAGAAAAAATATGACCAAAGAAGAACTATTAGAAGAATGCCAAGGCATTGTAGAAGAGACTTGCGAAAAATATGGATATGACCGAGAAGATATAGAGGGAAATGATAGTTTAAGGACGGTTTTGCTGAAGGCAGTTCCAGCGATGTTGGAGGATTCTTCGAAAGAAGATCGAGAATTGTTTTACCAAATGCTAAGGAATACGCCGATTGTAGTCACCGAAAATTTGACAGAACAGGGACTTGCGGAATTAGAGAAAAAGTATATTGGAGCTATCAATCCACATATTATTGAGGAAAAACAGGATAAGACGAGAGAATATGGAAAAGGAATTGCTCTAGGGGCCTTTACAGCAGAGCCAATCATAAATGAGAAGATGCAAGTTGTAGGGAAAAAGTCTTTTATTTATATTCCAAAAGTAGAAGGAAAAGCCAAAGAATTTTTTGGAACCGATATTCATGTTGCTGATTTACAACATGAACTAGGTCATGCTTGGAATGCTGAGGACAAGCAGTTTACGATTGAAGAGCAAGGAATATTAACCAATCGAGTAGGAGCAGTAAAATATAAGTATTCCCTTAGCCAAAGTCAAGAAGATGGAAAAACAGTTATGAAATTTGAGGGCGTTACAGGAATTTACATGGAAGAAGCAATGAATACAATCGAAGAAGAAAAAGCAGTTATGAGGTATTTAGGAATCTCTCAAGAAGAGTTAAAAGATGCCTATAATAATCAAATATTGGAACGTAATGCATATCAAACAAATGTTACCGATCAAGTAAAACATTTATTAAAGGAAACTTCTGAAGTTGATTTGAAAAAATGGAGAAGGCATGGTGATGAAAAGGGAAAAGAAGAAGTTGAAAATTTGATTGGAAAAACCAAGGCATGGGAACAACTAAGAAATGGGGAACCGATTAATGAAAACTTTAATAATGAAAAGAAGAGAAATCAAATTGAGAGTTTAACCAATCCTAAAGCGCAAGAGTTCTTTGAGAAACATCATAAGGTATATTTTCCAGATGTTTCACAAATGACGCCTATGGAAAAACTAGATAATGTATTAGAACAAAGTTTCAATTTGAATGCAATTATCCAACATATAAGCCCAGATAATTGTGCTCTATTATGTCAACAGATCAATTCAGAGTATTATATATTAGTCAATCAAGCAGCAGATATAAAAGCAAAAGAGCAAATTGCGAAATGTGTGGGGGATGTGAAATTAAGTGATGTTGAAGAAGTAACGAAGGAAACGAAAGAAGGAGTTAAAAGTTTAAGAATAGGAGAAAAAGTGCAAGAGGAGAAAGAATAATAGTGTATTTAAAAAATGTAGGTTTATGAAAATAATGAAGGAAAGGAATAAAAAATGAACGGAATTAAAATTATAAGTCGAAATGATAATAGAGAGCAACAAGAATTGTTGAAAAAGGCATATGATGAGAAAATAGAACAAGTTGTTCAGAAAATGCCAAAAACATTACAGTTTGAAGAAAAAGTTGAGTATTTATACGATTACTTAGTAAATGAAATGGATTATGATTATGAATGTTTAGAAAGAAATACAGAGGTTGGAACTGTTTATCCTAGTGTATTTAATGACGATGAAAATACTCCAGTAGCCTACAGAAATGTTGGTACTACGGCAAATTATATGAGTGCTTTTTTGCACAAAAAAGCATTATGTGCAGCAACAGGGCGAATTTTTAAGGATTTATGCGATAAAGTTGGAATAAAGTGTGAAATTTGCAGTGGAAAAACAGCAGTTGTTGATGAAAACACGGGAATTAGACGTGAACATATTTGGAATATAGTTGAAGATGGATACGGACATAGAAGCCATGTTGATGTGACGTATGGAAGATTTGTTAAGGATAAACATGAATTTGATAAGTGTAATGGTAGAAAAATAGAAGATTTTTGCATGGTTAATGATGATGATTTATTAAATAGGGGACCACATACAATTGATGAAGGAGTGAAACCTTGCGATTACACAGTAATGAATCATCAACAAATTGCCAATGTGATAGAAAATGTTAAATTAAGCGATGTTGACGCGATTACAAATGAAACCAAACAAGCAATACAAACCTTACAAACAGAAGAAAAAAATAAGAAGGGAGAAGAAAAAGATGGTAAAGATTGATGTTGTATCAGAGGAATACAAAATTGCTGCAACAGAAGTTTTGGACATTGTTGAGCATTTGTCGTTGAATGCGACGAACAAAATTCCTTTGCAGTTGTTGGATTTCTTTAAAGACGTTTCCATGGAAGACTACAAACCAGAATTTGACTATTCTGATGGTCTTGAAAAAATTAATTTTACACCAAAAACCAAAGCCTTGCTAGCGATGATTTATCGAAATTATTTGTGTTCAGAAGAAGAACGAAAAGAATTTGACCGAAAATTATTTGAAAACGAAGAAAAATATCAACAAGAATTGAGAGAAAAATATAACCCAGACAAGATTTTTCAAAATCTAGAACCAGAAGAAAATGCAAAACAGGAGAATAATCCAAATACAGCGCTCATAGAATATAAAGAAAAGAAATGGTATCATAAAATTTTTGAAAAGATAGCAAGTCTTTTTCAAAAAAGTGATTGACAATTGTCAGAAATTTGATATAATAAAATAAATTAAAAAAGGGGAGGTACCAAAAAATGGCCTATAAAATTACCGAGAAATGTATTAGTTGTGGTGCATGTGCAGGCGCATGTCCAGTAAGTTGTATTTCACAAGGAGACGACAAATATGTTATCGATGAGAACGTATGCATCGAATGTGGAACTTGTGCAGGAGTTTGCCCAGTTGAGGCACCAAAAAAGGACGGAGAAAATTAAAATACTTATGCAAAATAGCAACTTTTTAAGACTACTTGGAAATTTCTATTTCAAGTGGTCTTTTTTTGGAAACTGAAAAAAGCGAATAGTATTGACAAATTCATAGAAACATAATATGATTCATACGAATAAAACTAGATTTTAAGGAGAAAACAATGAAAGAAAAGATCAAAACAATGTTCAAATCCCCAGAAGAAATGTGGGAATTGTTGAAAGAATATTTTAATCAAGACAGACGTTTTATTTTTCTACTAACGATGATTGCTGGGCTCATAACCCATTTTATCTTGATTTCCAACCTAATTTTAAGCCAAGATGGCTTACTAAACGGAATTCACTACACCGCAGGTGGCTATGAAGCAACATTGGGAAGATGGGGAATTGACTTATTTGACTCCATTCGCAACAACATTGCATTTCCCTTTATTACGACTTTAATTTCCATTGTCATTCTAGGATTTGTCAATATTTTTATTGTGGATTTATTCGAAATCAAAGGAAAACTATTTCGTATTCTTACCACAATTGTTTTAGTGGTTTCACCAAGTTTGTGCATGACGCTTTTGTATGCTTACACCGCAGATGTGTATTTCTATTCGATGTTTTTGGCTGTTTTTACGGTATATAGTTTGTATAAAATCAAAAACAAAAAAATCGGTTTTCTACTTGGCATGATTTCTTTTGTATTAATGCTTTCCACCTATCAAAGTTATATGGGAATTACGGTTGGGCTGATTTTGATGTTAGCGGTTAAAAGGTTGCTAACAGAAGAAGGCTCGAGCCTAAAAGTGTTAAAAGAAATTTTGGTCAATGCTGTGATTTTGGTCATCTATGTGGTTGCTTATTATTTGGCGACGAAAATTATTTTGAGAATCAACCATTTGACGATGTCAAGCTATGGGGGATTAAATGGAATTGGTTTGGCAACGATTTTTGGTTCGCTTGGAGAATCAATAAAAAATGCATATGTCGCATTTGTCAAATATCTCTTTGCTGATGGCGTGATTTTGAACAGGCAATGGCGAAGAGAGAAAATGTATTTGATTTTCTTTGCTTTGTATGGTTTGGCAATGCTAATTCTATTTGTAAAAGGATTGAAAAATGAAAATAAAAAGGACTTTTTCATTCGATTTATATTTGCATGTATTTTGATTGTGCTTTTCCCAATAGCACTCAATTTAGTCGTAATTGCGGCGCCAGGAAATGAAATTTACTATTTGACGGCAACCCAAATGGCACTTATTATTCCATTTGTTTTAATGACATTTGAAATGTTACAAGAAAAATGGATTTTATCCAAGATTTTAAATTGGGGAATGGTACTGATTACAGCAGTTATTTTGGAGACTTACTTTTTATCGGTTGTGATAACTTATGAGACAACAGAACTTTCATACAACCAAGCAAGAGGTATTGTCAATCGCGTAATTAGCAGAATGGAAGAATATCCAGGCTATCGTTCTGACATGAAAAAATTATTTGCAGGAATTATTGATGACACGAATTTTAACAAAACCATGGATATTTATAATTACACCGTAGCCAACAGTTTGCGCACATCGCTTTTCCACGCAACTTATTGGGGGCATGAATCAACTTGGAGCAATTTCTACAATTTATTTTTTGGAATGCAAATTAATTTTTGTGATGATTACGAATATTATACGATCATACATTCCGATGAATTCAAGGAAATGGATATTTTCCCAGGAAAGAATTCGGTAAAAATGATTAACGATGTAATGGTTGTCAAATTTACAAATTCACCGTCAGAACCGCCACCATCGCAGAATTTGATGGAGCATGGAATTTTTATTCCGTAAAAATTCGAATATGATAAAAAACCCTAGGTTTTACCTAGGGTTTTTATGATAAATGGTGAACCAGAGACGATTCGAACGTCCGACCCACGCCTTAGAAGGGCGTTGCTCTATCCAGCTGAGCTACTGGTCCATATGCCTTAACAGACAATAAATATATTACCATATTATTTTTTGTTTGTCAATCATTTTTTGGAAAAAATATCATTTTTATCATTCTAAAAGAGATTGATTTCTAAAAACAAGGGAAAAACGCAAAAAAATTAAAATATTTTTATGTAAAGTCTTGCATAATCTTGAAAATTGTGGTATAATGCAAAGGTATGTGATACTATAATGTATTTATGTGTTTATTTAAAAGGAGGAAAAACATATGCAAACAGATTTACGGAACATATTAACAGAGGTACTTTCAGAGCAGATTGCTCAAACAAAGAGAGTAACCAGAAAAAAAGAGCTCATAGAAATGTTTCAGGAGTTGCATCCGAAGAATTACAACGACTTCGTACAGCAGCTGAGAGTTGAAGCAAAGCAGGAATTTGTGGAGGTAATCTCTGGTGATGGAGAGTTGCTTTTGCAGATGATTAATTGGATTGACGATACCAATTTGAAAGCATTAATTCGTTCAGCATCAGATAGTGCAACTCTTTGTCAGAGTATTCCAGCGAATCGGTTTCCGACCATATTAAATGAGTTGGGAGAAGAGAGTATTTTAAAGATATTCAACACATCCGATAATGGGCAAAGGCTCGATATTATTCATGAAATTCATGACGAAAAATTAACAGCCTTGTTCATTTCTCTACAGACGGAGAACGATTTAGCAAAGTTTTTAGGGAACTTGGAGCAGGTACTGTATCCGCTAGAAAAACCAATAGAGGAAGATGAACCGCTTGAGTTCGAAAGATTATCAGAAGAAAAGCAGAAAGTGCTTAGAGCAATCTTTCAACTTGCTTCAGAAAATGTAATTAAGATTATGCAGGTTCAAACGCATAACGGATGGCTGGATTACATTTTAGAAAATTTGCTGGAGAGCTTGCCTGCAGAGAGAATTATGGAACGCCTTACTTCTAGTGAGATAGTAGATATCATGAGTGATACAAATGAGTGGAAACACTTTGAGGCTTTCTACGATATTCTGGGAAAAGAAAAATATATCGAGTGGAGAGATGTTTCCTATGACAAGCAGATTACCTTCTTGGAAGACTTACTTGAAAGTAAGGGGAATGTCAATCCGATATATACACCAGAAGACTTGGCAAGACTTTATATACATGTTGACAAGGCTAACAAAGAGTTTATCCTAAATAAAGTCTTTCCAGTTTTGATAGCAGAAAATGAGCAGATCTATAGCGATTTTTATGCCAACCTTCCAGACGAGCAGGAATCTGGGGAGTTTTTAAAGCTGGTGTACGAAAATGCGAGATGTAATTCTCAAACGGCAAAAGAACTCCGAAAAATGCTGGAAGGTCTGGAAGAGAAAACAATCTTGGAACAAGTGTTTTTGAATTCGCTTATCAGCGAAATGCCCGAAAATGACATTGTAGCTGCAGAAACCTCTACAACCGACCAAATGGTTAAAGAATCGACAGAGACAGAGGAAGTTATTGCCGAGGCTTTACCAGTTGATGAGACTGCATATGACGAAGAAACACCAGATAGCAGTGCTTCTGAAAGTGAGGAGTCAACTCAATAGTCCTTCTTGCAACTCCCTATCATTTATAATAAAATGATAGGGAGTTTGCTATTTTTAATTTCCAAAATCGATTTTAAGCCACGAACTTAAAAAAATAGAGAAAAATGGCTAAAAAATCCTACAAATTAATTTAAACGGCATTTTATGCCTTATACGTCTATAAAAATACATTGCATCAGAAAAATAAGTTTTCAAAATGGCCTACTAGAATGCCCAAATAAAGGCATAAAAACAAAAAGTAGGCATACATCATTATGAAAAAGAAAAGTAGCGTAAAAATGGATTTTAAAGCCTTTTAGGAGAATTTTTTAAAATTTGAAATGGTGAAAGTGCGAAAAACACATGAAATTACAAATATCACTTGCAATTTTGCAAATAATATAGTAAAATAATAAAAACATTTATTTGAAATAGTAGCTTGTGCAAAGTGCTTCTCTTGTTTTTAAGCATTTTTCAGAGGTTACCTTTCAAATAAATGATAAATTTAGGAGGGAATTTTATGGAACCAAAAACTTATAGTATGGATTTAGCAGGAAGAAAATTGACAATTGAAACAGGAAAATATTGCGGACTAGCCAATGGAAGTGTTACGGTAAGATATGGCGATACAGTCGTATTAGTGAATGTTACAGCTTCCAAAGAGCCAAAGGAAGGAATTGATTTCTTCCCATTATCAGTTGATTATGAAGAAAGATTATACGCTGTCGGAAAAATACCAGGCAGCTTTCAAAAAAGAGAAGGAAAACCAACCGAAAAAGCAATTCTAACCTCAAGAGTCATCGACAGACCAATCAGACCATTATTTCCAAAGGATTTTAGAAATGATGTCGTTGTTAGTTGTTTAGTTTTGTCGGTTGACCAAGATTGCTCACCAGAAGTGTGTGCGATGATTGGTTCATCTGTTGCACTTTCCATTTCTGATATTCCATTTGGTGGACCAACAGGATCAGTAGCAGTTGGATATGTTAATAACGAAATTATCATTAACCCAACGGAAAAACAAAGAGAAAATAGCCGATTAACATTAACAGTTGCTGGAACGATGGACAAGATTGCTATGATTGAGGCAGGAGCAGATGAAATTCCAGACGAAATTATGTTAGAAGCCATCAAAAAAGCGCATGTAGAAATCAAGAAAATTTGCGAATTTATTTCAAACATGAAAGCCGAAATTGGCAAGCCAAAATTTGAATACACCCATTTTACGGTTGATGAAGCAATCTACAAAATCGTTAGCGATGAATTTGGCACTCGTATGAAACAAGAGGTTCAAACCCCAGACAAGCCAGAAAGAGACGCGAAAATCGACCAATTTACAAGTGATGTCGAAAATTGGTATGCGGAAAAATTTGGAACAGAAAAACTAGAAGAAGACAAAAGAGCAATTGCAGATGCTATTTACAAATTAGAGAAAAAGACAGTTCGTAAATTAATTTTAGAAGAACAAAAAAGAGTTGATGGAAGAGGTATTTACGATATTCGACCACTTTCTTGCGAAGTTGGTGTGCTTCCAAGAACACATGGTAGTGCTGTATTTTCGCGTGGTAGAACGCAAGTCATGTCAATTGTAACATTGGGAACGGCTAGTGAAGAACAAGTTTTGGACGGATTGGACACGGAAGAATCGAAACGATATATTCATCATTATAATTTCCCAGGATATAGCGTTGGAGAAGCAAAGGCTTCTCGTGGACCAGGTCGTAGAGAAATTGGCCATGGTGCCTTGGCGGAAAGAGCGCTTTTGCCAGTCATTCCAGACAAAGAAGAATTTCCTTATACGATAAGAGTTGTGTCAGAAATTTTAAGTTCGAATGGTTCGACTTCGCAAGGAAGTATTTGTGGCTCGACTTTGGCATTGATGGATGCTGGTGTTCCTATCAAGAAGCCAGTTGCAGGAATTTCAACAGGTTTGATTACAGATGAAGAAAATCCAGAAAATTATGTTGTCATCACAGATATTCAAGGAATTGAAGATTTTTTCGGCGATATGGATTTCAAAGTTGGTGGAACGAAGGACGGAATTACAGCAATTCAGGTGGATATTAAGGTTGATGGATTGTCATATGAAGTGATTGAAGAAGCGTTTAGCAGGACGAAAAAAGCACGTGCCTATATTTTAGATGAAATCATGCTAAAACAAATTGCAAAACCTCGTGACCAAATTTCGGAATATGCACCAAGAATTATTAATATGCTCATTAATCCAGAAAAAATCCGTGATGTCATTGGTACTGGTGGAAAAGTGATTAATAAAATCATTGAAGAAACTGGCGTTAAAATTGATATTGAAGAAGACGGAAGAATTTTCATTTATTCGGATTCGAATGGAAAAGCAGAATTAGCTAGGTTGATGATTGAAGAAATCACGAGAGAAATCGAGAAAGATGGAATTTATACAGGAAAAGTAGTGAGAATTGCAACATTTGGTGCATTTATCGACTTAGGTGGCGGAAAAGAAGGATTGCTTCATATTTCGAAGATTTCGAAAGAAAGAGTAAATAAAGTAGAAGATGTGCTAAAAGTTGGGGAAGAAGTAACGGTGAAAGTGACGGAAATTGATGAACAGGGAAGAATTAATTTGAGTAAAAAGGATCTGTATGAGTAAATTTTGAGAAAAGTATTGACAAAGTTAAAAAATTTAGTATAATAGTAATATAAATGCATAAAAAGTTTGAAAATTTAACTTGCATAAAAAATGAAAAAACTGGTAGTGCCACAACACTACCAGTTTTATTTTGCTTAAGAATGCAAGATGTCTTTGACAAGTTTTACAATTTCAAGAAGTTTTTTGGTAAAGTCTATAAAACTATGTAGTGCTTTCTTAAGCTTTTTCTTTTGTTTACTTGAAAATTTAACTTTTTGCATATTTTATCACCCCCTTTCAAAATTTAGGGAAATCGATAAATGCATTTTTTAATTTTGGGAAAAATACTTTTGAATAAAAGTATCGCTGAAAATTAAGTTTTGATTAGTATAGCAAATAATCCTACATTTGTAAAGCGGTTTTTTAAAATATAAAAATTTTTTTATATAAAATCGAGAAAAGTATTGACAAAATCTGAAAATTTAGTATAATAAAAATGTAAATGCAAAGAAAAATGAAGAATTAGCTTGCATAAAAATGAAAAAACTGGTAGTGTCGTCACACACTGCCAGTTTTATTTTTCTTAAGAATGGAAGATGTCTTTAACAAGTTTTATAATTTCAAGAAGTTTTTTGACAAAGTCTATAAAACTATGTAGTCCTTTCTTAAGCTTTTTCTTTTGTTTATTGGAAGAATTAGCTTTTTGCATATTTTATCACCCCCTTTCAAAAATTGGGAAATCGATAAATGCATTTTTTAATTTTGGAAAAAATACTTTTGAATAAAAGTATCGCTGAAAATTAAATTTTAATTAGTATAACATACAAACCTACAATTGTAAATAATTTTTGGAAATTTATATTTTTTCAAAAAATTTCATACTATTTTTAAACAAATTTCATATACTAGTGTTAAGAAAAAATTAAGAATCAATTTTACAGAAAATGTAAAAAACTACTTGAAATTTTATGAGGATATTGCTATAATAAATAAGTAAAATAAATTTTGCCGAAAAAAGGAGAAAAGATGAAGTATTTGTATCTATTACAGCAAGCACTGATTTGGATCATAACGATTTATTGGTTATACCAAATTGTAATCAGTTTTTGTTCACTAATCAAATTAAAAGATAAAAAAATGATTGTCAATAAAAATCACAAATTTATGGCAATTATTCCGGCACATAACGAAGAAACAGTCATTGGAAATTTAGTAGAAAGTTTGAAAGCACAAGATTATCCGAAAGATTTATACGACATTTTTGTCATCGCAGATAATTGTAGTGATAACACAGCAAAAATGGCGGAAAATGCTGGTGCGATTGTTTTAAAACGATTTAATGAAGCCCAAAAAACCAAAGGATTTGCACTAAATTGGTTTTTAAAACAAAAAATCAAAGAAAATGCCGATTACGATGCTTTTTGCGTATTTGATGCAGATAATATTGTTCATAAAGATTTCCTAAAAAGTATGAATAAAAAATTATGCCAAGGGGAAGAAATCGTGCAAGGTTACCGTGATATCAAAAATCCAACCGATTCATGGATTGCTTCAGGCTACGCAATTTTTTATTGGATGATGAACAAATTCTATCATTTAGCACGCTATAATTTAGGTTTATCACCATTAATCAACGGAACTGGTTTCATGGTAAAATTTGATGTGGTCAAACCAAATGGCTGGAATACAATCACACTAACAGAAGATATTGAATTTTCGCTAATTAATATTGCAAAGGGAAGAAAACTTGGTTGGGCAACCGATGCGATTGTGTATGACGAACAACCAGTTCACTTTGCCCAAAGTTGGTCCCAACGTTCTCGTTGGACAGTTGGTCATTTACAATGCATGAAACATTACACCAAAGATTTAGCACAAGGTGTAAAGAAAAACAAAACTTTAATGAATTTTGATGGCTTATTATATATGTTTGGAATTCCAATGATGATTTTGACATTTTTATTGCTAGGCGTTAACACTCTAATGTATGCCGGCAGTGAAATGGCATTTGCAGATTTAGTTTGGAATTATGTAAGATACTTAATCGCAACTTTTATCTTACCAATCGGAACAGCAACGATTGTTATGTTGTTAGATAAAAGAAACATTAAATCTATGTTTGTTGGACTTTTGTGTTATCCACTATTTTTGGGTTCATGGATTTTGATTAACATCAAATGTTTAATTAAACCAAACACAAAATGGGAGAAAATTGAGCACGTGAGAGATGTGAAGATAAAGGATGTAGCGTAGAGAACAATAAGCATAAATCATCTATTTTGTCAAGTTTGAAAAATAAGCAAAATTGGTCAAAATTGAAGAAAAAACAGAAGAAAACATATGGAAACTGCGTTTTTCATAAAATTACGCATAAATATAAAAGATTTAATATAGAGTAGGAATTTAATCGTTAAGACTCAAGTAGACGGGAAGTTGCTATTGGGGCAAGGTTTATAAACTGCGTATTAGGTTCCGCATTCCGCTATTGAAAGTGTTTTAGGAAGTTTTGAAACTTCTTTCTTTGTGGTATGTATCTATTAAAGAAAGGAGTTTTTTTATGTCAAAATCGAAAAAAATTATATTGTCCGCGTTTTTATTGGCGCTTTTGATTGTGTTATCGAGATTTGCTTCGATTCAAACGCAATTGTTAGTGATTAGTACAAGTTTTATCCCAATTATGATGTCAGCCATTTGGCTGGGACCTAAATATAGCACCTTAATTGCGGCTTTAGGAGATTTGATTGGAGCAATTTTATTTCCCTTTGGAACGTATTTTCCAGGATTTACCCTTAGCGCAGCCATTTCAGGTTTTATCTATGGAATTTTTTTATATCAAAATTCAGAACAAAAAAATATGGATTGGAAATTTGTATTAAAACTTGTCATAAGTAGTGTATTAGTGTTGGGAATTGTTAATATTTTTATCACTTCTTTTTGGTTACATATTTTGTATGGAAAGGCTTATTTTACTGTTCTTGCAACACGTGTTTTAGCACAAGTAATTATGTTGCCAATACAAATCATTGTCATTTTCAGTTTGGAAAAATTTACGAGACCATATGTGAAAAAATATTTGAAGGAGGACTGAAAATGAATGTTGAACAATATTTTAAAAATTTTTATGCAGGAACCAAAGATCCGTCTTTGTCTGCAATGAAATATTTTATGGAAGAATTGGGGCATCCAGAGAAAGACTTAAAATATATTCATATTGCAGGCACAAATGGCAAGGGAGCAATTTGCGAGATGATGTCTAATATTTTAGTCAAATCAGGTTATCGAACGGGAAAATTTATGTCCCCACATTTGATTTGTTATAATGAGAGAATGGCGATTGACAATCAAAATATATCTGACAAAGAAATGGAACAATTGATTTTGGAATTAATGCCTAAAATAGAAAAGTATAATCAAAATCACGATACCAAAATGACGTTATTTGAGTTGGAGACAACGATGGCACTTCTTTATTTTAGCAGAAAGCATTGCGATTTTGTGGTTTTAGAGACTGGTTTGGGTGGTTTGCATGATTGCACCAATATTATAAATTCCAGCATTTCCATTATCAGTTCGATTGGTTATGACCATATAAATTTGCTAGGGGACACATTAGCACAAATTGCAACACAGAAAGCTGGAATTATCAAAGAAAATGGCGATACGATTTTTGTAAGCCAAGAAAATGAAGTAAATGAAATCATTCGCAAAACATGCCAAGAAAAAGGCAATATTTTACATGAGATTGACCCAGAAGACATTGCAGAAATAAGATTTGAACATGATTTCACGCAGTTTCATTATAAAAATTATAAAGCAATCCAGATTCCTTTAAAAGGCGTAAAACAGCCACAAAATGCAGCGATTTGTTTGGAATGTGTCAATCTTTTAAAAAGCAAAAATGTTGAAATTCCAGAACATGCGATAAAAGAAGGTTTGGAGAATGTTGTTCATAAGGGAAGATTTGAGAGAGTTTCAAAAAATCCTGAAATTATTTTTGATGGTGCACACAATGAACCTGCGATTCAGCATTTGAAAGAGAATGTTGATTTGTATTATAAAAATGCCCCAAAAGTTTTTATTTTTTCAGTTCTTGGGACAAAAGATTACACCAAAATTTTGGGGCAGATTCTACAAGAAGACGCGATTTTCATTTTTACAGATGGAAACGAAGAAGGAAAATTTGTCAGTAAAGAAGAATTGTATGAAAAAGCTAGTAAAATGACCAATCCAGAAAAATTATACAAGCGCAAAATGCCAGAAGCTATTCGATTGGTAAAGGAAAAATACAGCGACCATGTGACTTTTATCATCGGAAGTTTTTATGTGTACGAAACCGTCGTGAAAGAATTAGAGGAAGAAAAAGATGATACAAATTAGAAATTTGAATTTTGGGTATTTGTCTGGGAAAAGTGTGCTTAAAAATATTGATTTGGAAATAAAAGAAGGCGAGTGTTTAAGTATTATTGGGAAAAATGGTGCTGGAAAATCTAGTTTAGTTCGTTTGATAGCAGGACTTATAAAACCGTCAAAAGGAGAAATTTTGATTGATGAAATCAATGTGCAAGATCGAAAAAAAGCAAAGGAAATCCGAAAGAAAATCGGAATTGTGTTTCAAAATCCAGAAAATCAGATTTTGTTTCCTAAGGTGCAGGATGATTTGGAATTTGCCTTGAAAAATTTAGGGTTGCCAAATCGTGAAGAGAGAATTAGAGAGGCTTTGCAAAAGGTCGAAATGGAAAAATATGCGCAAGAAGATACGTATGAATTGTCTCTTGGGCAAAAACAAAGAATTAATATAGCAAGTGCGTTAGCCGTCAATTCGAAATATTTGATTTTGGACGAGCCAACCACGATGATTGATTCTTGGCGGAAAAGATAAAATTGACCAAATCGTAAGAAATTTAAAAAAAGAAGGACACACAATAATTTATGTAACTAATAATATATCTGAAATCCTTTTGGCGGACCGAATTTTGGTTTTGGAAAAGGGGAACATCAAAACGATTTTTCCAAAAGAAGAGATTTTTGAAAAAATGGATTTCCTAAAGCAAAGCCAAATTAAAATCCCTGAAATCGTGCAAATAATCGCTAAACTAAAGCGAACTGAAAAAGAGATTTGCCTGCAAGAATGGACTGGGGAGGAAATGATGCAAGAAATTTTGAAGGTGTGTGGAAATGAAAAATAATTTGAAATTTGTATTTTTTATGGTTTATTTGATAGCCATTTTCTTTGTGGAAAAGGGGATTTTGCTAGCCGTTTTGTTTTGGATGAATTTTTTGGGAATGGCGCTTTTGAAAATTTCGCTTAAAAAATTTGGGCATTATTTGAAAATATTAATGCCATTTGTGCTATTTACGGTAATTTTGAATATCTTTTTGGGAAGCCTAAATCTAGGCATTTTAATGGCAGTAAGACTTTTGATGGCGTATCAAGTAACTTTTATTTTTTCAAATTTAATGACGAGCATGGAACTGGTAAATGTGATACAAAACTTAGCATTTCCACTTAGAATTTTTAAGGTAAATCCTGAAAAGATCGGGCTAATCGTTAGTATTTCCTTTTGTGTGATTCCGATTTTGAAAAACGAAGTTGAGCAAAAGAAATATGCTTTGAAGGCAAAAGGCGCTAGCAATTTGCTTTTGACGATAGAACCAATTTTTATTTCAATTTTAAGAAGGACGAATGAAATGGAAAAAGCGTTGACAGCGAAGGAGTATGAAGAATAATTTGAAGAATATGAAAAAATTTACTTTTTTATTGGCAGGTACTTGAAAAATAAAAATCTTTATGATAAGATACAAAAGTACATTATAATGGATTTATATTAATTTATAAATTATATTTTTATAGGAGGTTTAAAAATGAAAGATTTTTTAGAAATTGATGAAGTAAAAGCTTTGGAAATTTTGGATTCAAGAGGAAATCCGACCGTTCAAGTTGAAGTGGTAGCGGGTGGATATAGCGGAGTGGCTATGGTTCCATCAGGAGCATCAACAGGAAGTTTCGAAGCAGTTGAATTAAGAGATGGAGATTCATCAAGATACTTAGGAAAAGGTGTTTTAAAAGCAGTTGAAAATGTAAACACAATCATCAGAGATAATATTGTTGGAATGAATGTTTATGATCAAGTGAAATTAGATAAAACTTTAATTGAGTTAGACGGAACAGATAACAAAGCAAAATTAGGAGCAAATGCAACCTTAGGTGTTTCTCTAGCAGTTGCAAGAGCAGCAGCAGCATCTTTAGGTTTAGAATTATATCAATACATAGGTGGAACAAATGCAAAAACATTACCAACTCCTATGATGAACATTATGAATGGTGGTAAACACGCAGATTCTACTTTAAGTGTTCAAGAATTTATGATTATGCCAGTAGGTGCAACAACATTTACAGAATGTTTAAGAATGTGTTGTGAAATTTATCATAACTTAAAGAAAGTTTTGAAAGCAAAAGGTTTAGCAACAGGTGTTGGAGATGAAGGTGGATTTGCACCAAATGTGAAAGATGAAGATGAAGCATTATCATTAATTGTTGAATCAATTGAAAAAGCTGGTTACAAACCAGGTGAAGAAGTAATGCTTGCTTTGGACGTAGCAGCTACAGAGATGTATGATGAAGCCAAAAAAATTGGAAAAGAAGGAATGTATCATTTCTGGAAAATCGGTGTAACGAAAAATACAGAAGAAATGGTTGCTTTTTATGAAGATTTAGTAAACAGATATCCAATTATCTCAATAGAAGATGGTTTGTCAGAAGAAGATTGGGACGGATGGAAATTATTGACTGAGAGATTAGGAAACAAAATCCAATTAGTTGGTGATGATTTATTTGTTACTAACATCAAAAGATTACAAAAAGGTATTGATTTAGGTGTTTCAAACTCTATCTTAATTAAATTAAACCAAATAGGAACATTAACGGAAACGCTAGATGCAATTGAACTTGCAAAGAAAAATGGAATGACAGCAGTTGTTTCTCATAGAAGTGGTGAAACAGAAGATACAACACTTGCAGATGTTGCAGTTGCTACCAATGCTGGACAAATCAAAACAGGAGCTCCATGTAGAACAGACAGAGTTGCAAAATACAATAGACTTTTAAATATTGAAAATCAATTAGAAGATGTTGCAATTTATGCTGGAAAAAAAGGATTAAATAGATAAACACAATATAAGGAGAACTCTCTAGTTAAAAGGAGAGTTCTTTTTTTGTGCTAATTAGTAATATTACAATTCTATTACAACAATATAACATTTATATAACATTACTTAAAATTGTTGAAAAAGAAAGATTTATGTAGTAAAATGAAATAGAATGATATTTTGTAATATTATAAATTTAAATAAATAGTAGGAGGTTTTATTATGGCAACAAATCCAATGCAAAGAAGGGCGAGAAATTCATTTTTAATCGGTTTTTTAATCGCATTAGTCATTATGGCAGTCGTAGTGGTTGGACTTTTATATAAAATACAAGGACTAAACGAGGATTACGAAGCCATCAAGAAATTACAATCAAAAGTATATGTAGCAGATACACTAATCCAATCTGGAGCAGAAGTTACTTTGGATTCTTTTACTCTTAGCACCGTGCAAACAACGTTAGACAAAAAGGAACTTATATCAGATGAAGATTTCGAATATATTGATGATGAAACAGGAGAAATTGTAGAAAAATATGATGCTGAAACAGGTGATTTGAAAAAGAAAAAAATGATTGTCAAAACCAACATTCCAGCAGGAACCATCATCACCAAAGACATGTTAGAAGAAATTAATGACCCAACCACAGCAGACCAAAGACTAGAAGAATACAATATGATTATTCTTCCAACATTATTAAAAAATGGCGATTATATCGACATCAGACTTCGTTTGCCAGAAGGTGAAAGTTACATTGTTGTTTCTAAGAAAAAGGTCATTCACTCAACAGCAGATACCATTTGGTTAAAAATGAAAGAAGATGAAATTTTGACTTTAGAAAATGCCATTGTCGAAGCCTATGGAATAACCGGTTCGAAACTATATGCTAGTATTTATACCGAACCAGGACGCCAAAATGAAGCAACGCCAACCTATCCAGTAAGTCAAGCCACATTAACCTTAATTAATAACAGCCCGAACATTGTAGAAGATGCAAAACAAGCATTATGGGGCAGATACAACGACCAAGAACAAGTTGTACAAAGAAATGACCATATTAATGCCGCCCTATCAGAAAACTACAACAACATGAAACAATCTGTTGAAACTGGTTTACAAGAAGAACTTTCAAAACGTCAAGAAGGCAGATTACAATATGTAGAAGGCTTAGAAGGAACTGGTATGACGGGTACAGAATAAGAATTACGGAGGGACAAATGAAAAAAATCGTATTTTTAGGGAGTTATGACAAAACTGATATGTTAATCTATGCCGCAAAAATTTTAAGTCTCATGGGCAAAAAAGTGGTGGTAATTGATACAACGATTTTGAAAAAAAGCAGATACGTTGTTCCAACCATGGTGCAAGAAAATCAATATATCACCTCTTTTGAAGACATCGATGTTGCGATTGGATTTGATAGTTTTGAGACTATCAAACAATATCAGAGAAATAAATTTGGCAAAGAAACTGAATATGATGTCGCACTTTTAGACATTGACCGCGCCATTGCGTATCAAAAATTCGGAATCACCAACCATGACATGCACTTTTTCGTAACTTCATTTGATATTTACAGCCTAAAAAGAGGAGTTAGTCTTCTTGCCTATATGCCCAAAGACGTGAAAATTACAAAAATTTATTACACCACCACTATGCTAGAGGCAGAGGACGAATACCTAAACTATCTATCAAAAGACTACAAAATAAAATGGGACCGTAAAGATATTGTATTTTTCCCATTTGAAACCGCCGATTTGAATGCGATTTTTATCAATCAAAGAGCTGAAAAAATACAGCTAAAAGGCTTAAGCCAAGTTTATGTCGATTCACTTTTATATTTAGTTGAAAAAATGACTGGCGAAGGAAGCGGAAAAGTACGAAAAGCATATAAAATGCTAGAAGAATAAGGAAAAGGAAGGAAATATAGATGGCTATTTTGAGTTTTTGGAGTGGTAGTAAAAAAGAAACAGGTCAGACATTATCTTTAGTGGCAATAGCGACCTATATGTCTGTCGAACACAGTTATAAAACATTAATCATCGATGCTACCTTAGATGATGACACAATTCCAAGATGTTTTTGGAATCCAGATGCAAACAAGGATTTAAAGCAAACTTTAAATAAAGGAAAACTAGACCTTGCCTCACGGAACAGAAGGCTTAATGAGTGCAATTGCAAGTAATAAAACAAGCCCAGAAATTATTTCGAATTATACAAAAGTTGTTTTCAAAAATCGATTGGATATTTTGTTGGGGCTAAAAACGAAAAATGTATCAAGTCACGAGAAAAATTTGGAATTATACAAAGAGCTAATTACAGTAGCGAACAAATTTTATGATCTAGTCATTGTTGATTTATCAAAAACAACCGACCGATTGTCAACTCATAATATATTGGGAATGTCAGATGTGGTTGCTTATACAATGTCGCAAAATTTAAAACAAATTAATCAATACTTAGAATTTAGAAATGCTGTAGCAGAAATTGCCAATAAGCCAGTGATTCCAGTAATGGGAAATATGAATCATAATTGCAAATACAATCCTAAAAATATTGCCAATTACACAAAAGCAAAAGATATTGGGTACGTTTTCTATAATCATGCGTATTTAGAAGCAGCAAGTGAAGCAAAAGTCGCAGACTTTTTTCTAAGCGCAAGAATTAACCGAAAAGTATGGGATACGAATTCACAATTTTTTGAGTCGATTGCAGATGTTTCGAAAAATATTATTACCAAATTCGAAGAAATAAAATATGGCAAAGTATCACATTCTTAAAGTAAAAAGGAAGGAGCCTTTTCATGATCGCAAATGTTATATTAATATTTGTTGTAATCGTGCTAGTAGTAGTTACGATTATACATTTAGTCAAAAAGAATAAAGAAGAAGTCGTTGACGAAGAAGTGGTTATTGATGACAAAACTTACACTTTGGAATTAATGATTAAATTCGTTAAAAGAAGATTGGACGAAATCACCAAAATCAACCTTTATGATATTGGTTTATCCGAAGAAGAATTGAAAAGAAGAAAAGCCAAAAAATACGAACTAAAAAAAGCACTAAAAGGCTGTACCTATGGTGATGTAAACGATAAAAAATACGTCAAAGAATTAATTTACGATTTGCTTTCCAAAGAATATGGAATCAATGAGGTAAACATCACAAGAGTGCTACCATTTGATACTCCTTCTTTACTAACGGCGCAAGATAAATTTGATATTTTAATTCACGAATACAAAAAAGTTTTCGCCTATGAAGCCTTAACCGAAATGATTAAAAAATACAACTTAGCAGAACTAAAATACATCGAAGGCGAATCCAAACCATCTTATGTTATCACAGAAGCTGAAATTGATGATATTTACGAAAAAGAAAATTTTGAATTGGATTTTACCGATAAATTAGAAATCATTGTACAAAGAATTTATCAACAATACAAAGGTTACAGCAGTATTGACGAAGTGCGTGATATGAACATCGACGGTATTTCTGGTGGTGTATCTGGACTTCCAGAAAGTTTCCTAAGCCAAGTGGCACAAACCGATAGCGACTATTTAAAACAAACCATGGAAGCCAAAGTGCCAAGAGCTTGTGATAGTATTTGGATTATGTTCCAAGGTAAATCCATTCGTTTAGCGTTTCTATCTTTTGGAACGGAAGCAGAACTAAAAAGAGTATGTCAAAATATTTATAAATACAACAATCCAGGACAATTGTCTGATACAAACGGTTACAAAATCAACGAAATGAAAGACGGTTCTCGTGTCGTTGTTGTAAGACCTAGTATGTCTGAAACTTGGGCGTTTTTCGTCAGAAAATTTGACGTAAAACGTGCGTCTTTGGAACAAATGTATCGTCGATGCAATGGCGGAGATGAATTGATAAACTTGCTAAAATTTTTAGTAAAAGGTGCCAGAATTATTTCACTAACTGGTGAGCAAGGTTGCCGGAAAAACAACATTGTTGATGGCGATGATTGATAACATCTATGAAACTATGAACCTTCGTATCACAGAAACCGCATTCGAGTTGCACTTAAGAAAAATTTACCCAACGCGAAATATTTTATCCATGCGCGAAACCGAAACCATTTCTGGACAAGCCTGCTTGGACGTTCAGAAAAAGACTGACGGTTCCGTAAACATCATCCGGAGAGGTTGCAACAGACCCCGTAGCATCTTGGATGATTCAATCTGCACAGGTTGC
>CAOJUE010000003.1 GCA_948443845.1 uncultured Eubacteriales bacterium | reverse complement strand
TTTTTCATCTGTTAATATTTCTATTGGTATCCATATACCTTTTAAATTTAAGTTATACATTCCCTCACCTTCTTTCGTTTATTCGCTTTATTTTTTAAGTTTTAGCCATTCTAAATTGCTTTTAGTATAATTTTATGTTTTTTTAATGTAGAAAAAAATTTCCATAAAAATAAGCCTTAGACCTATTCCTAAATCTAAAGCTTTTTTCCTTTTTTGAATTTTCTCGACAGTGTCGCAAAAATTCCAAACGCGTCTGGAATTTTTATATTATTCATTTTCTTCTTCAATTATATCGATATGCAAGTTCAAATCTTCTTCTGTTGGTAATACTTCTAAAATGTCTTTTGGTAATACCTTTGATATTTCATAAGAACTAACTCCTATTGGTTTGTTAATATCTCTTAATGAATACTCAACTGAAAACTTTGTTTTTTCTCTACATAATATAATTCCAATTGTTGGATTATCACTATCTGTTTTTATTAAATCATCAACTGCCGATAAATAAAAATTTAATTTTCCAGCATATTCTGGTTTATATTCAGTATTTTTTAATTCTACAACTATATAGCAATGTAATTTAGTATGATAAAATAACATATCTATAAAATAATCTTTATCATCTATCGAAATTTTATACTGATTTCCAATAAAACTAAAACCATTTCCTAGTTCCAATAAAACTGTTTTTATTCTTTCGACCATTGCTTTTTCTAATTCTGTTTCTATAAAACTTTCTTTTAAATTTGACAAATTCAAAATATATGGATCTTTCATCATATCTTTTGCTAGCTTGCTTTGTGGTGCTTGCAATGTATTTTGAAAATTATTAGGTTTATCCCCTAAAACTTGGCGTGTATATAAATCACTTTTGATTTGAAATGCTAAATCATCATAACTCCATCCATTTATTGAAGTCTGCTCTATGTACCACTCTCTTTGTTCTTCGTTTTTTATTTTACTAAAAATTAATATATTGTGTGACCAAGGTATCTTTTCAGAAAGTTTTTTAAGATTACCATTATTTTTACATTCTAAATAATATTTTTTCATATTAAGAAGATTTCTTTCTGAAAAACCTTTCATATTAGGAAAATTAACTTTTAGTTCTATTGATAAATTATTTATAAAGTTATTTCCATATTTAGCATTCTCATCTATTACTCGTCCTAAATAGCCATATAATGCTAATGTTCGTATATTTGCACTTTTGTAAATGTCATATTGTGCATTTAATATTTCATTTTTTATATCTTTAAATACTTCTTTAAAATCTTTTTCTAACATTTTATTTTCTTCCATAAATTTCCTCTTTTCTTTATATATTTTTTATAAAAAGATTGATTTTACAATTGTTTTCTAAATTTCGCAGATGCGTCTGCGAAATTCAAAATCTTAATTTTAAAATTAGCAGATGTGTCTGCAAATTTATTAATATATTGACATTATAGCATTTATTTCCAAAAATTTCATTATAAATTCAAAAAAAGATGACATTGTATTATTATTTTTTACAATTCATCTTTCAAATATGTGAAAATTTTATAATTTCTAAATTGTTGTTAGGAGGAAATCTTTGCTATTACTACATTTTAATTTTTCGTCATAAGAGAATAAAATTGTTACCACTAACGCAACCAATGTTATTCCGTGCTTTTTTATCTTTCAGTATTACTCGCGTATATACAGCACCAACACTTTCGTCCTCTTTCAAATTCGATTTCATATTTTTTCTCCTAAATCTTTGATATTTTTAATATTACTATATTACAAAGAAACTTTTCTTGCAAGATAACTCCTGAACTTTATGTAATTTTTCGTATTATAAGTATCTCTCTGATAAAAAAATAAGATAAACCAAGAAAATCTATCTTATTTTTATGATTTTTACTAATTTTCCACATAAAATCCGTTATTTTGTTCAATTTTGGTAAATTTTAATATTTATTCGAATTTGACAAAACAGCAGAAATATGTATTTCTATCTCTGCTGTTTTGAAATTAGAAAAATAGAACTTTTCTCATTTTATGAATTCTATTTTTCGTTTATACTTTCTATTATGAAATCTCATTAATCGGTTATCAATTCTGTTGATAATTTTGGCATAAGCCACTAAATCTTTTGACATTTTGGCAGTCAATTCGCCACTGGATTTGTATTTGATTTCATGCTCCAAGGTCGCCCAAAAGTCCATCGCCATGGTACGAATTTGAATTTCAACTTTGGCATATATTTTTGTTTCATCCAGTTTTACTGGAACTTCAACAATCATGTGATAACTCGAATAACCCGTTTTTTTCGGATTTGTGATGTAATCTTTTTCTCTAATAATTCGGCAATCTTCCCATTCTCTGATGATTTCGGCAATTTCAAAAACATCGCTTTTGAAGGGACAAATCACTCTAACTCCTGCTATGTCATTGATATTCTCAATTAGATTTTGATAAGTTAATTCATCATTTTTTCTTTTCATTTTTTTGACAATACTCTCAGGCGTTTTGATTCTGCAAGTTACATGGTTGATTAAATCCTGCTGGTAAATGTCCTTATAATCTCTATTGATCGAATTTACTTTCTCCTCTACACTTCTCATAGCCAATGAGTATAAATGCATTAATTGCCCAAATTTATTATCTTTGACATTGATTAAATTTTCATATTTACTATTTTTTATTAACGATATATCTATCTTGATAATCATCTCCTCTCTTGTTTTTACAAGCTCATTTTATCTTAGAATTATAAAAGTAATATTAAAAGTTTGTGTCTTTTTTGTGAAATTTCTTTCTTATTTATTATATCATATCTTTTAAAATTTTGCTAGTGTTTTAAAAAAATAGTGGAACTTTTTAAATTCCACTATTTTTATGCTTTATTTGATTTCCATAGAGCCAATCATAATTAATTTCATTTGCGCAAAATCAGAAATTGTTACATCTCCGTTTCCATTGATGTCAGCTGCTTTTAATTCATTTCCTTCTAATAATTTTATTTCGATGAAATGTAATTTCATTTTGGCAAAATCTGTAATTGTAATTTTTCCGTTTCCATCTAAGTCGCCTGTTACAATTAGTGTAAATTCTAAGTCAGAGCCTACTTTTAATGTCATTCCAGTTGCAACAATGCTATCTTCTGCTAGAGTATTTCCATTTTTATCTAAAAATACCATTTCTTGCTCAGTTTCTACATTTTCTTTGAACTTACTAACTGTTGTTTCTGGTGCAATTCTTGAAATGAAACCTTCTTCGATTTTGTAAATCTCAGACGTAATTCCTTCTGGTTTTTCTGGTGGATTTGGAACATCTGGTTCTTCTTCAATCCAAGTAACTGTCGCCGTGGCAGTTCCGTTATTTCCTGCTTTGTCAGTAAATTCAAATGTGAATTCTCCGTTTTCGGTAAAAGTATAGGTATTTCTTCCTCCGTTGTTGGTAATTGTTACGTTTTCTTTATCAAATGTAATAGTTGCTGTTACACTTTCCGTTGTGGCTTCTGTTGTGCTATATTCTATTTTTGCTGTTGGTGCCACTTTGTCAATCCAATTGACAACAGCCGTTTTCATTCCTATATTTCCAGCTTCATCTGCAAATTCAAATGTATATTCTCCGTTTTCAGTAAAGGTATGCGTATTTCCACCTTCTACTGTCACATTTTCTTTATCAAACGTGATGGTTGCAATTACATCTTGATTGGTTAGATTGGTTGTATTATAAGTGATTGTCGCAATTGGCAATGTTCGATCAATCCAAGTAACGGTTGCTTTTGCAGTTCCTGTGTTTCCTGCTTTATCAACAAATTCAAACGTAAATTCGCCGTTTTTTGTAAAAGTATAAGTGTTATTTCCATCATTATTGGTGATGGTGATTTCTTCACTTGCATTTCCTAAGGTTGCAATTACATTTCCATTTGTATTTTCTGTAATATCATAGGAAACGCTTGCTCTTGGAGCTATTTTATCAATCCAATTAACAATTGCATTTACTGCTCCTCTGTTTCCTGCTTCGTCCATGAATTCGAAAGTAAATTCACCATTTTCATTAAACGTATAAGTATCTTTTCCGCCATTGTTAGTGATTGTTACATTTTGTTTATTTTCAAATGTGATTTTTGCTGTTACATCTTGATTGGTTGGAGTGATTGTACTATATACCATAATTGGTTGTGGTACTTCTTTATCAATCCAAGTAACTTCTGCTTTTGCAACTCCTGCATTTCCTGCTGGACCTACAAATCGGAATTCGTATTCACCATTTTGAGTAAAGGTATGGGTATTTCCACCTTCTACTGTTACGTTTTCTTTATCAAACGTGATAGTTGCAATTACATCTTGATTGGTTAGATTTGTTGTACTATAGGTAATTGTAGCAATTGGTAATGTTTTGTCAATCCAAGTAACTTTTGCTGTTGCTGTTCCTCTATTTCCTGCTTTATCAACAAATTCAAAGGTAAATTCGCCATTTTCAGTAAAGATATGGGTATTTCCACCTTCTACTGTTACGTTTTCTTTATCAAAACTTATGGTTGCAATTACGGATTGGTTGGTTGCTTCTATAATATTATAGGAAATTCTTGCATTTGGAGCTTCTTTATCAATCCAGTCTACTTTTGCAGTTGCTGTTCCTCTATTTCCTAGTGCATTTACAAATTCAAATGTAAATGTTCCATTTTCGGTAAAGGTATAGGTTGCCTTTCCACTATTGTTTGTAATTGTTATCTCTTCATCAGAATTTAAGGTTGCAATTACGTCTTGATTAGTTAATTCTGTAATGTTATATGTTACATTAGCTGTTGGAACTGTTTTATCAATCCAATCGACTCTTGCTGTTGCAACTCCTGCATTTCCATATGGTCCAATAAATTCAAACGTAAATTCGCCATTTTGAGTAAATGTATATGTGTTTCTTCCATCATTATTGGTAATTCTTACATTTTCTCTATCAAATGTAACGGTTACGGTTACGTTTTGATTGGTTGTTTCATTAATATCATACGTAAATGTTGCATTTGGTAGTGTTTTGCATATCCAATCAACTTTTGCGGTTGCAGAACCTTCATTTCCATATGGACCTCTAAAGTTAAAGGTAAATTCACCATTTTCGGTAAAGGTATAAGTTGTCTTTCCATTGTTATTCGTAACAACTGTACCAGGTCTATCAAATGTTACCGTTACGGTTACATCTTTATTGGTTGCTTCATTAATGTCATACGTAAATGTTGCATTTGGTAATGTTTTGCATATCCAGTCAACTTTCGCAGTTGCTGTTCCTTTGTTACCTTCTCTATCTTCAAATTCAAAGGTAAATTCGCCATTTTCGGTAAAGGTATGAGTTGTGCTTCCATTGTTATTTAATACGGTGATTTCTGTGCTTGGGTTTACTAAGCTTGCTACGACGTCTCGATTGGTTAAAGTTTCAATATCGTATTCTATTTGCGCTGTTGGAATAACTCCGTCTTTTTTCGTTATATCTTCATAGAAATTGAACATTCTTGCCCCAATATGTCGTTTATTACTTGTATAAGATGTTTCCTCTCCAATTATTTTTACATATCGAACTTTCACTGCTTCATCAAAATCTACTGTTTTGGTTGTTTGATTATTCGCCCAACCTGTTACTGTTTTGATTTCGGTAAAGTTTTCTCCATCCATACTTCCTAAAATTTTACCAGTTAATATTTTTCCATTTTCGCTATGTGGTACATAGTCCATTGCACTTAAATAAATTGCTGTGTCAAATTTTATGACAATATATTTGTCTGGGTCTGTACCTGCTGCTGAATTTAACCATCTTGTATTATAATTACCGTCAATTACGTTTGCTGCAGCTCCATTTTGACCTTTATCTTCTGCTGAGAAACCTTCGATTGCTAAATTTGCAATTGGCACATATTTTCTTGTATCTGCCTGATTATCTTCTGTGAATTGATATTCTAGTGCTTCACTTGCTGTTAAGATATTTCTTGCTTGTGCTCTTACAAAGAGTTTTTTATCTCCTAATACATTTGGCTCTTTTTCTGAATAAGAAGTCCAATTGGTATCTCCTTCGATTTTCCATTCAAGACCAGCCGTATCGCCGATTCCGATTAATCGATTTTCCAA
This sequence comes from uncultured Eubacteriales bacterium, assembly GCA_948443845.1. Classification (GTDB taxonomy): domain Bacteria; phylum Bacillota; class Clostridia; order TANB77; family CAG-508; genus Scatovivens. The sequence continues at coordinate 99,012 of CAOJUE010000003.1, read as the reverse complement.
ATCATTCAAATATGGTGTAATCGTTGGTGTTTCCATTTTTCGAATATTGATGATGTGTTCTTCACCATTTAAACGAATTTTTATTTTATCATTTTCATTGATTTGTTCTATTTCTGTGGCTGTTAATAAATGAGCATCTCCATTTCCATTTTTCCAAGTGTTTCCTGCATCTAAACTATACTGCCAATTTGAACCGCTAAATTCATCTGCTAATATGATTTTTCCTGCCTCTTCGCCATCAAATGAGAAACTTCCTACTACTTTCACAGTTGTATCTTCATATAAATTAATCATCGATGCTGATGCAAATATACCATAACCTTCCATTTCAAATTTTACATATTGTCCTGCTACACTTTCATCAAATCTGATTTTTTTGAATTCCTCATTTTGCTCACAATTTTCCATTCTGCCTGCTTCTATCCAATCATTTCCGTTCTTGCCGACATATACAACTGCATTTTTGATATAACAAGGATCATCTGCTCTATATTTCTTTTGAACAAATTCTAAAGCAGATATACTTTTTGCCTCATCAAGTTTAATCGTAATATAGGCTTTTGAACCTACAATTGAATAACGAAAATCTGTATGCCATATTGTATTACGATTTCCATCAATTACATTTGGCGCATAAAACGGTCTGTTAGAATCAATCGATTGTGTTGAATATTCATGAATCGATAGATGTTGAATTGGAATATATTTTTCTGTATCTGGCTGATTATCTTCTGTAAATTGATATTCTAAACTTTCACTTGCTGTATAAATACCAGTTGCTTTTGTTCGAACCAACAGTTTTTTATTGCCTAGTACGACTGGTTCTTCGTCTTCATAAGATTTCCAAGTATTTTCATTTTCTAATTTCCATTCAAGTGTGCTTACATCACTCAAACCAATCAATCGGTTTTCCCAATCGTTTAGATATGGTGTAATCGTAGGAGCATTACCTTTTTTAATATGAATGGTACCTTTTGAACCATCGCTATCAAGTGTAATCTTTATTTCATCATTTTCATTAATCTGACTCATTTCTTCTGCTGTTAATTGATGTTCTATTCCATTTGCTGATTTCCAAGTGTTGCCTGCATCTAAACTATATTTCCAAGTTACATTTTCTAAACCATCTTCTAGTATAATTTTTCCTGCGTTTTCTCCGTCAAAAGAGAATTTTCCTGCAACTTGTGTTGTTGTATCTTCAAAGAAATTAAACATTCTAGCTGCAAACCAATTTCCATTTGTTCTATCGGCAACAATTTTTACATATTGCACTTTCGATGGGTTATCAATTTCAAAAGCTTTTGTATTGGCAATTGCTTGCTCAACTGTATTGGCTTGATTACTATATTGTAAATTAGTTCGTCTTGATAAGATTTCCCAATTTTCACCATCGATACTTCCATAAATCGTACCATCGTAGATTTTACCATTTCCACCAGCAGCAGGTATAAATTCAACTGCTGATACGTAAACTGGCTTATCTAATTTAATTGTCATATAACGCTGAGTATCACTTCCGTCCCATGCTGAATGGTATCTTGTGTTAGCATTTCCGTCAATGGCATTGGCTGCTGCACCTTGTTGGCTTGTTGCTTCTGTTGAAACGTTCTCGATTGATAAATGCGAAATTGGAATATATTTTCTCGTATCTGGTAAATTATCTTGCGTAAAGGTAAAGGTTGAACTTGTTGTACTTGCTAAGTATACACCTGTTGCTCCCATTCTAACAATAATCGCTTTATCACCAGTTAAATCCGGTTCTTGATCACGGTAAAAAGTCCAATTATCTTCTTCTCTATATTTCCATTGTATTTCAGGAGTTGAGGCTATTAATTTATTTTCTAAATCATTGGCATATAAAGTTGCTGGTAAGCCTCTTGATTCTTGAATATCAATTTTATATAAATTTTCTTCATCATAGTTTACACCAACAATATGAACATAAATATCATTTTCTGATGTGATACTTGCAATTTGATCTGGTGTCAACTGTAATTTGTGTTCCTCTTCTGCAGTGAAGGAAACCTCGTTCCATGTTTGTTTTCCGTCTAAACTATAATCCCAACGAACTCCATTTCCATCAAAACGGCTAGATAATACAATTTTATCTTTATCTTCTCCATCAAATGAGAAAGTTGCAATCGTTTTATCTAATTTTCCTAATAAGTAGTTAGCTTCTAATCTTGTAAGACTTGGTTGATATACATAATAGTTATCAGCTGTATTATTAGGTGTTTTGCTTCCTTCTGTTAGAATTCTAGTTTGCAAAAGTGTAAAACGATATTGATTTTCCATGCTTGTTAAATGTGGTTTAATTAAGTTTGTTAAATGTTGCATTGGTAGTGGGAAATATTTTAAATTTTCTGCCAATTCTTTGGCTAAATCAAAATATTCATTTTCTGTTTTGTTTGTATTTGCATTATATACATTGATTAATCCTAACCATGCATCAAGATTGATTGGCTGAATTTCTAATGCTTTTCGATAGATTTCCTCTTGTTTTGCTAAGTCACCTGCATATGTATTGGCAAGCAAAACCATTTCTTCACATTTTTCTAAATTTTCATAATCATTTAATGCCTCTTGTGCAAGTGCCATATAGACTACTTGATAAGAACCTCTTGCATAATTTGTATTAGCATTCCCCCAACCAAGTAATAATCTTTCGCCTTTTTCGGATAACGTCCAACCACTTACATCGTTATCAATATTCCAATAACCTTTGCCTCCGCGCATCTTTTGTGTAATACAAAAGTGCTGCGTGTCCTGGTTGACCTATAACAGTTGCAGGTATTCCATGGGTCGTACGAATATTAGAACCACTTTTTGAGATACCACCACAAACTGCTCCTGTTCCGAATTTATTTCTGAAATTCATCCATACTTTGTATATCTTATTACCTGTAGTTCCTCTTGTTACGGATAAATTATAAGTTGGATTTGTTTTACCACCTGGTATCGTATATCTTAAATCAAATAATCCAGTACCATTTATAGCAAATAATTCGTTAAAATATTCTCTGTTTTCTTCGGTATAATAAAGATTATTGCCATAATCTGGCCATACATAAGCCATATAAGGATGAGGTGTTAAGTAATTTGTCGTTTTATATTGATCTAATTTAGTTTGAACATATGCATTTAACCACAAAATTTCCTCGTCATCGATAGCGTTATTCATAACAAAACGCATTTCTTCCACTTGCAATGCTTCAAACCATGGTGTGATGTCTAAATTGTCAGTTGCTCTAAGATTTCCATTTTTATGCATATATTTGAATATCGCATAACGTCTAAGAGCATCGGATTGATTTTCTACAACACCTGATTGCATCCACAAACCAACTCTTTGTGAATGTGTTAAAGCAATAGACATTGCCATTTTTTTGTATAAATCTCCATAAGTCATATCTGGATACCATTTATTATTTAAGCATTCATTATTTGAGAAATCAGTACTATATTCATTATAAAGTCTAGAAAGTTGAACAAGTGAATTATAATAACTTCCTCCATCAGGTGTACCACCCATTATGTAAAGACGAAGATTATCTACACTATTCATTAACCATGTAAACATTTGTCTATTTTCTTCACTTTCATTCATAAAACGTTTCAAAGCATATGGACCTGCTTTGTTTACAAGTTCTCTTTGCAATAGAGTTAATTCATAATCTCCCGTTATTTCTTGACCTTCATAGTTTTTTAGAATTTGGTCGTATTCTGCTATTGTTTTAATTCCATTGCTGTCATCATAACTTTCTTTGATTAATTTCGCATCTACATAAACAGAATGATCATTTCCATTAGATGCTTTATCATCTGCTGATAATTTTAAATATTTTGCATTTCGAATATCGATTTTTACAAAAGTTGCATTCTGCCCTGGTTGTTTATCAATTGGTCCATTCTCCAATTGAGATTCCCAATTTGTTCCATTCGATGATGTTAAAACATCAAATATAACGCCATCTCCTCTTGTTGATGTTGTATTTAAGCCAAGATAGGCTGTAAAGTAGTCATATTCTGCATAATCTGTTAAGTCGTAGACTACGGTAGAAGTAGCATGTGCAAAAATTCCTTTTTCAAAGGTATAATTTGCTCCTTCAACTTTTACGGAAAGTGCCGTATTATCTGGTGTTTTATCTAAAGTTACTTCTCTCCAACCTACTGATGATTGGTCTGCCATATACGGAATATCCGATAGATAGCAAAATTCTTTTTCTTCTGTTGCCATAGATACATAAGAAGTGTCCATTGATAAAAATACCATGAATAACAAAGCAAAACAAATTCCTATTTTAAATAAAAATTTAGTCTGGCTTTCCTTATTTTTCATATTTTTTTTCATACAAACCTCCATTTTCTTCTATTTCTCCTTATTATCATTATATCATTTTTTTTTATTTGTGTAAACATTTTCCAATGAAATTTTTACTTTTCTATCGATAAAATTTTTGTTGCCACATTTTTTACAAAAGTTTCATCATGCTCGACAAAAATAATGGTTGGATTATATTTTAGAATTGTCTCTTCCATTTGGATTCTTGTTAGAATATCAATGTAGTTGAGCGGTTCGTCCCAAATATAAAGATTAGCTGATTCTGAAATACTTTTGGCAATTAACACTTTTTTCTTTTGCCCTTCACTCATTTGGCTGATATTTTTATCAAATTCTGAGTTTGAAATTCCCATTTTGGAAAGCATTGCTTTGAAAATGCTTTCGTCTACTTTCTGGTTCTTAGCAAATTGTTTCAAGTTTCCTTTTAAGTTTTCTGTGGTTTGAGATACATAAGAAATTTTTAAGCCGTTTGCAATCTTGAAATTTCCGTTATATTCAATTTGATTTCCTAAAATGAATTTTAATATGCTTGATTTTCCGATACCATTTTTCCCAATAATTGCAACTCTGTCACCATTTTTTATTTCAAATGAGGTTGGTTTAAAAATTGGTTTATTATCGTATTTAATTTGAAAATTATCTGCAATTATGAGCGGATTTTGCCTTGTTTCTAAGGGAATGATTTTGAGAGAATCGTTTCTGTCAATGTTTTTTAGTAGACTGGATTTTTCTTCGATTGCTTTTTCAATTCTTTTTTCCATTACCTTTGATTTTTTCATCATTTTAGCTGACATATGACCCACATAACCTCTGTCAATGCTAGAACCTGAATTGGTTGTATTGTATTTTGATTTCTCAACTTTGTCTGACCAATTTGCTGTTTTTTTTGATGCAATTTCCAAACGATTGATGTCTTTTTTTAGTTTTTCATTTTGGGTTAATTCGAAATTGTCTTGTGCATTTTTGTTTTCTTGCCAAGAAGTAAAATTCCCTTTTTGAATTTCAATGTTGGTATTGTTGATGGCAATGATGTGGTCAACTACTTGGTCTAAAAAATTTCTGTCGTGCGAAACGATAATAAAACCTTTTTTCTTTTTTAGATATTCTGCTAAATGATTTTTGGTGTCAATGTCTAAGTGATTGGTGGGTTCATCGATGAGTAAAAAATGGTCATTTTTTAAGAATAGACTAATCAGAAGTATCTTAACTTGCTCGCCACCACTTAATAAATTAAAATTTTGATAAAGAATCTCGGATTCTGCATGAAGCAAACTGAGTTCTTTGATAATTTCCCAATCTTCTGCATTTGGTGTAATTTTATTGACAATTTCAATTGCCATTTTTTCCTTATTTTTTACTTCAAATGGAAAATAGTCGAATTCGACATTTTTAGAAATCGTTCCTTGATGCGAATATTGCCCTAATAACAGTTTAAAAAAAGTGGTTTTTCCTTTGCCATTTCTGCCGATTAAGCCTAATTTCCAATTGGTATCGATGTGGAAACTGGCATTTTCGAATACGTTATCCAAAGCCCCTTCATAGGCAAAACTTAAGTTATTTACATTGATTAAAGACATTTTCACTCCTTTGTTTTTTTATAAATTTGATTACAATTTTTGCATGTTATTTCCATTTCATAAGTGGCTAATTTTTTGTCTAACAATGTGATTAATGGATCTTCTCCTTTCGGGCAACAAAGTCTATTTTTGACTGTTATTAATTCTTGCTCGCAATCGCTTCCGTTTTTGCTATCTTCGAAATCTAATAAGGCACTTCCTTGGCTACCACAGTTGCATTTATAATTTAATTTAAGTTTATCATAAGTGGAATAACATAAATATCCAATGTTTTCATTACACTTAGTGCAATACATCCAACCTCCATAATTCGTTGCTAATTTTGTATTGACTAATTCTTTATTTTTTAATATTCTTGGCATCTTTTTCGCTCCTTTTCTCTAAAAATTTCTAATATGATTTTATCATGTATTTTTTCATAAATCAACAAAAAGAAAGTGAATTATTCACTTTCCTCAACTGCTTCTGTTGGCTCAATTCCCAAATACCCAATCACTTCATTTAAGATTTTGCCTGCAACTGGTGCTGCAACACCACCTCCTTGATGCCCCCCTTCACCTGTCGGATTATACAATGTCACCAAAATCGTCATTTGTGGATTATCTGTAGGTGCCACTCCAATAAACGATGTCACATATTTTCCCGTATTAACGCCATCTTCTGAAGTTCCCGTTTTTCCGCCAACATTGTAGCCTAACACTTTTGCATTTTTTCCCGTTCCTTCACTTACTACAGATGTCATCATGCTTAACACATTATTTGCCGTTTCTTCTGAAATTGCTCTTTCGCCATACATTGGCGCAATATTTTGCACTTCACCAGTTTCTGAATTTCGAATTTGTTTCACCAGATGTGGCTGAACATGCACACCTTTATTCGCAATCGTAGACACCATCGTAATCATTTGAATGGGTGTAACCTCAAATCTTTGACCAAAACTAATTGTCGCAAGTTCAACAGGACCCACTTTTTCTTTCGCTAAAAAGATACTTTTCGCCTCTCCATACAAGTCAATTCCTGTCTTCTTCAAAAAGCCAAACTTCTCCAAATAATTATAATATTTTTCCACACCAATTTTCTGTCCCAATCCGATAAATACTGGGTTACACGAATTCATCAACGCTTCTCGCAAAGACTCCGAACCATGTGGTCTATAATAGCGCCAACATTTGATGCGAACTCCTGCAATTTCAATTCCACCAGTGCAACAATACGCTCCTGCTCGGTCTGTTTCCGCAATTCCCTCTTCTAATGCACTTGAGGCTGTTACCAATTTGAAAGTGGAACCTGGTTCATATGTATCTGCAATCGCCTTATTTCTCCACATTCCTTGCAAGCTCTCCGACTTTTGCTTTTGGTCCAATAACTCCCAAACTTCCTTCAATTCTGGATTACTAATCTCATACGGATGATTCAAATCATAAAACGGATACGTTGCCATCGCCAAAATATCACCATTTCGTGGATCCATCATAATAATATTTCCACCATCTGTGCACACATTGTCAATACAGGCATCTTCTAGGTATTTTTCTACAATTGCTTGAATGTTCATATCAATCGTCAAAATCAGGTCATTTCCTGTAGAGGGTTGTTCGTAATTTTCGCCTTCGGTTCCGAAGTTATTGCCTTTGGCGTCAATCATTTTGGAAATAGAACCATTTTTTCCGGTTAAAATATCATTGTATTTTGCCTCAATTCCGTCCAATCCTTGATTATCGCTCCCACAAAAACCAATAATGTGCGACGCTAAACTGGATTGCGGATAAAATCGCTTGGTATCTTCATCAATATTAATTCCGCTATAAATATTATTTTCTTGCATCCAACGTCTTAGTTCGTCTGTTTTGGCTTTTTCCACTCGTTTGACAATAGTTTCAATGGAACTATTTTTGCTGACTCTTTTTAAAATTCTTTCGTAATCCAATTCAAAAATATCGGCTAAAATGCGAGCCACTTTTTCCTTATTTTCCGCCGCAATATTCACTGGATTGACCGTTACGGTTTCCACCGTACTACTTTGCGCCAAAATATTTTTCCCACTTCGATCGTAAATGGTTCCGCGACTTGCTGTAACCGTTCTTTCCGAACTTTGCTGTCCCTGCGCTTTGGCTTGCAACTCTGGACCTTGCACAAATTGAATATAACCAGTATGCCCAATTAAAATAACACTTGCAATAAATACACCAATTAAAATAACGAGCATACGCCTTTTTAATTTCAAAATATTATTTTGCATAAAAATACCTCCCATACAGTAAATTTATGCTAAAATAACATACATATACTTAATTTATCGCTAGACTATAAGTATATTTCTATTAATTTTAATAAAACTTTGCTTTCATACGATAACTCCTGTTTACTTAGCAAAATATTGGGTAATATCACTTTGTTTGAATTTGACTTTTTGGCAATTCTTTGAAATCGCTCCACAATTTTGGGTGGAATCTTGTTATATAGTTTTTCATCTAATAAATTAATAATCTGATAAACTTCGTAAAAAGCATTCACATATCTTTCTTCCATTGTTACATTCTCCATTTCCTTATTTTTCATTTTCTTGGTAAGCAGATTTTTCCTTTGGTTGACTCAATAATGCTTTTACCTCATCAAAAGAAATGTCTTTTGTTAGACTTGCTATATCCCCTTTTTCTATTTTTCCTCCATACTTGGCTAAAATATAACTCATAATATCTTCTCTTGTAACTCCATCCATCGTCAATTGTTTATATTCATCTTGAATAATTGCAAATAATGGTCCTGGCTTAAATCCCAATTCAATCAATTCCTTTCCAGAAATCGTCTGAACTTTGTTTTGCTCCTCCATTTTTTTAATCTTTTGCATTTGCTCATTCCACCAGCTTCTTCTATTTTTTATATATTCTTGCTTTTCTTTGCTTACTTCTAATCCACTCCCCAAACGATCGCAGTCTGATAATAACAGCAAATCATTTAACTGTTCATTCGAATCCTCAATCAATTTTTTTACACTAGACAATTTGCTCTGTTCTCTATAAATGACATCTGGTCGCATATGTGTTTTTTGTAAAGCCAATACATTTCCCATTATTTTTTTAGGAACCTCAAGATTTCGCATAAAAAATTCACTTTCTTCGGTGGCATTATCATGCCCATAGGCAGTAATTTTAGGTTTGCCAGTTTTGTCTATTTTTATTGCTGTTGTGCTAATCTTACCAAAATCGTGGCATAATGCTGCCATCATAAATGCTATTTTATCCTCTGCCTTGTCTCTAAAATACGCTGCAAAATCTAATACTTTCATGGTATGATTCCAAACATTTCCTTCAGGATGATATTTTTCTTCTTGCTCCAACTCTTTCAAGCTTTCCATCGGCGCAAATAATTTACTGACAATCCCCATTTCATATGCTTTATCAAAAAAAGTAGAAGGATTTGACGAACGTAGCAATACCTTTTTTACTTCCTCATATTCTCTTAATTTATCTCTTTCATCAAATTCAAATTTCTGGCATTCATTCATTGTATCTTGTGAAATATCAAAATTCAATTCGCTTGCAAATCGACAAGCTCTCAGACTTCGCACTTTATCTTTGGAAAAAGTTTCTTTATCTGTCATATGAATAACTTTTCGTTTGATATCTTCTACCCCACGAAAATAATCCACTCTTTCTCCTGTCAAAACATCTTCAAAAACACTATTCATTGTAAAATCAATACGTTTCTGTGCATCTTTAACAGATAATAAATTTCCTTTTTCATCTTCAGGTGTCAAAAAATCAATATCAACACCACTTTTCAATTTCAATATTGGAAAAGATTTTCCAATCAATACAACCTCTCCAAAATTCTCTAAAACCTTCTTTAATTCCTCATTTGCCATACCAATTATTTGAATATCCATATCATTTGGCTTTTTCCCAATAATTCTGTCTCTTACATACCCCCCAAAAAAGTAACAATTTCCTCCTTTTTGAGCTACTTTGTTAGCAATCTTTTTGACGAATTCTTTTTGGGAGATATCGTTTAAATACTTTTGAATTTCTTCATCTGGAACATCTTGTAACTGCAATTCAAAAATCTCATCTAAAATTTCTCCACACCTTTTACCTTTCGAAATTCCTAATTCTTTTAAATCTTTCCCTGTATATTTTCGCTCAATGGTTCGATTTTCATTTAAGCCAATTTGATTGACTCTTTTGCTCAATTGCTCACTTATCAATTCTCCTTGTAACTGACTAGATTGCTCCAATAATACGACATCATCAATATTAAAAACATGGTACTTATCGATACTTTCAATCGCCAATTTTTTTAATTGATAGTCTGTAAGCTCTTTCCTATTTTCAATCATTTCGTCTAATTCCAACTTTTTATTTATTAAATTCTCCACAGCTACACCAAATTCTTTATTTTTGGATAATGCTTGTACCAGTTCTTTTACATCTGCTTTTCGATCCATTTTCTTCAATCCATACACAAAAGAAGCAAACATAAAATATTCTGGATGGTTGGACTTTCCCTTATTGTGAGCAGAATTATCCAATAAATCACAGATTTGTTGCATATTTTCTTGTTCTATACAAATATTAGGAAATATTGCTTCTAATTTTTCTATCTGCATTAATTTTTGTATAAAAACAGAAGGTTTTTCCGCTTTCATGAATCCCTTTTTTATCTCTTCATAAATTCTTTCGATTGGTAATGTAGTAATGTCAATCTTTTTACATAATTCCACTGTTCTTTCATCAATTTCAAAACCCAACCTTGCTGAGAATTGGCAGGCTCTAAGTACACGCAGAGGATCTTCCATAAAAGTTCCATCATCAATATGTTTGATTATTTTTCTCTTCAAATCTCCTATTCCATCAAAATGATCGATGATTTCCCCAGTATTGACATCTTGCATAATCGAATTAATGGTAAAATCTCTTCTTTTGGCAGCATCTTTGGTCGATATATAAGGTTCTATACTGACTTCGAAATCTTTATGCCCTTTACCAATCAACGTTTCTTTTCTAGGAAAACAAAAATCAATATCCACACCATGAATTTTATAAATTCCAAAAGATGCTCCTACCAAATCAATTTTTCCAAATTTCTCTAAAATCTCTCTTATTTCTCCCAAATCTAGTCCATACATTTCTACATCAATATCTTTATTCTCTAAGCCCAAATTCTTATCTCTTACACAGCCACCAACAAAATAAATCTTCCCACCTTTTTGAGCTATTTGGGCAGCAACTTTTTTAATTAATACTTCTTCATTTTTCATATCATTCTCCTTTGTACTATATGATTTCTACTTAAATTATACTATATTTTACATAAAATGTCAACATTTTTTTGCTGTGCAAAAAGAAACCATACTCTTTAAAAAATCATCACAATTTCCAAATGTTCCAACAAAATCTTAATTCCCATTAAAATCAAAATACAACCACCTACGAGTTCCGCCTTTTTCTCATATTTATCACCAAAAATATTGCCAATTTTTACACCTACTATTGCCAACGCAAATGTTATCACCCCAATCAAACTAGTTGCCAGTATCAAATTAACATTCAAAAACGCCAACATAATTCCTACCGCCAAAGCATCAATACTAGTAGCAATTGCAAGCATGAGCATGGATTTAGGGCTGGTGTCGTCGTCGCAATTGGGGCAAGTATTTTCAAAAGCATCTTTTATCATTTTCCCACCAATTATGGTTAATAGAATAAAGGCTATCCAATGGTCAATACTTGTTACAATTGTTTCAAATCTGCTTCCTAAAAAATAACCTATCATTGGCATAAGTGCTTGGAAAATGCCAAAATATAAGCCGATAATAACAGCTTTTTTCCAATTCATTTTTGCCATTGCCAAACCTTTGCAAATCGCCACTGCAAAAGCATCCATGGCAAGCGCTACGCTTAATAAAATGGTTTCTAAAAATCCCATAAATTCCTCCAAAACTTATTTATATATATTCTGGCAAACGAAAAAAATACTCCTTTATTTCTTGACAGAGATTTCTCATCATTATATAATGAAAATATTAATATTAAGGAGGACTTTTATGGCTGATTTAAAAAGAATTGCTATCTTTGGTAGCACAGGTTCGATTGGAACAAGCACCTTAAATGTTGTTCGTACGCATCGTGATAAATTTGAAATTTCCATTTTAGTGGCTGGAAAAAATATTACGAAATTAATTGAACAAATCAAAGAATTTAACCCCAAACATGTTTATATTTCTTCTGCAGAAAATGCACAAACTCTAAAAAATACGTTTCCAAACTTAGATATTTATTGTGATGAAGAAGGCATGGACGAAATATCTCGTCTTACGGATTATGATATTGGTGTGTCTGCTTTGGTTGGAATTGCAGGTTTGAAACCAACGTATCATATGATTCAAGCTGGAAAAATCATTGCTTTGGCAAATAAGGAAGTGCTGGTAACTGGCGGGGATCTAATTATTGAGGCAGCAAAAAAATATCATGCAACACTTTTGACAGTTGATAGCGAACATAGTGCGATTATGCAATGTCTGAATGGCGAAACAAACAATCCGATTGATAAAATTTTGCTAACTGCATCTGGCGGACCATTCTTTGACAAAGAAATAACAGACAAAATCACACCTGAACAGGCTTTAAATCATCCAACTTGGTCAATGGGTGCAAAAATTACGATTGATTCTGCATCTATGATGAATAAAGGATTTGAAGTGATAGAGGCAATGTATTTGTTTGGCGTGCCAAAGGAAAAAATTCAAGTAGTTGTGCATGCACAAAGTCTAATTCATTCGATGGTCCAATTTTGTGATGGAACCATTATGGCAAATATTGGTCCAAAATCGATGGAAATTCCAATTGCCTATGCACTTGATTATCCAAACAGATTGGAAAATACAGTTGAAAAATTGGACATTTTTAACATGCCAACATTTACTTTCCGAAAACCAAATTTCGAAAAATTCAAATGTCTCAAATTGGCATACGATTGTGCCGGAAATTTAGGTAAGCAAATTATTCTAAACGCTTCTGATGAAATTGCCGTGCAAGCATTTTTAGATAAAAAAATAAAATTTGTGGATATTCCAGAGATTTTGGAGAAGACACTAAATCACTATCCATCTCTTGAAATTTCGAGCATTGAAAATGTCCTAAAATTAGATAAAGACGCTAGGGAAGTTGCTGAAAAATTGATTTGACTTTCACAAAATAAAGAGTAAAGTTTGCTAGTATAGCAGTTCTTTACTCTTTATTTTTTAGGCTTAAGCAGTTTTTTTCAAGCTCTCAATTCTTTCCTTAATTATCTTTCTGCCCCTTTAACGTCAAATCCTGAAAGTTCACCTCCAGACTCACTTCTTCTGACCGCACTTCTACGCCTTTTATTTTTACTTCCATGATGTTTGCCTCCTTTTTTAAGAAAAATTTGGGGTTACTAAAAAACATATGTATAATTATACTATACTTTTATGTAAATTACAAGTATTTAAAAAATAATATATAAAAAGTGGGAAATTTTCTCCCACTTTTAATTCACAACTGTACTAGCTCTTCCAATCCCATTTACTTGTGGCATCAATCTGCTCCAAGTATTTGGTCCTAAGATTCCATCTGCTGATAAGCCATTTCTGCTCTGGAAAGTTAAAACTGCATTTCTGGTTTGTGTTCCAAATATGCCATCTAGTCCTCCTGTTCCATAGCCTAAAGCATTTAATGAATCTTGTGCTACACAGACATAATTTCCTTTACTACCATAACGAACTGTTGGATAGCCTGCTGCTGTTGTTCTGTCGTCAAAGTGAACCCATCGAGGGGTTAAATTAATTGGTTCTCGTGTTACACAGGTTTTTAGCAAATTTGCTATTCTTCTCAGAACCCAGTTTTTGTGCTGTTCGCAAGAATTCGTCAAAACTAATTCTTAAATGAATATCGATTTTTTGATCATAAACGATAATTTCTTTTATCATCGCTGATAATATCATTTTTTTCCTTTCTATACTACAATTTTTTAAAACTTCTTTCCAATCTGGAATCATACTTTTCATTTTTAGCATTTGTTCAAAATCTACTTCTTTTTGCTTTTTTAACTGCTCTAATCTTATCTTTTGTTTTTGAAAATCTTCTATCTTTTGTTTATTTTCTTCCATTAATTCAGAAATTAATTCTCGCGAAAACGTACTTTTCCCTGTTATCACATTCATAATTTCTTCTTTTAGCAAATCATTTTTATTGGCATATTCTTTTATATTTTTCTCCAATTCTTTAATTTGCTTTCCTTCGTTATCATTTGTATTTTTATGAATTTTTCTTATGTATTCTGACAAATCTCGTTTTTCTAGTAAATCAAAATATTTGTAAATTTCATTCAAAACAGGTTCTTCTATGCAATTATTTTTATGACTTTTCTTCTGACAACTGCACTCCCTGCCACAAGCCTTATGACTGCACATATAATATTTATATCTTGTATATCCTTTGCTTCCATCTTCCAATTTTATTGTTCTTTTCGAGGTTCTAGTCGTTAGTTTCGAGCCACAACCACCACACACAATCAGCCCAGTAAAAAGCATATCTCCTTTGGTTTGATAACTGAAACATTCCTTATTTTCTTCTTCACATTGTTTATTTTTATCACATCTTGCCTTTTTGATTTTTTGCACTTTTTCAAATTGTTCTTCTGAGATAATTTGAATTTCTGGAATTTTATCCGTTGAATAAATCCAATCTTCTCTATTAGACACTCTTTTTCGCTTTCCACCACCAATTGGCACACTCGTTTTGTGAAAACACAAATATCCTGTGTAAATTGGATTTCGAAGCATATTATTAATCGTGCTGTAACTCCACTCGCAACCTTTGTGCGTTTTGTATCCTTTCTCATTCAGGTATTTGGCAATTCGCATTCCGCCATAGCCCTCTTCGGTAAATAAATCAAATATTTTTCTTACAATTTCTGCCTCAGTCGGCACGATTTCATACGTTTTTCGCTCCACACCTCGTTTCGTGAGAATTCCAGTTTTGATCATTCTATAACCATAAGGAGGAACGGAACTGATATTAATGCCTTGCTCAATCATTTGCCTTTGCTTTGTTCGAACCCTTATCGAAGTTTTTTCGCTTTCGCCACCAGATTGCCAATATCTTATATAGTTGATCAATTTGTCTGCTCGTGATTCGAACTTTTGCTGACCTTCCTGCGTCGACCATACTTCGATACCGTGTTCATCAAACCATTCTACAATGAAAGGAGTTTCGTCATCTCTTCTTCCGAGCCTATCAAACATAAATACTAGCAAAACATCAAATTCTTTCTTGATAGCATCGGTTCGGATTTCTTGCAAAACATCTCTGTCTTCCAATTTTTTATTGTAGCCTGATACGCCTTTCTCAATGTATTCTTTGTCAAATTCCCAATCTGACATCATTTCTATATATTTCATACATTCAATTCTTTGCATTGGAATGTCGTTTTTATCCAACTGTTTCACAGTTGATACTCTATATAAACATCGAACTCTTTTCATTGTTTTCCCCCTTTCTTTTAGAATAGCATTTATTTTTCGCTTTTAGAAATGTGCAAATTTTCTCTTTTATCGCTATTTTCACATTTCCATTTTCAAGATTTCTTCAATATAATATTTCGACAATTGTTTTAGAATATCGGACATAATATCTGTTTCACTTTCTTCAAAAATAATATTGATTTCTTCGGTATTTTCTTGGCAAAATTTTTTTATAACTTTTTGCCCATTTTCGTTTGTTTCCAATTTGTATTCTTTCTTCAAATGAAACACCTCTATTTCAAATATATTTCAAATAAAAATAATAATTACTGTAATCATTAAACGGCTTGGTCAAGCCCTCAGGAGTTTCACCTATCTGATCATCAGACTTATTCTCACCGCGTGGGACGGTTTTATCGCGCTCGTGCTATGACTGAATAAGAGTTTCTTTGAGTGTATTTAATGATTTTTATTTAGTTTTCAATGTGCATTTTTATATAAGGATGTATTTTCAAATTACTAAAAAATTTACCCCTCTAACTGTAAAGCAATTTAGACATACGTTTTTTACCCCTAATTTAAAATTTCCTATATATTTTAGAAAAAAATATATCTCTCCTACTTGTAAAGCACTTTCACACCCCATTTTTTAAGTCATTTTAGAAATTTTTTTATTTTTTTGAAAAATCCCCCTCTACTTATAAAGCACTTTAGGGTAGCATTTCTTGTTAGTAAATTGAAATTTTTTATATATTTTAGAAAAAATATATTCCCCCTACTTGTAAAGCACTTTCACACACCATTTTTTAGGTTATTTTAGAAATTTTTTTATTTTTTGAAAAATACCCCTCTACTTATAAAGCACTTTAGGGTAGCATTTCTTGTTAGTAAATTGAAATCTTTTTTAATTTTTTAAATTTCCTTCATATGTTTCCTCACTTAAAGACTATTTTTGAACCCATTTTTCTAAAAAATCTGCAAAAAATAAAACATAAAAGATTTTTCTTCTATGTTTTGAGTGGCATTTAAGTATTTATAAGAATTTTAATTTACGAAATATTTGTGTTTCTAGAATATCGAAGTAATTTTTTATAGAAAAATGAAATTGACCTATAAGTTCCAAAAAACCATATGCTGAACTAACTTTTTGGAACTTATAGATCGTTTTATAGAATTGTACTTTAAAATGTTAAAATAAAAATTTATATTACGAATCTAGAAAAAATCTAATATTTGGTGATTTCAATAAACATTTATTCCTCATATTGAAAAAAGTTGCTATTTTTATGGTGAGTGTGACCAAAGTGTGACAAAGAAAACATAGAAAAAAAGATGAGTTGCCTCATCCTATAATTCAAATTTATTCTGTATTTCTTTCGGACAGTTTAAGCAATTATTACATAAAATTTCTGCATTTCTTTCATTTCTTTCTTGTAAAAAAATAATTTTCTGTCTTTGTTCTTTATTTTCATCTTCTAATTTTTCTACTATTGTCTTTGGAAATGGTACAAATACTACGCCTCCATATCCCTCTGAATTGTACATATTATGCCTTCTATCTAAAAATCTTATGTAGTAAACATTTTCTATAAAAAAACCATGTATCCTTCCCGATGACTTGTCCAGTCTTATTTGTACTCCATCATATTGAGGATTAGTTAAATACTCATCCTTATAATTTAATGCTTTTTCATTGTTATATGGATGTGGTTTATATTTCTTTTTATATTCCGTAAACAGCTGTTTTTTTGTAATCTTAGATAATTCTTTTAATTCTTCAAACAAATCTGAAAACCATTCTATTTCTATATCACCTAATGAAAAATATTTGTTTTTAGAATCGAAAAATTCAAAGGATATTTTTATTTTTCTATTTTCAATTTCACCTGCATTTTCTTCTGTTAATCTACTTAATGTACCTACTACATTATTCTTTGGTGGTTTTGCTTCTGGAATAGCCTTTAGTTTTTGTTCATTAAATTTAGGCATTTGATTCTTCTAATAGTTTTGTTTTAAAGAAGTTTACCATATCATCAAATTTTATTGGGTTGGTTGATGATTCGTGAGCTTCTAATCCTTCTCTTGCATTTATCCATGGCATTTCTTGATGAGTTAATTCTTCAAGTTGATCTCCGTCTAATTTTCCATATATTCTATATATTTCTTTTACTATTCCTTTTAATTCTTCATTTGTAGTTCTAGATTCTTTTTGAGGTATTTTATTATATCCATACATTTTAAATCTATCATATAATTTAGGCGAAACAGGTCCGTGAACCCATGCTTGTAGTTGTTCATTAAATAGTCTCTTTTGTGTAATAGCACCATACCAACCTTGTGCATAATAGCATAACTTCTGTACTTTCTTTTGTGTCATGCTTTCTATTGCAAGAAATTCATTTGCTAATTCATTAATATCTACCATTATACCTCGCCTCCTTTGGTCACATTTTATTATAAAAAATTTTATTTATCAATAGTATTTCTTAAATTTATAAAATTTATTTTTCAAATTTTTTTAAATATTCATCCCAATAATTATCATCATCGCCTACTATATCATTTAACCAATAATACATAAGTAATATTTCAAATTCTTGTTTTTTCCCTTTTGTAAATGGTTTTTTTGGCATATTTCTATATAGTGAGTCTATATTAAATAAATTATCACCATTTTTATAATCATATTCATATCCCTTATATGCATCATTATTTTTCTTTCTATGTTTCGTTCCCCATATTTCTGGTGTATCAAAAAAATAATTTACCCAATTAGAAGCAAATTGATACAAGTTTACTCCATATTTATTTTTCGTTGTCTCTATCCACTCATCTATTTCTTCGTTTATTATTGGAATATTCCATAAAGATTGATTACTTTCTACTCTATGATATTCTTTTAAAAATTTGTATAACATCTCTTCTTGTCCTTTTAAATATGGAAATTTCTTTATATATTCAGCATAACACTCATAAGATAAACTTCTGAATTCACTATCTTCACTTAGCAAATAAAAATAAGTTTGTTCATTTCTAACTCTTCTACCTATTGATTTATCCAAAAAGTTCCCATATTCAGCATATATCTTTACTAGCCATTCTTTTATATCTGAGTCATACTCTTTTAATTGCTTGCAATATTTATCTAACTTTTCTTCCTTAGCTATTGTTATTTCTTCTAATTCTGTAATATTTAAATAATTATTAAAATACTCAAAAATATAATTTACACATATTTTGATGTTTTCATCTTTCTTATTTTTATCAAATTCATTCAATCCATCTTCTTTTTTTCGTTTTTCAATATATTCTTCTAACTTCATCATTTAAACATTTCTCCTATCACATTTCATATCTATATTGTTCGTTTAGCTCTGTATCTATTATAACATAGTAACATTTTCTTTCTCCTAGTTCTGTTTGTCCTGGTTGTATACAAATCGTTTTCCCCAGTTCATTATACCATAGCCCAGAGATTCTAGGTGCTTCGTGTATATGTCCATGCAATGACATATAACTATTACTATTTTCTAAAAATTTCATTATTGCTTTTGAACCCACTTGTAATCCATTCGCACATACATCTAATCCGACTCCATATGGTGGATTGTGCAATACATATATAACCTTTCTATTTTTATCTACTTTTGGTAAACTAGTTAATATATCTTCCATTCTTTCAATATCAGTTTCTCTATATCTTTCCCATTCTTCAATTGTAATGACTGCTGTATCTTTTTTTATATAAATATCTTCAGATAATTGTGACTGCATTTTCAAATTTTCTTCTATTACTACCCTATTTTTACTTCCAAATGGATGATCTAATACTTTTGATAATCCTATAAAACTTACATCTTCTATATCTAATTTTTTCTCATCAATATTGTATATATTAGGATATTTTTTGCAAAGTTCATTTATTTGTATATCAAATTTTTCTAAGTCGTCATTACCAGGAATTAATATACAATTTATATCATTTTCATTCAATCTTTTAAAATATTCTTCTAAATATCCTTTTATAAATTCAGGCTGTATTATTACTCTAAATCCTCTCTTAGGTAGTATATCTCCTCCTAAAACTATGTATTTAATATTTTCTTCCTTCGCCTTTTGAAATAATTTTTCATATTTATTTGTATCTCCATGTATATCACATGCATATATAAATTTCATATTTTATCACCTACTTTTTTGTTTTCTATATTTTATCACATTTATAATAAAAATCTATATTTATGCTAATTTATATAAAACTTTATGCACATAAAAAGAAACCTTATCTATAAAGGCTTCTAAAATGGTAATTCTATTTCTTCTACTGATATATTTTTACTGTGATTTTCGGGGGTTACGGGAAACTTATTTAAATAATCCCCATATACCATTTCTTCTACACCAAACACATCACATTCCATAACCTCTATAAAGGTTACTAGCTTTCCATTTATAGTTTTTCTTACTTTGTGGTAAAATTGTAAGAAGTGTGAAGTTTGACTCTTTAGATTAAAAGTCATTTTCACACTTTTGCTTTATATTATAAAATTACTCATTCACTATCCATTCGCCATTCTTCTTACCATTTATTCTTTCTATCAACCCTTTTTCTTGCATTTCTGCCATATATGTTTTTACAGTTCTTAAAGATTTATTAATTTGCATTGCTATTTCTTCTTGTGTAGTAGCAGGGGTTTTCTTTAATATATTTATAATTGCCTGTTCTTCTAAAGTGTAATTATTGCACTTTAAATTGTCATTTTCTGCACTTTGAATATTATCTATATGTGTATATCTATTTTTTAATTCATTATTAGCATTTGTAAGTAAGTTATAAAAGAATTTTTCTAAAAATGATGTATCCTCAAATACATTTTTTTCAAAATTTTTATAATTGGCTCTTACTAATGAATTTCTAAAATACCATGAATTTTCTGCAAATACTTCATCATTAATATTAAATCCAAAAGTTCTTAGATATTTTACCATAAATACTGCTGTTGTTCTTGTGTTGCCTTCACAAAATGGATGTACTTGCCATATATTTGATGTAAATTTGCATAGATGACTTATAGACTCATCTAAATTTAATCCTTTATATGAAAAGGTTTTTTCTTGTTCAAAATCATATTCCAATGTTTCTTTTATTGTATCAAATGGTGCATATATCACTGTATCTCCATTTAATACCCATTCTTTTTTAGTAAAATTATAATCTCTATATACACCTGCTCCATCAAATATATCTTTAAATAATCTCTTATGAATACTCAATAGTTCTGTAGGAGAAAAATTGAATGCTTTTTCGCTTAATATTTCTGTTATTCTAACTGCAACTTTATCTGCTTCTTCATTTTCTTTTTCAAAATCTTTTCTGCTGCCTTGAACTTCATAATATTCATCTATTCTTGCTTTGACTTCTTCAATATCTATTGATCCTTCAATATGTTCTTTAGCAGTTTTTATTAAATATTTTGAAGGTTTTAATCCATCAACATCTTGCAATCCAATCGCTGTTTCCCATGTTTTAGTTTTCTCAACTTGATTTGGTTCGCCTTGTTTAATATATTCTGATAACTCTAAATTCCAATCTTTTTTCTTATCCATTAGAAATACCTCCTACATATATTATATCAGTTATAATATATAATATCAATACTTAAAGTGCAAAAATTGCACTTTAAGTATTGATGATGAACTCGATAAAATTTTATGGACTATCTTTGCTATTGGAAGAAAGAATACTATAAAAATGAATTTGTGGATGGTTCTCAAATAGTTAGGGGTTGTTTTGATGGATAACGTATTTTATATTTCTAAAGTTTTTCAAATTTATAAAAAATGAATACACACTAAAAAGCGAGTTACTTCTTACCTTTAATTTTTTAAAATGAACACTTCTGTTAATTTACCAAAAATAGCATTTTCTATCTTATTCTTTAAAATACGAATGTTATCATATCTATCAACATTGTTTATAAACCAACTTTTTATATCTGTTTTTTCAATTATATCTATTTCATCGTCTTTTAATTTTTTTATAATTTCAGAATAATATTTATCAATTATTATTTCTTTTTCATCTTTGTTTAATTCTTGATATTCAATGCAATCGCCAATTCTAGAAAACATAGCTGAGCCTAAATTTTCTTTAATTTCATTTTTGTTATTAAAATTACTTGTACAAATGAAGATACAATTTTTTACATTAATTTCATAATTAGTATCAACAAATCTTCCTTCATCAAACATTTCATAAAATGCATTATAAAAAATAGGATTAACTTTATCAAACTCATCTATAAGTACTATATTTGTTTCTCTATTTTGTAAATCTTTTGCAAAACTACTTCTAGAATGTTCACCTCCAAACACATAATTATATGCTTCTTGGCTTTGCATCATCGAAAATTGGATTCTTAATAATTCTCCTCCCAATGTTTCACTAATATTTTTCGCTGTTTCTGTTTTTCCAACTCCTGATGGTCCATACAGCAATAATACAATAGGTTTATCTTTTTCTTTAGTAAGTAATTTGTATAGTGATGATGTGATTTCTTTTTTGCAATGTTTTTGACCTATAATATAATTATCCATATTATTATATATTTTTTTCAGTTTTTCTCTATTTATTTTTTGATATTTTGAATATTTATATTCTATAATATCTGCATACTCTGCTTTTAATGATTCTATAACCCTTTTAGGTGGATTATGTACAAATAAATTTTCAACTTTACTATTCAATGTTATTATATTGACAAAGTTACTAATAGCATGTTCTAATACACTAGCATAATCATCTGCTCTAACTATACAATTTTTTATATTTCTTTTTCTTGCAATCCAATCATCTTCACTTGCAGAATCATTTTGTCTTATTTGTTTATTATAATATTGAATTAATTCCATAAATGAAACCGTTTCTGAACTTGAACTTATTTCATCATTTAATAATTTTTCAAAATCTCTTTTTGATCCTTTAAATATTACAATTCTATCTATCATCTTTTTCAACTCCTGCTAACAAAACATCATAAACATTAAGTTCTTTTTTCTTGTCTTCGTTTTCATTATCATTATTATTTTCTTCAACATAATAAGATGGATTATCCTTACCAATTGTTATTTTTTCATCCAAATTCAGTTCGTTATTCATATTAAGTTTTTCTAGAGTTGTTGTTCCTACTTTTATAGCATATATACTTAAATTCATTTTTAATAGATCTGATATTTTATAGTTATTCTTAAAAGCATTTATATTAAATCTTAGTACAACCTTTCTGTTATTCTTTTCACCTACAAA
The DNA here is from genome assembly GCA_948443845.1 of uncultured Eubacteriales bacterium. Taxonomy (GTDB): domain Bacteria; phylum Bacillota; class Clostridia; order TANB77; family CAG-508; genus Scatovivens. Next base: position 76,303 of record CAOJUE010000003.1, on the reverse strand, counting down.
CTCAAAATATCCTTTCCCTGATTTAACAGCATTATCAATTTTATCTATAAAAAGGTCAAACTCACCAGCCTTAATACCATTACTTTTTCCAAGCATTGTCATATATGGAGATATCATAACAATATATGATAATGAGTCCTTTTCTACAAATATTTTGTAATCCTTGAAGTTCTCAATACTAGAATTACCTTTTTCTAATATGTTAATAAAATCTGTTAATATTGTGTTTTTTAATATGTTCTTTGCCATTTTATTTGCATTTAATGATGTGCCTAGTTCTAGATTAGCTTCTATTTTACTTTCAAGACCTAATATTGCTTTAAATACACCAGAAATTCCTGCAGATGCAGAAGCTTTTGTGTTGGACTCTAGACTTTCTTCAGTTTCATTAAGTAATTCTGTAGTCTTTTCCATTTTTCCACCTTCAACTATTTGTACATAATCTGTTATTGATTCCTCATCAAAATAAATTATTTTTTGTATAGATATTTTATTTTCTTTCTTTTTATTTGCCATTTTATTTTCATCCCCTATCAATTTTATTTTATAAATATTATTTATTCAAAAATACTATTTAACTCTAGAGTAACTATATTTTTATAGAACAATATATATTGTTGTATAATAATGACGATATAACAAAAAACGCTTTTTCTCCTAAAATACGCTCATTTTTATACAGTCATTAAATATTCCACTATACATCTTATTATCTTTGAATTTATTATAAATTTGTATTATCTTTGCTATTTCATTTTCATCTTTTGCTGTTCCTGGTATTTCTTTCAACCATCCAGTATGTGTATAATTTTTTTCAAAACTATTTCTTATATATTCAAGAGCTTCTTGTAATTTTAATACACCACCACTTAGGCATTCCCTATATGCAGTTATATCCTTTATTTTAAAAGCTATGATTATTGGCAATATAATATCAAAAGCTATATTGTAGTCTTTTTGGTCAAAAACTGTATTTCTATCTCTTTCAATATATTTTCTAACCATCTCATACATAGTTCTAAATCTATTGCATTCTCTATAAGAAAAATTATACTTTTTAAACATTTCATAAGATACATTATGAGGTAAATATGTAGAACTCTTAAAACTTAAAACTTTTTGAGAATATTCTATGTTTTTTTCATTATCAAGTGTTATTACGAAATCATAGAATTTGTTTAAATAAGCATATCCATCAAAATTTTCTCCGTATTGTTTTTTTATTGTATTAGCTAATTCTTTATTATTAGATACAAATATAGTCGTTATATTTGTAAAATCATAAAAATGTTTTATTGTTTCAAGAACTTTCGAAGCATATATAGGATTACATCGATCTACTTCATCAACAATTAAAATCATCCTTTTTTCTCCTAATATTTTTTGTAATAATTCTTTAAAACGTTCTTTTTTCTCTTCAACAGTAATAATTTGTTCTGCTAACTCTTCATATGTTTTTATATTATCAAAATTAATAATCTCATAAGAACATTTATTAATAATGTTTTTGCCAAATCCTACTAATATTTCTTTTATATTATTAAAATCCTGCACTTTGTCTTTATACTTTGGAAATTCATTTAATATATTAAAAATCATAGATTGAAAAGCATCTGGGTGATGATCATTTTTCCATGCATCATAGTATAAAATAATATTATCTTTTTCTATATTTGAAAAAACATTACTTAACTCTTCTTCCATTTTTAATTCATCGTACATTTTTTTATTTTTTATCAAATATATAAACTGATTAACAAAAAATGTTTTTCCACATCCCCAATCACCATCAATACATATTGTTGTATTACTAGCAATACTCTCTACTAGTCTAGCTAATGCATATAATCTTTTATTATTATCTAAATAATTTCTTAGTATTGTCTCCTTTATATTGTCATCTGTTAATTCTAATTCAAACTTTTCCATAATTTTCTCCTTCTAGTTAAGCATATCATACTTTTACAGTATTGTTTTGTCGAAACTTGTCGATTATCGTAAAAAAAGCAAAATAATTCCGTAAAATTAATTACATTATTATTTTGCTTTTCTTTTGTTTTTTAGATATTACTTATTCTAATGTACTACATTCAACTTTCGTTCCATCTCTCAATATTTTAACAATTTTACTAACATCTTTTGCACCTATATGCAAATACTCACTTCCTCCATCAATATAACACGATTCACATTTTGCAAGACTCTAAATCATGCACACTTTTTGATTCAATCACATCTTCACAAATTAAGCATTTGATTTTCATAATTGTATTTCTCCAATCTATATTACTTATATTTATATTCTTCCCCATCTTCTGCGACCATTAATGTATTAATCTCTTTATCATCAATTAAATAAGTAATCTCATTAGTTTGATTCAATCTGTTTTTCAAATAGTTCGATAATTGTTTATCAGTACAATAAATATAACATCCCTTTTGTCCTCTTGTCATTAATGTTCTATATGTATTTTTAATTATTTCATCTGCTATTTTCTTTGCTTTATCAAAATCTTGTTGAAACATTTTATATATTCCTTTTATTGACTGATCTGTTTTTGCTCTTTCTGTAACATCTGTAACTATTTTACCATTCTCATATCTTAAGTCATTTCCAATAATTACTCCAACATAATCAAATTCAAGTTCTTGTGCAGTATGTATACATCCTATTTCATTGACAGATTTTGGATCAATCGCCCATGTGTTGCTATTACCTAGATTCCAACTCATTGCAAAATTATATTCTGGAACGGTTATATCAAAAATATCTGATTTATTTTTTCCATCTTTTATCCAATCCCAACAGTATCCTGCTAGTAATCTTGCTTTATTATTTATTTTGTTCTTTTCAAATATTATATCTCTTACTTCGTTAGGAGTATCACAAATTTTAATGTCATAATCCAAATCAAATCCATTACTATTAGCTGTTTCTCTAATGTCTAATACATCATCCAGCCAAGCTATATATCCATCTGATCCATTACATCTAAATTGTGATTCCAATTCCATTATTTCCGATTCAGCATCAGCTTGTCCAATATACTTTTGTATTCCTTCAATACTTCCAATATCCTTTAAAGTTACTCTTTGTGATTCATCTATAAAAAATATTGAAAATTTAGATGCCTTAATAATTTCCTTTATTTGATTCTCGCCTAAATTCTGAAACATTCCTGATTTTGCATTCAATCTATGAGCTTCATCTACTATTAAAACATCAAATTCATTTTCTGCAGATTCTACAAATGATCCTGATCCTTTAAATAAATTATTAATTCTTGTTTTTCGAAAATCTCCACTTAACTTTGTAGCATATACATTTCTTGGTGCTGCATTTTTCGTTACATATGAGCAGACCATATTTTCATTTGTTAATTTTACTAAAAGATTAATTGCCAGAACAGATTTACCAGTTCCAGGTCCACCTTTTATTACCAATACTCTTTTATTTCCATCTTTATATGATTTTCTTGCCATATCTAATGCTGTTTCGTATACAAGTTTTTGGTCATCTATCATAATAAATTCTTCATTACCTTTTAGCATACTTGATAAAGCATCTTGTAAGGACTTAGAAGGTCTAATTTTTCCATTTTCAATCATATATAAGGTCTCTTTATCATCACCATATTTAATATACTTATTTATAAAATCTCTTAACTTTTCTACATCGCCTTTTATAAAAGCAGGCGCTTTTTCTAGATAATATTTATAATTATCTGCTAATAGTGTTGGAGGTGTTACGGTTAAATAATTGTGAAGATAAGCACATGGATGTAAATCTATTTGTCTATCTTGTACAGTTTCATTATAGTCTTCTATTGTTGTTGCATATGACCATGCTTGATATGATGGATGTGCAACTTCTCTTAAAGCATGTCCTGTATATGCTTGTACTATTCCATCTTTTCCATTAACTATATCAGCTTCAGTCCATTGTTTTAATTCAACAATAATAGCTGTATTTTTAGATTCTCCATCCTTACCTGTAATTATAAAATCTACTCTCTTAGATGTGTTTGGAATTTTAAATTCAATAGCTATTCCTACATTTCCAGGTATGTTATTATCTATTAAAACTTTCATCATATATTGCATAGAATTATTCCATGCTTTTCTTTCACTCTGTGATGTGTAATATCCCATTTTTTCATAAAATTTTCTATCAATATTTTCTTCAATTCTGTCTTGCACAACATCTTCTACAAATAATTGCTTTGTTGCCTCATATACTATCATAATAATTGCCCCCACTAATTATTATTTCTATAATTTATTATATTTTGTGCTTACTCCTTTAGCTTTTTTTACTGGATATTTTTTCTTTGTCTTTTCCAATTTCTTCAAAATTATATCTTCTGGATCAACTTCTAATTTCATTGCCATTTGAATACAATAAGTAAATACATCTGCAAGTTCTTCACATACTTCTTCTTTATTATAGTTTTCACTATCCCATTGAAAACATTCTAGTAACTCTCCTGCTTCGATAGAAATTGATTTTGCTAAATTTTCTGGAGAGTGGAATTGATCCCAATCTCTTTCCTCATTAAATTGTTTTATTTCTTTTATTAACTTATCCATTATTCTGTCTCCTCTAAATAAATCTTTTTCTCAAATGCTCCTCTTCTTTCCTGTTTATTTATTCTTACCTTTTCAAACTCTTGAATTGAAACATTCATAAAGTTTAATATTCCATAAATAACTTCAACTATATCTGCTAATTCTTCAATATTATTATCTTCTAAATATTCCTTTACTTCTTCTTGTAACTTTTTATTTAATTCTTGTTTATATTCATCGTTATCTAATATTCTATATTTTACTATTCTTCCCTCAGCTTCAATAATATTAGTTATTTTATCTCTAACAAGTTTATTATATATTTTCATTATCTTCCTCCAATCCTACAAGTATAATTGGTCGCTTGTAGCTTTTCTCTATTTATAGCTCCCTTTATAATCTTTAAATCTGCAGACATTGTTTTTGTGTTAAAATTATAAACTCTATATAAATAATACTTGGCTTGATATTGTTCAGAAAATTCAACTTCATTTTCTGATATGTGAAATATATTATTTAATCCTCCTTTAGTTGTTTTTACTTCTATATATTTTTCGTTTCCATCTTTATCATATGAAAGCACATCAAATCTTTCAGCATTTCCAGCGATTTCCCTTGTTGGAAAAACTTTATTGGCTAGATCTTCTCTCCCTTCCATTATAAGTCTAGTTTTTTCATATTCTACAACAATATCTTCACCCTTTCTTCCCAATTCTGTATTCTTTTTTATTTCTCCTTCAAAATTGATATTCTTATTGCTATAAAATTCATTTGTGTTTCTCCCATTTCTAGTTTGATCATTGCAAGAATACTCTGTTTCTTCTTCATTTAATTTCAATGTAAATTTTTTAGCATCGAATTTTTCAATCTCATATGTGTCTATTTTTTCGTCATTTATTAATCTATTTGAATTATTATCATTCCAGTCTAAAATCTGCCATTTGAAATAAACAGGTTTTTCTTTTTGATTATCATGATCTACATACGCTAATAATCCCATATATGTATAATCTTCTTTATCAGATGTTCTTAAGAATAAGTATATATTATTTTTTAAATAATCATGATTTATAAAGTTAATTATTCTTGATTCATTTAATGTTTGAGAAGGTTGTGATTGCCAAGTTAAAATTCCATTTTCATCTATATTTTCATCAAATTGATGACTAGATTGTTTTTTTCCATATGTTACTAAAAATATATAATCATGTTCGGTTCTAGGTACTCTTATTATTCCATGTAATCCCCAAGAACCTGATTGTGGTGTAAATTTTGTATCTGGTGAGAAAACATCATGTATATCTTTTCTTGAATATTTTCCATATTTAACTAATCCTGTCATTTTTTCTCCTTATTTACATTTTTTATTAATATATCATAAAATTTTCAATTTCTCAATAATTTTCAAGTTACTTCTATAAAATAGGCACAATTCTGTGCCTGTGCCTATTTTATCTCTCACTACTCCTCTCTTTTTTCTTATCTTTAATTTTTTTCTGTTTTCTACTATTCCTCTACACAACCTTCCTAATTTTTTCTTTCAAAAAAAATTAACTTCAAATCTCCAAAATTATTTTTTTTATTTTCAATTTATTGGTAGTATATTTTATCACATAATCATTTCGTTGTTTCACACTCTATAAACTTGTCGTCACCATCTTTTTACCTCCTTACAATTTTTCTAAAAAAGGGGATTGGGGTGTTCCCCATAGTTTAACATTTGTGTATATACAAATGTCATGCTTGTTAGGACATAAAAAACATATTTTATAGTTATATTGTTGCTTCAATTTATCTCAAAATTTTTAAATAAAAATTGGTTGGCATTCAAAATTTCTTCTCAAACTAACTTCAAAAAACCAAAAAGAAAGTGCTAAATTTTTTTCAAAATCTAAACACTTTTTTACATTTTCTATTCAATTATTTCCATTTTTCTAAAATATTTATAGGCTTGTCCGCCACCCAAAAAGAATATTTCATACTCTTCAATTCTCAAAATTTCACGATACAAATTGACAATTTTTATTAGCATAGAACTTTCCTCAATCGTCAATTCACTTGGTTCTTCATCTTCCAAAATATCTCTAATTTTTGAAAATCTTTCCTTAATATTTTCCACCTGATTTTGCAACTTTTTATACTCAAAATTTCTACTCTGCAACTCAAATTTCATACCATTTATGCACTCATATAAGTCCACAGAATCCATATCAAACAAATCATTTTTCTCCATAATTTTCACCCACTTTTTCATCAAAAATTAACTCATTTATCACAATTTCTTCGGCAGAATTTTTTATATTATTCATCATTCCAACCCACTTTAATTGGTCATTTTGCTTTAATTTTTCGTCTACATTTTGCCTTCTGGCTTGCTGTTTTATTAAAAATTCCACTCTTTCCTTTGCCAATTTATCAATCTCCATCAAATGCTTTTTGAGTTCCCCATTCATATTTAAAATGATATATTCTACTTTCTTATTTTCTTTCAAATACTTCAATCTTAGCCTCCCATATTTTCCTATTCGAAAGTCTTTTACATTCTCCAAAAGAACCAAATTCGGCACAAAATAATCTCCAACTTTTGTATAAGTTATATCCATTTTCAATCCCCTTTCTCAAATAAATTTACTTAAATTTTACTCATTTATTTCTCACAATTCAAAACTGAAAATCACTCATTTTTCTCAAATTTGCACATTTGATTTTGTATATACATTATCTGTCATACTCTTTTTGTTTCTGCCTTTTATTATGCTCTTTCACACACATAATAATAAAATCTTCTCTATCCTTTTGACTCACAACATTTCGTGGAAGTACACTTTCTATTTTCTCCATATTCATTTTAAATTTAGGAATCTGATTCGACTTTTCTTCTTCCATAATTTCATCTATTTTCTCAGCCGTTAAGCTATTTTCAAGACTTCTCTTTTTCAAACTAATTGCCTGTGCCAATGATGGCGTACAATCATTAAATTGCATTGCGTCCAGTAATGTATATTGTTCATCTTCTTTCAAATAAGAAATCTCAACTGCTGGTCTAAAAGCAATTTTCTTTTCATCTACCATATTTAATATTTCTGGTATCAAATTTGTCAGTCTAATATATCTTTGAATATTGGTAGCACTTTCGCCTGTTTCTTCTGCAATTTTTTCTCTTGTAGTTTTATTTTCTAAATTCTGTCCCATTGGGGCAGAATTATTTTTACTAGGTCTACCTGCCTGTCTTTTCATTGCCTCCATTTTCATTTTATACGCAAAAGCCTTTTCACTTGGCAAAATTTCTTCCCTTTGCAAATTGCTGTCAACCATCAAAATTGTCGCCTCTTCATCTGTTAAGTTTCTCACAATGCAAGGTATTTCTTCCATATTTGCAATTTCTGCTGCTCTTTTTCTTCTGTGCCCTGATATCATTTCAAAACTTCCATCTTCCAATTCTCTTACTATCACTGGATTTAAAACTCCATTTTCTTTTATGCTTTCGACTAACTGTTCCATTTCTGCATTCTCTTTCACTTTAAAGGGATGCCCTTTAAATTCATTCAATTTTTTCGTCTCAATCTTTTCAATTCTCCCTACATAACTTCCATGCGTTCTTTCAAACAAATCATCTAACGTAGGAAGATTAAATTTTTCATCTTTTTTCATACATTCCACCTCTTTCTAATTATCATAAAAATTACTCCAAAATTCTTCATCTCTCTGCTCAAAATCTGTTTTTCTAAACTTATTTGGCTTTCTCTTTTGTCCTTCAACTCTATCAATTACCCATCTCTTAATTGTATCGTAATCACTTTCATACTCTACACCTTTGGATCTCTTATACAAAGACAATTCTTCAATACATTTATCTGCTTTAACTTGCCCATATTTTTCAACCAAATCTTCATATTCATACTCATATAAAAACACCTTATCTTGATATTGATTTTTCGATAAGGTGTGTGTGCTTATATTATTATTTATTATATTATTCTCTTCCCATTTTTGAGGAATACCCTCTTCTTCTTTTTGCGTATAGGGGTATTCTTTATAAAAATTATACGGTATATCCTTTATATAAATTCTCCTCTGAATAATCTCTTGTTTATCATTTCTAATCAGTTCCACTTGAACCCAATTCTTCCTTCGCAAATCCGTTATCCAACCAGAAACTGTATTTGCTCCAACATTCAACTTTTCCGCTAAATATTTATTCGATGCAAAACAATAACCTTCCTTATTGCTAAGTGATGTTATAACTGCATACAAAATCTTTTGATTTGCTTTTAAATCCCTATTATACAAAATTGTTGCTGGTATGATAGAATAATACCCTATATTTTGCTTTTCCTCCACTTTTACTCCTTTCTATGCAGTATAAAAAAGAGCAAATTAATCCCAAATTAATTCACTCTTTTCAACTTGTCCTCTATTTTTTCTTTAACCCTTAAACGCACTTTACTGTAAGCATTTCCTCAATTATCGTTTCTTGCTCAAAACCTGTGTTGCACCTTCCACATACGTCCAAATCCCCGAACTTTCCGCCAAATTTCTCATCGCAAGCCTTCCTTCTGCCGACAGATTTTGTCCTACATCAAATGCTACACCCGCATAATGCTGTGACTGGTTCGCATGGCCACCTTCCCACGGACGTTTAAATGCAAATCCAACATAAATCGAACGTCCATAAAGTGTTCGGAATCGGTTCCATGACTCCATAGTTCTTCTGCTGGTCCATAAAATTTCTGTATTGCTATTTGAACGAAACTCTCGAACGGTTAATGTTCGATTAGTAACATACGGCATTGCCTCTGATAGCCCTCTATAATACGTTTCCATTCGGTTTGAGTTACTGTTGTATACTAAAATTTTTGCCATAAAAAAGTGCTCCTTTCATAGTATTTATATATAATATGAAAAAAGCATTCGTTTTGATATTTTATAATTTTCCTATTTCTTAGCCGTCTTCTTTTTCGTCGTAGACTTTTTCTTGGTCGTACTTTTCTTCTTGCTCTCCTTCTTCGTCTCCTTCTCTATCTCTGAAACATCTTCCCCTTCCACGAATTTCTCTCCTGGCTTTGGTTTGTTCCAAGAAATATAATCACACCTGTTTTCATTTCCCTCAAAATTGTTCTCACAAATATAATAATTACGTTTTTTCTTCGTTTTTCGAACCTGCACCACGCCTCCGCATTTTGGACATGGAACATCAATTGTTTCAATAATTGGCTTCGCATTCTGACATTCTGGGTAGCCCGGACACGCCAAAAACTTACCATATTTTCCATATTTAATCACCATCATTCTGCCACATTTTTCACAAGGTACATCCGAAACTTCATATTCTAATTTGACATGCTCCAATTCTTTGTCAACCTTTTCCACAATTTTTGCAAAAGGTGTGTAAAACTCATGGATCACTGCCTTCCATTTTTCATTTCCGTTCTGCGACTTTGTCAAATTCTTCTTCCATTTTTGCTGTAAATTCCACATTGATAACGTCTGAGAAATTCTCAATTAATAATTTATTCACAATTCTTCCCAAATCAGTTGGAGCCAATTGCTTCTGAATTTTTTCCACATATCTTCTGGCTAAAATCGTTGTAATCGTTGGCGCATAGGTACTCGGTCTACCAATTCCTTTTTCTTCCAATGTTTTAACCAAACTTGCTTCCGTATAACGTGGTGGTGGCTCTGTAAAACTTTGCTTGCTGTCAATTTTCTCTTTTTTGACCTCTTCTCCCACTTCCAATTCTGGAATCTGCGTAAATTCTTCTGCAGTCTTGTTGTCTTCGCCCTCTACATACAACGTCATAAATCCTTTGAATTTCAACGTTTGCCCATTTGCCCTAAAATTGTAGTGATTTCCGTCAATCGAAACTGCAAGTGTATCATACACCGCAGCCGTCATTTGACTGGCAATAAAGCGATTATAGATTAATTTGTACAATTTATATTGGTCAGGCGTCAAATGTTCTTTGATTTTATCTGGCGCAAGTTCCACATAAGTTGGACGAATCGCTTCGTGCGCATCTTGCGCTTCTGCCTTGGTTTTAAAGAAACGATTTTCGTAGTATTTTTCGCCATATTCTCTCACAATATACTCTTTCGAAGCTGCTCTTGCTTCATTCGAAATTCTAGTAGAATCAGTTCTCATATACGTAATCAAACCCGTTGTTCCCTGTTCTGGCAATTTGACCCCTTCATACAAACCTTGCGCAACTGACATCGTCTTCTTAATGGCAAAATTCAATTTTCTGGACGCTTCCTGCTGCATCGTACTTGTCGTAAATGGTGGAGCAGGATTGCGCTTTTTCTCGCCTTTTTTTATGTCCACAACTTTGTATTTTGCCCCTTCTAAATCTGCCAAAATCTTGTCCACTTCTTCTTTGGAATGAAGTTCAATTTTTTTGCCATCTTTTCCAATAAATTTGCAATCAAATTTCGTTTTGGTTTTCTTGTCAGATGCTTTCAAATTGATATTCCAATATTCTTCTGGAACAAATTTCTCAATTTCTTCCTCACGATTTACAATCAAAGCAACAGCCACTGACTGCACTCTACCTGCCGACAAACCACGCTTTACTTTTTTCCACAAAACTGGACTAATTTTATAACCAACAATGCGGTCCAAAACGCGCCTTGCTTGCTGCGCGTCCGTCAAATTCAAATCGATTTTTCTTGGATTTTGAATCGCCTCTTTGACAGCGTCTTTCGTGATTTCGTTAAATGTCACACGACAAATCGAGTTTGGGTCAATTCCCAAAATGTACGCCAAATGCCATGCAATTGCCTCTCCTTCACGGTCAGGGTCAGTTGCAAGATAAACTTGTTTCGCATTTTTGGCTTCCTTTTTTAAAGAATTAATGAGTGGCGCTTTTCCGCGTATATTAATATATTGTGGCTCAAAATCATGTTCAATATCCACTCCCATTTTCGATTTTGGCAAATCGCGGATATGTCCCATCGATGCCACTACTTTACTTTTTCCACCAAGAAATTTTTTGATTGTATTCGCCTTAGCAGGAGACTCCACAATCACTAATTTATCAATCATTTTTTTCTCCTTCTTAAGTTTATTCATTCAAGTAAGTATACTCTTTTCTTTTCACTTTTGCAATAGGAAAATGAAAATTTTTAAATCTTTGTTTCCGTTTTAACAATCTTCAAAATCTCATCATAAATCTTCTCTTCCACATGATTTGGCGCAATCTGATTCGCTAATTTTCCCATCTTCTCTAGTTTTGCTCTATTTTTAATAATATCATTAATTTCGCTCGACAATTTCTCACCCGTTAATTCATGATTTAAAATAATTTTCGCAGCGCCCAGTTTTTCCAATACCCTCGCATTATCTTCTTGACGATTGGCTGATTTTGATGGAAGCGGAATGAAAATGGCTGGTTTTCCACAAATTGCAAGTTCTGTTATCGTCATCGCGCCACTTCTACAAATGACCAAATCTGCCAAATTAATGAGTTCTTCCATATTATAAATATAAGGCACAACTTTTACATCTTTGATATTTTTAATCGATAATGACTCTTTCTCAAAACTTTCTTTTACAACATCATATTGATTTTGCCCAGTTGCCCAAATAATTTGATAATCTTTATTCAATTTTGCCTTGATTAAATCAACCGTCGCCTCATTAATTGCCTGCGCCCCTTGACTTCCGCCAAATATTAGCACAATTGGCAATTCACTTTTCACGCCCAAATCGGATAAAATCTTTTGACGTTCATCTCGTGCAATTGTCAATTTTCTGATTTTCGTTGGCGTACCTGTAACAACCACTTTTTTTGCTTCACTCAATCTTTCTTTTGCCTCTTCAAACCCCACCAAAACGCAATCTACTTCCTTAGCGAACATTTTCACCGCTTTTCCCGGATACGCATTGCTCTCATGCAATACCGCAGGAATTTTCTTAGAAGTCGCTGCCGCAAAAACTGGTCCACAAATATAACCGCCTGTTCCTAGCACTAAATCTGGTCTAAATTCATCAATTATTTTTTTGACTTCTTTCGTACTTCTTATCGTTTGAAAAATATGCTTCAAATTTTTGAAAGATATTTCCTTTTTCAAACCATATGCCTCAATTCTTTTTAGTTCGAAACCAGCTCTTGGAACTAAATCATTTTCCAAACCGCGATTGGTTCCTATAAAAATAATTTCTGAATCTGGATTTTTCTGACGTATTTTGTTTGCAATCGCAATTGCAGGATTGATGTGTCCCCCTGTTCCTGCTGCTGAGACAATTACTCTCATATATTTTTTCCTTTCTGTTATTTATTCCTAACTCCTCGCCCCCCTACTTGGCGGTTCTGGAGATGTTGAGCAGGATTCCGACTGCCATTAGATTGGCTATGAGTGATGTTCCACCATAACTAAAAAACGGTAGTGGCATTCCAGTTACTGGAATCGTTCCTGTTACAACCGCAATGTTAACCATCGCTTGAAGTCCCAACATCGTAACAATTCCAATCGCAATTAGGCAACCAAAATTGTCTTGTGCTTTCATGGCAATTACAACACCTCTCCACACAAAAATAGTAAACAATAAAATAACGACCACACATCCCACAAAGCCTAATTCTTCTGCTAAAACAGAAAAAATGAAATCATTGTGTGGTTCTGGCAAATATAAATATTTTTGTTTGCTATTGCCAAGTCCTACTCCAAATAAGCCTCCGGAAGCAATGGCATACCAACTTTGTATGATTTGCCAACCATCGCCTGTTGGGTCAGTAAATGGGTCAAGCCATGTTTCGATTCTCGTACTTCTGAAGTCTGTACCAAGTGTTGAACCACCGTTTTTAACCATGAGAGCACCTGCACCACATACGCCACCAATGAGTCCAGTTAATAAAAAGTGAGTGATTTTTGTGCCTGCTACAAACATTTGCACAACGGTTACAACAGCAATAATAAATGTCGCACTAAAATGGTTTTGCAAAATCAAAATAGCACCAATAATGGGAACCATAAATACCATCGGATAAATGAAACCATATCGATAATCTTTAATTTTTCCATGTTCTTTGACATCGGATAACAGCGAAGCGAAAAACAAGATGAAACCAATTTTGGCAAATTCAGAAGGCTGGAAGTTGATTCCTGCAATCTTAATCCAACGTTTCGCACCGGTTTGCATCTATCCCAAAAAATCCAACAAGCACCAGCAAAACAATGCAAATAATATAAATAAGCCATTTTAGTTTTCGATAAATATGATAATCTACTTTCGAAAGCGCCATCATGGCGACCAAGCCAAGAACTGCTGAAAATGCCTGTTTACTTATGTACCCATAACTACTTTTTCCATTGGATTCTGCTAAAGCAGAAGGAGCGCTTGCCGATAACACCATAACCAAACCAAAAGCCACCAAAATCATAACGGTAATCCAGATAAAGTAATCGAGTGAGCCTTTGGTAAAAAGGCTAAATTTCTTTTTTTCTTTTTGAGCTTTTTTTGCCATTTCCTTAAAAGTTTCCTTTCTAGGTAATTTTATATTGCCAATATTCCTATGATAGAGAAAATAAAGGTAATTAGTGAAAATACGCCAACCACTCGATTTTCTCTCCAACCAGTTAATTCAAAATGATGATGCAATGGCGACATTCTAAAAAGTCTTTTTCCTGTTCTTTTAAAATACCAAACTTGCAAAATAACCGATGTTGTTTCCAATATTGGAATAATTGCTATTAATAACAAAAAGATTGGAATTTGCAAATAAATTGCCATACTTGAAACCACTCCACCAAGAAGCAAGGAGCCAGTATCTCCCATCATCACTTTTGCTTTATGAAAATTATAAACTAAAAATCCCAAACAAGTTCCCACTACAATGCTACCAAATATCGATATTTCCACATTTCCAAGTTTGATTGCAAGGATTGACAATGCGGTTATCATAATCGCAGATACACTTGCTGCCAAACCGTCGATTCCGTCTGTTAAATTCACTGCATTTGTTGCACTTAGCATAACTAAAATCGTAAATGGAATGAAAATCCATTTTGGGAAAGTTAGCGTAAAATCAGTAAATGGAATAAAAATTTCTGTTGTTACATTCGTATAATTCATTAAAACAATTGTGAAAATGCAGGATACAATCAATAATCCAAGCATTTTCAATTTGGGATTTAAGCCTTCTGTATTATGCAAAACTACTTTTTTGAAATCGTCCACAAATCCAACAATCCCAAAACCTAAACTTGCAATTGAAATGATTAATATTGGCTTGATAAATTCAAAATCGGAATGAAATAGATATACAATTAATGTAAAAACAACAATTGTGATCATCATCATGATTCCACCCATGGTTGGCGTTCCTTGTTTTTTCAGGTGGGAACGTGGTCCGTCTTCTCTTTCGCTTTGCCCGACTTTCAATTTTTTCAAAATCGGAATCATTAATTTTCCTAAAATGGCTGCCAATAGAAATGATGCGATTAAATAAATAATTTGTACACTCATAAAATCTCCTACTTATTTTTTAATATTTCTTTTACAATCTTACGCTCATCAAATTCATTTTTTACACCATTTATTTCTTGATAAGTTTCATGTCCTTTTCCCGCTAAAATAACGATATCTCTTTTATTTGCCATGTCAATTGCTGTTTGAATGGCTTCTTTTCGGTCGATAACTATTTTATAATTTCCTTTTGTTTTGGAAATTCCTTCTTCAATCTCGCTAATAATATCTTCTGGTTTTTCCGTTCTTGGGTTATCGGTTGTTACAATTGAAAAATCGGCTAATCTTCCTGCTACTTCTCCCATTTCTGGACGTTTTGTTTTATCTCTATCGCCTCCACAGCCAAACACGCAAATAATTCTTCCCATTGTATAGGCTTTTACGGAATTCAATAAATTCTCCAAACTTTCGGCTGTATGGGCATAATCAATCATAATCGTTAATTCTTTTTCATTTGGCACTAATTCATTTCTGCCAGGGATGACAATTTCTAGCAACCCTTCTTTGATTTTTTCGGCATCGATTCCCAATGAAATCGCCACAGAAATCGCTGCCAATCCATTATAAACGCTATATCTTCCTGGAATATTGACTTTCATTCTCTCATTTTTTTGCCCCAATTTTACTTTAAAATCAACACTTGCATTGGTAATTGTGATATCTTTTGCAATTAAATTTGAGCCATTATCAACTGAATAGGTTTTGATATCGCAATTTTTAGCATAATGCATCAATCTTTCGCATTTGAAATCATCACTATTTGCAAATCCTTTTGGGCACATTTGGAATAATTTCAATTTGGAATTGAAATAATCGTCCATGTCAGTATGTTCTTTTAAACTGATATGGTCTTTTGAAAAATTGGTAAAGACCGCCATATCAAAATTTGAGCCATCGACTCTGTGCAATTTCAAACTTTGGGAAGATACTTCCATAACAACATAATCTACTTTGGCAACCGCCATTTTATAAAATAGTTCCTGCAACTCCAAACTCTCTGGCGTTGTTCGATTGCTTTCCGAAATCATATCTTCCCCAATATAATTGGCAATGGTTCCAATTAAGCCGACTTTGTAGCCTGCTTTTTCTAGGATTGATTTAATCATATAGGTCGTTGTGGTTTTTCCTTTTGTTCCTGTAACACCAATTAATTTGAAATGTCTAGATGGATTTTTATAGAAATTGCAAGCCATGATTGCCAAATTGGCTCTTGTGTTATCAGTTAAGATAACGGTCATATCTTTTGGCAATTTAATGGATTTTAAATCAGCTGACATATCTAGCATAAGCGCAACTGCACCATTTTCAATTGCTTCGTCGATAAATTTGTGCCCATCAAAATCGTAACCTTGGATTGCTACAAATAAACTTCCAGGTTTTACTTTTTTGGAATTATTTTCAATTGATTTGATTTCTAGTTCTTCGTCGCCTTTCATTTTGAAATTTTCTATTCCTGTTAATAATTCTTTTAATTTCATTGATTAATCAATCCTTTCATCGAAATTTTTCTAAGGTAGATAGGTTTTGCAACCTATCTTAAGTCATTCGTAATTCACTTCGTTTCATACGACTGACTTAATTATATCGCAAAAAATAATTTTTGTATAGCATTTTTGGTAGGTTTATTTAATCATATTATATTTTATTGTAATTTATGATGAATTTTACGCTAAATTTCCGTTTGTATAATTTTCTCCTGTCAATCTTTTGCCTGCTTTTACGGTGGAAATGATTTTGTGAATTTCTTCTTCCGTTTCATTTAGTACATCAATTCTTACAAAATCAATATCCATATTCTGATAATCATTTGACAAGATTTTCGAATTGTAAATTCGGCAATGACAATTGATATGATCCGAAACAATTGGAAATACAAAATTTTTCCTATCTTTTAAAGCATAATTTCCATTTTGACAAGCCCTTTTACACTCTGCGTTTTTGCCAATTGGGCAGTATTTGGAAGTCATTAAGCATGTTCTTCCATACACAACCAATTCTTTTTCTAAATTATCTGAAAATTCACTAATTTGCCTTCTATCAAGTTCCGGTGACATCGTAAATCGTTCTATTTTCAGGTCTTGTAATGCTTTTTCCGATAAAATATTCATAATATTTAGTGAATAATCTGCCATGACTTTTTTGGTAATATTAAATTTCTTTAAAATCTCAATTTGTGATATATGGGAAATCATGACTGCTTTAGCCTCGTCCAATATTAGCCTATTTTGCATGATTAATTTCTCATATGTTTCATCTACAATATTGGGTAAAATAGCAATGTAATCTCGTATTTTCTTGCGTCCTATCAATTCTTTAAATGGCACATAAATTTCATGATAGTCCAAACTTTGATAATTAATTTTTTCGTCAAATTTTTGCAAAAATAAATTAATTTTGGGCATTTCCTGTTGTTTCAATTTATGCAAATTGGGGACCACATTGATTTCTACATCTGATTTTCTTTGAATACTATTTTCCAAGCAACTTTCAAACTTCTCGATTGCCTCTCGGCGCAATTGATTTAGGCTACTTACTGGCAATTTTAAATTTTCGACCTCAATTTTGGCATCTTTTATTTGAAAAATCGTATTCCCTGTTTTCTGGATTTGGCATAAAATTCTGGATTTGTCAAGTTCGTTTACGTCTGATTTTTCATACTTTATAGACGATTTTGTACAAATATGGTCATTATACAATTCCAGACATATATTTTCACCGTTTTTGTACAGTTTGCACGAAATATCTACCTTCTTGATTTCTTTTTTGTAAATTTCCCATTGTTTTTTATTGAGCGTATTGCTCACAATTTTATAAACTTCGTCATTTAATTTGATATTTTTTATGTCCTTAATCTCGCCAACCGTATTTCCTTCTACAATTTGGGAAACATACGACGTATTATCCTTGATACTAAGCACATCTCCCATTTGAATTTCGTCTGTCAAATCAATGGTTATCTGCTTTTTCTTTGGGTTAATGGCTTTGACGTCGCCCACATAAATTCCTAAATGATTTGGTTTCTTAGGATAAACCATATTTTGTCTATTTTCAAAATAGCCAGTTCCCATGCCACCTCGATTGTAGATTTGTAAAATTTGCTTTAAATCTTCCTCTTCGACTTTGTATTCTTGTGGATTACTTTTCGCCAAATCAATGTATTTTCGGTACATTTTGGTAACGATTGAAACATATTCATACGATTTTTTTCTACCTTCGATTTTTAAACTGTCAATTCCCAAATCAATTAATTGTGGTAAAATTTGCAATGTGCAAATGTCTTTTGGGCTTAGCAAATAGCCTTTATCGATAGCATTTCCATTTTTTAACAAATTATAATCTAATCTGCATGGACCTGCACACAAACCGCGATTTCCACTTCTTTTGCCTACCATACTGCTAAACAAGCATTGTCCTGAATATGAAACGCACAATGCGCCATGCCCAAAGCATTCTAGTTCCATGTTCGTATTTTTGCGAATATTGGCAATTTCTTGCAAAGACAATTCTCTGGCTAAAACAACTCTTCGAAAGCCCATTTCCTCCATTACTTGGACGCCTGCCAAATTGGAAATTGTCATCTGCGTGCTGGCATGAATGGGCAAATCAGGAAAAAGCTTGATGATTTCTTTTGCCAAACCAATGTCTTGTACAATAATGGCGGAAACGCCACATTCATAGGCAAATTTAGCAAGTTTTAGGGCGTCTTCTAGTTCATTGTTAAACATTAAAATGTTGAGAGTTAAATGCACATCAACATTTCTTTTTCTGGCATAAAAACAAGCCTCTTTTAATTCTTCATCATCAAAATTTTGTGCATTGGCTCTCGCATTAAAGCTATTTGCACCCAAATATACAGCATCTGCGCCGTTTTGCACGGCTGCGATTAAGTTATCAAAATTGCCGACTGGCGATAATAATTCCATTTTTTCTCTCCGTTTTTTTCGTTATTATATATTATTTTTGTAGTTTTTTCAATAAGAATTCATAAAATATTAGAAAATGGTTATGATATATGTTGTACATTTTTTCCATAACTTCATAATTCTTGATAGTTTTGGAAAAATATTTCCAAAACTTGACTAAAATAAATAAAAATGGTATAATATAATAAGGGGATGATTTTTATGATTAAAAGAATGGAATATCTGGAAATGCTAAAAAGGTTTAAAGATAAAGATTTAATAAAAGTTGTGACTGGTATAAGAAGATGCGGAAAATCTACACTGTTTGATTTGTTTATTGATTACTTGAAAGAAAATGATGTATCAGAAGATAAAATTATTCATATCAATTTGGAAGACCCAATGTTTCAATTTGAGGATTATAAGGAATTGTACGATTTTGTCAATCAAAAAATAAGAAATGATGAAAAATATTATGTTTTTTTAGATGAAGTGCAAAATGTTTCGCAGTTTCAAAAAGCAGTAGATGGCTTGTATATTAAGAAAAACGTTGATTTATATATTACGGGTTCAAATGCTTATTTGTTGTCTGGTGAACTTGCTACGCTTTTGTCAGGGAGATATATTGAAATTAAAATGTTGCCATTGTCGTTTAAAGAATATTTATCAGCATTTCCAGAAAAAAGGAAAAGTACAGAAAAAATGTTTTTGGAGTATATGAGAAATGGCGGGATGCCAGGAAATTTGAGCATATTAGAAACCAATCCGAATGATTTGGATCAATATTTAGAAGGAATCTTTTCAACGGTGGTTTATAAGGATATTATGGCAAGAAATAAGATAAATGACAAAATCATTTTAGAAAGTGTTATTAAATTTATTTATGACAGTGTCGGAAGTCCTATTTCAACAAAAAAAATAAGTGATACGTTGACAAGCAAAGGAATTGCAACAAGTAATCATACGGTTGAAAATTATATTACGGCATTTGGAGAATGTTTTTTGATTTATAAAGCGGAACGATTTGATATTAAAGGAAAGAATTTATTAGCACGAGATTACAAGTATTATTCGGTTGATACAGGATTAAGAAGTTATTTACTAGGAAAAAAAGCGGATCGTGATATGGGGCATATATTAGAAAATATTGTATATCTGGAATTGTTAAGAAGGGGCTATAAAGTTTATGTTGGAAAAGTTGATGAATTGGAAGTTGACTTTGTGGCGGAAAATAGAGACGGTTTGAAATATTATCAAGTGGCTCTTACTACGAGAGATGAAAAAGTATTAGAACGAGAATTAAAATCGTTGGAAAGAACGGGTGACCACTATCCAAAATGTTTATTAACCTTAGATTTCGACTTAGAAGCGGATTATAACGGAATTGTGAAGAAAAATGTTGTGGATTGGTTGTTAGAAGAATAAAAGAAATTTGAAACTGGATTTTTCTTGTTTCTCCTTGCCAAAATGCAAATTTTATGCTATAATTAATTTAAGAAACAAATCTAGGAGAAAAAAATATGGATATCATCATTATCATTTTTATTATTTATATCATTTACAAAAAATACAACAATTCATCAATGAAAATAACCTCAATTTTGCAAAACAAAGGTTTTAGCAATATTTCTACAATCCGTCAAAATGCTTCAAGTTATTGGATGAGTGCTAATTTTCATGGAGATAATTATTTGTTTGAAGTCATGAGACCGGGTTGTAATGTGTCAAATTTTAGCGTACATAGCTTGGGTGAATTTGCAACAAAATCACATTATCACAACATTATTTTGATTCCGGGAAATTCAGCCATTTCAAGCAAGGCGCGACCTGTGCTTTCACAATACAGCATTCAAATTTGGGACAACAACAAATTAAATGGATTCTCAAATCAAAGCAGAGAAAAAGTAGCATCATCCATCATCAAAACAAGTGAAATTCATGATACTTGCAAAATTGATACACCTGATGATCCGATTCAAGATGGAACAAAAGCAAATTCGGTTTGGGGAAATTTCTTTGGAAACAAGGTTGAGAAATTATAAAAATATAGGAGCGACTATCAATCGCCCCTATATTTTTTATTTGCTTAATGCTTGTACAAATAACGCCATTCTGACATACAATCCATTGTGAGCCTGTCTAAAATACATTGCTCTTGGGTCATCGTCGATATCCGTTGCAATTTCTTCATTTCTTGGTAGTGGATGAAGTACAATCGTGTTTTCTGAAAACTTGTTTAAAACCTCTTTGTTAATAATATATTCTTCTTTTCCAAAATCTCCTTCAAATCGTTCAGATTGAATTCTTGTGTGATACAAAACATCGACATCCTTTGGAATATCATCAAAACTGTTGCATTTTTTATATTCGATTCCTTTTGCGCTTAACATATCAATGTATTCTTGTGGAAGCGCAAAGCATTCTTTGCTTAAGCCATAAACCTCAACATTGTTGTAAAGACTCACTAATCTTAGCAATGAATGAATGGTTCTACCATTTAGCAAATCACCTAAAATAGCAACTTTTACGCCATCTAACGTTTTCCTGTGTTCTCGAATTGTGTAAACATCTAATAATGCTTGGGTTGGATGCTCGCCTTTTCCTGCACCTGCATTTAAAATTGGAACTTGAGCAACTTTTATGGCATCTTGTGGCCAAGTGTCGCTTGAATGTCTGATAACAATGGCATCTGCATAACCTTGTAGAACTTTTACCGTATCTTCTAGGGTTTCGCCTTTTTTTCCAGAAGAATTGGCAGAAGCATTTTCGGTTGAAATGACTTGTCCGCCTAGTCTTAATGCTGCTGTTTCAAAAGATAGTCTGGTCCTTGTGCTTGGTTCATAAAACATGACAGCAACAATTTTTCCATCTAATGTTTTAGCATATTTCTGTGGATTGCTTTTTATATCATCAGTTAGTGTGAATAATTCTTCTAGGGTTTCTTTTGTGTATTGTTTGGCAGTTAATACATGATTCATATTTGGTTCTCCTTTTATTTTCTTTTTATTATAATATTTAAGGAGAATTTTGTCAATAAAAATATCACAGTTCCAAATGGTCCTGTGATATTTTTATAAAATCATGTAAGATCTGGTCTATCAGACTTGGCATACTTTAAAACAGCATCCAAATTAAAAAAGTAGGCATCATACATCCATGCTTTTTCTCCAACGATAAGAGTCGCATAGTCTTCTAACATTTTGCATGTGTCTGAATCATTCAAATCCCACACATTATGAACTGTCCATTCCCCTATCGTTTTCAACTGTTCTTCAAATTCTGATGATAAATTGAAAAAGAAATTGGCTTCAAACAGTTCTTCTGCCGAAATATCGCGTTTTTTCAACTTTAGACCATTTGCTTTAAAATAGATTTGCTCAACTGCTTGAAAATCTATCTCTCTAGCAATTCTCAAGATCTCTTCCCATGTTGCCACCTTTAGAACGTCCCGATTGGGAACCTTCTTAATTTCCTCCAGAAACAAAATTTTTTGCTTAGTAGTCATAAATCGTCCTCCTGTCTTTTTCTAGAAATCTAAATCTACTATTACAGAAAAATTATACTATAATTCACATAAAATGTCAATGGTTTGTTGATTAGAAAATATAAATTTTGTAGTTGTTATAAATCATAACAACTACAAAATCCTCTCTTTTCATTATATCACATTTTTATTCTTATGTCAACTTGACTTTTCCCAAAATTTATGATATAATAAAAGGTTAGGGCAAAATATATATCTACTCTATCTCATATTTTTCCTTCGCCCTATACTCCGTATGCAAATACTTATGCGCCACATGACTTCCTTGTTTCTCCAAAAATTCTTCATATAACTGCTTCATAACTGGATTTTCATGCGATTTTCGAATCACACTTTTTTCATCAATGGAATACAAAGCATCTGCCCTTAATTTTCTGACATCAACGGTAGCCCTTACTTTCGAACTTTTAATCGGTTGACCGCCACCCATGACACATCCTCCAGGACACGCCATGATTTCCACAAAATGATATGGCAAATTTCCTGCTTTGATTTGCTCCATGATTTTTCTCGCATTTGCCAAGCCACTCACAACAGCAATCTTTACATCAATTCCCGCAATTTGTAAAGTAGTCTCTTTGATTCCTTTTTCGCCTCTGACTTCCTTGTACTCGAATTGCTCCACATTTTTTCCTTCCAATGTGTCAATCGCTGTTCGAATCGCAGCTTCCATTACGCCCCCAGTTGTGCCAAATATTGCTCCTGCTCCACTGGCTTCTCCCATTGGTTCGTCAAAGTTACTATCTTCTAATTCCGTGAAATCAAGATTGGCTTGTTTAATCATTCTGGCAAGTTCCCTTGTGGTAAGCACATAATCAACATCGCGCAGACCATCCACTTCCATTTCCTCTCGGCTACATTCATATTTCTTCGCAATACATGGCATAATTGATACGGTACAAATTTTGTTTTTGTCAATTCCATATTTTTCAGCAAAATACGATTTAATAAGCGCGCCAAACATTTGATGTGGCGATTTGCAACTTGACAAATGACTCAAAAGTTCTCCATAATTTTTTTCAGCAAAACGAACCCAACCTGGACTACATGACGTAATCATTGGCAAAACACCACCGTTTTGGATTCTTTCGATAAATTCGTTTGCTTCTTCCATAATGGTCAAATCGGCGCCAGTATTGGTGTCAAAAATTTTGTTAAATCCCATTCTTTTTAGGGCAGTTACCATTTTACCTTTTACATTGGTTCCAATCAGCATGCCAAATTCTTCGCCTAAAGCCACTCTTACTGCTGGCGCTGTTTGCACAACAACATATGTATCTGGGTCTTTTAATTTCGTCCAAACTTCGTCAATATTTTCTTTTTCGTGCAAAGCGCCTGTTGGGCAAGATTCAATACATTGTCCGCAAAAAGTGCAATCTACATCATTTAAACTGTTGTCATAAGTTGTAGAAATGCAGGATTCGAAGCCACGTTCGATACAATCAATTGCTCCGATTTCTTGCACGTTTTTACAAGTTGCAATGCATCTTCTGCATAAAATACATTTGTTGAAATCTCTTACAATGGATGGGGATTTATCATCAACTTCGTGTTTGGTCATTTCGCCTGGATATTCAATTTTTTGTATATTAAATTTTTCCGCTAATTTTTGCAATTCGCAGTTTCCTGAGCGCGTACACGTTAAACATTCGATTTTATGATTGGATAAAATCAAATCAAGAATAATATGTCTTGCTTCTAACACTTCTGGTGTATGTGTATGTACTACCATTCCTTCTTCTGCTTTCTGGATACAAGATGTAGCAAATCCTTTTCTACCTTCGACTTCCACAATACACATTCTACAATCGCCTACTTCGTTGATTTCTTTTAAAAAACATAAGGTTGGTATATCAATTCCTACTTCCCCGCGCCGCTTGTAATATGGTGTTTCCTTTTTTGGTTTTTACTTCGATTCCATCAATTGTTAGTGTTACGAATTCTTCTTCCATAATTCATTTTCCTTTCTTTTATAAGGTATGCAATCTGTAATCGGCAAAGCCTCAACCTCTTACTTAATCGCCTGAAATGGGCAACTTGCGATACAAGTTCCGCATTTAATGCATTTTTCTTGGTTTATCACTCTTTTTTCCCTTGCTCCGCCTTCAATTGCTTCTACTGGGCAATTTCTTTGGCATAAACCGCAAGCCTTGCATTTTTCTGGGTCGATTTCGATTTTGGCAATTTTCTTGCATTCATTGGTTCGACATTTCTTCTCGATGGCGTGTTCTTTGAATTCTTCGCGAAAATACCTTAATGTACTAAGCACTGGGTTTGGCGCACTTTGCCCCAATCCGCAAACACTTGCTTTTTTGATATTGACTGCTAATTTTTCCAAGCGATAAATGTCATATTCAGAAGCTTCTCCATTACACAATTTTTCTAAAATTTCTAGCATTCTTTTGGTTCCAATTCTGCATGGCGTACATTTTCCGGCAACTTTCTGCGACAGTAAATTCTAAATAAAATTTTGCCAAATTTACCATACATTTGGTATCGTCCATAACAATTAATCCACCAGAGCCCATCATAGAGCCAATTTGGGCAAGTGATTCATAATCAATTGGTGTGTCTAAATGTTCCGCTGGAATACAACCACCAGAAGGACCACCTGTTTGAGCCGCCTTGAAATTTCTGCCGTTTGGAATTCCACCACCAATGTCGTATACAATTTCTCGCAAAGTCGTTCCCATTGGAACTTCTACCAATCCTACATTGTTGACATTTCCACCCAAAGCAAATACTTTTGTGCCTTTGGAATTTTCTGTTCCGATGCTGGCATACCAATCTGCACCATTTAAAATAATTTTAGTAATATTGGCAAGTGTTTCTACATTGTTGATAACCGTTGGTTTTCCAAATAAGCCTTGACTGGCAGGATACGGTGGTTTTACTCTTGGCTGACCTCTTCTTCCTTCAATCGATTCCAGAAGTGCCGTCTCTTCTCCACAAACAAATGCACCAGCACCCAATCGAATGTCAATATCGAATTGGAAACCTGTTCCAAGAATGTTATCACCCAAAAGTCCATATTCTCTTGCTTGGTTAATGGCGATTTTCAAGCGTTGTACAGCAATTGGATATTCGGCTCTGACATAGATGTACCCTTGATTTGCTCCTATTGCAAATCCTGCAATTGCCATTGCTTCCAAGACACAATGTGGGTCGCCTTCTAGAATACTTCTGTCCATAAATGCTCCGGGATCGCCTTCATCTGCGTTGCAGACAATGTATTTTTGGTCTTCTTGTTCTTTTTGGGCAAAACTCCACTTTTTTCCAGTTGGGAAACCAGCACCGCCACGTCCTCTTAGACCAGATTTTGTAATCATATCAATGACATCATTTGGTTTCATTTCAGTCAACACTTGTTGAATAGCTTTGTAGCCATCAAATGCTATGTATTCGTCGATATTTTCGGGATCGATGAGACCACAATTTTTAAGAGCAATTCTTTTTTGTTTTTTATAGAAATCGAGTTTGTTTAGTTGATGGACTAATTTTCCGTCTATGTTTTTGCAAAGCAATCGTTCTACTTTTTTTCCTTCACAAATATGCGACTGAATAATTTCTTCGCAGTCTTCTGGTTTGACATGAGCATAAAAGGTTTCTTCTGGGCGAATGATGACAATGGGACCTTTGGCACAAAGTCCAAAACAGCCTGTTTGTATAACGCGCACATTTTGTAAATTTTTTTCTTCTATAATTTTTCGAAAAGTTTCGATAATTTTAGGAGATTTTGAAGAAGTACAACCAGTTCCTCGACATACTAGAATATGTTTTTCTCTTGTGTTTGCTTGTGTGTTGATTCTTAAATCTAATTCGGTTCTTTTTTCGTTTCTTATTTTTTCTATTTCTTGGATTGTTTTCATGGATTTCCTCCTTTTTATATTTTGGGTCATTGGGATTTCGATTGGGTGAGCACGGTGCCCCGTGCCCCTACTTTGTGCAATTTTAATTGTGGTCAATTAATGATGTGGCATTTGGTTTATTGGGCGGATGTGGGCATCGCCCCCTACAAGTTCATGTATTTGTCGATGACTTCGTCTAGTTGTTTTACGGTTGCGTTGCCGTAGACTTCGTCGTTTACCATAAATACAGGTGCTAGACCACAGGCTCCGACACATCTTACGTCGTCAATGGAAAATTTTCCGTCTGGGGTAACTTCTCCGGGTTCAATTTTGAGCCTTTCTTTGGCTCTGTCTAGTAATTTTTGAGAACCTTTTACATAGCAAGCGGTTCCTAAACAAATGGATACATTGTATTTTCCTTTTGGGGCTAGTGTGAAACGAGAATAAAAAGTGATGACTCCATAGATTTCTGCCATCGGAATAGACAAATATTCTGAAATAACCATTTGGGCTTGTTTGGGAATGAACCCAAATTTTTCTTGAACATCATTTAGAATGGTGATGAGTAAGTCTTTTTCTTTTCGGTATTTTTGTAAAATTTCTTTTGTTTGGGCTTGGATTCTTTGATTGGCACAATTTTCTTCCATATTTTTCTCCTCTCTTTATTTGATATTTTGATTATATCAAAATATGCCATTTTGGGCAATGAATTTTGCATTTTTCATATAAAATAATTTATTACATATACTATATTTAATTTTAATTACTACACCTTTGATTTAATTGCAACTTTTATTATAGTGTTGTATCAATTAAATCAATTTAATTGCCATACTCTCCTTGACAATTACAACAATTAATAGTATAATGTAGTAATTGTAGAGGAGATGTGGCAATTGAGAATTTATGATTTAAAAAAGGAAACTGAAAATTTATTCACAAATGAAATTGTGAATTTGCTTTCTAAAATCCATGAATATAAAGGCAAGCAGACTTTGTACATTGAAGCAAATCCTGATATTTTGACAAATTTGCTAGATATTGCAAAAATTCAAAGTACGGAATTTTCCAATAAACTAGAGGGGATTGAAACAACCGATAAGAGAATTAATGAGTTAATCCAGGAAAAAGTGACGCCGAAAAATCAAAATGAAGAAGAAATTGCAGGTTATCGAGATGTATTGGAATTGATTCACGAAAATCACGATCATATTGAAATAAGTCCAAATGTGATGTTGCAATTGCATAAATATTTGTATAAATATAGTGCAAAACGAATTGGTGGGAGATTTAAAAATTCGGATAATGCGATTGAGGAAATTGATGCACTAGGAAATCGAAAACTGAGATTTAAGCCTGTTTCGGCTTTTGAAACGCCTGAAGCAATTCATCAGCTTTGTTTATCTTATACGCGAGAAATTTTGAAAGAGGAAATTGACCCTTTACTTTTGACTCCTATTTTTATTTTGGATTTTTTGTCAATTCACCCATTTAATGATGGAAACGGGCGCATGAGTAGACTTTTGACTTTGTTGCTTCTTTATAAAAGTGGTTATATGGTGGGAAAATATATTAGTATTGAGAAAATTATTGAGAACACAAAAGAATCTTATTATGACACGTTGCGAAAAAGTTCGATTGGTTGGTATGAAAATTTCAATAATTATCAACCTTTTGTGGAATATTATTTGGGAATTATTTTGGCGGCTTATAAGGATTTTTCGGACAGAGTAGAATATATAACAAATAAAAAGTTGACGGTAAAGGAGAGAACAGAAATAATTATCAAAAATCATTTAGAAAAAATATCGAAAAGTGAGATTGTGAATTTATGTCCAGATATTAGTGAAGGAAGTATTGAAAGAGCTCTAAGCCAACTGTTGAAAGAAGAAAAAATCTTGAAAATTGCTGGTGGACGATATACAAAATATGTTTATCATGAAGAAAATCGGCTTTTTTTAAAGCCGATTTTTAAAATAAACAACTGACATATAAACAAAATAATAATACAAATACAACACCATGATGTTTGGTTATGGTTCTTTGATTTCTAAATAAGTCAAAGACTAGCAAATAAATTGTGATTAGTAGTAAAAATATTAAGGAACGATTGAAACTCAAATCATAATGAATTGGTGTGATGACGGCGCCAATTGCTGGTAATAGACATATATTGAAGATATTGGAACCAATGACATTTCCGATTGCCAAATCGCTTTCTTTTTTGATTGTCGCAATAATGCATGTTACAATTTCTGGAAGCGAAGTTCCAACGGAGACAATCGTCATGCTGATAACACTTTGGCTGACGCCAAAATATTCGGCAATGGATACTGCACCATTGACTACAAAATCTGCACCAAATTTCAAGCCGATAACGCCTAGTATGATGTAAATCAGTATCCAAATAAAAGTTGTTTGCCTTGTGTTATTTTCCCCGCGTTTCTTGGACTTCTTCTTTGCCTTCGTGAACGGTATAAATAATATATAGAATTGCAAAAATGAGTAGGACAATTCCTTCGAATTTGCTGATGACGTAGTTTCCGGCACCAAAATTGCAAAATATTGCTAAAAGCAGAATGGAAATGGCAGAAACTGGCAAATGAACGCGCAAAATATTGTCGTCTATTTTTAGTGGGTTGCAGATACTGGCAACTCCCATTACGAGTAGCAAATTGCAAATACAACTTCCGATGGAATTTCCGATGATGATGTCGGGATTTCCTGTCATTGTTGAAGTAATTGTGACGATGATTTCTGGAAGGGAGGTACCGATTCCGACGATGACAATTCCGATTAAGATTTCGGATAAATGAAATTTTTGTGCAATATTTTTGGCACCTTTGACGATGAAATCGGCACCTTTGATGAGTAGGATGAAGCCGATTAGCATGAGTAGGATTTGGTATAACATTTTTTTGTTTCCTTTCTTTGGGTTAGTTTTTGTCGTATTGAAGTGTTTTATTCTTAATTTCTTAATTTTTTATGAAGACTGTAAAGTATATGTAAACTATATTATATCATAAATATATTAAAATTTGACAAATGCTAAAATTTTTAGTATAATAGTAATAAGAGATTATAAAAATATATTATAGTTTCACAAATTGCATTTTTCATATCTTGTTGAAAAAATGAAAAAAGATACTGTTTAAGTATCCAAAGGAGGAAATAGTATGCAAAATAATAGTGGAATAAGATTTTCGATTATTATGTCTGTTTATAATTTGGAGAAAATGGTCAATCGATCGATTGATAGTGTCCTAAAACAAAATTATAAAAACTATGAACTAATAATCGTAAATGACGGCTCCCAAGATAATACATTATCTATTTTACAAGATTACAAAAAAAATTTTAACGATAAAATTCAAGTTATTAATAATGAAAAAAATATTGGTTTGAGTGCTTCACGAAATAAAGCAATCGCTCAAGCTAAAGGTGAATATATCGTATATCTTGATGGAGATGACACTTTATACGATACGGAAACTTTGCAAAAAGTAAATGATACTCTTGGAAATGAAACCTATGATATTGCCTATTTCGGCGTTCAATATGCTGGTGGAGAAAATAAATTATACTTGCCAAATGCTGAAAATTCAACGCAGAAAGCAAGGATTGTTTGTGATATGCATTTTGCTGTTGCAAGCAAAGTTTGGCGAAGAGAATTTTTAGAAGAAAACAACATTACTTTTATTGAAGAAATGTATTATGAAGATATGGTTTACTCGATAAAATCAGCCATAAAAGCTAAAAAGACAACTTTTGGAGAATTTCCTATTTATGTTTATTATCGAAACAGAGAAGGTAGCATTATGGCGACTCCAAATATTAAAAGATGTAAAGATATGTACAAAATGCTTTATTATTTAATGGAATTATATGAGCAAACTCCAGAAAATTTACAACCTTATTTGCTAAGTTTCATCAAAAATGAAACATTTGGCGTACCTGAAAGATTAGATGGAATTTTAAAATCACTAAAAGATTCCACTTATACACCAGTATTTCCAAAAAGGCATTATGCTTTCACAGAAGAAACACCTTCTATTGTAGAAGATGACTCTAAAGTAACATCGGAAAATCCAAAAGTTATTCCCATTGTTGTTCCAACAGTCGAAATTTCTGACTATGGCTTGGTTTCAGCAAAACCACAAATTGCTGCAACTGGATTGAATTTCGATTTGAAAGTGAGAAATAAAAAAAATGCAAACAAAAATTTATTTAGTTAGACATACCCAAACAACTGGTAATGTCCAAAAACGTTTAACCGGTAGAAAAAGTTTCGAAATTACTCAAGCTGGAAATACTTACATAAATCTCATGACTAATCGTTTAAAAAATGTAAAATTTGACAAAGTTTATGCAAGTACATCAAGTCGAGCCATCAAAACTGTTGAACCTTTGGCAAAATTAAATCATTTGGAAATTTTACCAAATGAAAACTTATGTGAAATGTATTTTGGTATTTATGATGGTTGGACATGGGATGAAGTCAATAAAATTAACCCCAAAATTCATGAAGATCATATGCTAACGAATGAAATTATGGGAATTCCAGAGCAAGAGCCAACAGAAGCAGTTGCTAATAGAATGTATGCTTGTATTGAAAAAATATGTCAAGAAAATGCTGGAAAGACAATTTTAATTGGTTCACATGGTGTTGCTATTGAGGCATTTTTACGAAAAGTAACTGGGGAACCTTTTGTGGTAAAACGTGAGGAGTATAGTCAGAAAAATACAAGTTTGAATGTTGTAGAATATGATTGTGAGAAAAATAAATTTCTGTTGGTACTTTTAAATGATTTGAATCATTTGTCAAAGCTTAAAGAAGAAAGGTAAAATATGAAAGAAACTTTAATATCAGTAATTGTTCCAGTTTACAATGTAGAAAAATATTTAGAAGAATGTATTAACAGTATCATCAACCAAACTTATAAAAACTTGGAAATTATCTTAGTAGATGATGGCGCTACTGACAATTCTGGAAAAATGTGCGATGAATTTGCTAAAAAAGATAATCGAATTAAAGTTATTCATAAAAATAATGGCGGTTTATCTGATGCTAGAAATGCAGGAATTGAAATTGCAACAGGAGAATATATCCAATTTGTGGATAGTGATGATTATATTGATTTTGATATGATTGAACTATTATATAAAAATGCAAAAAAATATGATACCGACATTTCAATGTGTTCTCATTATATATTAACAGAAGAAGAATGCACTCCAGAAGGAACTGGTGAACTTAATATTTATAATAGAGTTCAAGTTTTAAAAGAAATCTTATTAGATGAAAAAGTGCGTTCTTATGCTTGGAATAAACTTTTTGCTAAAGAACTTTTTAAAGAGATTCGATTTCCAAAAGGAAAGGTATTTGAAGACATTTTAACAATTCCAAAACTATTTGATAAAGCAAAAAAAGTAGTGCTTGATGATCAACCAAAATATTATTATAGGCAAAGAAAAGGCAGTATTCTTCACGTTCAAACGAAGGAATTAAGACTATCTTATATCAATAGTGCTTTAGAAATCATGAATTTCATAAAAGAGAAAGAAAAAAGTTTAATTGCATATTGTGCTTATAATGTGGCTCATATAACAATAAAAACCTATAATGACATTGGTTTGTTTGATATGGATTATATGTTAGAAGAAGATATTGTAAACAAGTTATATAAAGATACTTGCAAAATATTTGAAAATAAAGAATACGAAAAAGTCATTGCAGAAAATTCCTCTAATGTAAAAAAATTACATTTTTATTACTTAATTTGTGATAAAGCAGGATATATAACAAATAATACAAAATTGCCACTTATTTATCCCGGGTGGAAAAATAATGATTAGTAAAAAAACTTGGATTATACCAAGTTTTTTATTTATTCTTTTAAAGTATTCACTAATTCCTCAAAATGTTTATCAAAATTAAAATCAATCTTTGGATTTTCTATTGAACTAAGTTCTTTTACATATCCTAAAATTTTCTCTTCATCATAATCTTCCAAAAACTTAACAAGTGGTACATCTTTTAGCCAAGTATAATAAGTTGATAAAATTTTATGGTTTGAATTATCTAACGCAATACATGGTGTATTCGTAATAATACAAAAAATCATTCCATGTAACCTATCTGTTATTACTACTTTAGAGTTTTTAAATTCTTGCAAAGATGTTTCAAATATTTTTCTTCTTTCTAATATTTTCACTAAATCATGCCCAAGATGAGTATCTGTTATAACTATATTTTCAAAAGCATTTGCATTTAATAAATTTCTTAAATCGTCAACAATATTCTCTGATGTCGTTTTTTCCATATCACTCCTCAAGCATAATGTTATATTTGTTCTTATATTGCCAGTTTCTTTCGAAATTCTATCTTTTAAGGATAATACAATATCAGGAACCAAATATACTTTATTTTTGAAATTAGCCTTCATAATATCATATGATTTCTTTTCTCTTGCAAAAACTATTAAATTAGGATTTTGAGCATAATCTTCTACTGATATTTCTAATTCTTTTTGCCCAATTTCATCTTCATCAAAACTAACACTCTGAGGAAATGAAATTGATTTATTATTTTTGAACAATTTTATAATAAATCTACGTCTTTCTTCAAACCACAAATAGGCATTCCCTAAATTTCCTCCACCAATGATTGTTAAAATATCATCATCATTCAAAATTTTCTTGATTTCTTCTTCATAATCAAAAGCATCATCCATAGGAATTTCAACTATCTTTCTATCTGAAAAAACTTGCTTTATCATACTTTGTTGTGCAATTGTGATTGCTATATCTCCTATATTTCCATAATTTGCAGATAATGCAATAAAAACTTTTTTATCCGATTTATTTACCTTTGTAAACCCATATTCTTCTAGCTTCAAATCCTTTTTTTTCATAAACTCTCCCATCCGCAAAAAATTACTCATTAAAAGTACATTTATCTTATACCCTAATAAGTAATTTTTGCATTCTAATATTTTATATTTAGACACACTTGTGATTCGAGAGCCAAAATACATTACTAATTTGCACATTAACACTTATTACAGGTGATAAAATCCCATTACTTTCATATTCCATCTTAATACAGTTTTTCCCACAAATATTATAACAAACCATACACCCTGTACACTTACTGGAATCACATATTGACATTTTTACCACCTCCATTTTTCGACCTTTTTTTCATTATACCACAAAAAAATAACAATTTCAAGAGTTTTATGGAAATTTGTAATCACTGACAAATTTGCCATTTTCTTACATTTCTGGACAAAAAAAGGACGAATGTTTCCATTCATCCTTCTTTCTTCTATTTCAAAATTTTCCTCTTAATCACTACAATTCCACCTGCTACAACTACTAAACTTACTGCAATTGTTCCAATTACCTGTAATTTCCATGAGCTAAGTCCGCTACCAAATGGTGGTGATAATGTAATCATTTCAGAAGCACTCGTATCTCTTTGATATGGCATTCCTGCACTTACTGTTTCTTCTTGCCATAACTCTGGCGTTTTCTCAAATGCTGTTGCTGGATTTTGGTCACCTGCAACAGAAAGTTCATCACGTCTACCTACTTTGTTGTTGTATTTTATAATTTCTGCTACATTATCGATTTGTAGGTCGTCGGAATCACTACCAACGTATTTGGTAACTGTTAAATTCATAGCCGCTTTATAGTCTGTTTTATCTTGCGTGCTATCTGCTGCAAAAGGTAATAGTTCAACAATAAATCCTTTGTTATTTAACGTGCTTTCTGTACTGTCCACACTTACAATCAAGTTGTTTCGATTTTGTGTTTCATACTCAATTCCCTTGCTGTCTATAAGCTTAATCTCTGGGTCAATGTGTCCTTTCAATTCCTCCGTTGTAATATTACTCCAACTTGAATTTTCAAAGTTATTTAGATTTCCACTAAATACAACGCTATTATCAACATAGTCAACCAATTGTCTTACGGTTGAGGTAACAACAAAGTCGTCATCCTTTGTACCATCGGCATTGTAGTCGAATAATTTTTTGTCTGTAGCACCGTAGTAGTAAATATTTCCTAGATAGTTTCCAAACAAGGTGCCATTTTTCAAGCTATTTTCTTCTTTGCTGTAAGTTGCAAGTTTCCTTGCTAATGCGCTAATTATTTCAGGGAATTTGATATTATCTTCTGCATAACTCATATTTGCCAATTCGCCTGTTCTGTCAACTTCTCCTGTGTTTAGAACCGTAAATCTGTATTTAACAGTAATCGTAGTTCCTTCTAAAATGCTTGTGTCAATACTAATATATCTGAAACCGCGTGTTGTTGCTTGATCTCTGTTTAATGCTTGCAAATTGTCAACTCCATATGAATTTGCTGAGTCTAATTCAACCTTTGCTTTCACTTTTCCATGTTCATCAACATCATAATCAATCGTATATTTTGCATCCATGATATTGTTTCCATCAGACGTGGTTAAAATGATTTCTTCGATTTGTTTATCTAATGTAATCTCTGTAATTGGTCTTTCTTCTACACCGAAATCCACATTTTTTACAGTATATGTGTAATCTTTGTTTACTTCATTTTTACCATTGTCATCATGTTTAAAGGTTGGAAGCTCGATATTCATATCAATTTTTGGCGTATCGGCAAACATTGTATAATCTGTATATAATGCGCTGTTTTCATCAAATTTAGCCATAATCGAAGAATTTCCATAGGTAATTTCTCTTGATTTTTGTACAACTTTTAATCTTTCGATTTCGCTGTCAATTGCTGTGTTTAATCGGTCTCCGCCTTCATCAGCCCCCAAATAAGTCTCAATGTCTAAATAACTGTCTGCCTGCAAAGTTGTTCCATCATTTTCTAATATTCCCCTAAACTTCGATGATTTGTAGTCTTGACCGTTGTAACACTCTGCCGTTGATACTGTTGAATATTTTGCTGAGTCAATTGGCTTGTCGCCATAAATAAATCTTACAACATAGTCGCCTGCAATTACATTTTGGAATCTGTATTTTCCTTCTCCCTCTGTTTTAATGGTTGTATCAAATCCTGTAATTTTTTCTAAAGTTGCTCCGCCTAAGAAATCAAAAGGTTCATCGGTTGGCCAGATGTATTCATATTCGGTATAAGTTCCATCTTCGTTTTGCACTGGTATTTTTTGTACTAATTGGGTTGTCAAACCTTCAATTTCTTTTTCACCAGAATCTTTTTTACCATTACCAATCCATTGGTTATAGCGTCGATCTGGATTTTCTTGAATTGCTGTATCAGATCCATTGCTGTTATCTTCCCAAACAACACCATTAATGTTTCTGTCAACACCATCTCCAACTAAGTTTACTTTAATTCTTGGTGCTCCGAACGTATCGTCTTCATACCAAGGTTTTGTATTGTAAACTGGTAAGTTGACATTGCTTGGTGCAGAATCTCGGTCGATTTTTCCGGCTAACTCTCTGGTTCCTTTATTGAAAACAGAGTAATTTGCAATTTCTGCGACATTGCATTTTTGTCCCAAGATGATCGCATTTTCAATGGTATACTCACCACTTTCAGTCTCGGCTTTGGTTTCGGCTTTGTTTACTTTAAAGGTTAAAGTTAAAGTTTTTTCATCATTTGGACCTAGAACAATGCCTAAATCGTTTGCCGTCATTTTGTTATAGATAATGTTGTTTCCGTTTTCATCCATGTCTGAACCTGGCATTCTTATTTTTCTATCTGAACTCCAATTGTTTGCATAATCAGAAGCATATGCCACGGTTGTTTGGTCGTTGTTTACGTCAAATTCTTCTCCACCAATAATCTTCGTTTTCAAATATTTCTTTTGATCTTCTCTTATCAAAGTAAAACTGCTATCATAGTAGTCATCTAAGCTATTGATTTGTACATCATAAATTGGTGACGTGTTTTTAATCTTTATTTCATAGGTTAGATAAATATCTAATTCTGTATCTTTTAGATTTTTTCCAATCTTCTTATAGAATGTATCTAACACATCATATAAATCATCATTTTCTTTTTTATACATTTCTGCTCTGTAGTAATAATCGGATTGATAAAGTCCTAATGTATATTCTATTTCTTCGGTATTATTTCCTACATAAATATCTTTACTTAGCGAACCAAGTTTTTCCTCTGTCAAATCATAAAGTCCACTATATTTGTATTGATACATTCTCTCATTAACCACTACATTAGCCTGTGTTAGGTTCTTTGTCAAACCAACATCAACGACTTCTCTTTCTTTCAAGCCTAGATTGATGTGTAAACAGTAATTATAAACTGCTAAGAATTTATATTTTGTATGGAAGCCTGAATCATCAATTGTTTTATTAACTTCTGTCAAAGCACTTCCATCGTAGCCGTCTACATCAAATGGGAACGTTAATCCGCCTGCTGATGTTGTGGCTGTTGCCTTAAATAAATCTAATACTCTGCCATCATAAGGATTTGATGTATTTAAACGAGATATTGTTGGATACGCCGTCCCTGCGTTAGCAGAAGAATAACTAATTTCAGCCTGCTCACCGTCTTTCAAGCCTACATAACCTGTTGTATCTCCATTTGCGTTGATGGCTGTTTTTCCAGATACTTCTTTGATGTTTTTGCTATTGTTGGAAACTTCAATTGCCATCGAGTTGTTTTCATAAGCTTTTTTGCCTGCTGTTGTTGCATTTATAAAACTGGCTCCATCTCCATTTGCTGTAGCTAAGAAAGTTGTTGTTTCATACGTTTGACCATCATACGCAAATTCTACATCATAACTTGCGCTATAGCCTTCCTGCTCTACGCCTGGAACACCAATTCTTGGCACATCCCATTTACCATCTGACTTTGTGATAATTGGAAAGGTTATTTCATTTCCTTGGTCATCTTGATAAGCAGTTGCCACATTTCTTTCAACCACATTTCCTGCACCATCATAAATGACTTTATAAACCGTTACTTCTGCGTTTTCCTTTAGTGGCTCGCCTTCGTCGTATACACCATTTGGCGAATTGTAATATTTGTCATCATTCTTTTGATCTAAGATACCATCTACCCAAACAAGTCCTGACATTTCAAAAGTTAAATCAATTTCGGTATCAGACGGAATTTCGTTGACAATGGTTACTTCTACTGTTCCACCGTCTAGCAAATTATGTCCTGGTGTATCAGTCGACTCATTTTCTGTATAGCTATAATCAATTGACCTGCACACCCATTTGTCTGGAAGACTTACCTCTTTTACTGTGTAAGTTGGTGTTTCTTGACCATACCAAACAACATTATCAATCGTGAATTCCCAGCCATTTGCTGCAGATAAAGTTTGTTTAATTACTTTGCTAGAATTTTGAATGGTTTCGCCACCATACACGAAAGTTCCTTCAATCGTTACTTCGACATCAAATTTAACATTCAATTGGCTAGCCAATTCTTTTAATTCTTCTTCTGTCATCTTTTCGCTTGAGAAAAACTTTTTGATAACTTTGATATTTCCTTGATGCTGATTTACATTATTCGTAAATTTTACGGCTGTCAAATTGGTTTCTTTATTTTTTACTAATGTACCTTCAATATAATTCTTGCCTTTTACTACTTTAGAAGAACCGATTTCTTCAATCATATCCACACTAGAATCCGAATTCATGTTGATTTCTTCTACTCGATAAGTTGGTGCTTTATTGGCATCTTTCCATTCGAATCCATATGGACCAATTTTTTCGCCTGCTTTTACGTCATACACTTCAAATTCAACAGTTCCGCTATCTGTGTTTTTTACACCATCTACCTTTATTCTAAAATCGAATGTGTCATCTGTCGTCTGACCATCTTTTACTGCTTTTTCTACTGTCAAATAACTCATTGCTGAACCATTTAATGCATTTACTTTTATCGTCGAACCGCTTCCGTCCAATTTTCCTTTGGATGGTGTGATACTTGGTGTGTATTTTTTGCTGTCTTCGGTTTCAATCTCTGTAATTTCATAGGTTGGAGCCTGTTTTCCTCCCCAAGTATATTCTTTGGATTTCCATACATTTCCCGTTGTTTTACCTTGTTTTACCACGATTGTAGCAGTCGATACATCATGTTTACCGTTTGGCATGGTTACATCTACGCTGAATTTAAAGGTTTCGTCTTTTTCTGCGGGACTACTTACCGTTTTTGAAATCTGTATTTTATTTCGTTTATATTTAATTTGGTTGACTGCTGTTGCTGTTATGGTTTGGTTCACCGCCAAGGTTCCAGAAGATGAACTAATGGATTTAGCTTCCCAACTGGTATTTGATGGTGTTGAAACCTCTTGGATTTCATAGGTTGGTGGGGTTTGTTTATCTGTCCAGCCATAGGTTCCAACTGTTGCAGTTGAGCCTGCTTTTACGGTTACAACGCTGTTTTCAACCCTTCCATCACTATGGGAAATTTTTATTTTGAAATCAAAATATTGATTTTTTCCAAATCTGTCTTTTACCTCATCTGCTGACAATTCATTTCCATTTTCATCTAATGCTTTCTTTTGAATTTTCAAAGTCGATTGATTTAGTTTAATCGAAACTTTCTCGATTTCATACCATCTTGCAGCCATGTTTTCTACAGCTAATGTTTGTGATTTCAAATCAAGATTCTGTTTTTCCGCTTTTAAATGATAACTCCATTGATGCACATGTCCTAGTGTACTACAAGAAGTAGAGGCTGTACAGGTTCTTGTACAAGACCAAGCAATTTTGTCATACGTTCCGCTTAACTTTTGGTATTTACCACCTGCTACCAAATATTTGTAATCTACATCAATTCCTGTTATTTTGGTTACTTTTTCCTTATAATTTAGCTCAATGTAGAAAGGCTCTTTTGACGCAGGATATTTCTTTTCTTTGTCTTGTTTTTCTTTTGGGAAAATAAATCTCCATTCATCGTCTTTTAGAGGTTCTGTACTAGCATCTGTGTAAATATCAAATTTGTCAAGTAAGCCAAAATCGATGCTATTAAAAGAATCATCTACATATTTTATATTGTAAGGCCCAGCAA
This sequence comes from uncultured Eubacteriales bacterium, assembly GCA_948443845.1. GTDB lineage: Bacteria > Bacillota > Clostridia > TANB77 > CAG-508 > Scatovivens. The sequence continues at coordinate 36,970 of CAOJUE010000003.1, read as the reverse complement.
TCCATTTTTGTCTTTTTTCATCAAAACTAACGGTTGCTTTTGATGTATCAAACTCAATGGTTGATGGCACATCTGTTTCAGGAAACATGATTTCTACTGTTTTTCCATCTTCAAATGTATGCGTCATTGGCTTATATTTAGATGTATCTTCAATATCGCCATTTTTATCTTTTGCAATTTTCTTGACAAAATCTTGGTAAGCTGTTCCAATTGCTGCTAATTCATTATCTTCTGGATGCACATTACCTACGTTTTCCTTTGTCGTCCACCATGCAACCTGTACAGGGCATGGATAACCACCTTCATTTTCTTTAATATGATTCAAAATATAGGCTGCCTTTGGAGGACAAATTTTGTCCTCTATCTTGGCATAATAGGCAAGTTCCTCACTTTGATAATAATGACCAAGTAATAAATTATAAGTTGATTCATTACTTCCTAATGTTGTGGTATCAATTGTGCTACCACCATCTTTGGCATATCGAACATTATTATCACTTGGAATATGTTGGATATGCTCCGTACATAATAGTTCCCATAATGCAGCCAATTGGTTATAGCTGATTGAGCGTGGTCCCCATGGATCATTTTCCACATAACTTTCGTCAATCATTTTGGCATACGTTCTGCCTGACAAAAAGATTGGCATTAACATGATGAATAAGATAAAGACAATTGCGATTTTCATTTTGTTATTTTTTATCATTCGACTAAACACCTCCTTTTCTCTTATTCTTTAATACTTTTTCGTACACGATGAACGCTACTGCGCCACCGATTAAAATACTGATAATCATTGCTGATACATAAATTAATGTTTCACCTGTTTTTACGGTTAAGATAATATCTGCTGTTGAAATATCGTCTTCGCCTTGTGCTTTGTTATTTGGTACAGAATTTCTATCTGATACACCGTAGATATTGAAATCATCTGCGATTTCTGCTGTATTACTTACTAAGCCCGTATTTTCTGTTGTCATTTGTTTGGTTAATACTAACTTAATTTCTTGGCTTTGACCACTTGCTAATTCTTTATCCGCTAAGGCTTTGGTGTATAAGTTTCCACCTGCTCCTGTGTACCAGTCTGGATTTAGGTTGGAGTTGAATGTCATTCCTTGTGGAATATAATCTACAATTTCTGAGGCAAATCCTGCAAGGTCTCCGTTGTTGGTAACTGTCATCGTGTATTCTACATAAACTGTCGTTCCTGCTAGATATTTGGCTGTAATACCATATTGTGAAAGTTTGGTTTTGTCAAATTCTTCGGTTACAGTTCCTTGTGCATTTTGAACTGTTACTTTGGTGATCGCTTTGTCAATTCCTAAACTAAACTTCGCAGCTTCAACAAGTCCAACGTCTATGTTGGTTACATTGGCACCATTTACGGAAATTACATCCGTTACTGCGCCATTTTCTCTTTTTCCATTTTGTTCAATCTTCGTTGTAACAACATCTGAGTTGATGTTGGATTCGATTCCTTCTTTGCGATAGGTTGTGGTTGTATATAAAATCGTGTCATATTTGAACAATACTAAGTAAGAACCATTTCCAATTCCTGCAAAGGAGTATTCTCCATTTTGGTTGGTTGTCATTGTTCCTTTGATAACACCAGTGCTACTTTCAACTAACATTGCTGTAACGCCACTCATTCTTTGCTCGCCGTCATCTCTCATGCCATTCTCATTCGCATCTAGCCATGCAACACCTGAAATTTTGTACGATTTGGTGATATCAGTGTTGGTGTTAGTACCTAACTGGCTTCCATTATTATTGGTTGTAGAATTGTTATCTGTAACAGCTGAACCTTCTGGGTCTTCATCACTTTCGGTTGCTTGAATAATGTGCGTTACGGAGTTACTTGTAATCTCTTCCCTTCCAGCATTGGCTAGTGTTGCCACATTGGTAACAGTTTTTTCTTTGCTTCCATTTAAGTTAGAAGCCACGGCTTGAATGTTGACGGTTACTTCGTCACCCGCTGGAACAGATAAGGTTAATTCCGTTTTTTCTGTTTCGGATACACTTCTTGTTGACTCCACTTCTCCTGCTCGATAAGTCATCTTCGTAACCACAATTCCTTCTGGTATGTTGTCTGTTAAAACAACATTTCTTGCTTCTTTCATGCCTTCATTTTTAATCGTAAATTCATAATTGATGATTTCTCCTTCTGCAACATAGGTTGAAGTTGAAGAATTTTGTGTAAATTGAATACTGCTTTTTCCGATATTAATTTTGATGTCTTTTGCCAAATAGTTTTTCGTATTTTCTGCTGAAATCTCAGTTGCAACAGAAACCGTGCTTGCTGTGGTTCCTTCGCTTAAATCGCCCACGTTTACAACTAATTTTAAGGTTTGACCTTTGTTTGCTTCTAAGTCGCCAATTTTCCAAGTTACTTCGCCTTTTGAAGAATCATAGTTTCCTTGGTCCTCACGACCTACCATATAGGCTTTTTGGAAAGTTAATCCTTGTGGAAGTTTGGTCACGACAGTAACATCTTTTTTATTTTCAGTTGTTAAATTTTCAGCACGTATGGTAATGTTTAGTTCATCGCCTTTTTTATAGTAGAAATCCGCTGGCACTTCTGAATCGATAAATTGATAAATGTTCCATTCTGATGGCTCTAGTTTTATTTCTATTTTATTAGAAGACAATTGCGCATTTAAGTCTTTTGCTTCTACTGTAGCAAATACATTGACTGTGTCTTCTGAATAAATTTTTTCTACTTTTGCAACTGTAGTTATTTCAAGTGATGTATTTTTTGGCAAGTTTTCGATTCTTACAATGACTTTTCCGTCTGCAAATTCAATATTGGCAATGTCTTTGTCTGCTTCTGCGGATACGAAAGAAGTATTGGCTGGTAGTGGAATTGCCACTAAAACGTCTTGCGCGGTATCTTGACCAACATTTTTTATGGTTGTTGTTAGTTTGATTTCGTCGTTTTCTTTGACTTCAGTTACGTCTGCTTTTAAGTCAATTTCTAGTTCTGGACCTGCACCTGTTGTTAAACCGATTTGGTCTGGTTTTACTTGTTCTTCTATTTGGTTGCCATCGATGTTATTTGTGTAGGTTGCAACAAAGGTTCCATAGATAGTTTCATTATGATTTAGGTTGGCTGGTATTTCATATTCGTAAGTAAATTTTAATACTTGTTTTGCTTCAATTGTTTGATTCTCGTTGTTTGGAATGATTAAGTAAGATTGGATGTTTTCCAAACTTTCTGGATTGGTAGTCCAGCCATTTGCTTCACGATTTAGGTCCCCAGTTGCTTCTCTGTTTTCGGAATAATAAATCGTGAATTCTCCATTATTATTTTCACTTGAAGTAATTGGGCTAACCATTTTGGTGTCAAGTGTGGTTCCTAAATTTTCATCTGTTGTTAAATCTTTTATTCCTTCAAATGGGATTCTTCCTAAAATCGCAACATTGGTAATGGCATTTTCGTTGTTATTCATGATGGCAATTTCCATTTTTGCACGTTTGGCTTCGGCATAAGTATCGATATAATCGATTTTGTTACCTTGCTTCATAGAAGTTAAAATGCTTCCTTTGTTGTTATAATTCGATAATGTATTGATTGCAACAACTCCGCTTGGTGCAGAATATTTGATTTCTGCTTCTTGGTAAGCAACGGCGTTCGTATTTTCTAACTGATATTCCACAGAATTTGCATAATTTGTGGCTTCACTATTATAACAATATGCCTTAATTGCTTGATAAATGGCTGGTGTAAATCGGTCAACATCGATATCGGCATTTAGGACAATGTTGGTACCATTGGTTAAAACACCTGAGTTGAAATCAGTTTGATTTCCTGCGACCGTGATTTTGATGATAATTTTTCCGTCTCTTACATATGATTCAACATTCACAATTTCTAAGCCTTCTCCGTAAATCATGCTTGCGTTTGTTATGTTCATATTGGTAATTTGTTCTGGCATTTCGATTTCGAATACGGAGTTTCCATATTTGTCAGACGTTTTTTTGTCGTTGTTTAGTTCCAAACGCATTTCTACGTTTGTGTTTGTTGTTACGGTTGATAAACTGTCTCGATCAATTTTTAAGTTGAAGTTTGTTGTGGTGTCACTTAGTTTTGTCTTTGTTGAAATATTTCCTAGTTCTGTTATTTCTGATACATAGGTTAATTTTGCTTTTTGCACGGTTGTGGTTTCGATTGCTTCTAAATTAGCATAATCGTCTTTGCTGATGCTTATATTGGAAACTGCTTTTTTGCTAGCAATAATTAAGTTTCCTGTATTAACTGGCGCTGATGTTTTGATGCTGATTTTTGAAATTTTGTTTGGAAAATCAATTACAAAATTTCCGTTCTTGTCTGTTTGAGTTTCTTTATTAACTGTTGCAACAACATTGCCAGAATCATCTAATATTTGAATATTTCCGTCTTGCCCTAAAATTTGGTTAAAGTTTTCTTGGCTAACTGAAATTTGTTTGTAATAGATATCTTCTGTTTGCGTTTTGTTGCCTGATTTGTCAATGTAGTTGTTTTCAATGTCTTCGACAATCATTTCTTCTACGATGTCTGTATAGGAAACGTTGATGGAAGTTTTAGAATTGTATTCTTGCTCTTTATTTAAGTATGCTGATGATTTTGAAACTTCCTCTGTTTCGTTTTCGACGTTGTAGGAGATGATATTTCCGGTTTGTCCTGTTAGAAGAATTTCATCAGTTCTCTCGGCTGTTGTAGTTGTTTCCTGATTTTCCGATGTGATACCACTAAATAAAACTGCTTTGGCTTCAATATTCGAAGAAACTTGCATTTCTTCTTCAATTGAAATATTCTGGAATGTGTAAGTAAGGACAAATTCATCCGTTCCTGCTTGGCTGAAATATCTTTCTTCTTGTTTGGTTTCTTCGCCTTCTACTTTCAAATATTCGTCAAATTCGCTAACTTCTACCAATTGTTTTTGATTCTCTACTTTGATTTGAACCGTACCATTTTCTTGGTCATAAGCCCAGTTTTCGTCTGTGAATTCTACTTCTCCGACTCCTTTACCATTGGTTCCCCTGGTAGAATTGGCAACAACGCTCACTTCACTTGGCTTTTGACCTTTGATTTGTGGCACATCAACTCTTAAGTTTGTTTCTTTCACTGGTAAAGAATTCTGATTTTCAGCCGAAGTATCCACTTTGACAACAGTTTGCAAAATGATTCCGTTATCGCCAAATTGAATATATTTTGAAATTTCTTCTTCCACTTTGGCGGTTCGATTATCTTCCCAAGCCAATGTTAATTCTACTTCTTTAGAAATCTCATTTTCTTCGCCTTCGTCATCGATATAAATTCCGGAAAGAATGACTTTGGCTGTACTATTTAGTTTGGTTTCGCTTATATATTCTTCGTTATAATATTTGATTGGAATGGAAATTTCAATCGCATCAGAAGAATAGTCAATTTTATTCAATTCAAGAATATTCCCTTCTAAGTTTTGAACATGTTCTTGCTCTGCAACACCATTTTCTTCCTTGATTTTGAAGTTCAATTCTTCGTTTTCTTGCGGTTTAATTTCTACTTTTCCGTTTTTCAAATATCCGCTTTCTTTGACGTCAAGTTTTAAGCCAATTGCAAGGTTTTGATTGTTGACATCACTTACAAGCGCATTTGACGTTTCTTCTTCGTTTGCTAGATACGCCTCAAATTCAACATTTTCGTTTCCTGTATCCGAACTTGCTCCAAATAAGGACACAAAACCTGTTGTCGCAAGGCTTTCCGTCAACACTGCAAAATGTGAAAATGTCAGTGTGAAAACCAGAAACATTGCAATTAGTTTTTTTCTGTTTACCATAATTCTTCCTCCTAAAAACAAACTTTACTTATAATTATACTATATTATCACATTCTATTTTACTACTTTTTTTTGCATAGTCAATAGGCTAAACTGTTGATAATCATAGATTTTCTTAAGTTCCAAAATTTTTTATTTACGGAAATAAAGCCTTAGATTACTTTGTTTTCGAAATATAAAATTTTTGTTACATGTTATCTTTTGCATTTTCTGCCTAATTTTCATAAGTTCCTATTTTCATTATATCATACTTTTCATTATTTCTCAACCTTTTTTTGACATTTTTTCAAAAATTTTTAACTTTTTTCTCTGCTTTTTTCAACAGTTTGATAAAATTTGTTGTCGTTTTGACAGAAGTTTTGTCAAATTTTAGGAAACTTAATATGTAAATTAACCAACTACAATTTTATTTTACGATACTTTTGTCATCTATTTATTCTTAGGGAGACAAGTCCTTGAAAGATTTTTTAACAGAATTTATTACTTTTTCCCATACTCCTGCATATACTGTTATAAAGTATCTTATCAAGGGGGCGTTTTTATTGAATAATAACATGGATATTAATAAATTACTTTCTGTTCTTTCAAAAATGGATAAAGCAGAATTGGAAAAAAATATTTATCGTGCACAGCAAATTTTAAACAATTCTGACATTAAAAAAGAGTTTGATAAAAAAGATTAAATCAGCAGAAAGGGGCATCGACTATTTGTATATGAATGAAGATTTTTCTAACATTTTAAATAATTTTTCAGAAATTTTAAAAGAAAAAGACATCGACCTAAATAACATCTTGGGCGGAGAAAATCCGCCTACTGATGAGAAGTCTGGTGATGATTTTTCATTTGATATTAACACAATTTTGAAAATCAAAAATATTATGGGTAGTATGAACAATCAAAATGGACCTAGAAACCAGTTACTCAAATCTTTGAAGCCTTATTTAGAAGACACCAAAAAAGAAAAACTAGAACAATATATGAAGATTGCCAACCTTCTATCTGTTCTAGATTCTTTAGATGAGAAACATTCTTTTCAGTTTTTAAAAGATTCAAATTACGATTTTATTTTAATGCTCATTTTATTTTTGCTAATTTTTTAGCATTTCGATGTTGTCATTTTTGATGCCAAAAATCGGACATCTTTCTTCTTTTTCAACAACTTCTTTTACCAAATTCGATATTCTAATTTGAGTTGTTTCGATTGTGTTGACTGCAATAATGGCTTTGTTATTGCCATTTGCACCTGCGTGTGCAACACCTCGCAAAGTTCCCAAAATAATAATATTTCCACCTGCAACCACTTCTGCACCAGAATTTACATCACCACAAATAACTAGACTCCCAACGTATTCTTCTTTCGTTCCAGAACGAATGGAATTATAGACATATTTTGTCTCCGAAATTTCTGTTTCGGCTTCAAATGTTTTTTTAATGGCATGCAAACCCAAAAGATCAGATGGTTCATCAAATTTGACTTGTACATCAATTTCCTCAACAATCATTTGAGCAATTTTTTTTCGCCCAGTTTCCGTGAATAATTTTCCCGCAACTCGAATGGGAACATTGGAGTTTTTATAAAATTCCTTCAATTTGGGCAATTTTTCTTGTAATTCTTCAAATATTTCTGTATTATCGGTTTGCGCATTGACATTTAAAACAATTTCTTCTGTGGTTTGTTTGATTCTTATATTGTTTAACATTGACATCCTCCTTTTTAGGTAAAACGTTCGGTTTCATTTTCAGCATTCATATTTTCTGATATTTGTTTGACATTCATGCCAAAATATTCTGCAATAATTTCTTTAACAACTTCTGCGGTATAATAACCATGTCCGCCATTTTCTACGATAATGACAACCGCAATTTCTGGGTCTTCAAATGGTGCAAACCCCACAAACCACGCATTTACGTCACCTGTATTGACTTCTGCTGAACCTGTTTTTCCGCCAACGGAAATATCAAAATCAGCAAATATTGAACGCGCTGTTCCACTTTCTCCTTCTGTAACAGCTCTCATTCCTTCTAATACAGCTCTCATCGTGTCTGGGTTGATTTGTAAATCTTCTGTGGTATCTGGCTCAATGCCTAATTTTTGATCGGTAAATTGCCTGATTTCTGAATCAGGAATTTGAGTTCCGTCTGATTTAATCACACTTTTCACAATGCTTAAGTCAATTTTATGTCCACCATTGGCAACCATCGAAATATATTTTGCCATTTGCACTGGCGTAAAGTTGTTGTAACCTTGACCAATGGCTGCAGACAAAGTATCTCCTATCATCCATGGTGTGTTTTTGCTTTCTGTGATAGTTCGGTTGGCTACTGTTCCTGCTCTTTCGTTATAGAGTTCAATTCCTGTTTTTTGACCTAGTCCAAAATATCTTGTATATTTTTCCAAATTGTCAATTCCCATTCGGTTGCTAACTTCGTAGAAAAAATAGTTACACGATTTTTCAATCGCACCAACCACATTTAGCGGACCATGCCCTCTTTTATAGCTATTCCAATACCAACACGCCGGACGATTAGCTGCTGGATAGGGTCCATTGTCATTAATTTTTTCTACTGTGTTGGTTACACCTGTTTCCAACGCCGCAATTGCTGTAACCATTTTAAACGTGGAACCTGGCGCATAAGCACTTGAGATGGTTCGATTGTTCAACGGTTTTAATGGGTTATTTCTATATTCGTCGTATTTTTCTTGTTTAATTCCATTATAAAATAGTGCTGGCTCGTAGTCTGGATTGCTTGCCATCGCTAAGATTTCTCCTGTTTTTACGTTTGTAACAACGACCGCACCACCTTTGGCATCATACCTTTCTGAAAAACCACCAGCTTTTATTTTTTGAATATTAGCAGAAAGTGCATTTTCTGTGATTTGTTGTAAGTTGGAATCAATGGTTAATACCACATCAGAACCGCCGATGGCTTCTTTGGAAGTATATTCTCCTGTAATCGTTCCGTCAACTGACATATCGATTTGTTTTTCGCCATCTTCGCCTCTTAAGTATTCTTCGAATACTTTTTCGATACCCGTTTTTCCGATTTTGTCTGTGGTTTTGTAAGGATAATCATCGCCTTTTTCTTCTAATTCCTCCAAATCTTCTTTGCCAATTCTTCCCATATATCCTACAATATGCGAAGCCATGCTTCCAACATGATATTTTCGAACTGGCTCGATGACAATATTCACGCCCGTCAATTCCTCGCTTCTTTCCTGCAACTGAATCGCACTTTCTCTTGAAATTTTATTCGAAATGCTAATGGATTTGGTTGTAGAATATCCGGTTGTGGAGATTCCATAGCGAATGGCTAGAATTCGTCTGATGTCATTTATGTCGTCTGTTTTGATTTTGTATTTGTCGCGCATTAAATAAAATGCTTCTTCTGCTGAGGCGGTTTCTGGAATTTTGTATTTTTTTAACCATTCTTTTAACTTTTCATCTGACTCAAAATTGTACTGAAATGGATTGATGCTGATTGGGAAATCGTCGATGTAACTATCGCCATTGTTTTCGAGAATGGTGGTCATCCATAGAATGGATTTGTTGAGTTGCTCGTCATCGACTTTGGTTTTGTACATTTCAATGGAAAAATCCATGTCGGTACTAACTAAAGTATTGCCATAGCGATCTACAATGTTGCCTCTTGCTGCTTCAATGGTGGCTTTTCTGGATAATCTTGTATTGGAATTTTCTCGATATTCTTGTCCATTGACAATTTGAATATTAAATAATGTAATTAATATGACAACTCCTATCACATACACTAAAATCGATAGAACATTATATCGAAAATTCAATTTCTTTAATTCGTTATTTGGCCTCGTTTATCTCACCTTCCTATCTTACTTATCTGAAATTCTAAAAATATCTTGTTAAAATATTGTTTCTTTTGAATGCTCTATCCATTGTATATCCTGCTTTTTGGATAAGAGGATAAAAAATGATGACTAGTAAAATATTATATATAACTTCGATTACTAATATTTTTATAAAGTAAAGCATTTCTAAATCAAATCCTACGATAACAGAATTTAATAAGTAATATCCTAATTCAAACAAAATTGTTGCTAGCGCTGACATGATGATGATTGTTATTTTATTTTCTTTGGAAAAATTTCGGTCAAAATAAGCTCCTAAATAGCCGATTACGCATAACATAACAGCCGTTATTCCAATGGTTTTACTATAGACAAAATCAATCATTAATCCTGAAATTGTACCAAATAGAATTCCAACTGTCGCATTGGAGGATAGTCCGATGACTAATATGAAAATAACAAATAAATTTGGCATAATTCCTGCTATGGTAAACATTTGGAAAAAGTTAGCTTGTAGATAAAATACAATGAAAAATGTTAAAATTAATAATAGAATTACGGTTGTTTTTTTCATGATTTCCTCCTTATGATTTTAACAAACAGACGAAATGGCAGACGATTAAAAATCACCCCTAAGTTTAATTGTTGATAACTAAAACTGTATCTACCATTGAAAAATCGACTGCCGGTTTGATTTTGGCATAACGATCTGTAATATTACTGGTTGTTATGATTTCTTCGATTGTGCCAATTAAAATGCCTTTTCGGTAAATTCCACCTAAGCCAGAAGTGTATACATTATCTCCTTGAATTAATTCAGCATCTGTTGGAATGTAGGATGCACGCAAAATCTGGTTATTTTCTATGGTTCCTTTGCAAATGATACTTTTTTCAGTTGTGCTGATATTGCAACTTACTGTACTTGCAGCATCTACGATGACTTGCACTTTGGCTGTGTGGTCTGTAGCAGATATGATGTGCCCCACTAAACCTTTGTCCGCAATAACTGTCATATTTACATCTACACCATCTGCTTTTCCTACGTTGATGACTAAATCACTGCTATAATTGCTTACGTCTTTGTTGATGACGTAAGCTGGAATGGTGTTGTAATCTGCATATTTTTGCGTTAAATTCATGTATTCTTGCAAGGTAACATTGTCTGCTTTGATGCTTTCGAGTTCTCTTAGCTCTGTTTCTAGTTTGCTGTTGGTTTCTTTTAGTTCTCGGTTTTCTGCCTGAAGGGTTTCAAGGTCGGTAAAATAAGCAGAATTTCCCTGAATTTTGTATTTTAAATCTGTGAAAACTCGTTGAATTGGCGTAACAATGGAACTAACTGCGCTTTCAATAAAGGATAATTTATCGATTTGAACATTCGAAAGAAATATTAAGAGAATTAATAAAATTAAAGTTAATATTCCACCTAATATATTGGATTGCTTATTTCTGTTCATTTCTTTCTTCCTTTCTAATTTTAAATTTACATGGCACTGTGATATTCTCCATCACCTATAACAATATGATCTAGCAATTGAATTCCCATTAATTCGCAAGATTCTCGCACACGATGCGTTGCCTCGATATCTTCTTTACTCGGCGCAGAACTTCCACTAGGATGATTGTGTACTAAAACAATTTTAGGTATTTGCAATTTGATTGGTTCTGAGAGAATTTGCTTAATGTCAAAAATCAAAGTATTGTCTTTTCCACTTGCAATATCGATTATTTTTTGTACAACATTTTTATTATTTAATAAAATCAGCTTTAATTTTTCCTTTTTTTCGTATCTTAATTCCTGCATTAACAGATTGGCTACATCTGCTTTGGTTTTGATACAAATTTTTTCTAAATTAATCGGTTTGGTCATTCGCTTCGCGATTTCTCCAATGGCTTTTAATTCGATGGCTTTGACTTTTCCAATTCCACTAATTTTCATAAGTTCATTCATGGGGATTTCTTGAAGAAATCTTAAATCATTATGGTTCCCGTCTGACCCTAAACTCATAACCTGTCTTGCTAAATCCAAAGCCGTTTTATCTTTCGTTCCCGTTTTTATGATAATTGCCAATAATTCGCTATTGCTTAGCGTTTCCTCTCCATAAAGAAGTAACTTTTCATAAGGTCTTTCCGACATTGGCAATAAATTCATTTTTGTTGACATTTCTATCCTTTCTGTTCATTTTATCCCCCAAGATAGAATCACTATCTTATATTATACATTGTAAATCCAAATTTTTCAAGTAATTTTAGTACATTTTTCAAGATTTCTTAATATAATTAAAAGAAGTCATCATTTATAAATCACCATTTTTTCCAGAAATTTAGTATTTACTTTCATTTTAAACGTAGTATAATTAAATTATGTTTAGGAGGTTGCCTTATGAAAATAGAAAAACTTAACGAAAATAGAATTCGATTTACTTTTAACCACTCAGATTTACAAGAAAATGATATTGATGTCCATTCTTTTATGGCTAATTCCATTGAAAGTCAAAGTTTATTTTTGACAATGTTAGACGAAGCCGAACGCGAAGTTGGCTTTATAACAGACAATTACAAGCTTTGCATCGAAGCCATTGCGCTAAGTAACGGCACTTTTATTGTTACAGTTACCAGAATAGAAAAAGAAATTCTAAAATCCGCACGCGTACAGGCTCACAGAAAAAGTACCGTTACCCAAAGTAATTTGCTTATTTATCAGTTTTCAAACTTTGATGATTTCTGCAATTTCACAAATTTTTTGACCATTTCTCTACCCAATTTAGTAGAACAATTATCTAATTCCAATTCATTATATCAATATCAAAACTGCTTTTTTCTAGTTTTACAAGATATTGAAGATTCGTATGCCAATGTGTTATCTAGCGCCACTTGCGAATTTGCAGTTTGCGTGGAAAGTTCGGAATTGATTTTGAATAAAATTAAGGAATGTGGGAAATTGGTGACAGATCAGGCAATACATACATGAAATAACTAAGCAAAAAGAAGGCTCAATGCCTTCTTTTTACCCCAACATCAAATCCTCTCTTTCCTGTGCCAATCTTTTTAATTCCTTTGTATAACCTGTTATCGAAAACAAAATATAACTTTCCTTTCTTTCATCCTTTTTCCACTCAACCAACTTTGCTTTTTCCTTCAACTGATAAAAAACATCCACATCCATCAGCTTATTTTTGTAATATTTACACTCTCCAAAAATAATATCTTCTCCCATTGAATCAATTCCTACCAAATCAATCTCCTCTTTTGCATTCCACCATCTGCCCAATTTATCAAACATCATATTCAATTTTCCATCTGCATTCAAATTCCACATTTCTTGTTTACAAATATCTTCATAAATATAAGAAACATGATGATCCACAAAATCATTTTTTATTTTTTGCATTACAAGATTATCCCTATCAATCTCCAAAAACACTCGATTCGGATAAATAAATTGAAACCAAAAAGCAATAAAATTATCCTTTATTTTATATTGTCCTCTCTTGCTTTTTTCAGGATTTTCCTCGGTTACTGGCACTTCTCTTTCTAAAATATCTAGATTTACCAAAGTTTGCAAATATTTTGATAAATTCGTCGGACTGGTTGACAAATTGCTTGCAATATTTCCCAATTTTCGATTTCCAAACGCAATGGATTTGATAACCGAAAAATAATTTCCCACTTCCGAAACCTCGCTTTGCAACAAAAAATTCGGTTCCTCGTACAAATAACTTTGTTTATTCAAAATATTTTTTCGAATTGCCTTAAAAATATCATCATCACCCTTAAAACTCTCTATATATTTGGGCACACCGCCTGTTATCGCGTATTTTTCCACCAATTCACGTTTTGTGATTTTTTTCGAAAAAAATTCTTTATAATACGAAAACGGTATTTGCTTCAACTTTATTTGCCCCGTTCTCCTTCCATACAATGGGCTACTATAATTTAGCACCTGTGACTCCATCATATGAATTAGCGAGCCACACAAAATGACCATCACATTTTTATCTTTCAATATTTCATCCCAAATTTTTTGAAATATAGAAGGAAATGCGGGATTGATTTTCCCCAAATATTGGAATTCATCAATTATAATCACTTTTTTATGCTCTGATTTTGCTTCCACAATCGCACGAAACAATACTTCCCACTCTTCCACTTTTATCGATTCCAACAAAGAACTCTCCAAATTTTTAGCAATCAACTTTTGAAAATTTTCTTTGTTTTGTGCTTCCGTTTCTTCCGTTGCCAATAGATATATCATATCTTTATCTTTCCCAAATTCTTTGATTAAAGACGTTTTCCCAATTCTTCTTCTGCCATACAGCACAACAAAAGAACTTTCATTTTTCTCATATTCACTATTTAAAAAAGCAAACTCTTCTTTTCGATCAATAAATTTCGCCATTTTTTCTCTCTCCTTATTATCTTTACAATTATTATAACATAAATTATTATAATTTCAAGTATAATAATTTAAATTATATTTTTTACAAAAATAATGGACGATTGATTAAAATCGCCCTTTTTTGGTAGTTATTCTTCTTCGTTTCCTTTTAGTTTTTCTGCTCGATCGGTTGCAATTAAATTGTCAATTAATTCATCTAAATCTCCATTTAAGAAATTTTCGAATTGGAAAATGCTCATTCCAATTCTGTGGTCAGTAATTCTACCTTGTGGATAGTTGTAAGTTCTGATTTTCTCACTTCGATCACCGGTTCCAACTTGACTTTTTCTTGCATTGGCAACTTCGGAATCTTGCTTTTCTTTTTCGATTTCATATAATCTGGAACGCAACATTTTCATGGCATATTCTCGGTTTTGCACTTGCGATCTTTGGGTTTGACATTCTACAACCATTCCGCTTGGCTCGTGAATTAGTCTTACTGCTGATGAAGTTTTGTTGATATGTTGCCCGCCAGCACCAGATGCGCGAAATACTTCCATTTTTATGTCTGCAGGATTTAATTCTATTTCTACATCTTCTACTTCTGGGAGTACTGCTACAGTTACAGTTGATGTATGAATTCTTCCGCTACTTTCGGTATCTGGAACACGCTGAACTCTGTGCACACCACTTTCAAATTTAAATCTGCTATAGGCTCCTTTTCCGGTTATCACAAATGTAACTTCTTTGTAACCGCCTAATTCTGTTGCATTTTCATTGACGATGTCTATTTTCCAATTTTTTGTCTCAGCATACATCGAATACATTCTAAATAACGTACCTGCAAACAGCGCTGCCTCTTCTCCTCCAGCACCTGACCTGATTTCGCAGATGACATTGTTATCGTCATTTGGGTCTTTGGGAATTAGTAAAAATTTTAATTCTTCTTCAATTTTAGGCAATTTTTCTTTTGCCTCTTCTAAATCCATGCTTGCTAATTCTTTTAATTCTGGGTCACCCAGCATTTCTTTGGCATCTTCTAGTTGCTGTTTTACTCTTTTATATTCTCGATATTTCTCAACTACATCTTCCAAACTTCCATGCTCTTTCATCAACTTTTGCCATTCGGATTGGTTGCTAATCACTTCTGGGTCGCTGATTAAACCATTCAGTTCTTCATATCTCTTTTCTACGCCTTCTAATTTTTGAAACATTTTATTCATTCCTTTCTGGTATTTTTTATTTGTTAAAATCTCTTTTTAATCGCTTTAATGCTTTTTATAGATTAATTGTCTTAATTTATAATTAAACATTGTATTTTCAAAGTCTTTGCCTAATTTTTTCATTTCTTTTAAATTCTCTACATAATCTACTAACTTAATCATATAATCTTGTGCTTTTTGTTTATTCAGAGAATTACTTATAAACTCCGTCATATTAGTCACAGCGTTGTCAGACCAAATTAACATTTATTGATAATCTCCTTTACTTCTTCTGTCGTTTTTACTTTTCCTTGTTCATAATCTTTGATTCCTTTTTGAATTTCATATTGTAAATACAACGCATATAAAATTTCTTCATAACTTTTATTTTCTTCTATGTTTTGAACGGTTTTCAAAATTAACTGTTTATCACTCATTTTACTATCTCCCAAATTCATTTTATCTTTATTATACACCATTTTTTTCTATTTTTCAAGGCTTATTAAATTATATTCTATTTTTAACTGGTTTAAAACCTGTTCTTCACGATTGCTACAGGTGAAAATAACAATTTGATTGTCATAATTTTCGTCTTGCAAATGACAAATGATGTTTTTTAGACGCTGATTGTCAAAATAAGCAAATGTCTCATCAAACAAAATCGGCATTTTTTCCTTCGAAATTTCTGACAAAATACTTAAACGAAGCGCCAAATACATTTCATCAATTGTCCCCACACTTAGCCTATCTACTGGCATATAGGCTCCATTTTCTACTTCAACTAATAAACCATTTTCATCATTTACCGTAACATTTTCGTATTTTCCATCTGTGATATTGGAGGTAATCTCACACAATTTTTGCTCAAATCGAGGGCTTAAATTGCTTTTAATTTTCTCATAAGCTTTGCTTAAGGCTTTTTTCGCAATAAGATACGAAGTTTCTAAACAAATCAATTCTTCTTTAATATGTTTTTGTTCTTCTAATTCTTCCTCAATTTTTATTAATTTTTCTAGGCTTTCATCAATTTTGGCTTTTTCGGCATCAATTAGGGTATTTTTGAGTTTTAAATCATTGATTTTGGCATCTATTTTTTCGATTTCTTTTTCTATTTTGCTAGTATCTAAATTAGAATTTTTTGCTTTTTGCTGACGCATTTTTAATGTTGTAAAAATCGTAACAAGCCCAAAAATCGCTGGAATAATTGCTATTCCAAATTTTTTTAATGCAAATAACACTACCATAATTGCAAAAAACAATATTTCTAATAAAATACTAATTTTTATCTTTAGGTTTATTTCGACGTTTTTTATTTCGTTATTATTTGAAACTTGTTTTTCTTGTTTTAACGTTTCTTTTTTCTCTTGCAATTCTTGCAATTCAAGTGTAATGTGTTCTTTTTGGGTCGCATAACTGATTAAATTTTCCTTACTATTTTTCAAATTATCTCTTTCGTTTGTTAATCTCTTTATGTTCTCATTTGCAATATTGATTGGTTTTTCTTTGGTTCTATCGGTTCCGATTTTCTCATTTTGCCATTTATTTAACATATCCATTGATTTTTTAAAAGAAATAGTATCATCACCAGTTGAAACTAAATTGCTGATTTTTTGAACTATTGCATTGGTATCGGCCTTTTCCAATTTTACCTCTTGCTGGCTAATAATGGCTGTATTGCAGAATAAATTTTCATCAATTCCTGTTTGTTCTTCCAAAAAATGAATGCCTTTGGTTTTGTCCATTTTAAACTTACTGGAAATGTCTTCATTGTTTTGATAAATAATGGGATTTTTCTTTTTGAATTCTCGGAAAACCTCGTATTCTTCTCCATTATCCAAAGTATATTCTATTTTTCCTGAAAAATCTGAATCTTCCCAAGGTTTATATTGGTCAAAATCAGATCTATTTTTGCCATTTTTGTTTTTTGATAAACCATAAAAAAGTGCTTGAATGCATTTCATTAGGCTTGATTTTCCTGTTTCGTTCTCTCCATAAATGATGTTGATTCCATCTTTTAATTCGATTTCTTTATTTTTTATTTTTCCAAATCCATTGATTTTTATTTTATCAATTTTCAAAATTTCGTTCCTTTCTGGAAATGTATTTTTGTAATATATTTTGGTGTGGCATAATGTGTTTTTATTGGTTCGATGTGGGCATCTAACCCTACGACATCGCATTTAATCCGATTTCGATTGCTTGTTTGATTTGTTCTTCTGTGTATGTTCCGTTTTGGTATTGTTCTATCATTTCTTTTACAAATATGCCACGTAAATTATTCTCTTTAGCAATTGTTTCAAGGTCATAGGCAATTCCGTGTGTTGTCTTTTATTTTTAGAATGTTTTCTTGTTCGATTAAGCTTAGGATTTCTCTGGTATTAATCTCAAATTGCCTATTTCCAGTTAAAATAATTTCATATAAATTCATGGTATCCCATTTTAAGTTGTTGATTTTTTCTACCAAATCTTCTTTGCTAGGAAAGTTATCCACAGTTAGTTCGCATTTTGTGAATAAGCGGTCGTCCAATTTTACAAAATTGGTGGTCAAATTTTTGCCATTTAATTCGCCCACAACCATGCCATGTTCGCCTGTTTCATCAAATCCAAACGAAATCGTGGAACCTGGATATACAACTTTTTTATTGGGTACAAAATTCGTTTTGTGGATATGTCCCATTGCCACATAATCAAAGCCTAAGGCATTCAATTTGGATTCTAAAATTGGATGATAGGAAAATCCATTTTCGTCTTGCTTGCCGTTTAAATCGCAATGGGTCAGTAATAGATTAGTTTTGCTTGGATTTTTAATTTGTATTTTCTCGATAATAGATTGATTTTCATAAAAATTCGTGAAAGCAGTCATATAAATATCGATCTTTTCGCTTTCCAGAATTTCCCATGGATTCTTGCAAATTTGTACATTTTTGCTCCACTGGAAATCTTGATAGTACGAACCTTTTATGTAAGGGTCATGATTTCCTGGGCTAATGAAAATTTTCGTGTTTTCAATTTCCTGAAACAAACGATTGATGTATTCAATGCTTGATTTTCTAATGTATTCGTGTTCATATAAATCGCCTGCAATGAATAAATATTCTATTTTATTTTGTTTGATATAATCCATTATTTTTTTAAAAGCTTTTCTTTGTTCCAATCTTCGGATATCGCCTAAATTGCCAGTATTACTAAGTCCTGTGAATGGACTATCAAAGTGCATGTCTGCTATGTGAACAAATTTCATTTTCTATTTTCCTTTCTTTTTAAATATGACATTTTGATGTCATATTTAAAAATTTTGTACGATAATGTTTTAACATATAGTCTGATATTACTGGTTTTGGTATACTTTAAATCTTGAAAAATAAAGCTGCTTTCGTTCTTTTAAATATGACATTTTAATGTCATATTTAAAAGCTTCAAAATTTTATTTTTTAGATTTTATCATAAATATTAAAATACGTCAATAAAAATATGAAAATTTGTTCGGTTTTTGTTTTATGTTTTTGGGTATTGCCAACTTTGAGATTATGTGTTATAATATAAGTGTTTCATATTGTTTTTTACAATTATAGGAGGAATTTTATGAGCATTACAGCAAAATTTTGTAGTATGTCAACCAAATTCGGAACAATGCATTTAACCTTGTTCCACGTTCCATTTGCTTCTTTGAATGATATAGATTTCTGCGATATTTTTATCGTTCCAGAAAACTCAGCATTACCCACCTTACGGTTTGTGTGGTCGTCACATAATAAAGCCATGTTTGCTTTTAAAATAATATCAAACACTTGTATTGATTTGAAGCGGCTTTCCCCAATTATGGATACATCTGATTCGTTTATTCTCGAATTGGATTTGGTGGATTTCACAGATATCTCTGAAATTCAAAAAATGGTGGAAGAAGCCGTAAAGTGGAAGGAATATTGGCATGATGATACAATTATGCATACTTTGTTGCTAGTCTACCTGATGCTAAATATCACAAATATCATGTAAATTTCAGCTGAATTGAAAAACCGAAAAGTCAGCTTGGCTTCTCGGTTTTTTCTCTGTTATTTTTTCATTACCTTTTCAAGAATTCTCGGTTTCTTTTTTGCGCTATGTTTTCCTTCGATTATGATTTTTCCTGATATCATATTGAAAAATACGATAACAGATGCTATTACAATCAAACTTGTTTCAAATCTATGACCTGTATACAATAATTTGCCTAAAGATTTGTCTTTTGGTTTTTTCTCTGTATTTTTATTTTGCGAAACATCTTGTGTATTGGGCGAATCTGTTGTTGTATCTTCGGTTGTAGAAGGTTCTTGCGTTTGAGAATGATTGATGTCTTCTTTATTGTCTGGCACTTCTTTAGCAAGCAATTTTCCTGTTAAAGTAAGCGTTTCCGGTAATTTGTAATTATTGATTAATTCTGGATTGGTACTATTTTCTTTTACAACTAATTTATAATCTCTGTCTTTTTGCAAATTTACAAATTTTTCTCCCAAATTTGTGTTGTCATAATTAGTTTTATCGGTTACTTCTAATGTAAGATTTTCTTTGTCATTTTCTGCTATTCCTTGCACTTTAAGCGCTGTTTTATCAATTTTTACTTCTGTTGTTCCATCCTCTATTTTATCTTCTAATTTCAAACCAATTATTTCGACTGGCTTTTGATGAATAACCAAAACGCCTTTTAATCCTGTGTTATATTCTGTTCCATCATAATTTACTTTCAATTCATAATCGTATTCTCCAACTTTTGATGGCTTATCCAATGCATTTTCATAATATTCGACAATTGATGCATTTTTTTCATTTTCATAAGAAACACCAATCGGATTGGATTCATATGTTTTTTCACTACTTGTTACTTTGATTCCGTCAATTAAATCGCAAATTGGGCATTTTTCATGCGAAGTTGAAAAATTAGGATGTCCTAAATCTTTGTCACATTGGCGATATAAATTATCAATTGTCAATTTTTTCGTCAATGTATTACCTGCATTGTCGGAAATCTCAAAAACATATTCTCCGTTTTTCGTTGCTATATATTCTGTTCCACTGATTTGTGTTCCATTAACCGTAAATTTATTTACTCCAGAAAGTTTATCTGTCGCTGTGAATTTAGTAGAAAATCGTTGTGGGTTCACCGTTTCATCGTTATCGTTAATTAATTCTGGTGACGTTACATCTAGTTTGTATTTTCCGAAAATATTGTCAGAACTGCTATTTCCAGCATTGTCACATCCGATAATGTGTAAATAATTTTCGCCTTCTTTATCAATGGTAATTGGTCCGGAATTTCCTGTGACATCCTTCCATTCCGTTGGACTAATTCCACTATCAGTTATGGCATATTTGTAATTTTGTACTTTACTTCCGCCTTCATCGGATACATCAACTTCTACCGTTATTGGCTGATTGGTCCAATCCGAAAAACTTGGATTTACGGTTACTTCTGGTGATGTTTTATCCACTCGATATGGTCCATAAACAGCTTCATCACTGATATTTCCTGCGTTATCATGCATTTTCATGTGTAAATAATATTGGGATTCGCCAGAAATGGTAAATTTTGCATTTTCTTCTTTTATCAATTCACTCCAATTTTCTGGCGTTTCTTGACTTTCGGTAATGGCATACTCATATCCTGCAAATCCACTTCCGCCTTTATCAGAAAATACTACGTTTATATCAATTGACTCCTTCGTCCAATCTTTGTTTTCTGGCACAATACTTTTTACTTTTGGTTTGCTCAAATCGATTTTGTATGGTCCTAAAACTCTGTCCTCACTTACGTTTCCAGCATTATCCTGCCCAATGATATGTAAATATTTTTCGCCTTCTTGGTCAATTGTTACAGTATCTTTTTCCTTTAAAATCAACTCATTCCAAGAAGCTGGCGTTTTTTCACTGTCTGTGATAGCATACTTATATCCTTTTACTTTGCTTCCGCCTTTGTCAGAAAACGTCAGATCGACTGTTACTGGTTGATTGGTCCAATCACTACTTGTTGGTGTGGCAATTACTTCTGGTGCATTGGCGTCTTCTGTTAAGTTAAAGATGCGTGAAAATTCTTCGGATTTTTTTCCTGCTTCATTGGTAACGACCAGGCTCATAGTATAACTTCCTGTTTGATAATTGGTAAAATCCGTTAATGGCGCATTTTCACTGTATAAAACATTTCCATCTTTTTTCACTTTCCAGTTTTCTTCTGTGATTTTTGTTCCTGCTGGGTCATAAGAAGTATTTTCAATTTGCAATTTTTCATATTTGGATAAAGTAGGATTTTTAATGTCAAATGAAGCAACTGGTGTCGAACTTGCTACTTCAGCGCTATACATCACATATTTTGTACTTGGTGCGCTCCAAGTTTCTTGAAAATCTTTGACTCTTAACTGAATGACATAAACATCATCTTGCTGAATATTGCTTAATTTTCCTGCCGTCCAGTCTTTATCTTCAACTTTTTTGTATTTCCATTCCTCTTCCGAAATACCATTGTTATTGGAATAACTATCCAAATCGTAGGACGTACTCGTTAGCGTTACATTATTTCCTGCCTGCGATATGTTAAAATTCGCAACTGGTTTTCGATGTACATAAATATATTTTGAAGCAATACTTCCGTCCTCATATAGCAGTTCATAGCGACCCGTTTTATCAAACGATAAATCTAAATTTGACATATATTTTCCACTATTTTGGAATTGCCCTAAATTATTTTCAAAATAGGTATAATCGTGATTTACTTTCCATTTTCCTTGTGGATATTCTGGGGTAATGGTATCTGTTTTTACGCTTTCTGGCGAAACCTTTAATTCTACTGATTCTCCAACCAATGCATATTGGGACGTTTTCGAAGCATCCATTAAAGATTTGATATAGGCTACCGTTTCTTGAATCGCATTTGTGTAATTTGTGTTGTCAATAAATGTACCATTGCCATTATTGGCTTCAATCACTTTGTTTAATTGCGTTTTGTTTTTGTCGGTTCCCCAAAATATGGGATTGATTTGCTCATTGATTAATTTGGTTTGCAAAGAAGCAAATTCTGTTTTATCTTTTAATTCTTCGTTTTCGGAATCATCAACATTCACCAAAAATCGTAACGAATTTTCTCTCCATTCTGGATTGCTCAAAACTTCTTTAAATTTTTTCACAGTCGTGGTTGTCAGTTTGATATTTCCTAACGTAAATGCACCAATTTTGCTACAATTGTGTGAATAATGATCCGAAAAGAACCCAAATCCATGACCATATTCTGCATCCATCGTATAACTAATTGGCGATGTTAAGCCTCCACCTGAAATGATAATTTCTGTATCTGTTGATTTGATATTTAGCCTTCCGCTTGTAGCAATGTCTACGCCTTGCACAAAGGTTTTGGTCATATTAGTTGTGTTCGTTCCTATTTGGTAAGTGAATTTCCAAATTGCCCCATACTTTTTGCCTGCTGTCGTATACCAAGTTTTGCCGGATTTATTAAGGCTTAACATATATCCTGTCAGCGTATTCCCCGTTTGCTTTACTCTCAGTAGCATTCCAGCGGCGTTAAAACTATCGCCAAAATCAACGGAATAATCAAAATTGATTTCTTGTTCCTGCTCTTTTTCTGGAATAATCCAAATCGCGTTTTTTCCAGCATACTTTTTATTTCCCTTCATGACGATATTTTGACCGTTATTCGTAATTTGAAAACTGCCGATTGTAGAAGACACATCTGTATTCCAGTTAAACGAATTCTGAATATTAGCCTCAACCGCTTCAACGGCATTGATTTTTACTCGTTCTGTCGAAATGCCTTGATTGGTCAATTCTTTTTTCAAATCTGCTTCAAAATTATTGACATCAACCTTCGTTTTTGATTTTGCTAAAACAATATCAATTTCAGGACATGGTACAACACTAACATCCACCTCTTCATTCGCAAAACTTTGTATCAGTGGAAAAAAATATTGAATGCACATCATAGATATTGTTATGAGTATGATTGCAATTTTTCTAAGCTCCTTCATTTGGGTAAATTTCTCCTTTTTCATTTTTACTTTCTTCCTTTTTATAATAATTACAAGGAAAAATCAAATATCTTTTTGGTTACAAAATGGGAAATTTGCTAAGGATACACAATTTATGGTCTTTATTACATTTTCATTACAGGAAAAATTTAGACAAAAATAATGCCTCATACAAAGTACTTGGCATTATTTTTTATAAAGAACGCTCATTATCAATTTTTTGTTTGATTGGTTGGTGATTAAAATTTCTATTCATATTTGGAATAGGCCTGTTTGGCTGATTGGTCCAATTTTTAAGGTCCCATGAAGGTAATATTTCTTCCTTAATTATCGATTTTTCTTGATTTGGTACATGATTTGTTTTTTCACCTTTTATTTTACCTTTTAACTTATTCTCAAAATTAGTTATCTTCTCTGCTATCGGCACTAAATCAACCATTCCAATTGTTTTCATTCCTATTATTGGGGCTGATACATCTGCTATATACTGCGGTAATTGAAATATGTGTGATTGCGAAAATTGCCAACCTTCCCATGCAGCACAAAAAGCAATATATCCTACTGTACCTAGAACTGTAGACGATTTCATTAAATTCTCTCTAAGTTTTGGATTAATATGATACTCTATATTTTCTTCTGAAACTATTTTATTTTTTTCTTTAAATTCTTCAAATTTCTTCTCTAGTTTTTCTTTCTTAGTTATATCGTTCGTTTTTTGAATTTTTTTATTAAATTTCGTCACCTTTTTATCTAACTTTTTCGTTTTTGCTTCTTCGTAACTGCCTATTATACCAGATGCAATCGCAGAAGAAATTCCTGGAACAGTTATAGCACCAAAAAAGTGCGCACCCAGTCTTACTGTTGGATTCCAACTAACATTTTGTGTATAAGTACCTAATCCAACAGATATACCCAAAATTGCTAGATTCATTAAAGCATTTTTTGTATTTTTATCCATAATTTTTTCTCCTTTGTAATTCCTTTTTATTATTATACCATATTTTATGTAACTTGTCAAATAATTCCAATCTACGCACAAAAAAGATGCCTTAATTAGCATCTTTCTCTCTTCTAATCCTCCAAACTTCCGAACAATTCATCAAATTTCGCTTCTAATTCTTTTTGGATATCCGTCAATTCCTCATCCTTTTTGGCTTCTTCTTTATTTGAATCCACTGGAAGCTGATTAGCTGGATTAGGGTCCGATTTTAGACCTTCCTCTTCTTGGAACAAACTATCCAAATTTTCCAATGTTTGTGGATTTCCACCTTTATTTTCTTGCCCTTCGACATATGGATTATACGGATTGTATTTTCTCCATGGTCCTCTATCAATTTCAACATTGTTGTGGTCTGTTTTATATTTTTTAATTATTTTTCCTTCTGGATATTTAAAATAATAATATTTATTTGCCTTAATTGGCTTGATTCCTTTTTCGTAAATGATACACAAATCATTATCCATTCTACGAAGCTCATCTGGCGTCATTAGCGCTCTACCCATGATTTGGTCGGATTGGTTTAAGCCTTGTTTCCAGTTATCTCTGTCTTTATTAACTGAGATATTATCCCTTGTAATTGTTTTTTCTCCCAATGCTTTCGAAAAATATTCTACCGTTTTTTGTGAGTTGGAACCCAAAAATAAGTGTGTATCACAGTTACCAATAATTGTTTCATGTGCCTCTTTATAAACCGCCTCTAATTGGTCCAAGTTTTGCAAAATAACACTAAACGAAATTTTTCTACTTCTCGAGGTCGAAATCTTTTTATCAAAATCTGGTATTTGACCAATGTTCGCAAACTCGTCTAGGATAAAATATGTAGGAACTGGCAAAGCGCCACCATTTAAGTCTGCAAAATCATACAATTGTTGAATCATTTGTGAGAAGAAAATGGTCAACAGGAAGTCATACGCTGTGTGTGTATCTGATGAAATAACATAAACTGCTGTTTTCTTTTTCCCAATTGATGTAAAATCAATCGTATCGGTTGAGGTTACTTCTGCAATTTCTCGTGAGTCAAATTTACCAAGTTTTGATTGAAGGGTACTCAAAATCGAACCATACGTTTTCTCTGGTGCAATTTCGATGGATTTATAATTCATTCTAGCTGGATGGTCATATGGCAATTGGTTCATTAAATTTGTCAGCAAGTTATCTCCACCATTATTATTGGCTGCTCTTACCAATTCAGAACAACTCGCCAAGTTCTGCTCTTCAACTGGTCTTACTGCTTTTAAGTAATAAATTAACGCCTTTAACAACATCTCACCCATGTCTTCCCAATAAGGATCCGAACCGCCACCTTCACTTTGTCCTTTTACAATTGTATGGGCGATAACGTCAACGTCGATTTCGCTATTAATATGATGAAGTGGATTGTAGCCATCACTATTTTCAGGACGTACCAAATTTAGCACTTTGATATCATAACCTTGTGCTCTGAAATAGCCTGCTGTATCGTCATAAAGTTCGCCTTTGGGGTCAGTAAACACATAGGAACCTAGCAATTGCAACGCATTTGGTTTAACATAAGATGCAGATTTACCAGCACCAGAACCTCCGTACAACAAGCACATTTACGTTACCGACGTTTATCAACTGGCAAATAATTTTTTTCTGCCAAAATAATTCCCTTTTTTTTACTCAAAACTGCATATTGTTCGCCATTTTCGCTCCAGTCGCTCGAACCGTTTTCAATATCTTGAAATTCATGTTTGGGAAGTGACTTTAGAATTCCTATTAAAGCGAAAAATCCACAAACCATTAAGTAATATTTTAACGTTTGCAAAAACGCAGAAAAATATGTACTAAAGCATTGTCCTAAACTGGACAATGGCTTTTGAATATTGACAAATAATTGGGTAAAGAAAACAGCCCAAAAGTCTTCTCCTGCTTTTGAAGCCATTAATCCTTCTTGAACAGATACATTAAATGGTGCTACACCCATAATTGCAACAACAATTATGATGACGAAATAAACAATTAGTTTCGTTTTTATTCTTCGAATTGCAGCCTTTATTTTTTCAAAAAAACTCATAATTTATCACCTTTTCTTCTGTAGATTATCTTCCATCACTTTCTTTGCCGGCTGAATTTTTCTCTCGTTCTATTTTAGCATTTTCAATTTGGGTTCTATTTTGACTTTGTTGACTTGCTTTTTGTCTTTCTCTATCATATGCTTTAGCGTTCTTTTCGTTTTTATCTCCTGTTTTAATACTTTTGCCTTCTTCCATTTCTTCTTTATCAACATCTTTTACTACTTTTTCTCTATCGGCTTGAACTAATTTTAATTTTCCTAATCTTAACGCTTCTCTTCTAATTTCTTCTTGTTTTTCTGGACTATCTAGACCAAAATATTCATCACTTTTTTGATCATGGAAATATCTAACTGTGTCCGCTTCCATATCAAATCCAAAGCCACAAATTTCAAAGTCCCATTCCTCATTAAAGTCTTTGTTCACATAACTCACTTTTATTTCTTTATTTTCTTTTTTTCCATTTGCTCCAGTTGGAGTCTCGGAATTATTCATAAAATCTCCTCCTTATAAAGTCCTATTTCTATTTTTTCTTTTTTTGCCTAACTTCAAAGGCAAAATACTTTTTGCAAGCCTTAAGCGTGCATTTTCCTTTGACCTCATTTGCTTCTTCATCGAAGTACAAAGTTGGTTTTACTTCTTCTGTAGTTTCTGGGTCTATAATGGAAATAGGCCTTTTCATGTTTGGTGTATATTCAAACTCTCGATAAACAGTTTCTTTCTCGTTATAAATCGTCGAAAGTTTCATTGGCATTGGTTTTCTTGAAATTTTTATCTCATCGTAATCTAAAAATCCAGTGTTTACAACCACTCTATCTTTCCCAAATGACAAAAACACCAATGGATTTCCCTCTGGCGCAGGATTATCCACAAAGAAGGTTTTTCTTTTTCTATCTCCAACCAGTTGTTCTGAAAATTCCAATCTTTCGACTGTGAATTTCGGTGCTCTGTCTAAAAATTCTTTTTCTGTTTTATTGACTTGATAAATAATTGTACTTACTTCTTTTGGGTCAGTGATGCTAAAATATTTTCCTTGTAAACTTTCTTCCTCCATATTTTCTCTCCTTTATTACATTTTTAAATGCGACTTTTCTTATGTATAAACCTACTTTTCTATTTTAATTATAACATAGTTTTGTTATTATGTCAATATATTTAACATGTTCTTGGGTTAAATTTTGAAATATTGTTTAGTTCATCAAATAATTTCTTTTCTCGATCACTTAAATGCTTGGGCACCATAATTTTGGTTTCCAAAATTAAATCACCTCTTCCGCCTTTTCCATTTTTGTAGCCTCTTCCATCAATTTTAATCGTTTCTCCACTTTGAATTCCTTGTGGTATATACACGCAGACATCTTCATTTATGCCGTTTACAGTTACTTTTGTGCTTAAAGCGGCTTCCCAAGGTGTTAGATATAAATTGGTTCTTAAATTGTAGCCTTCTAGCCTAAACTTTTGGTCATTTTTGATTTTGATGCGGATGAATAAATCTCCATTTTTTCCACCATTTTTGCCTGGTTTTCCGTTGACCAACTAATCGGATTTTTTCGTTATTTTGAATTCCGGCAGGTAATTGCACTTTAAATGTTTTTAAGTCACCATCAATTGTTCTAACAGCAATGGTTTGCTCTTTTCCTCGAAAAGCATCTTCAATCGAAATATTAACTTCGGTTTGAACATTTTCGCCTTTGCAGGCTTCTTGTTTTTTGGAAATTTTCGGCTCACTTGTTGTCCCAAAAAACATATTGAAAAAGTCACTAAATAGGGAATCTTTGCTTCTTTTGCTTTCTTCATAAGAAACATTTTTCCTGCCAATGTGATGATTCCACATTCGATCGTATTTTCTTTTGCTAGAAGACGTGGATAATACACGATAGGCCTCATTGATATCTTTGAAAATTTCTTCGTTATTTTTACTTGTAATATTAACATCTGGATGATACTTTTTTGCTTGTTTTCGATAAGCGATTTTTATGGTATCTAACGTAACTTTATTTGTTTCTAACCCTAGTATTTTATAATAATCTTTAAATATCATTTCAACATCCCCCGTACATTGCATCTTCGTTATTATATCATTTTGATTTGTGTTTGTGAATATATTTTTTGTATTTTTTTGTAAAATTATTTGTAAATTTTTTGTTTGGGCACAGCGCCCCGTGATCGTACATTTATTCCATGAAAAAATTTAGGGCTTTTACGGAATTTAAGTGAATTTTTTTATTTTTCGCAATTCTTAGATGAATTCCTTCTTTTAAAATATATTTTACGCATTCATCTAAATCTTTATTGCCCAAATTTATGATATATTCCTTATTTTCAAATTTTCGGTCTTGGCTTGTCATATCCGCCACATATAAGATTTTGTCTAGCAAAGACATATTTTCTTTGCCAGTTGTATGATAGCAAATTGCGGAACATAAATCTTCGCTAAAACCGAATTGCTTCTTGGCAATATCTGCCGCAATTTTTCCGTGTAATAAACCTACATTATCTTTTTCTATTTCATCAATTTCTAAATGATTTTCTTTACAATATTTTATTTTTTCTTCTGGTGGCATTTCTTTGGCAATATCGTGAACAATTCCCACAAGTCTTGCAGCGTCTTTGTCGACTTGATAAATGCTAGCAAGTTCCACACAACGATTGGCTACGCATTCAGAATGAAAAAAGCGATATTCGCTTAATGTACTTTTTACGATTTCGTAGATTTCTTTATATGATTTCATGTTTGTCCCCCCAACCGAATTCGTTATATGGAATGTGAAAAATCCCAATATCCATCCATATAACTGGTGTTTTTTCTTTTTTGCAATAGAATTTCTTCTTTACCGCTAGTTCTGCTAAGTAATAGCATGGCAGCAGACAATGTTTTAAATCTT
The DNA here is from genome assembly GCA_948443845.1 of uncultured Eubacteriales bacterium. Classification (GTDB taxonomy): domain Bacteria; phylum Bacillota; class Clostridia; order TANB77; family CAG-508; genus Scatovivens. The sequence goes on along the minus strand of CAOJUE010000003.1, from coordinate 7,844 downwards.
TCACTCATATGAAACTCTTTTTTTGATATATTATCATAATTTTGTGTTGATTACAATGAATTTTTTAATGATTTTTGAATTTTTTTGAGTTTGGGGACGGGGACACTCTTAAAAAAGAAAAATAAACGCTAAAACATTTGAAAATAGTAAAAAAATTATTAAATTTTAGAAAAATTTTTTATTCATAAAATACGTTACAAATTATAGTTCAAGAGTGTCCCCGTCCCCAAATTGCAAATTAAATCAGAAAAATAACAAAAAAATCAGGACAGTTTTAACTATCCTGAAAAAATCTATTTTTATTTCATTTTTCCCTTCATTCCCATTTTCGAACTTCCTTGCATTGCCAAAATATTTTGGTCATACGAAAAAGTTAATTTCTCACGCTCTCGATGCCTTTTTAAGGCAATATCAATGACTTCATCTAACTCTTGCTCAAACGTTTTTCCCGTTGCTTCCCACAAATAATACGATAACGCTCCTGGAATTGTGTTGATTTCATTAACATATACTTTCTCCGTTTCTTTATCCATCAAAAAGTCAATTCTTGCAACTCCGCTACAACCTAAAACTTTAAACGTCTCTTGTGCTAATTTTTGAATTTCATCTCTTTTTTCATCCGAAATATCCGCTGGCAATTTTTTATCGGCAACAGCCATTCCTTTGCCTCCATTCATTTTGCCACTTCCGGCTTTTGCGCCTGCAATTCCTTTCATTCCTGCTTTGTTTTTACTAGCATTTCCACCCATATATTTGTCAGCATAACTCAATATTTCGTCTGAGAAAAATGGTTCTTCGCACACAGAAGCCTGCGTTTCGGTGATATTTCCAATAACAGAGCAATTGATTTCTTTTAAATTTACAACTGCTTTTTCTACAATGATTCTGTCTGAAAATTCCATGGCAAATTCAATCGCCTCTTCTAATTCTGCTTTATCTTTCGCTTTCTTAATTCCTACACTCGAACCCAAATTTCCCGGTTTTACGATAACTGGAAATTCTAATTCTTCCACGATTTGATGCAAGATTTTTTCTTCATCTTTTATGTATTCCATGCTATAAAATGATACATAATCAACAACTGGAAGTCCTGATTCCTTCATGACTTTTTTCATTAAAATTTTATCCATTCCAATGCTAGAAGCCAAAATATCTGGTCCCACATAAGGAATGCCAAGCATATTTAAAAAGCCTGCCATTGTTCCATCTTCACCATTTGTTCCATGCATAATTGGAAAAGCAACATCAATTGTGTTTAGCACTCTTTTTCCAATCCATGGAGCTGGGCATCTTACTACTTTTACGCCTTTTCCATCGTTCACAACAGAAACTTTGTAACTGCGTTTTAGCAACACTTCCATGTCTTTGTACGCATATAAATCTAATAAATCATCTCCTGTGTACATGACACCTTCTTTTGAAATATAGATGGGAACAATTTCGTATTTTTCTGGATCAATTGCTGAAATTGCTTGCGACATCGTGATAACAGCAATTTCGTGTTCAACGGATTTCCCGCCGAAAAAAATTCCTAATTTGATTTTCATGATTTTCTTTTCCTTTCTGTTTTTTATAAATAATTATCTGGCAAATCATTTTCTAATAGTATGACGGTATCTTTGGTGGTGATTCGGTTCATTTCTTGCAATGCTTCTTGCAAGTTTTGCGCAATAAATGTGTTTTCTTTTGGATAATGTCTATCTTGAAGTCCGTTCAAAATTGGAACCGTTTGCTCAGCACCTACCAAAATCACATAATCTGCACATTCCGCCGCTTTTTTTCCTAAATTTCGGTTGATTTCTTGGGATTTATCGCCTAATTCAACTATCCCTGGCGTAATTAAAATTCTTTGCTTTTTTTCAAAGGATTTTAGCACTTCCAAAGCCATCGTTGCTCCTTTGACGTTGGAATTGTAGGCATCATCAATGATAATACTTCCATTTGGATTTTGTTTTAGTTGCAAACGATGTGGAACTGGCTTCAAATATTTCGCGCCGATTTTGATTTCTTCGGCTGTCATTCCTAGTTTATCACCAATTGCGACTGCGCCCACAATATTTAAAATATTCAATTCGCCTAGCAATTTTGTTTTGATATGAATTTTTTCTTTGTCTGGCAAAATCACATCAAAATCTGAACCATGTTCTGTGATGTGAATATTTTCTGCATAATAATCTGCTTTTTTCGTTAAACCAAATTTTATTGTATTTTTAGGAAGTTCCGATTTTTTAATATTTTCATCTTCCCAATTAACAAACGCCAAACCATTTTCTGGAAGCGATTTTACCAATTCTAACTTCGTTTTTTTGACATTTTCAAGCGATTTAAAAGTGTCCAAATGTTGCGGACCAATCGCTGTTACAACGCCAAAATCTGGATGAACAATATCGCAAATTTCTTTGATATCTCCCACATATTTTGCGCCCATTTCACAAATGAAAAGATTGTGCGTCGAAGTCAATTGTTCATTAATCGTGCGCACCACGCCCATAGTCGTATTATAACTTTCTGGCGTCATTAACGTATTAAATTTTTGCGATAAAATCGTGTTAATGGCGTATTTTGTACTGGTTTTTCCATAACTTCCTGTAATTCCAACGACTTTTAAATCCGGAATTTCCTTTAATTTCTTGCTTGCTTTATTACAAAAACTTTTGCGAATGCTTTTTTCGATTGGTCTATTGATTAAATTTACTAAATATACGAATGTATAGGCTATCATAGCAAAAATATTAGCAATCATGATTGCAACTTTCGGGTTTATCAATACCGCAATTGCTACTAAAATGGCAAACAAAATCAAATAGGTGATATACATTCTTCTGATTCTTGCCGTCACAACAAATGCCTTTTTTTCTTGTGATTTCTTGGCTGTCGCAATCAAAATTAAATAAACAATTATATTTAATATAAAGGCGACATCAAAAAAATTTAATATTAGCAAAACAATTGGAACTGCCAGTGGCAAAATCACTTTTAAATTGATAACTTTTTTGATGTGTTTGCTCATCCATACCGCATATCGGTCATTGTAATAATTTTCTAGTTGCAAAATATGTAAGCCTTCACGCGCTCTTTTGTAGAAGAAAATTAAAAATAAGATTAAATTAAAAGTGACAAATAAATTTTGCATATTTTCTTCCTTTCTTTTTTGGGTCGATGTGGCATCGACCCTTACGTTTTTATTGATCGTTTTTGAAAAATTCGTTTAGAACTGTGTTGCAATTTTGAAGATTTTGAAGATACGAGAAATGCCCAGAATTGGGGTATTCAACCAATCCGCAATCTGGAATCAAACTTTCCATTTTTTTGGCATCCGCAATTGGTGTATCCATGTCGTTTGTTCCCCAAATCAGAAGTGTCGGCACTTTTAGATTGGGCAACAATTCCGTTATATCTTCATTGACGATTTTCTTCATCGTTTCTCGCAAGACTGGCGCAGATGCTTTGTAATCATTGGAACCTACATGGCTAAATAATTTTTCTTTAAATTTTTTCATTGGTCCTACATCTGGCACTTTATTTAAAACTGCTTTTCCGGCTTTGAAAATTCCTACTTTGATGTAATATTTCGGTTTTCTTTTTGGGACAATTCCAGCACTATCAATTAACACAATTTTTCTTGGTTTTACAATTCCTCTACCAACTGCGTTGATAATCGTTCTACCACCGTTTGAATGTCCAATTAGGATTGGATTTTCAATGTTTAATTCTTTTACAAATTCTGCTAGAAAATCGCCGAAATCGTTGGTATTTAGTGGATGTTCTGGCAAATCGCTTTTTCCGAAACCTATGATATCAACCAAGTAGACTTTAAAGTTCTGACATAGAGAATTGGCAATTGGGCGCATGGTTTCTAAGTTTGCAAGCCAGCCGTGTAGCAATATTACTGGATTTCCGTTTCCCATTACTTCATAATTTATGTTCCAGTCTTTGATTTTTACTTGCAAAATTTCCTCCTATTTTTCCACATTTTGTTTGCAATTTGTGGATATTTTTACTATAATTTATTCAAATTATTCGTTTTTTGTGAATTTATCATATAACATTTTGCCTCAAATTTCAATATGAAATTGAAATTATCTTCCAAAAACTTCAGGATTTCCACCAATGAAAGAAATCTCTCCGTTATTGTACACAATTGCTTGCTCGTCTGTGATGGCATAGACTTTGAATGGATTGGTAAGCAAAATTTTTTCTAGAAAACTTTTATCCCACTTTTGATAGTCTTTTCTTTTATAATGTGGAAAAATATTGAAATTGACCAATCCTAATGTTTTATTCTCGATTTGATTACTCGTTATGCCTTCTTTGGCTCGCCAATATTCATCACTTTCAATTTGTCTGCCTAAAACAATGGAACCTGCAGATGTTCCCATAACCACTTTTTCTTGTGCAAATTCTTTCAAAACTTCGTCAAATCCAGTTTCTTTGAATAATTTCGGCAAAACAAGATTTCTTCCGCCAACAATGTATAGCATATCTGCATTTTGCAATCTTCTTTTCACTTCTATTTTGTTGTATGCTCTCAAATTCACAAAATCAATGATGCCACCTATATACTTCTCAATTTGAGATAATTCTTTAATGAGCCATCTTTTGCTACTGGTTTCTGGTTTGGCAACATATGCCTCATTAATAATGGCTATGTTGATGTTTTCTAATGGTTTCCCAACCAAATTTTCCACAGTTTTTGCAATTTCTTCTGTAGTAAAACCTTGTGACGCTAGTATTAATTTCATATTTGGCTCCTTTCTAATTACTCTGGTCTAAAAAATATTTCATTGCTTTTTCAAGCACATTTTTCGTATTATCAAATATAATTTTCTTAATGGCTTCATCAAATTCAACCCATTGTACTTCTTCTATTTCTACCTCTTGCGCTTTCAAATTGCCACCTTTCTTTGTCGCGATAAAATATACAACTTCTTTGCAAACATCTTTTTCCGGACTATATTCAATGGTATATCGATAATTCTGATTTATTTCAACATCAATATTTGTCTCTTCTTTTATCTCTCTAACAGCTGTTTCAATTTCTGTTTCTTTACTTTCCATATGCCCTTTGGGCAAATCCCAATGTCCTAAAATGTGTTTCACTAATAGAACTTTTCCATCATCGATAACGATACAGCCACATGATTTTTCTTGTTTCATTTTCCAATGTCTCCAAATCTTAAAAGTTATTTCTTTAATAAGAAATAACTTTTAATTTAATTCATTTTATTTCTTTTTCAAGAAATCATTTGTATTCTAATAACCAATCAATTATATTTTTATGAATAATTCCGTCCTGTGAAAAATCTGCTTTATCCATAGAAAGAACCATCTTCGGATAATTATCTTTTATCTTCTTTAATGCTCCAAATTCTCTTTCGATTACATGTTCATCTGCCAAAAGATATGTTACTTAAATATAAACTTTTTCATTGGTTCTGGTCGCAATAAAATCAATTTCGCCATTTCTTATTTTACCAATATAAACATCATATCTTCTTGCAAGCAATTCATTGTAGACTACATTTTCAATTGCAAAAGTTTTATTGATTTCAAAATTGTTATTTTTAATTTGAGCAATCCCCAAATCTGTCATATAATATTTATTTAACGTTTTCAAGATCGTTTTTCCGTGAATATCATATCGATATATTTTTTTCATCATTAATGCCTTGCATAAAGCATCCAAGTAAAGATATAGCGTTTCTGTCGATACTGATTTTCCTTCATTTTTTAAGAATTTTATCACATTTTCCGCAGAGAATTCACACCCTGTTGTGTCTACAACATATTGTAATAATAAGTCAAACAAAATCGTATCTTTTAACCCCAATCTTTCCACAACATCTCTTAATATAATCGAATCAAACACACTATGGAGATAGTCTTTTATATTATTTTCGTCAGCAAATTGCGTTCGATTTGGTAGCCCACCCCATTTAACAAAATCCCAAAATGTTTCTTGCGCTTTTGCATTTTTACCAGTTAATTCCACAAATTCTTGATAAGATAGTGGATAAATAGGAAACAAAACATATCTCCCAGACAAAACAGTAGATAATTCATTAGACAGTAATTTGCTATTAGAACCTGCCATAAATATACTCACATTTGGAATAGACGCTCTTAACGAATTAACAACATCTTCAAACTTTTCTACCTTTTGAATTTCATCCAAAAACACATAATATTTTTTGCTATCACTTATTTTTTCTTTTATATATTGATTTAATTTTTTATAATCTTGCAATTCTTCATATTCGATCAATTCAAAATTAACGTATATCACATGTTCTTCATCTGCGCCTCTCGCTTTGACTTCATTCATGATTTGTCGCAATATAACAGATTTTCCACATCTTCTTATTCCAACTAGAATTTTGACAAGGTCACTATCATAAAAGCCTCTTATTCTTGACAAATACATTTCTCTTTTTAACATTTTTATCACCTATACTTATTATAGTATGTTACTTTATATTTGTCAAGTTATTTCTCAAACGAGAAATAACTTTGTATTTTAATTAATTTTGTCTAGTTGATTAAACAAAATTATTGTTTTTTCGATTTTTGTTCATCGAACATTACTTAAGCATCTCCAAAATCTCACTTTTACTCACAACACCAATTGTCTGATTGGTTACCTCTCCGCTTTTGAAAACCAACAATGTTGGAATCGACATGATTCCATATTGCACAGCCAAACTTTCTTCGTTGTCAATGTTGATTCTGCAAACTTTGATATCTTCGTTTTCTGCGGCAACTTGGTCAATAATCGGTGATAGCATTTTGCATGGTCCACACCAATCTGCATAAAAATCGACCAAAACTGGCTTCTCACTTTTTAAAACTTCCTTTTCAAAATTTTCACTCGTTACATCTAAAATATTCATAGTTTCCTCCTTAAAATTTTTATTTTCCACAGGTTTTTCCTGCTTTTTTAATATTCCATTGATTGCAAAAAGCCCTGCAATAAATAAAATACTTACAACAATTACTATAATTTTATTTTTCAATTTTTCTCTCCTTTAAAAGAAAATCACATAAATTCCCATAAAAATTAAAATGATTCCTGAAACTTTTTTTATTTTGTCATAATTCTTTTTGATACTATCAAAAATTCCCTTCATTTTTTCAATTAATACGACCGATAAAATAAATGGAATTCCCAGTCCAATCGAATAAATAATCATTAGCAAAATTCCTTTTAGCAGTTCTTGGCCGTTTGGCAACTAGTAATAATGCGGAACTTAGGAAGGTTCCAATGCAAGGTGTCCAACTAACTGAAAATAAAATTCCAAATGCAAATGATTTTATAAAATTTAAATTTTCTGTGTTAGCATTTATGTTTTTCATTTTGTTTAAAAATTTTATATGGAGTAATTCCATATAATTTAACCCAAATAAAATAATCACAATTCCTAATACAATTTTAAGATAGCGCATATTGCTACTAATCATTTTACCCAATTGACTGGCAAACACAGCAAGTAAAACAAATACGAGCGAAAATCCTAGCACAAATCCGGATGGCATTTCGGATGGCTTTACTCGTGCTTTTCTCGTCTTTTCCCATAAAATAGGCAATGTAAATTGGTATCATTGGCAATAAACAAGGCGAAATAAAACTTGCAATTCCTTCTAAAAACGTAAAAATATATTCCATTTTTTGATTTCCTTTATTTTATTTATTCACAAAGTTTTTCATTCGTATACACATATTATCATATTTTGGAAATAAAAGCTAGTGGTTTTTGATTTTTTGTTTGACATTTTATGTAAAATGTATTATAATCCTGAATCCGTGAATTTTACAGATTAATAAATTTCTCTATAAAAAAAGAACA
>CAOJUE010000002.1 GCA_948443845.1 uncultured Eubacteriales bacterium | reverse complement strand
ATCTGTTCTTTTTTTATAGAGAAGTTTATTAATCTGTGAAATTCACGGATTCAGGGAATTACAAAAATATTTACATAATATTGACAAAGTTATGTGAATGTGATATAATAAAATTAGGAAAATATTAGTTTTTTAAGCAATGCCACTTAGGCGGAAGGGAGACATATATGTTATTATTAAGATTAAAAACCAAAGCAGAAGAAATGGTTTTTATTAACCGCGACTTTCCAGCAATGCAGTTTCGGCAGGAATTGGATCAATATGTGACAAGGCAGAACTTGTTCAAAAGTCAGGAAGAAAGGGAGGAATATACGGAACTGCTCTTGAAAGAGAGTAAAAGTCTTCAAATGAAGATTGAGATTTTGGTGAAAATACCCACCAAACTTATTGCTCAATCAGGGCATGCTGAGGAAATTCAGCGCTTGTATAAGGGCGACAAGCTGACCGTTTATTCAGATGTAAGTTATAAGCTAAGACGGTCTTTCCTGAGCAGAATTCGGATTTTCTTCAAATATTGAAAAACAAAACAGATTGACGAAGGCTAGAAAAGTCTAGTCTTTCTGTTTTTTTGTGAAAAAAGAATTGACAGGATTTAAAAGATATGATAAACTATAAAAAAATAAAAACAAAGAAAAGGACGCGATGCAGAATAGTAAAGCCTTTAGAGAGCCAAAAAGGTTGGTGAAATTTTGGTAGGGAAATAGATTTTGTGTTATCACCTTGGAGTTGATTTTTTGAAAGAAGTAGGGGGGCTTGACCTACCCAAAATAGAGTTAAAGTTCAATTGACCCAATCTTCAAATTAGAAAAATCCGCATTTCTTGCGTTAAAAGAGTTAAGAGAGAGATTTTGCCCAAATCTCTAATTTAGGTGGTACCGCGGATTACACAGCATTCGTCCTAGCTTTGGATGAATGCTGTTTTTGTATAAAAGGAGGAAATGGTATGAGTGAAGAAAAAAAAGATTATGGAGAGACTTTGAATTTACCGAAAACGGATTTTCCGATGCGTGGGAATTTGCCGGAAAATGAACCAAAGACATTAGAGAGTGTTTTGGAAAATGATTTATATGAAAAAATGCTAAAGAAAAATGAAGGAAAAACGCCGTTTGTGTTGCATGATGGCCCACCTTATGCCAATGGCGAAATTCATTTGGGGCATGCTTTGAATAAGATTTTGAAGGATACGATTGTGCGTTATAAGAACTTACAAGGCTTTTATACGCCTTATGTTCCTGGTTTTGATACACATGGTATGCCAACAGAGAAAAAGGCGATTGAGAAATTGGGTTTGAATCGTGATGAAATTCCAGTTTCTAAGTTTAGAGATACTTGCAAGCAATTTACAAGTGAATATAAAGATAAACAAATTGAAGGGTTCAAACGTCTTGGTGTTTTGGCAGATTGGAAAAATCCGTATATTACATATCAGCCACAAATGGAAGCAAAGCAAATTGGCGTTTTTGGCGATATGTTTAAAAAAGGCTATATTTACAAAGGTTTGAAACCGGTGTATTGGTGTACAGATTGCGAAACGGCTTTGGCAGAGGCGGAAATTGAATACAAAGATGTCGATTCGATGACGGCTTATGTGAAATTTCCTGTGAAAGATGCGAAAGGCAAATTTGATGAAAAAGATACTTATATTGTGATTTGGACGACAACTCCTTGGACGCTTCCAGGAAATATGGGAATTACAATTGGTGGCGATTTTAAATATAGTTTGGTAGATATTGGAACGGAAAAAGTATTGCTGGCTAGCGAATTGGTCGAAAATGTGATGAAAATTGCTGGAATTGAAACTTATAAAACACTTGAGGAATTTGATGGAGCAGAATTGGAAGGAATTATTTGTAAACATCCATTTTTGGATAGAGATTCGAGAGTTGTTTTAGGTTCGGATGATACGATTTTAGTGGACTTAGAAACGGGTACTGGAGCGGTTCATACGGCACCACGGATATGGTAAAGAAGACTATTTGTGTGGCTTAAAAAATGGATTGGAAATTGTTGTCTGTGTAGACGCAAAAGGACATCAAACTGGGGAAGCAGGACCGTTTGCGGGACAATATTATGCTAAATCGGATAAAACAATTATTGCTTGGCTTGAAGAAAATGGTTTGTTGCTGGCGAGCCAAAAGGTGAATCACTCGTATCCACATTGCTGGAGATGTAAAAAACCAGTTATTTTCCGTGCGACAAAGCAATGGTTTGCGTCTGTTGACGGTTTCCGAAAAGAAACTTTGGAAGCGATTAAAGGTGTAAAATGGTATCCTGCTTGGGGAGAAGAGCGTATTACGAAAATGGTGGAAGAGCGAAATGATTGGTGTATTTCACGTCAGCGTACTTGGGGCGTTCCAATTCCAGTATTTTATTGCAAGGATTGCGAAAAAGAATATGTGACAGCAGAATCTTTGGAAAAAGTGCAGGAAATTTTTGCGAAAAAGGGTTCAAATGCTTGGTTTGATATGAATGTTAAAGATTTAATGCCAGAGAATGCAAAATGTGAGTGTGGCTCATCTGATTTTGTCAAAGAAACCGATATCATGGACGTTTGGTTTGATTCTGGCTCGACGCATGAGTCGGTTTTGGCGGAACGTGGCTTGCCAGAAGCGGATTTGTATTTGGAGGGAAGTGACCAACATCGTGGTTGGTTCCAGTCTTCGATTTTGACTTCTGTTGCGACAAAGGGAAAAGCGCCATATAAAGAAGTTTTGACACATGGTTATACTATTGATGAAAAAGGAAGAAAAATGTCGAAATCGTTGGGGAATGGAATTGAACCAAAAGATGTGATGAATACGTCTGGTGCTGATGTTTTGAGACTTTGGGTATTGGCTTCAGATTATAAATCGGATATTAGTGTGTCGAAGGATATTATTAAACAAGTGACAGAAGTGTATCGCAAAATTCGAAATACAGCTCGCTATATTTTAGGAAATATTGCGGATTTTGATGTGAATCATCCCGTTGCTTATGAAGATTTAATGGAGATTGACAAATGGGCTTTGGCGAAGTTAAATCGTTTGATTAAAGATTGCACAAAAGCATATGATACATATGATTTTCATATTGCGTATCGTGCGTTAAATCAATTTTGTGTGGTTGATATGAGTGCATTTTATTTGGATATTATTAAAAATCGTTTATACACATATCGTGCAGATTGTGTGGAAAGAAGATCAGCACAAACGACGATGTATGAAATCTTGTCTGCCTTGGTAAGAATTTTGGCACCGATGACGTGTTTTACAGCAGAGGAAATTTGGAAATATATGCCACATCGTGCAGGGGAAAACACGGAAAGTGTGATGCTTGATTTTTATCCAAAAGTGAATGCAAAGTTTGAGAATGAGGCATTGGAACTAAAGTGGGAGCGCTTGATTCGAATTAAAGAAACTGTGGCGAAAAAGTTGGAGAAAGCCAGAGCAGAGAAGATAATTGGATTATCGTTGGAAGCCAAAGTAATTTTGTATGCGGAAGCAGAACAGTATGATTTTATTAAAGATAAAATCGATGTTTTGAAAGAGATTTGCATGGTTTCGCAGTTGGAAATTAGCGAAAATCGAAGAAATCAAGATGAGGAAGTTGGTATTGGAGTTGAAGTACAAAAGGCAGAGGGCGAGAAATGTGAGAGATGTTGGATGTATTCAGACACGGTTGGAGAGAATGCGGAACATCCACATATTTGTAAAGATTGCGCGAATGCAATTTCCTAATTGTAGGGGTACGGGGGACCGTGCCTTTATATTTTACCTTAACCTTATATTATATCATATTTTAGATATTATGTCAAATTTTGGTGTTTTATGCGGACGTTTTGCAAAATTAAAAAATTTTATTGCCAAAAAAATATACTTATGATAAGATAATACATTATAAATTACTTTTTAAAAGGAGGAACATGAAAATGTCTTCTAAAAATACAGATGAATCAAGTGCAACGTCGGAGAAACAGGAAAAAAATAAGCATTTGTGGATATTAATAATTGTGCTAAGTATATGTATTTTTTTGTTAATTTGTTCTACGATATTTGCTTTATTAAATTTGGGCAAAAATACGATTGCAAAGGGTGTTTCGATCAAAGGGATTGATGTTTCTAATTTGACGGTGGAGGAAGCGAAAAACAAAATAAATGAGGCAATCAATATTGAGTTGATGCTGGGGATTAAGTTGGTTTATGGGGAAGATTTTGCAAGGGATTTTGATGTGAATCAAATTCAATATACCTATGATGTGGCAGGTGCGGTAAAACAGGCGTATCAAGTGGGAAAAGGGCAGAATATTGTGGCGAATAATTATACGCTTTTAACTTCTGTGTTTTTGGGAAAAGAGATTGCGTTAGAAGGCAGTTATAATGCAGAATCTTTGAATGGAATTATGGATGATATTGCTTCGAAAATTCCGGGATTGGTTGTGCAGGCAAGTTATTATCGAGAAGGTGACCAATTGATGATTGATAAAGGTCAGGTTGGTGTGGAAGTTGAAAAAGAGGAATTGAAGCAGAAAATTTTGGAAAATATCAGCCAGCGTGATGCGATGAAAATTATTGAAAATAGCCAAGTGGAAACAATTGTGATTCCAACCAAACAGGCTCAGCCAGAGAAAATCGATATTGACAAAATCTATAGTGAAGTACATACGGAACCGAAAGATGCTTATTACATTCCAGAGCCATTTCAGTTGTTTCCTGAGGAAGATGGCGTGGATTTTGCGATTTCACTAGAGGAGGCAAGGCAGATTGTTGGGGCAGAAAATGGGGAAGAATACACGATTCCTTTGAAAATTACGCCAGCGAGCAAAACAACAGATGATATTGGAATGGAAGCATTTCCTTATGAAGTATCGTCGTTTCCAACAAAATATGATGCGAGCAATACAAACAGAAGTGGAAACTTGAAGATTGCGGCAGATAAAATTAATGGAACGGTTTTGATGCCGGGGCAAGAGTTTTCATTTAATGAAGTGGTTGGAAAAAGGACGATTGAGGATGGCTATCGAAATGCGAAGATTTATGAGAATGGTCAAGTGGTGGATGGTTTGGCAGGTGGAATTTGTCAAATTTCTTCGACGCTGTATAATGCAGTGTTACTTGCTAATCTGGAGATTACGGAGAGGAGAAATCATTCGTTTACGACAAGTTATGTGCCAGCTGGAAGAGATGCGACGGTTGTGTATGGTGTGCAGGATTTTAAGTTTAAGAATTCACGAAAATATCCGATTAAAATTGGAGCAAGTGTGGGAAATGGAATTGTAGAGTTTAAGATTCAGGGGATTCGAGAAGAGGTGGAATATGATATTAAGATTATTCCAGTAACGACACGGGGTCATTCCTTATGAAACAGAATATGTACCAGATGCTAGTTTGGCGCCAGGACAGCAAGTGGTGAAACAGGCAGGGCATACAGGCTGTAAAGTGACAAGTTATATTGAAAAAAGAGTAGGTGGAGCGGTTGTTTCGAAAGAGGTGCTGTCAAATGATACGTATAAGGCGATGAAAACGATCGTGCATGTGGGGCAATAGAGATAAAAGAGGCGATTTTGAGAATCGTCTCTTTTATTACATTTCTATTACAAATACAAAAACTCATAGAAAATTGTTGAAAAAAGATTTATTTTGCTGTATAATAATATTGGTATATTATAAAAAGCAAAAATAGGTAAATTTTTAGATTTACAGAAAGGAAACATTGTTTTTTAAGCAATGAAGGTAATAAAATGAAACGATATCAGAAATTTTTGTTAGTTACAATTGTTATAAATTTATTAATAGGACTGGTTTATTTGAATAAATTTGAAGTAAGTGCAACGACGGTAAAAGAAATGGAAGACAAAGCAAGTGGATTTATTCAAGCAGGTTCAGATGCTGCAACAAGTGCAAACTTTGATACCAAGCCAATTACAGATAGTTTCACAGGATTAGGACAACTTTTGACGATGGTTGGTGCTGGTGTTATGGTTGCGGTTGTATCGTATATGGGGATTAAATATCTTATGTCATCACCAGATAAGCAGGCGGCTTTGAAACAACAATTGATTGGTGTTGTTGTGGCAGGAATTGTTATTTTTGGAGCTTATGGAATTTGGAGTGCGGTTTTGAAAGTGGTTTCCAATTTCTAGAAAAACAAAGGAGGAATTATTATGGGTACTTATTATATACCGCGTAATTATAAAGGAGAATCAAGAATATTATATATTTTTTCGATTAAGTCATTGATTACAACGGCGATTGGAGCTGCGATTGGAGCAATATTTTTGTGGCTGTTTTCGATGATGTCATTGAAAACGGTGGGAATCATCATTATGGCTGTTTTTGCGATATTGGGATATATCGTAGGTGCCGTTAAAATTCCGACTATTGCTACGATTCCGCTAACAAAAAAAATTGGTGGGGAACCAATTAGTGAGATTATTATTCGTTATATCAAATTTAAGAAAAAACGTAAGATTTATACGTATTGCCAAAGCAAGAGAAATACAAAGGAGGAAAGATAGATGGATATTATTGTTGTATTGCAAATTATGATAGGAATTATCATTTTCGTTATGTTTTTGTTGGTTTTGTTTTACTTGTATTTGATTCGACCAAGAAAAACAAAAAGCGAGGAAAGTGTTGTTTCGTCAGGTTATGGCGATGAAAATAAACAGGACAAAAAAGCAGAGAATTATGGCAGATTTCAAGGGGAATTGTCCCAAGAATCGATTTTTGATTTTATGGAATTTGATGAAGTTATTGATAATATGATTGTTCGAAAAAACAAAACACAATACATTATGGTTTTGCAATGTAATGGGGTGAATTATGATTTGATGTCAGAGCAGGAAAAAATTTCGGTGGAAGAGGGATTTGTACAATTTTTGAATACACTTCGATTTCCGATTCAATTGTATGTTCAAAGTAGAACTTTGAATTTGAAGGACATTATAGCAGGGTATGAAGAAAGAGTCAACACATTAAATAATGATATTAACAAATTAGATGCGAAAATCGAACAAGCTAAACGAGCAGGCAACAATGCTTTGCAAGAGAAATTGTATTTCGAAAAAAGAAGAAAACAAAATGTTTTGGAATACGGAATTGATATTACGAATTATGTGGCAAAATTGAATTCGAATCAAAATATTTTGCAACAAAGAACGTATGTGATTGTGTCTTTCTTTACAAGTGAACTTGGTGGAAATTTGGATAATTATTCAAAAGATGAATTGGATAGTATGTGTTTTTCTGAATTGTATACGAGATGTCAAAATGTATCGAGTTCGCTGATGAGTTCGCAAGTTTCAAGTAGGATTTTGGAATCAGAAGAGTTGATGGAATTGCTATATATTGCGTATAACAGAGATGAATCAGAAATTTATCAATTGCAAAAAGCGTTGGATGCACAGTATGATGCTTTGTATAGCACAGGAAAAGATGTTTTGCAGAAACGTCAAGAAAAACTTGACCAAGAAATTAATATTGCTGCGATTGACATGGCGACTGATAGTATTTTAAAAGCAGATAAGCAAAAACAAATCGAGGATTTGGAAAAAGAAAGAAATAAAATGCAATCAATTAAAGATAAAGCTTCTCAGTTATTGGACCAATACGAAGACCAATTGAATCCAAGGGTATTTGAATTGGCAAAAGAGAATATTGAAAAAAAGACAGAAGAAAAAAGTGAAACAAAAAAAGTTGCACCAAAAGCAGAAGCAGGGCAGATACCTACTAGAAAAGTTGTTAAAACTGCTGGACAAGGAGACGCTCCACGAAAAAAAGTTGTCAAGAGGACAGATTTAGACAGTCAAAACTAAAGAAAAAGGAGGAAACAATATGTTTGGAATAAAAAAGCAAGAAACAATTAATGAATTGGAAGTTGATAGCAAAAAAATGCAAGAAACCAAAAGCATTTTTAAAACAGAAGAAAAAGATATCAAACATCTTATTGCGCCTGGAGGAATTGATGCAAGTTATACGAATCACATCGAGATTGCTTCGAATCGTACTAGATACGCAAGGAGCATGGTTGTGGCGGCTTTGCCTAGAATGTGTACATTCCCAGAATTTTTGAGAGGAATGTATACATTTGGTGATGTCAATGTATCAGTTTTTATCAATCCAGTCAGTGAATCGACTTCGCAAACGGATTTGAACCGAACGATTAATGAATTGGAGTCAGAGAGGGTGGTTGCGCAAGAACGAGGCGATATCAACAGAGAGAGAATTATTGCACAAAAAAGAGCAGAAGCAGAAGAGTTAAGAGATGCGATTGCAGCAGGTTTTAACAAGTTGTTTGATAGCACGATTATATCAACTGTGTTTGCGTACAGTATGGATGAATTGGATAAATACACAGAATTATTGACAAACGAAATGTCGAAAAACTTAATTGATTTGAAACCAGCTTGGGCAATGCAAGATGAAGCTTTTCGCTCGAATATGCCATTTTGCGAAAATAAATTGAACAAATCACATACATTTGATAGAAGGGCGATGTCTACCGTATTTCCATTTTTCAATTCAGAAGTAGGACATGAAGACGGAATTCCATTAGGCTTTAATAAGCAAACAGGACTTCCTATTTTGTATAACAATTTTAGTTCAAAACTTACCAATTATAATATGATTGTTTTTGGTAAATCTGGTGCTGGTAAATCTGTTACGATTAAAACGCTTTCGGCGCGTTCTTCGATTTTGATGGGAATTGAAAGTTTGGCGTTAGACGCAGAAGGTGAGTATGGCGTTGTGGCGGAATCTTTGGGCGGTGTTAATGTGGTCATTAGCCCAACTTCTAAAACGATTATTAATGTTTTTGATATTGAACCAGAAGTCGTCAAAGATGAAATTACAGGAAAAGAAAGAACGATTGTGAGCGTTGAAAATAAAGTAGAAGACGTAACACAAGGTTTGCTTACGATGGCAAGACGGAAGTACAGGAAGTAAGGAAGTAAACGAACTTACGAAACAGATTATTTCAGAATCTGTTTTGGAAGAATATGTAAGCCGTGGTATTAATAGTTCGGTGGAGAGTTTGTATCAAAATTCAAATGGTGGTCCGATTAATATTTCACAGAATTATTTGGGAAAAGTGAAAAAAGAGATGCCAACAATTGGGTCTTGGTATCGCAGAATTTGCAGAAAAGCACAGGAAAATGAGAACCCAGATTATCGTTTTCATTATAGTTATTTGGTAAAAGTTATGAAACAATATGTCAGAGAATTGCATGGTCAAATGGCGTATTTTGATGGGCAATCTACATTTGAATTGCTAGATGGTGTGCCATTTATCAATTTGGATATTTCGCAATTGGAGGAACGATTTGCAAGACCACTTGCTCAGCAGATTTTGCTTTCTTGGGTTTGGGAAAAATACGTTAAGAAAAACAGCGAAGATAAAACCAAAGCAGCCAAAAAAAGAGTGCTTGTGGACGAGGCGTGGATGATGTTACCACTTCCAGAAGCGGTGGATTTCTTAAATACGATGGCAAGACGTGCCAGAAAAAGAAATGTTTCGTTGGCGGTTATTTCGCAAAAATTCCAAGATTTTTATGAAAAACCAGAAGCACAAGCGATTTTGACATCTTCTGAAACAAAGTTATTTTTGGCGCAAGATAAATCAGAAATTGAATATTTAAAAGAAGTATTCAAACTAAGCGAAGGAGAAGCAGGTTTCTTGATTACGTGTGGACGTGGTGAGGGATTATTGAAAGTTGGTGGAGATTCTGCCATTTTATCAATCCAACCAACCAATAAGGAATTCCAATTCGTAGAAACCAACTTAAATAAACAAATCGAAATGGAAAAAGCAAGACAACAGTAATATAAAAAATAAAAATGAGGGAATGAATGAAAAAAATAGTCAGTGCACTACTAGTGGTAGTGATTTTATGGAATTTCATATTTTGTGGAAATGTACAGGCAACAGATACATCTTTAACGGATGATATTAAGTCTGACACCATTTCTGGCAAGGCTCTTGAGGAATTAATTTCTGCCTCAGTAGCACCATTCGGAGGAGCAGCTACTACAATTACGATGAATGCTTTAGGGTTTACGCTATCTGGTGTTTTTGGTGTTATTGGTGGACTGTTGGCTAGGTTTCTAAATATTTTCCCTCATTTGATTAGAGCCTTGATGGCAGTTCCAATTGGTCAGTTTTTTACTATAGAAAAAGCAGTATTTAATGAAATTGAATTGTTTGATATTGATTATTTTAATATTGGTAATTCGCAAAATAAAGTTGTCGATTCGATTCGAAATAGTGTTGCACAGAGTTATTATATTTTTCGATTGCTTGCTATAGCAATTAGTTTGCTTGTTTTAATTTATGTAGGAATTAGAATGGCTTTATCTACCGTTTCGGCAGATAAAGCCAAATATAAAAATATGCTGATTGCGTGGGCAGAGAGTATTATATTGCTGTTTTTTATGCAATATATCATTGCACTGATTATTGGAGTTGGAAATATATTTGGGGATTTTATGAATCATTTTAGAGATGTATTACAGGCAGGTGGAAAAAGCAGTTTTGAGGAGAATACGCTGACTGTGGTAAATTCTAAATTACTGACTTGCACAGGATGGACGTATGCGAGTTATTCGATTGTGTATTGGTTTTTAGTTTTTATGCAAACCAAATTTTATTGGATGTACTTTAAACGAGTTGTTGTAGTTGGATTTTTGATTTTCATTGCACCTATTATTACGATTACTTATCCGATTGATAAAGTGGGAGATGGGAAAGCACAGAGTTTTTCTGTGTGGAGCCATGAATTAATCATGAATATTGCGATACAACCAATTCATGCGATTATTTACTTGGTATTTATCTATACTGCTGGAGAAATTGCCAATACTTCGATTTGGGTTGCTTTGGCATTTTTGTTGGTGTTGACGAAAGTTGAAAAAATTATCTTACAATTATTCAATTTGAAAAATGTTGGAAGTTTGAAACCAATTGGGGACCAAAAGAGTAAATAGGAGGCATGAATGCAGAGTAATAACAATCAAAATCAATTAAAAAAGGGAATGATTGTTTTGGGAGTAATGGGCTTCCTGATTTTTGCTGTGTTGATTTTGATGGCACTTTTGAATGATATTCAAAGTAATCGCAGTCAAAAAGCGAATTTGGAATTAACAGAGGGCTTTCATTCGATTAAAGAAGTTCTAAAATATTATGGTTGCCGATTGATAAAAACAAAAGATAGCAAAGAAGAAGGTTTTGTAACCGATATTTATACTGATTTCAAATATGATTTATACGAAAATGAGAAAAGCAACGAAGAATTTTATCAAAATTTGATAAAAGATATGGCAAAATTCCTAAATTACAGCAATTTTCGCCTGCTAGATGAGAGCAAAGATATTGAAATACGAGTGATGGGAAATAAGGATAAAATTAAGAAAATTCTCATCAATGGAATGGAAGATTATTTCATATATATGGATTCTCAGATGAGTTTGAGAGATTATAAAGAAATTCCTCTAACAGAGTTTTCTGTAGAAGCTCCAGAGTTGGTGAGTTGCCTTGAAAATCAATGGAGCACAAAGGTTGATTTTGGAACACGAGAAACCATTTTTCAAGATTATTATATCTATTTTGACGAAGGAATTGAGGTAAGAAAAGTTAGTGGAAAAATTTACAATGTCGTTTTTACAAAAAATTATGTAAAATCTATTATAAATGGCTTT
The DNA here is from genome assembly GCA_948443845.1 of uncultured Eubacteriales bacterium. Lineage (GTDB taxonomy): Bacteria > Bacillota > Clostridia > TANB77 > CAG-508 > Scatovivens. Next base: position 101,083 of record CAOJUE010000002.1, on the reverse strand, counting down.
ACTGTTAGCGAAAATCATGATATAATAATAAGAGAACTCGGAAAACCAACATTTCAAAATGAAGAAAAAAACATCATTGGTTACAAGGGAAAAGAGATGTATGTATTTTTTGAAGAAGACCAAATCTCTGTTTACCGTAATATAGAGGAGCAAGGATTTGACGAATTTTTTGCATTGGTGGATGAGTTTTTAGCTGAAAAAACGACTTTACTGGAATTCATGAATGAATTGACGTATTTGTGGCCTGATTATGAGGAATATACTTATGATGCAGAAACAGTGTTTTTATCGTATCCGAATAAGGGAATTGACATTAAAATGAATTATGAAAATACGAATGGAATTGTTTTGTATAATAATATTGGAGTCAGTCAGGAAAGGGTTAATCCGTATTTGGAGCACACAGAATTTATGGCGATTTTGCAACTCGATAATGTGTATAATGCAGAAGTAAGAAGAGTTAGCCAGCAGTTACAATTTTCGGAAAAATGCCAAGAATACAAGCAAAAATACGAGGCGGAAGATACTAAAAATCGTGGAAAAAATTATGATTATTATATGAAAATGTCAGGAAATGACAACATTTTATGCACATATTTTATCTCGCAAAATCCGGCTTATCCGAATTGCGAATTGAGTGAAAATATTGAGTCCTATATTTGGATGAATGAGGATTGTTTTATTTACAGTGTTGCCAATAAAGGGATTTATTATTACGATTTAAAAAATCAGAAAAAAGGCGTTATCATAACTGGCAAAGAAGAATTTGAGATAAAATCATGTGAGAATCAGATTTTGAAATATAATGATTCGGAAATCGAATTAAAAATTTAGGGAGGTGAGCAAATGAAGTCATTTGTCACAAGAATTTCATACAAAATGCTAATTACGACTATGATAACCATTTTATTGTCTTTCTTTGTTGCGACTTCATGTGCTCATGCCAATAAATTTAGTGATTTAGTAAACGAAGATGGAATTTATTATACAGGAACCCAAGATGCAAAGGTAAGTGTTAAAGGTGGAATTTTTGATAAAATTATTAATGCGTTATCTCAGATTGCCAATTACCTTTTAGGTTTGATGACATTAGGAACCAGAGCAGTTTTCATTGGCTGGATAGAAGTAGGCGAAATGATTTTGACGTGGATTTTAGATATTGATAACAGTTTGGACAAAGTAAACACAGATAGCATGGATGTTTATGCACAAAAAACGGTAAATGTAGAAAGCATTTTATTTAACAGAGTTCCAATCTTAAATGCCAATATTTTTGAAACAGCGAGTGTGGAATATGATGCCAATAAAACAGAACAAGAGACCGATGCTGATAAAATAGCAAAAAATGATGAAATTGTTCCGATTATTCGAAATGCAGTAGCAAAATGGTATTATATTTTAAGATTGATTGCCATTGCGTTTATGCTACTTGTGTTGATATTTGTTGGTATCAAAATGGTGCTTTCTACGGTGGCTTCGGAAAAAGCAGTTTACAAGCAAATGCTAATTGATTGGGTTGCAGGAATGATTATTGTATTTACGATTCATTACATCATGATTTCTATTTTTGCCATCAATGATGCGATTGTGAATGGATTGCAAGCTTTGCTTGCTGGGAATAATGAGATACAATTGGAAGAATATCAATATGGACTAGATGAAAATGGAAAAGTGGAAAGTAAAACATTTAACGAAATGGAAACAACATTGTATGAATCTGCCAGAACCAGAGCATACAGTTTAAGTTTGACAGATGGATTTACTGGTCTAATTATTTATGGTGTATTAGTTTACTATGCTTGGCGATTTGCGATTAAATATTTTATTAGGGTGTTTAACATCATGATTTTGACAATCGTGGCGCCAGTGATTTCAGCATCATATGCTTTAAATAAAGTAATGACAGGAAAATCGAAGATATTTTCTGGATGGCTTACAGAGTATGTGATTAATGTGATTATTCAGTTATTCCATGTGATTATTTATGTTTCATTTGTGTCAATTGCCTTGAAATTATCGGCAGAGTCGTTGCCAGGTGCGATTTTGGCATTTGTTTTATTGCATTTTATGTTAGAAAGTGAAAAACTCCTTCGAACCTTGTTTAAAATGTCTGGAGGAAAAGGCAGTTTGTCAGGGGAAATGGACCGAGTTGGAATTCAGGAAGTTAAAGCAGGAATTAAGAATTTGCCAGATATGATGATTGGGGGAGCAACAGGTAAAAAATTAATGAAAGCAACCTATCGAGTTGCCACCAAACCAGCTAGAGCAATTGCAGAAACTGCATTTGGAAGTTATATGGCGAAGAAAGCAAATGAAAAAGAAGAGGAAGAGAGAAAAGAAGAAGAAGCAAGAAAAAGATTAGAAGAAGAAATTCAGAATTTACAAGAAAATAAAAAAGGCGTAGAAGCAAGAAAGCAGCATTTTGATGAAGAATATAATAAGGCAATGAGTAGGAAAAAGACTCAAAAAAATCAGAAACAACTTTCTAGTATTTTGGAGAAGCAAAAACGCGCGAATGCAGACTTAGAATTGATTAATTCACAGTTAGAAGAAAGATTAGAAGAGCAGAAAGATTTTGAAGAAATAAAGAAATTAGAAAATTTACAAAAAACATTTGCAGAAGGAACTTTAGAAGGAACAATTGCGAATTTATTTGATCCGAAACAATATGCAACCAAAGGCGCAGATGGAAAATATCATCGTATGAAGACTTTGAGAAAAGGTGGCGTAAAAGGAGCATTTTGGCGTAAAAAGGTGGACAGCATTGGCATGAGATTTATGGAAAATGCGAAATTGAAAAATATTTTGAATTTGTCAAGTGAGGAAGTAAAGGAATTAAAAAATTATTACAAAATTACAAAATCAAATGTTGTGGGATTTGCTGCAGGTATTGTTGGATTTCCGGCATTGGTTGTTAATCCAACCTTGGGAATTGCACTTTTAGGTCAAGCAGGAATGTCTGGAATGAGAATGGCAACAAAAAGAAGACAAATCAAAAATAGACCAAGTTACAAGAAGAGCAAAAGTTATAATTTTATTGATTTCAACAAAAATGCAAAATACACAATGCAAGTTGAAGCAGCAAGACAAATCCAAGAAATTGAACAAACGAAAACAGAAGAAGTCAAAGGAAAACATAAAAATTTTGTTAGAAAACTATTACATAATTCAGTTCATGCCATCACACTTCCAGATCTTGATCCAATTGAGTCAGAAACATTAGCAGAATTAAGTTATTCGAAATATACAAAGCAATTTAAAACGGCTTTAAAACAGCTAAATGACTTGGAAACTTCAAAGAATGTGGAAGATTTTAAAAATAAATTTGCCGAAGAAGAACAAAATCAAAAAGATTTGGCAGAACAAATGTCAGAAGAAGAATTATTGCACAACGAATATGCTAATGATGATAACGTTGTAGCTATTGGAAATACCTATTTTGGAATTGACCTTGACAATTCAACCGAACAAACCGAGAAAAAATTTGTTGACAATGCTGAGAAAAAAATGAGCGAACAATCTAATGCTTCAAGAGCAGAGCGATTGAATGCGATTAAGTACGATTTGAGAAATAATCAGCAAAAACTAATTCAAAATCAAATTCAAAAATATTTTGCAAGAAGAGGAATTACCGATATCAATAATACCAAATTGGAAAGCGGTGACACAATGCAAATCAAGGCGAACATTTTAGCTTTATTGGAAGAAAAAGGCATCATCAAAAAAGGTGAAATAAAAGCAGATGAATTTATTTCCACAGAAAATGTTCAAAATGCTTATCAGAATTTGCAAAATAATCAAAATAAAACCAATGAAGGATTGGAGCAAATCCTTGCTACAGATACGGTTTTAGAATATATGAGACAAACAGGAATTACCGATAAAAACGAATTATCACAAAGAGCAGATGAAATCTATGATTTAATGAAAGACAAAATGATGTCAGAAGATTCCAAAAAGTCAGCAGATGTGATTAGACAGCTTTCAGGTCAGGATAAGAAAAAAGAAGAAATTGATGTTTCAGATTATATGAAACAAGTTGTTGGTGATGATATTAAAAAAGTGAAAAAAGTCAAAAAAACAAAAAATAGAAAAGATTTAGTAGAGCATGAGACCAACCGAAGAATGAATGCAGTAAAAAATCAATTAGAAGAAGCATTATATGCTGATACAACTGAAAATATTGATAGTCAAAATGTATTAGATTTGTTATTTGCCTTATCGAAAATAGGCGAAAATAATCGTGAGTCAATCGAGGTAAATGGCAAGCCGAGAGGAAGTTTAAGCCAAGAACAACAAGAAAAATTAAATTTCTATCAAGACGGAAGCAGAAGATTTGATCAAAACAGAGATGGAAGCAGGAGATTTGACCAAACTCGAGATGGAAGTCAAAGAGTGGTTGAAGAACTCTTTATGGAAACGAAAAAAGAAGCATTGACGAAAAGAATAGCTGGTTCTAGTGTAAATATAATGGATTTACTAAGTAATGTATAAAGGGAATGGTGGTGTAAGAAGAAAAATGAAAATTCGTAAAAAAACGCTGAAGAGATTGTTATTTGTGGTAATGCTGGCGATTGTGCTGAGCAATTGTTGCTGGGCGATTTTTGGGGGAAATAGAGTGTATGCTCAAGGATTTGTTGGTACAATGCTTGATAGTGATAATGGAGCATTTGCTAAAATAGAAGCTTTGATGAGCGGAATTGTTGGTATTTTAACCTTTCTTCCAAGAATCGGTATGTTACTATTTGGATTTTTAATAAAAATACTAATGAATACTTGTGCTAGTCTTGGAACCAGTGAACTTGTTGGTGTTACTTTTGAACATGTTTTTTTCGCAGGATATAGTAAGGATGAATTTAAATCAATTGATTTTATAGATATAGACTTTTTTGATTTAACTGGAACAGGAGCAATTCATTCATTTAGACAAGCAATTGCACAATGGTATTATGTTATGAGATTAATTTCAGCAGCAATTTTGTTAGTGATTCTAATTTATGTTGGAATTAGAATGGCGATTTCCACAATTGCTTCTGACCAAGCAAAATATAAACAAATGCTAGTAGATTGGGTAACGAGTTTAGCATTATTGTTTTTATTGCATTATATCATTATGTTTATTATTTCTATCAATAGTGCTTTGGTTTCTGCATTAGGGGGATTGCTAGAAGCACAACGATTAGATAAGGGGTGGTTAATGCAAACTTATGGACTTGCAGCTGATGTTTTTGATAGTATTACTGGCGGAAAGGTTACAGTTGGAGAATATTTGAATGCACAAATTGTAGCCGATATTTGGACAGATGGTATTAATGGTATAGTTGCAGCTTTGATATATTGTATTATGCAAATACAAAGTTTTGGATTTTTCTTATTTTATCTGAAACGTATGATAACAGTAGGATTTTTAATTATTATAGCACCACTAATTACAATTACTTATTCCATTGATAAAATAGGAGATGGAAAAGCTCAAGCATTAAATGCTTGGTTAAAGGAAATATCCTATAATATTTTGATTCAGCCATTTCATTGTGTGATTTATTTAGCCTTTTTTGGAGCAATATCTAGAATAATAGCAGAATCAGATTATGGAAATATAACAGCTTATATTTTAGTGTTTGTTGTTCTAAAATTTATGAAAGAAGCAGAGGGAATTTTAAGAAAGATATTCCATTTCGAAGCAAATTCTATGCCATCGATTACAGAACCTGCCAAAGCTTTTGGAGCAGCAACTGGAAAATTTGCACAAATTGGTATGAAAGCAGGGTCGGCATTTTCTAACTTTAGAGCTGCTGGTGGTATGCAAAAGTTAAGAGATATTAGAACAGATTCTAAGTTAAGAAAAGATTACAACAAAAATGTAGACAAATCAAAATATTCTACATTTGAAGAATATAAAAATAGTGAAGAAGGACAACAAAAACGTGAAGAATACAAACATGTCTTTAAAAATTCAAAAGTTGGAAAGAAAATTAGTGATTATAAAGCAAGAACCCTAGAAGATAAAGCACAAGAAGCAGTTGAGAAAAATATGACACAAGGTGAAAAAGAGAACTTTAGAGAAGTTTATAACCGAGCAAGAGGCAAAAAGAAAGAAGACATGACAAAAGAAGAAAGAGAAGCAGTAGAAAAAGTAGAAAACAAAAAGACAGAAATAAGAGAAAATTCTCCAATGAGAAAAATCACTGGTGTGAAAAAGAGCTTTGATAACTTTGCTCAAAGTGATTTGGGCAAATTGGCAGGAGCCTATGTAAAAGATAACGTAAAAGTTGCTGCTGCTTTGGCACTTGGTGCAGCAGGTTATGGAATACAAGGAAGCATGACAGATGCTATTTCTTATGGACAATTAGGTTATGGAATTGCCTATGGAGCACTAGAAGGCACCACCAAAACCGCCACAGACGATACCCGCGATTTAATTAAACAATATGCTCACAATAATAATGTAAGCCCAGAAGAAATGCAAAAGGAAATTCAAGATTTCATCAACGAATGTCACTCAATGGATTTTGCTGGAATGTTTAAGAAAATCCATGATGATCAAGTCAAGGCAATTGAAGCATTAAAGGCAATTGTGGGAGATAGTGCAAGTAAAATCATGGCTCAAATGATTGGTCAAACCAAAACAGGTCAAGAATACGATATTTCTGAATTAATTGATACCTATAGTACCAAAGATTTAGATGATAAAGAAAAAACAAAAGCAATTGATGTTATAAAAGGTTTCAGTGATTTATTGATTAAATCACAAGTTGCAGCTCAATTCAACGTCGTAAAATCAGGTGGAATGGATGTGGATTCATTTGGTAGAAGAGTAACGAACAATTATCATACAACAGAAAATAACACAACAAACTATATTTACAATCATGAAGAGAATCGATACGAAAATCGTTATCAAAGCAATAACTAATAACGAGGAGAGAAAAAATGGCAAACCAAAAAAAAGACAATCAAAAGAAATTATATATAGCAACCATTCTCATTATTTTACTGACTATCCTAGCAGGAATTCTGCTAGGAAAAAAGAAAGAGCCACAGGCGCCTGATGCAGAAGATAAAGAAGCAGTCGAAGCATACATAAGCAACAATATTACCTTGAGCCTTCAAACCATGGAAGAACGCGAGCGAATGGAGTATTATGTGGGAATGTTTCTAGGCTACATAGAAGGCGGAGAATACGAAAAGGCCTACAATTTATTATACGAAGACTTCAAGCAAAACTATTTTCCAACTCTAGAATCTTTTGAGCAATACTTACCGACTGTATTTTCCGAAATGAGCGATATCGAACACGAAAACATTGAAAGAAATGGTGATATCTACGTTTTATGGCTATCTATAACAGATGCCGTAAATGGCAAACCAGGCGAGCCAAAAAAGATGAATATCGTTGTTCAAGAAAACGATTATAATGATTTTGTGATATCATTTAGTGTAATCTAATGTAGGGGCGATTATCAATCGCCCGTGCTATAAGGAATTACCCAAAAAGGAGAAATTTATGTGGACTGATTTTCGATTAAAAGTACGTCATTTTTTGAGAAAAAATGCAAAAATAATTTTTATAGCTGTCTGCATTTGGTCAGTCGTATTTTTCATTAACTTGTTTTTGAAAAATTACGAAGCGCCAGTGGATTTACAAACAACTTATGAGCCACATACTTCTGTTATGGATTCAGGCAGTTCTGTGCCTAAAAAAGTAAGTAACCGTGTGGAAGAAATGTTGGAGGAATACGTTGGCTATTGTTTAGAAGGAAACGTAGAGTCTGCGTATGGAATGCTATCTGATACATGCAAAGAATGCAGTTTTGAAAATAATATTGACAATTTTACCGCCTATATGATAAACAAAATTGGTTCTGCCAAACGCTACGCCATTCAGGATTATTCCAATAACAAAAATACCTATATTTATCAAATTAAATATTCCGAAGACATGCTAGCAACAGGACTTACAAATGCAACCTATCATTATACCGAAGAAAAAATTGTATTTAAAAAGCAGAAAAATGGTGACATCGAAATGTCGGTTGGAAATTTTGTGGATTATGAGGACATTAAAAATATCTCGGAAAATGAGTATTTAAAAGTAGATGTAAGAAGAGCCGAAAAATATTACAGTGTAGAAAGATATGTGGTGGTACTTACCAATCGTTCCGATAACACAATTGTGATTGCTGACCAGCAAGAGGAAAGCGAGATATTTCTAGAGTTAGAATCAAGAGATACAAGAGTACCAACAACGATAACCAATCTTGTATTGGAACCCAATCAAAGTAAGACGATAAAATTAGAATTTGCAAAGTTTTATGATAATGAAAACGAAGCAACTAGCCTAACATTTGGCTCTGTGAGAGTGATGGAACAATATTCTGGAACCGAAGTTGACGAAAATATCATTCAATCAGAAATTCAAAATGCGGTGGCAAAGTTTAGTGTGAATGTACCAATTAAAACGAAGAATTAATGTTTGGCAGTAAAGGTGGTGAGAAAAATGTACGAAGATGATGAAAATGAGGAAGAGGAAGTTGCGGAGCAATCCCGAAAAAAGCAGGGTCCTAAAATTGGAATGCAGGCAACAGCAAAGAAAGGTAATACAAAAGTTGGCGCAGGTGTTTCTGTTGGGGAAGATGGAGTCAATGTAAATGTTGGCGCGTCGACAGGAAAAGGAAACACGAATGTAGGAGTAGGAGCATCAACTGGAGATAGTGGAACCAGAGCAGGAGCAGGCGCGTCAACAGGAAAAGGAAACACCAGAGTAGGAGTAGGTGGCTCAACAGGGGATGGAGGAACCAGAGCAGGAGCAGGTGCGTCAACAGGAACAGATAATACCAGAGTAGGAATGGGAGCATCGACAGGAGATGGTGGAACGAAAACAGAAGCAGGTGCTTCAACTAAGACAGGAAAAGCTTCTTCTAAAGATGGAAAAGATCCGAATATTGTAGGAAATAATTTTGCCTCAAATGCTGCAAGGAATCTAAATCAGTTTGCAGGAAAAGCAACGGATTTTGGAAATAAATGGGGAGATAAAGCAGCAAAACAAGCTGAAATTGCAGCCAAAAATACAGGAACCAAATCTGCAAAAGCATTAGCGAAGTCCCAAAAATTCAAAAAAGCATCTGAAAATGCTTTAAAAATGGCAGCCAAAGCACAGAAATTTGCAAAAATTGCAGCAGTTTTAGGAAAAATTATTGCGATTGCAGGAATTGTAATATTAGTTCTGATTATTATTATAGGGCTATTGGTTTTCTTGATTTCTGGTTGGGGAATGATATTGAGTGGATTTAAGGAGATTGCAAGTAAATTTTGGGATGCTTGTGTAGGTATAGTGAATCGGAAAAGAAACTATTATAGAAGATGATGAAATTATAAACCTAATGGATAATATTGAAACCATGGGATATGACTTGTATGGCTATGGATTTGTAGCAAGTCAAGGAGAAGGAACAGGCACAGGCACAAATAATGTAAAACATAAAACAGTATCAGTACCAAGTGGTTTTAGTCAAGAAGAAGTTACTATTGAAATGGAGAATATTCAAAATGAATACAAAATAGCTTGGATTTCAGATTTACATATGATGGACAGAAACGATGTAGATGTAAATGCAAAATTGTTTGGTGGAAGTCAGGAAAATGTTGATTTAAGATACAATACTTTTCAAAATTCTATTAATTTTTTTGATAACATTATAGACTGTTTAATAAAAAATTATAAATCAGGTGACATGGATGCTGTTGTATTTGGCGGAGATATCATGGATAACTATGGTGACAATACTTATTCAGTACTAGAAAGCGGATTAAATAAACTTAGAAACGCAAACGTACCATTCATGTTTTTAACAGCAGATCACGATTATTTAACAGAACTTACAAAAAGTTCTGGAGAAAAGACAGATGCAAATAGCTTAGATGGTTCAAATGGAAATATAAAAACGCTAACTTTAGGAGATAATGAAGAAAGCATTACTTTAATCGGTCAGGCTTTCTCAAATAAATCAAGTAATTTCAATACTAGTGCACTTAGTTCAGCACTTTCTAATTCATCAGAAAATGCATTATATTTTACACATGTTCCAATAGAGTCTAAGACTCAAGCAACTAAAATGCAGAGTTGGTGCCAGAGTACGGACCATAAAAAAGTATATTACTGGAGTTCCAATAGCGAAAGTGGATATAATATTAACGATATCTCAAGTTATGTTAATACATTATATAATTCTTCTAAAATTAAAGGAGTTTTTGCAGGACATGTTCACACAAGTTCGAAAAGTCAAAATTTTCAATTTACAGATAATGCAATAGAGCATGTGTTTAGTGCAAGTTATAATAAAAATATCGGTATAATTACCGTTACGCCATCCTCAGATTCTGAAGGAGAATATTATAATGAGGATGGGCTAATTGAAGAACTTGAAGAAAAAAATGCTTATCGTTATTTAACGGCTTACTTAATTTCAGATAATTATGCTTATTACATAAAAAATCATAATTTTAATTTTAGAACAATGTTTTTAAGTAGCAAACAATTTTTTGGAGGGTTAAATTTTTTTAATTCTGGTACTAGTTGGGGTTCTGGGCTTATTAGTATATATGAACAAGCAGATGGCAGTAAAAAAGTTACAGGAAAACGTGGTAAAGTCTATGGTTCTTTAGGTGATAAATTATTAAGCAATATGGTATTTTTGCCAACTGCTGCAGCAACTGTATCAGCTGGAGTTGGAGGTGTGCCAGCGGCAATATTAGGTGCTTTTAAAACAGGAATATCAATTTTTACAGATTGGGATCAAATTACAAGCGAAATAAAAGTCAATAGAGCAAATAGAAATTTAATGATTTCAGCCAGTGGACTTTTCTCTAATCAAGTTTTTAACTATAGTTTAGATGGCTGGACAGGTCGTTATTCAATGCCATTGGAATTTTTGTTGTCAACTCATATTGCAACAATGGCACCAGATTTAAGTTTTAAATTAGCAACCACATTTAATACAGATGTTGAAATTTTATTATGGAAATCAACAGACAATAAAATGGTAGGTGCTATACAAACAGAAGATGGAACAATTATCGAAGTTGGTGATTTTAAACAGGATTTTGGTTTGGCTGATTGGGTTAATGGTAGAACAGATGCAGTTGAAATTTTTAAGAATAATCCAGTATTACATAGTCGAACAGACGGAGAGTTTGCCTGTGAAGGTACTGGTAGCGTAGAAGCAATAGGAGATTTTGATTATGAAATATCTTCTGATTCATTTAAAATAAGTACAATAACAGATGATGAACTTTTAATGATTATAGAGGATTTTAAAGAGAGATACGCTCAAAATATTAAAGTTACTGATTTTCCGATAGATGAATTTTTAAGTGAGTTTAAGAAATTATATGAAAAGGTAACCTTTGACGATGCTATCGAATATGATCAAGTTAAGGATGATCTTACTGACGAATTTGGAAATGATCTTACTGGTCAAATTGGGTATGACCTTGCGACAGAGATGGCGTTTGGTAAATTTAAGAATAGTAAGAGATATATTTATAATACATTGATTGAAATGAAAATGACTGATCAGATATATTATGATGTCATAACTAGACTTAGGATATATCAAGATCATATTAGTGTATATTATACAATTCGAAAGGTTACCCTTAATGGAAATGCTAATCAAATAGATGAAAATGAATGTTGCTGTGAAAAAGCAAGAAGAGGTGAAATAAAAAAAACCTGTGAAAGCTGCTATAAATATATTAAAACGCTATATGATGCAACACAAGCATTAAGCGATAAAAATTTTGATATGTTTGTGCCTTATATTAATTGTGTAACAGATCATTGGTTTCGAGATGTTTATTTTACGAAAGGCGCAATGGAACAAAATAATGTAACAGATGTTATTGCAGTAGACGAAGATTACTATTTATCGACGGGAGAAATGTGGACTCAATATGATAGGAATGCAGATGGCTCTGATTATGAATTATATGTGTATTTGCCAGATAGTAGTGGAAATTATAGTTCAGAATTTGCTGAGAATGGAACATTAGTTTGCCGAGAAGGTGGACCGTATAGTATATCCGAAGAAGCAGGAAATTTATATGACAAAAAAGGAAATGGTGGATATGGGCTTTATTTGGTAAATGGTTCAGGAACGAATAAAACATATACAGAATATGGTCAGGATGTTGAAAAATTCAAAGTAGGTAAAAAAGCAATAACAGAGCAAAAAGAGGACGATTGGAATGCTTATGATCTTGAGGTTTCCAAACCCGAGGAAATGGCTGAATGGGAAATATATGAAGGCAATGGTGATGACGAAAATAAAGCCATTGCTAAAGTAAAAGAAATGGAAGGAGTCGATCTAGTTTACAAATTAACAACCGTAAAGGGAACTATTACCCAAAAGGAAGACGGTGTTAGAGGTCAAACAAATGCAAAAACCAAGAAACTATTTTTAGACGATTACTATTTATACGATGGTTCAGGACCAAGAGCGGCTTTAATTGAAGAAGCAAAAATCAAAGCAGATTCAGACGATCCTGATTCATTTAGACAAAAGTTTGGTGCAACAGAAATAAAAGCAACTTACAAGGATAAACCATACACGGCAACGATAGACGACATTTCTGGTCCAATCAACATTCTTCAAAATTCACTAACAGCCTTTAGCATTTTAAGAAATATGCATACATTAGATGCAGAATATATTTATCATGATTTTAAAGAATTGATTGTAGAATTAGATTATTTTGACAAAGAAGACTTAATCGAATCCGAACGAGAAGTCATGATGTTCCCAATTTCTGGACTATCTTCAGCTGGCTGGCCAGTAACAAGATACGACAAAAGCGAGGAATTTTATGGAACTTTGCTACATTCAGCAAAGGATTATGAAACTAAAAAGCAAGAAACAATAGAAGAATTAGCAGCACTATTTGGTGAGGAAGTGGAAGAAGAAGAAGCAGAACAATCTCCTGCTGAGCCAAATCCAGATGCTGTAACATCTGATAATCTATTAGTCAAAGCAGCAGCAGATATTATGTCGTATATGCAAGACAATGAGTATGCATATTGTCAAGGAGGTACCTATCACTCAAACCCAAGTACAGCACATCCAGGCCGTAGTTGTTATAGAGCACCATCATTTGAAGATTCTCAACAACCTACACACAATTTAATTGACTGTTCTGGATTTGTAAGTTGGTGTTTGCAAGAAGTTGGTATTTTACCAAAAGGAACCTTATTAAGTTCTTCTACTATTAGTTCTGCCACAGTACTTAGCCCATATTATACTGCAGGTGGAAAATCCTCTTATTTGGATTATAATCCAGGTACGATTATTATTTATAGTGGTCACGTTAATATCTATGCGGGAAATGGAGTATTTTATGATGCTGGTTCTACCAATAGTATGATGAAATCTCCAAGAGATGTAAGCGGTTGGAACCCTGCTAGTTCAGTAGTAGGATATATTGAAATACCAAACAATAAAATGACCTATGAGGGTGTTACTGGAATTGGTGGCACAATAACAATGCCTGAATTTAATGGCTACGAAGGCGGAGAACCGGTACTTGCACCAGTAACTGGCGAAGTAATAAAATATGGAACGGTTAAGAGGAAAAATCTTGAAACTGAGCAAGATGAAGAAGTTGGATTTATTAAAATAAGAGTTTTAGGAAACCAAGAAGCATTACCAGGTTCTACATGCAATTATTTTGGTAAGGATGATAAGAAAAAAGGATACAATTATTTCTGGGAAGAATATACAGAAGCAAGCATTACAAATCATGTATTATATATTGAAGGATTTGATGTTTCTCAAGTATTAGGCGGAAATGGGGACACAAACTGTGGAGTAAAGGGTCCGAATATTGCTAAATTAAAAGAATACATTGAGCAAAATGATGATGATGGTGGTGAATGTAATTATACTACAGAATATAAAGTACCTGACTCGGCAGAGGAAGGTTTATCGCAAAAGGAAAAAGACAAAAGGAAAGAAAAACACGACAAAGAAGAAGCTAAAAAAGGTGCTGCCTATGTAATAGAAGAAAAGAATAGAATCTACATTAAAGAAGGTGCTGTGATTGGGCATACTTATACAGAAGACCAAGCTGATATGAAAGATGGCGTTGGAAATTATATGAGGTTAATCTTTAGAGATGCGGATGATCAGGTTGTTGAGAATGTTGAGCATTATATGGAGATTGAGGAGCCTGCTCTTGGGGCTGTTTCATCAGAATCACAAGATTATGTTGCAGAACCAGGAGATTTAGAATTATTAGCTAATTTATTACATCATGAAGGATGTGAAGGCTTTTTTACGAGAAATGTATTTAGTGGTGATTCAAAATTAGGAGCAGTGGCTTCACGAGTAACTGGCTATGTTTTGATTAATAGAGCTCGAAGTAATTATGGAGGACATGGAACAACGATTAGAGATCAAATTTGTGCTCCTGGTCAGTATAGTACAGCATATGATGTTTTGCATGGGGAAGCAACTTATTGTAATTTGTGTTTGGCGAATGCTGAGTGGTGTCTGAAATTTGATTGTTCATCTGTAATGAATCCATCTGGAGAATCAATGCCGAGTGATGTTTATGGGCAGTCTGGTTGGTGTCAGTGTAAAAGCGGTAAATTCAATTGTTGGTGGTGGATTGATACGAATAAAGATGGTAAACGAACAGAGTATACTGACAGAAATCATGCGTTTGATACATTCTATTGTAAATAGAAATAGGAGGAAGTCATGCCAAAAAAGAAAATAATCAAAAAGACAATATTTATTTTACTTTTTGTTCTTGTTGCTTTTGGTGTAGTTTTAGCCATTTTAAAAAGTAATATTTATGCTAAAATTGCTCAAAAAAACTATGGATATGAAATTATGGGGGTTTATAGAGATCCCCAATTGGAGTATGAAGAAAGTAAAGAGTTAGAATACAAAAATATAAGTTTATTACAAAGTTTTACAGGTGAATTACCAGTAAGTTTCACAACTTCAACCATAAAAGAGATATTTTTGAAGAAGATACCAGCAGTGTTAGAAAAAGTGGAGAATTTGTCAGTTAATGATTTAGCAGAATATTATAGTAAAAACAGTTATTCTATCAGAAGAAATTTAAGAATTGAAAGTGAAGAAAGTTTTGCAAATATGATAGAAAAATTTAATGATATAATATGTAACTTAAAAAAAGACTATAAAACTTGTGAATTTATCAAGGAGAACGATAACATAAAAATTAATTTTATTTATGAAACTACAGAAAATATCGAATGTTATATCATTCGGAAATAATAGTGAAACGTTTATATTGAAATTCTAGATTAATGTAATCGTAAATGCTAGTGTATCTGGTAAAAAAACAGAAAAATACAATCTTCGGGTTGTATTTTTTGTTTTTAACAAGAATAATGTTTACTCTAATCTCCCATTAATTTTAGCTTTCCTAAAACCAAAAAAATCCATTCTAAGGTGCTATATTAAAGTCTTGTAAAGCATTTTAAAAAGATTGCGCATTTTTTGGAGTATTTTTTCAAAAAGGAAAAAAACAATATTGACAAATGTAAAATAATATGATATAAATAATTTATCTTAAGGATATGGTCCATATCCTACAAAAATTCAGGCATTTCTGCCACAGTTTTCAAGAGTTACAAGAGTAATTGTCGAACGAAAAATGTTGAAAAAGAAAATAAAATTTGTTATAATAGAAAGGAAGATTAGATGAAAAGTAATTTAAAAAATGATGTCATATTCAAGACCTTTTTTAGTCGAAAAGGAAATGAAGCGTTTTTAATCGATTTTTTGGAGGCTTTGTTGAAAGTCAAAATCGAGACTATAAAAATAGAACAGGAGGTCAATCTTGGCAGGTTTTCGCCAGAAGAAAAAACAGGAAGCCTTGATGTTCAGGCGATTTTGAACGATGGAATCGTTGTCGATATCGAAATGCAAGTCGATGACAGGCACAATATTATTGCCAGAACCGTGTTCTACGCAGCCAAACAAATGACGCGATTAACATCAAAAGGAGAAGAATATGAGAACATTAAAAAAATAATTATGATAAACATCTTAAACTATGAATTGTTTCCATTTGAGAATTACATCACGAAAACAGTAACGGTGATGGACCACCACCGTGAATATGTGGTGATTGATGGAATTGAGTGGTATTTTATTGAGTTGCCAAAGTTTCGAAGAAGTCGTCCAGATATGGAGAAAAAGGTAAATCAATGGCTAGCAATCATAGACGATGTGGATGAGGAGTTGATTGAAATGGCGAAGGAAAAAAATCAATTGCTGAGAAAAGTGAAAGCAGAGTTTATAGAATTGTCTGGTGATGAAGAAACGAGAAGATTGGAGGAACTTAAGGATAAGTGGGAGAGAGATTATAAAAGTGGTGTGAGTTATGCGATGGAAGAAGGAATGAGGAAAGGATTACGTGAAGGATTAGAACAAGGACTAGAACAAGGATTAGAACAAGGGCTGGAACAAGGTTTAGAACGAGGGCTAGAACAAGGTTTAGAACAGGGAATGGAGCAAGGAGAGAAGAATAAATCTATTGAAATTGCCAAGGAAATGTTGAAAAATGGAGAAGATATTCAAAAAATAGAAAAGTACACAAAATTGACAAAACAAGAAATTCAAAATCTAAAACTGTAAATCAAAAAATACAATCTTAGGGTTGTATTTTTTTTGTAAGTTATCAAAAATAAAATGAGAATAATTTGCAATTATCCATAAAACCACATTAAAATAAATAGAAAAAAGAAATAAAGTTGAAAAATGTAACAAAAATGTAATATAAAAAATTTGAAAAATCGTATTGACTTAGAAAATAAATTGTTCTAAGATTTTCAAACAAATTTTTGCTAAATGAAACCACAAAAATAGATTTTTCATAAACTCTCAAAACACTGCAACTGCAAGCGCGGAGAACATAAAAGGTATTCACTTGACATTACTTTTTTTAATGGTAAAATGAATTCATACAAAACAAATCAAGGGGGTACGTTCGATGAAGGTAATAAAAAGAGACGGACGAAAAGTAGAATATGATAGTGACAAAATTGTTATCGCTATCAGCCAAGCTAATAAAGAAGTTGGCGGAAAAGATAAAATTTCAAGGGAATCGATTGAGTTTATCACAAAATATATTGAGAGTTTGAATAAATCAACGATGTCAGTGGAGGACATTCAAGATATCATTGAACGTAAGTTAATGGAATTTGGCAAATTTACGTTGGCAAAAAAATATATTTTATATCGCGAAAAACACACTTTAATTCGTAAAGCCAATTCAACCGATGAGAGTATTTTATCCTTGGTGCGCAACGCCAACAAAGAAACCATGGAAGAAAATAGCAATAAAAATGCAGTTTTAGTATCAACCCAAAGAGATTTGATTGCAGGAGAATGCTCCAAAGATTTAGCAGACAGAGTCATGCTTCCAGAAAGAATTGTCAAGGCACATAATGATGGCGTTTTGCATTTTCATGATAAAGACTATTTTGTGCAACCAATGCACAATTGTATGTTGGTCAATATTGGCGATATGCTAGACAATGGAACCGTTATGAATGGAAAAATGATTGAAAGTCCAAAAAGTTTCCAAGTAGCTTGCACTATTGTAACACAAATTATTGCAGCAGTAGCAAGTAGTCAATATGGTGGACAATCTGTGGATATTCGCCACTTAGGAAAATATTTAAGAAAAACATATGACAAAGCCTACAAAAAGAGTTTCCTAAGATATGTCGAAAAAGGCTATAGCAAGGAAGAATCAGACGAAAGAGCCAAAGAAGATGCGGAGATTAGAAGAGAAGAAGAATTAAGGTCAGGCGTGCAAACCATTCAATATCAAATCAACACATTGATGACAACGAATGGACAAAGTCCATTTGTAACAATTTTCATGTTCTTAGATGAAAAAGACGAATACATCGAAGAAAATGCGATGATTATTGAAGAAATTCTAAAACAAAGATTACAAGGAATCAAAAACGAAAAAGGTGTTTATGTAACTCCTGCTTTTCCTAAATTAATCTATGTTTTAGACGAAAACAACTGTTTACAAGGCGGAAAATATGACTACTTGACAAAACTAGCCGTAGAATGTTCTTCAAAAAGATTATATCCAGATTACATCTCGGCAAAAATTATGAGACAAAACTACGAAGGAAATGTCTTCAGCCCAATGGGATGCCGTTCTTTCTTGTCACCTTGGAAAAATGAAAAGGGAGAATATGTTTTTGAATCTCGTTTCAACCAAGGAGTTGTCAGCATCAATTTGCCACAAGTTGGAATTATTGCCAATGGCGATGAGAAAAAATTCTGGAAGTTGTTAGACGAGCGATTGGAATTATGTTATGATGCTTTAATGTGCAGACATAATGCATTATTGGGAACGATGTCAGATGCTTCACCAATTCATTGGCAATATGGCGGAATTGCAAGACTTGCAAAAGGTGAAACGATTGACAAATTATTGAATAGTTGTTTCTCAACGATTTCACTTGGCTATATTGGTTTATACGAAGTAACGAAATTAATGAAAGGCGTTAGCCACACAGACCCAACAGGAGAAGAATTCTCCGTTCGTGTCATGGAACATTTAAGAGAAACAACCGATCGATGGAAACAAGATACTGGCTTAGGATTTGCATTATATGGCACACCAGCAGAAAGTCTATGTTACCGATTTGCACGAATTGACAAAGAGCGTTTTGGAGATATTCAAGACATTACAGATAAAGGATATTACACCAATTCTTACCACGTGGACGTTCGTGAAAAAATCAATGCATTTGACAAATTAAAATTTGAAAGCAAATATCAACCAATTTCTTCTGGTGGAGCGATTTCCTATGTGGAAATACCAAACATGAAGAACAATTTAAAAGCGATGGAAGAAGTTGTAAAATTTATCTACGATAACATTCAATATGCAGAATTTAATACCAAATCAGATTATTGTCACTGCTGCGGATTTGATGGAGAAATTACAATCAACGAGCAGTACGAATGGGAATGCCCAAACTGTGGCAACAAAGACCACAGTAAAATGAATGTCACAAGAAGAACCTGTGGATATTTGGGCGAAAATTTCTGGAACGTCGGCAAAACCAAAGAGATAAAAAGTAGAGTATTACACTTATAAACAATATTTTTGGAAGCAACAGAATATGTGCTAGCCGAACGTTCGAGCAAATTTTGCATAAGCAAAATTTGCTCGATAAAAAATAAAACCAATGTAGGGTGGCTTGACCCACCCTTGCCATATTAAAATAAAAACAGATAACAAATTATTGGGGGAAAATATGAACTACGCAGATATAAAATTTCCAGATATACAAGATGGAGAGGGAATCAGAGTGGCACTTTATGTAAGTGGATGCCATTTTCACTGTAAAGAATGTCATAACAAAGAAGCTTGGGATTTTTCATTTGGAAAGAAATTTACCAGTAGTACGATTGATGAAATTATGAATTTACTGAAGAAACCATATGTTCAAGGCTTATCTTTACTTGGTGGAGAACCATTGGAGCCAACCAATCAAGAAGGGCTTTTGCCATTGGTTAAAAGAGTCAAAGAAGAATTACCGAAGAAAGATATTTGGTGTTGGACGGGATATAATTTTGATACCGATATTTTACCAAAAATGTATGTTCAAAATAAAGTAACAAAAGAATTATTAAAAAACATTGATATTATGGTAGATGGACAGTTTGAAATCGAAAACAAAATAGCCGATTTAGCCTTTCGAGGCTCGACTAATCAACGAAAAATTGATGTGCAAAAAAGTTTAGCTAAAGGCGAATTAGTTCGATTGAAATTTGGGGATGAATCAAGATACGAAACGAAAAAGCCTAAAATTATGTATTTCGAAGAATTTAAAAAATCAAATAAAGACTTGACAAATGAAGAAACCAATAATACAATACCAGTAAACTATGATATTTTTGGCAAAAGTGTTCCACAACAAGAACCAATCATAGAAAAACCAATCCAAGAAACAATTGCAGCAAAAGGAATTGAATAAAATAGAAAATAGGGGGAAATTATGGACGATATCAAAATTTTTGCCTGTAGTGAATCGGCAGAAAAATTCACAAATGAAATATGCGATTGCTTGAAAGTCGAGCCCGGAAAAATTCATCGCCAAAAGTTTAAAAATGACAACAATTTTGTACAGATTTTAGAATCGGTCAGAGAAAAAGATGTCTATTTAATTCAAACAACTGAGCCACCAGTAAACGAAAGAATTATGGAATTATTAATTGCAGTGGATACTGCCAAAAGAGCAACTGCCAGAAGAATTACGGTAGTTTTGCCATATTTTATTTATTCAAGATCAGACAAAAAAGATCAACCACGAATTCCAGTAACTGCTAAATTATTTGCCCAATTAATTGAAGCAGCAGGAGCGGATCGAGTTTTGACTTGTGATTTACACAATCCAGCGATACAAGCCTATTTCAACATCAATTGTGATGTATTGACAGGAAGATATATTTTGGAAAAATATTTTGATTTAAAAGAAATTGATAACAAAGTTATTGTTGCAACTGATGCAGGAAGTTCGAAAAAAGCGTATAAATATGCAGAACATTTCAATTGTCCGATTTGTTTAGTGGACAAGCGTAGAAATGGAAATGATGACAAAGCCATTGCCACGAGTGTAATCGGAGAAATCGAAGGAAAGAATGCTTTGGTTTTTGATGATGAGGTTGACACAGCAGGTTCCATTATTGAAACCGTAGAAGTCATTAAAAAATTTGGTGCAAAAGATGTTTATGTTGGCTGTACCCATGGAGTCCTTTCTGGACCTGCGATAGAGCGTATTCGAAATTCTGAAATTAAAGAATTGGTTATGACCAATACCATTCCATTAACCAAAGAAAAACAAATTGATAAAATCGTTGTAGTTTCTGTGTCAGAACTATTTGCGGAGGCAATCAGAAGAATTAATGAAGCCACTTCCATTGGAGAATTATTTGAAGCGAATTAAGTATTGACAAGTTGGCAAATGTGGAGTATAATAAAATAAGTTAAGCGAGGAATTAAAAGGATTGATACATAAATCCCAGACAATTTTTTTAGCTTCGGAAGGAGGGGAAGAGGAAATGTCAGAGGTTAAAGTAAATGGTAACTTAGAAGATGCACTAAAAAAATTTAAAAGACAATGCGCAAGAAACGGCGTACTTCAAGAAGTTAGAAAAAGAGAACATTATGAAAAACCCAGCGTAAAGAGAAAGAAAAAATCAGAGGCTGCAAGAAAAAGAAAGTTTTAAGAATGAGAAAAAAGATAGCGTAAAAAAGGCTATCTTTTTTTGTGCGGATTTTATTTGACAAATTATGTAAAATATGATATAATATAAATGTAATCTGCAATAGGGTAGAAAAATTTTATTTTAATTTAGGAGGAAAAAGATATGAAGAAACGGATGGAAATTTTTGTTTTAATGTTACTCGTAGCTGGAATCTTGACAGGTTGCGTTAGCGATGAAGATTTTAAAAGCTTGAAAAGAAGGGTTAATTATCTCGAGGACAGTGTTGAAGCAATCGAAAAAAGCCTTGAAGAAGAAACGATGATTGATATCAGTGAGTACCGTGAAATGCTGATACGCGTTGAGAAGCTAGAAAAGGCTATCGCACAAGATAAGGAAGAAATTACTTCAATTTCTTGTGATATATGGCAAATAGGAATGTTTCAGATGGTACTCGTTGATACGGAAGAAGAGGCCATACAAAATTTAGTAGAAATTGAAATTAGTAAAATTGATAGTAAGCGCAGAAGTCGTGGTATATTTGCTAACTTTATTATCACAAAGGAAATGGGAAATGTGATAATAAAGCAGCAAAAAGAATTAAATATGGAGAGAGAATTAAGCAAAGACGAAAAATTAGTGACAGACGGTGGTTATATACTTTATGACTATTGGTTAATGCCAACTGTTGGCGATTGTTACATTTACAAAGTTTATTTCGAAGTTCAAGGTGAAGGCAAAACAAAATATTTTGCTGTTGAATTAAAATAAAATTTCATATGGCTAGGCGCCGAACAAAATGTTTGGTGCCTTTTAATATTTTGAAAAATATTTTATTTATTTCAGAAATATGATACAATATCCAAAAAGGAGAAAAAAATGAATACAATTTTAGAAAATGAAAAATTAAAACTAGAAATTAGCGACTTTGGAGCAGAGTTGCAAGAAATTAAGCTTAAGGAAAATGGCAGAAATTATTTATGGAATGGAGATAGTGCATTTTGGGGCAGGAGATCACCGGTGCTTTTTCCATTTGTGGGTGCACTAAAAAATAAAGAATATCACTACAGTGGTAGAACTTTTCCGATGGGACAACATGGATTTGCACGCGATATGGAATTTGAATTGATCGAAAATAATGAAAAAAGTGCATGGTATGAATTAAAAAGCAACGAAGAAACCAGAAAAAAATATCCATTTGAATTTTCTTTGAAAATTGGCTATGAATTACTGGAAAATACAATAAAAGTGAAATGGAAAGTTGAAAATCAAGACAAAAAAACAATGTATTTTTCCATAGGAGCGCACCCTGCATTCGTTGTGCCAGTTGACAAACGAGAAGAATGTTTTCTGAAATTTGACAATCCAAACGACTTGACAAATACAAGGTTAGAAAACGGTTTGGCAAATGAAAAAAATTTGAAAAATGGAAAAATTGTTACTCAAAACGGCAATCTAAAAATCCAAAAAGATTTATTCCAATATGATGCCTTGATTTTAGAAAATAGTCAAGTACGAGAAATATCACTCTGCACGCCAGATAAAAAGGAATTTATTACGGTAAAATTTGACAGTCCATTGGTTGGAATTTGGTCGCCATACAAAGAAAAATGTCCGTTTGTGTGCATTGAGCCTTGGTATGGAAGATGTGATGGCGTGGAGTTTGATGGCGAATTGCAAGATAGAAAATGGCAGCAAAGTTTGGCAGAAGGCGAGATTTTTCAATGCGAATATGAAATCATAGTTAATTGAAGGAGAAAAAATCATGGAAATTAGTAAAATGAAATCGGCTTGCGATGGGCTGATGTTAGAGGTTTTGATGATTGTTCCAGAAGGAAAAATCAAAGGAATTGTTCAAATTTCGCATGGAATGTCAGAGCACAAAGAACGTTATATTCCGTTCATGAAGTTTTTGGCTGAAAATGGCTATGTTGTTATCATTCATGACCATCGCGGTCATGGAAAAAGTGTGAAATCCAAAGAAGATTTGGGCTATTTTTATGAAGAAAAGGCGAAATATATTGTAGAAGATTTGCACCAAATAACAATGTTTATTAAAAACAAATATCCGAACAAAAAACTGATTTTGTTGGGGCACAGCATGGGTTCCATGATTGTTCGAAAATACATGAAAAAGTATGATGCTGATATTGACAAATTGATTGTTTGTGGCTCACCAAGTAAAAATCCTTTTGTCAATGTTGCTTTGGGATTGGTTGGAATGCTGAAAATACTGAAAGGAGACCGTTTTCGAAGCAATTGGATTCAAAATTTGGCGTTTGGAAATTATTCCAAAAAATATGAAAAAACCAAAAGCGAAAATGTCTGGATTTGCAGTGATGACAAGGTAGTGAATAAATATGATGATGACGAATTATGTGGTTTTACGTTTACACTAAATGGATTTTCCAATTTGTTTCATCTGATGAACGATATTTACAGCCCAAATGATTGGGAATTGGAACACAAAAATTTGCCGATTTTGTTCATTGCAGGGGCGGACGATCAAGTCATTGTGAGTGAGAAAAAGTGGCTGGAAAGTCAGGATTTCCTAAGAAATTTGGGGTATCAAAATATCGAGAAAATTTTGTATCCCAATATGAGACATGAGATTTTGAATGAGAGAAATAAAGATGTGGTTTGGAAAGATGCTTATGAGTGGATAGAAGGTGTTTAGAATCTCTAAACACCTTCTATCTTTATGCATTAGCATATTTCGTCTTAGCGCTATCGATTTTTGTTTGCTCTGCGACATCGGTTTTATACCAACCCTTTTCAGCCATTAAATTGTAAAGTTTGTTTTGAATATCCAAAGAAGTATTTAAAGCCTCTTTAAAAGCACAATGAACTTCTGCGGTTGTGGACTCAAGTGTTCCGTGTAAATACAAATCACAAACACCTTTGATGACTAATAATTCGTTTTCCATTAAATCTCTATCTTCCATAATTTCCTCCTATAATAAATTTTTAAATTTGTTTAATAAATCCGTATGCGTTTTTTCTAATTCTGCAATATAGGCAGAAAGTGCTGGGTCTGTTAATTTTGCAGATGTTTTCTTAGCGCAACATTTCATAAATTTTTCGTGTCCTAAAGCATCTTCAACGTATAAAAGTTCTTTGCTTGTCATGATTATCACCTTTCCTTTCTTAGATTAAAGATAGTATTTCCAAAACAAAAATGGATATACAAAAAGGAACGTAAATCTGGCAAAATCGATATGATATAATAGGAGGAAAGTTTTTATGGAATGTTGTAGAAAAAATTTGAAAAAATATTTTTGTCGATTTAACGAAATTGTAAATGAAATGCAAACCAAAATGTTATGCAGAAATAGTGTAAGTGATATCACACTGGATTTTATTGAATGCATGATTCCACATCATCAAGCTACCATTAATATGTGCGAAAATTTGCTTGCATTCACAGAATGTGAATCACTAAAAAAGATAGCCTGTGATATGATAGAAGCCCAAAAGCAGGAAATGAAACAAATGCAAGAAATTTCTAAAACGACATGTGGATTTGTAAATTCGCAAAATGATGTCAATTGTTATATTGCAAGATATTTATCAATTACAAGAAACATGATTTGCAAAATGAGAAATCGTGCAAAATGCCCAAATATTAATTTAAATTTTATCAATGAAATGATTCCACATCATGAGGGAGCTATTTTAATGTGTGAGAATTTGTTAAAATATTGTATTGACCCACGATTGAAAAAAATGGCAGAAGATAGGATTAAAGAACAGAGTCAAGGTATTAAAAAATTGAAAGAAGTACATTGCATGATTTGTCAAAATTAATGATTTTAGAGGCATAAATCTATTGCTTTTTTAATAGAATATGATATAATTACCATAGTATTTTTGATAAATGCTTATCAAGAATAGTTAGTAGTTGAAAAAAATTTTTATCGATGAAAGGAAGAAGCAAATGAACGAAAACTTCGGAAAAGTTAGCAACGTGATGAAGAGGCTATGTCAAGTGCGGGAGCAACTTGGAATGGATGAGAGGAGTAAAAATTGGCAAACTCTTGAAGGCATCTGCAGAGAAAAAGTAATGTGCACAAATATCCTCATAAAAACCGAAACATATTCTGCGGATTGGAGGAAACTGGTTGCTAGATTAATTCAAGAAATTAATTGTAGAAACTCAAAGGGTTGCTCAAATTTGCATCAGTGTTTGATTCAAAACGGAAAAACATCAATGCTCAAATGTATTGATATTTCCAAAGAAGCTCTAATTTTATTTGGAGATGGGGCAGAGGAGGTTTTTCTGTATCAGCCGGAAAAAAAGAGGGTCATTTCAGAAGAAATGCAAAATTCCTTGACAGAGTTGCTAAAAGAGAGAGGAATTAGCGCTGGAGCTGCAATCAAGAAGTGCTCTTTAGACCAAGGCAATTTGATTGGACGTTTATCACAGGAACTGCAAGCAATTCAGGAAAAACAGGAGTCTCAAGATAAAATTGGTTTGTTCTATTCTGTGATTCAAGACGGGAAAACCTTGGAACTAAAGGACTTCGATAAAACCAAACAGGCAGTGTTTTTGGTTGGAAATCGATATGAAGTAGAAATTTATTTGATTTAATTTAACATTTGCTAAAAAACAGATTTTTAGAAGGTCAAAATGACACCTAAAAATCTGTTTTTATCTTTCGAAAAAAAGAGCATTTTTATTTGCCAGAATTATTGGAAACTATTGACATAGAATACTTTTTATGGTATAATAATATTAATAAATATTTTAAGTATTTATAAAATAAAAAAGAGAGGGAGAGTTAAATTATGAAGTTAAAAAAAATGACAGTTATTTTATTACTAACTGCACTTTTATTAGCACAATTTAGCTGGCTTTCACTTGGCAATTTTACTTATGCATCAGAAAGCCAAATGAGTGGAAAATTCCACTATGAACAACTTGGAGAAGAAGCAAAAAAAATATACCAAGCTATGTACAATATGTACGAAAATGGTATATTCAAAACAGGTTCACAAGGTTATGACCTTGTACAAAATGGCATTTTTACAGAAAACGAAATTAAAGAATATGAAAAAGGAAGTAGCACATTAACTTCAGCGATGGAGGCAGCAAGATATGCATTTTATGCAGATTATCCTGAAATTTTTTATGTGAATTTCCAAAAAGTTTCAATCAGAATCACCAAAGGTCAAAACGATGATTATCATGCTTACATTGGTTCTGGAAGATTCGCAGATTACTACACAGAAGGCTTTACTAACGAAGAACAAGTAGAGCAAGCAATTGGTGAATTCAACAACTGTGTTAATGAAATTGCTCAAAAAGCTGAAAATGTAGAAGTAGAAGCAAACAAAAATAAAATGGTAGAACAAGTTAAATTGGTTCATAATGAAATTATTTATAATACAGGTTATAGACTAGAAAGCGACTGTAAGGCAGGAAATGAAGGATTTATTTCTACACCTTATGGCGCCCTTGTAAAAAAAGAAGCTGTGTGTGAAGGATATGCAAGAGCATTCAAAACAATTTTAGATAAAATAGGAATCAACAGCATTCTTGTACAAGGAACTCATCAAAGTGAAGGTTCAGCAGCTGTTCCTCATATGTGGAATTATGTTGAAATCGAAAAAGAAACACTTGCAAGAAGTAGCCAAAAAGTTTGGTATGCAGTAGATGCTACTCTAGATGATCCTTTTTTAAGAAATCCCCATATTGATACAACCCAACCAGAATATAATCCAGGAGACGATATCACAGAAGGATTTGAAAACACAAGATATTGTTTAGTCGGAGCAGAAACCATGAACAAAGAACATATTGCTCTAGAATCAGTTGAAGCAGCAGGATTTTACGTATTTCGTTATCCAGAATTATATTCAGAAGACTATGGCATTGATAATGTAACAAATGTTAATGGATTATTAGTAAAATACAAACAAGAAGGAACAGAAACAGAAGAATATAAAGCAGGAGATTTTTATATCAGTTATAACAACAAAGGATATGCAGAAGCAGCAAAAGAAGGAAAATATATCTTAATGAAATATTATGAATATAGACCTGGAGATGATGAATGGATTGAAGGCAAATGGGGCTATATGGATCCAGAACCATATGCAGGAGGATTTAAAGACTATGAAGACCATATTTATATCACTGTTCCAAATGGAGAATATGTTGAATTTGCAGTAACAACATTGGCACCAAGTGAAGGCATTGCAGGTTTGACTTATCAAGGTGATGAATCTGACTTCGTAGCACAATCAGGAAAATTATACAATCCAAATGGAACTTATAGAAGTAAGCCATACATTAAGAAACAATCACCAGCACCAACAGCAACACTTGAAGTTGGACCAACCTATCATGTAGATGTTACTTATCATGATGATTTAATATTAGCAGAAGGAGCAACAGAAGTAGGTTATACATTAGACTCAACAGGACCAACAGGTGCAGATGAAGCAGAAATAACCAATTTTGCTTTTGATGGAAAAAATCGAGTAACATTCGATTTAAAATTCAGTAAAATGTGGGCTGACGATGGAGCAACGTACCATATTTATTTAACAGGTCTAGTTGGAAAAAATAGTGGAAAAGCACCAATGGAAATAAGTTATGGTGCAGTAAATCCAATACTATGCTCTTATCGTATGAATCAAGCAAAAAATTGGGAAGTATTTGCAAGACCAACACTTCTTGAAAATCAAGATCTTTCTATGAATGGATGGCAAACAAGTGATGGAACACCAGTATCTGACAAACTAAAAAGCAGAATTGCTTTAGTAACAACCAGAACAACAAAAGCAGAGACAGAAACCATGAATAACCTAATGGAAAATGAATTAGGTGGTCAAGAGTTAGTAACAAGTGAAACATACAACAT
The DNA here is from genome assembly GCA_948443845.1 of uncultured Eubacteriales bacterium. Classification (GTDB taxonomy): domain Bacteria; phylum Bacillota; class Clostridia; order TANB77; family CAG-508; genus Scatovivens. The sequence continues at coordinate 72,933 of CAOJUE010000002.1, read as the reverse complement.
TTCACTAAATGTATGTAAAAAATATGTTGTAAAAACAGGACATAGACTAAGATTATCTCTTGGATTCCCAGCAGGATATGGTCCAGAAGATGCAGGAGTTACTTTCAAAGCATATCACTTTATGAGAGATGCACAAGGAAATGTTACAGGAGTAGAAGAAATTCCTTGTGTTGTAACACCATACGGATTAATTGTAACTTGTGATTCCTTTAGTCCATTTGCTGTTGCAGTAGTTGAAAATGACGGAACAGTAGCAGTAGATAGAGCAGTTGTTGTGTCAAGCACAGAAGGTGGTAATATTGAAGGCGCAAATCGTGAAGAAGGAAATATTGTTACACTAAAAGAAAATGAATCAGTAACATTAAATGTAAGACCTGATGAAGGATATGAAATCGAAACCTTAACCGTTTGTGGAAAACAAGTAGAAATAACCAACAAAGCTGCAATGGATGTAACGGTAAATTATAATGACGTAAACGAAAACTGCATTGTAGATGCAACCTTTGTTGCAAAAGCAGTTGTAGAGCAAGAAGAAGCAAGAGGAGAAACTGCTGTTACAGTAACAGCGGTACCTGCAGAAATCACTATGCCAGAAACGCAATCTGTAAAAGCAGGAGAAAAGTTAACGATTACTCCAACTGTTACAGAAACAGAGGGAATTCAAACTTATCAATGGTACAAAAATGACCAAAAATTAGATGGAAAAACGAATAAAATTTTAGAAATTGAAAATGCTACTGTAGAAGATAGTGGAAATTATACATTAAAAGTTACAACAACAGTAGATGCAACAAGCGCAGAAGCAACAGGTAGTTGCAAAGTAAATGTAACAACGGAATCAACATTTACAACATCGATTGAAAAAACAACGACAGAAGAAATTTATCCAGGAAGTGAATTTGAAGTAAGTGTTGGAATTCATGATTTTGAAACAATTGAAAATGGTGTCGTTGTTGTAAGTGGACAATTGGATTATGACAGAAATGTTTTAGAAAAAGTAAGCCTTGAAGAACAAAATGGATGGGATGTTTCTTTCAATGATGACAATTTAAAATTTGTTGCAGACAACAAAGAAAATGCTTATGTGACAGAAGAAGGAGACCTTTTCAAAATCAAATTCAGAGTAAAAGATACCATTACAGATTCTACTAAAACAGCAGTTGCTGTAAAAAATATGGAAGCAAGTAATGCGATTATCGAAATTAAATCAGAAGATGCACAAGTCGAAATTGATGTTGTTGTAAGACCAGATGGAATTACTTCTGAAAAATATTTAATTGAAGAAAACACAATTTCAAGAATTGCACCAAACACAACGGTAAGTGTCTTCAAAAACAATGTTGTAACTTACCAAGAACTAGTATTTACTGATAAAGATGGAAATGTTTTAGGTGATGATGATATCATCGCAACAGGTATGAACGTAAAAGTAGGAAAAACATTAAACTTTACTTTAATTGTAACAGGAGATATAGACGGAAATGGTGAAATTACAATAACTGATTTTGCACAATTAAAATTACATCATATTGAGCAAACATTACTAACAGGAATTCATTTAAAAGCAGCCGATATTGATGGAAATGGTCAAATTACAATTACTGATTTGGCACAATTAAAACTAGTGTTAATTGGAATGGGTCAAATAAATTAGAAAAACAAAAGGAGAAATTATGAAAAAATTAGGAAAAATTAGTTTTATTTTATTAAGTATCGTATGTATGACGATTAGTTGTTACGCTGCTTCTTGTACTATGAGCATGGAATCGGCAAAAAATGAATATAAACCAAATGAGGATGTGGTTGTGGATGTCAAACTAACCAATATTGATGCAGGAGAAGGAATTATTGCATTAGAAGGTGTATTAGAATATGATACAAATAGCTTGACATATGTCAAAATGGAAGGCCAGAATGGTTGGGAAACGCCTTCTTATAATGCAGGAAATGGAAAATTTATCATGTCAAGAAACGCATTGGTTGCAACACCAGAAACGCTACTAAAAATTACCTTTAAAGTAAAAGGTCAAAGTGCTAAAAGTCCTATAATTACTTTGAAAAATATCAAGGCTTCTGGTGGAATTGCAACAGGAGATATTGCAGTAGCTAATATTTCAAAAACAATTACAGTCAATACTCCAACACCACCACCAACTAATAATACAACCAATACCAACACAAACACGAACACAACTCCAACCAACAATACAGTGCCTAACACGAATACAATTATTACTCCAACCAACAATGCAGTTTCTAACACAAATACAAATGCAGGAGCAAGTACAAATCAAAATAAAACACCAACCTCAAATTCAACAATCGTAGCAACAACAGGCAATAATACAACAGATTCTGTAAAAACAGGAATTTTACCAAAAACAGGAGCAACCAGAATTGGTTTTGCAGTATTATTAATCGCAGTCGGTGTAGCAGTTGTTTTCTATATCAAAATGAAAAAATTAGATATTAATGTGAAATAAAACAGATGTAACACGAAATCAAGTTTGATTTCGTGTTATTTTTACCTAGTATTTAGAAAAATATCGAAATAGATATTGACAAAGAAAAAGAAAGATGGTATAATCTATTTAGAAATATTTCTAAATATCTAAGGAAAGGAGTGATTTTCATGGGAATGTCAGAAACGCTAAAAGCGATATCAGACCCAGTAAGAAGAGATATATTGGAAATGCTAAAACAGGAAAAAAAGTCTGCTGGAGAGATTGCAGAAAAATTTAATTTAACCAATGCAACTGTTTCTTATCACTTATCCCAACTGAAAAAAGCGGATTTGATTTTAGAAGACAAATACAAAAATTTTATTTATTATGAGTTAAATACATCTGTATTTGAAGATGTACTTACTTGGATTTATGGATTAGGAGGTAAAAAAAATGAAGAGAATTGATTGGAAAACATTAATTATTACTTGTACAGTATGTTTATTACCAATTTTATTTGGTATTATTTTCTATGAAAGGTTGCCAGAAATAATGCCAATTCATTTTAATATGAACAATGAGCCAAATGGATTTGCATCGAAAAATTTTGCTTTATTTGGTTTGCCAGCTTTAATGGCACTTTTGCAGATATTTTGTTGTGTTATTAGCGATATCAATGGCGAGAAAAAAGGAAAAAAATCAAAATTTATTGTGGTAGTGCAGTGGATAATTCCTATTTTAAGTGTTGTTATTTCTGTAATCACAATCGAGGTTCCTTTAGGAAGCACTGTAGATGTGCGAAGAAGTGTACTACTTGTTTTGGGAATTTTATTTATGATTATAGGAAATTATATGCCAAAAACTAGTTATGAAGAAATGCGAGGAAAAATGCATCCGATGCCCAAAGACGAGAAAGTATATCGAAAAGCAACAAGACTGATAGGATACACATTTGTAATTTTTGGATTACTTTTGCTAATCAGTATTGCATTTGAAGCGATTATTTCATGGGGAGTGATTGTTATGTTAGTGGTCATATTGTTCATGGAATGTGCTTGGTTGTTCGTTAAAAATAGATAAAAAAGGAAAGAAATCAAAGAAAAATACAAAATTTTGACAAAAAAGTCAAAAAAAATGTAAAAAATTTACATAAAGTATTGCAATTTGATTTCTTTTGTGTTATAATAAACATAATAAGTGATACAATAGGATGAATTGCGTAAATTGAAAGGAGATATTTATTATGAGTAGAGAGGAACTAAAGAATTTAACACCAGAACAAGCAAATGCAAAAATAAAAGAATTAAATGAACAAATAAAAAATGAGAAAGACCCAAAAAAATTAAATGCAATGAACAATGATTTAAAAGATTTGCATAATGAAATGGAATTGAGAGCAATTACTGAAAAGATTGATGAATTAAAGAAAGAAAAAGAGGAATTACTTAAAATACCAAAAGAAAACATGAGTAATAATAAAAAGGACAAACTAAAGAAAATCAGTAGGAAGCTTAAAGACTTACATGCGAAAAGGAAGAGTATAGCCCAAAAGCAATCACAAGAGAACTCACAAGAAAACGAGGATAAAAAAGAAGCTCCTAAGACAGAAAATCAGGATAAAAAGCCTCAAACAAATTCAAATCCTAAAAATGAAAAATCTCAAAATCAATCAAAGAGTGAAAAAAAGGATGAGGATTCGGATAAATCTAAGTCAAATTCTGATAAAAAAGAAAAAAAGAATGAAAATCCTAAAAAAGACGATCAATCTTCAAAATCTCATGCATCTGCGAGTAAAGAAAGTGATAAGGAGAATTCGAAAAGAGAAAGTATGGAAAAAGATAAAAAAATAATTGATAGTATTAAACAAGATATAGAAAAATTAAACATTGCATTACAAGCTTTAGAAAAAAACAAGAATGATTTAGAACAAATTAAGGCAGATTGGACAACAAAACGTGAAATTGTAAGTGATTTGAAGAACATTACAGAAAAAATAGAAGTTAAAAAGGAAGAATTAATTGAAGCAAACAAAAAACTTAAAAAAGTTGAGAAAAGGCTAGCCAAGAAAGAAGCAGAAGAAAGAAAGCGAATTGCCGAAAAAGAAAGAGAAGCCAAGGAAAAACTTGAAAGAAAAAATGCTGCAATTGCTGAAGCAAAGAAATTATCTGAATCGATAAAAGGTTTGGAGGACCAAAAAAATAAATTGGAAGCAATATACTATAAGGAAAATGGACAAGCAAGAGCAGATATAAGAAGAGATTTAACTCAAATAATAGAAGAAATAAACCAAAAATCTACTAGGGTACAAGAATTGCAAGAGCAATATGCAATAACGAAAGAGGATTTAGAAAAGGATGAGCCACCACAAAACGATCCACCGCAAAATGATCCACCACAAAACGATCCACCACAAAACGACCCACCGCAAAATGATCCACCACAAAACGATCCACCACAAAACGATCCACCACAAAATGATCCACCCAAAACAGGAACTTCATTACTAGCTGAACAAAAAGAAAGTCGCATGAAAAAAATTGGAAAAGGTTTTATAAATTTCTTTAGCAAAATAGGAAAAGTGTTGGCAAAAATATATCATGCAACAATAGGAAAGACACGTCTTGCTAAATGGATATCGAATAGATATATCAATAGAAAAGGTGATTTTCCAAGAATGCCTTGGGAGAAAGATTCGGAATTGAGTTTTGAAGACATTGAAATAGATGATGAAGAAATTAAGGAAGATGTAACAGAAATTTCAGAGCCAACTCAAGAAGAACCAACTACAAGTCAGCAAACAGAAGAAACAATCAGAGGCGATGCACAGGATCGAGATAAAACACATGCGGTATTTTCAAGTTTGATAAATGCTATGCAATCAGGAGAACAAAAAGAAAATGAAGAAATGACTGTTGAAGAAGATACTGGAAAAGTAGGCGAAACATCAGATGTAGATGAAACTAAGAAAAAAGCCGAAGAAGGCAAGGAAAATAAAACAATCAATTATGGTGGATATGAGTTTGCAGGACTAGATAAATCAATAATGGAAAAAGTAAAAGCAGGTAAAGAGTTGTTAAATTCTCAAATTGTAACTACAACAAATGGAGTTGAAAAATGGATTAATCCAGATGGAACATTAACAGATCAACCAAAAGCAAGATATGGTGATGCTAAGACAGTTGAACAACCAAAAACAATTGATGCAACGGTTGACGAAAATGGCAGAGTTGTAGAAGATGATGAAAGGGATAGATAATCGAATACATAAAAAGAGTGAAACCAATTTTCACTCTTTTTTATATTAAAATATATGTTATAATTACTGATAAAACCCCCTGCAAAATTTTCCCATAAAAATACGGCTTAATCGAAATTTTCGATTTCGCAATAATCGAAAAAACTTGCAACAGTACAGAAAATCCACCAAATCCCAATAAAAAACTACAAGTCAAAATACAAGGAACCGGTAAACTGTTATAGCATACACTTGCTGTCTGAAGACCATTTGTCATTTCAATCATTCCTGTTAAAATACTTAAAGTGATATCGTATGGAAGCCCGAAATTTGTAAGAAAATGAGCGATTCCAGTTAAAATTTCCAGACTTGACAAAATCGATATAATCACCGAAAACAAAACGACAAATCCACCAATCGATAAAACGGTTGCAATGGATTTTTTGATCGCATCTCCTAAAATTTCACCCAAATTGGAAACGCGAATCAGCTCTTTGCTTTCGGAATGGTAGTTGCGAAACGTAAGGTCAAGTTGGTCTTTTTTCCAAAAGCGAAATATAAGCCCCACCAGCAAAGATGAGGTAATATGCGAAATCAAAAGGATTTTTCCAAGTTCGGCATTTCCCAAAAGTGCTACACCAACTGAACCCAAAATAAAAATCGGACCAGAATTATTCGTAAAAGCAATCAGCCTTTCTGCCTCAGATTTTGAGCAAATTTTATGCTCATACAAATTACAAACGACTTTGGCACCAACGGGATAACCGCTAATAATTCCCATAATAACGGCAATGGCACTTTCTCCAGGAACATTGAAAACTGGTTTCATAAATTTGTTTAGAAATTTTCCTAAAATTTGAGTAAAATTTGTTTTGCACAATAATTCTGTTGCAATGAAAAAAGGAAAAAGTGTGGGAAGTACAGAATTTGCCCAAAGTTTGAGCCCATTTTGAGCGGCTTGTAGATTGGACGCAGAAAAGAGAATCAGGCTTAATGTAAAAGTTAGAAATAAGACCGTAAAAAAATATTTTTTAATTGAAATGACAATAAATCGCATAATTTCCTCCATTCTATAGAATATATATGCGAGGGAGTGAAAAATAGAACAAAAATGTGATTTTATTGTGAAAAATTTCAAAAAAGTATGGAAAAATTTGAGATTTGTGATACAATAACATAGAATAAAATATAATAAAGGAGAATGGAATATGTTAGCCTATCAAAGAGTGTTACTAAAGTTAAGTGGAGAAGCCATGTCTGGCGACTTGGGACATGGAATTGATCCAGATGTTGTAAACAGTATTTGTGACCAAATTAAAATTGCTTTAGAAATGGGAGTTCAAATGTCTATCGTTGTTGGTGGTGGAAATTTCTGGCGAGGTGCTCGAAATGGGCATCAAATGGTTCGAACAACCGCAGATTATATGGGAATGCTTGCCACAGCAATGAATGGTTTAGCTTTGCAAGATGCCTTGGAAGCAAGAGGAATTCATACACGTTTGCAAACAGCCATTGAAATGCGCCAAATTGCAGAACCATACATCAAAAGAAAAGCAGCAAAACATTTATCCAAAGGAAGAGTTGTCATTTTTGCTTGTGGAACGGGAAATCCATTTTTCTCAACCGACACAGCAGCAGCCCTTCGAGCTGCTGAAACCGATTCCGAAGTAATCTTACTTGCCAAAACCATTGATGGAATTTATTCTGCTGACCCAAAAACAGATCCAACAGCGAAAAAATACGATGAAATATCGTATATGGACATTTTAAATCAAGATTTAAAAGTAATGGATTCAACGGCAACATCGCTTTGCAGAGACAACAAAATTCCATTACAAGTATTTGCCATAAGCCAGCCCGAAAACATTGTAAAAATATTGCAAGGCGAAAAAATTGGAACCATCGTAAAATAAATACCGTAGGGGCACGAGGCATCGTGCCCAGCCAAAAAAATAAAAAGGCACGCTGTCCCGTGCCCATACAAATATCGTGTAGGGGGCGATGCCCACATCGCCCCAAAAAAGAAAGGAAAATAACTATGAAAGAATTAGAAGAAAAAATGCAAAAAACCGTAGACAAATTGCAAGAAAGTTTTTCAGAAGTACGCGCTGGGCGTGCCAATCCAGCTATATTAAATAAAGTAAGTGTAGAATATTATGGAGTAGCAACTCCGATAGCCCAAGTTGCCGGAATTTCTGTTCCAGAGGCAAGAATGATAGTCATTCAGCCTTGGGATATGAATATTTTAAAAGATATCGAAAAGGCAATTCTTGCTTCTGATATCGGCTTAAATCCAAACAATGACGGAAAAGTTATCCGCTTGAATTTCCCAGAATTAACCGAAGAAAGAAGAAAAGAATTGGTTAAAGACATCAAAAAAGTGGCGGAAGAATCAAAAGTTAGTGTTCGTAATATTCGTAGAGACGGAATGGAAAAAATCAAAGCTGATTTGAAAAATGGTGATATCACCGAAGACGAAAAATCAAAATCCGAAGAAAATGTTCAAAAATTGACAGACAAATATATTGCCGAAATTGATAAAATGTTAGAAAATAAAGAAAAAGAAATTATGAATATTTAATTTCGCAAAACGAAAGGAAAACAAAAATGGATGATAATCATTTCCCACAGCATATTGGTTTCATCATGGATGGAAACCGCAGATGGGCAAAGTCGAAAATGTTGCCCGTCAAATTAGGGCATAAACAAGGGGCTGAGACATTAAAAAAAATCGTTCGATATGCGAATCGAATTGGGCTTAAATATATGACAGTTTATGCTTTTTCAACCGAAAATTGGCAAAGAAGCGAAGACGAAGTAAATGCGTTAATGAAATTATTACAAGAGTATTTGAATGATTTTACCAAAGAAGCAGATACCGAAAATATTGTGATTCGAGTGCTAGGAGATGTAAGTGTTTTATCAGAAGGATTGCAAGAGGGAATTGCTTCTGCTATCCAAAGAACGAAAAATAACACAGGAATTATTTTTAATATTGCCTTAAATTATGGTGGTAGAGCCGAAATGATAAAAGCGATTAAGGAAATTTCGGAAGAAGTAAAAAATGGAAATTTAAAATCAGAGCAAATAACGGAAGAAACAATTTCAACCCATTTGTATACGATACGGTCAACCAGACCCAGATTTAATCGTCAGAACAAGTGGTGAAATGCGCCTTAGCGGTTTTTTGATGTGGCAGTCGACCTATTCGGAAATTTTATTTATGGATAAATATTGGCCAGATTTTTCCCAAAAAGATTTGGACGAAGTCATTGCTACATACCAAAAACGAAAAAGAAATTTTGGAAAATAGAATCCAAAAAGAAAAGGAAAATAAATTATGAATTTAAAAAGAATCATAACTGCATTGGTAGGTTTGCCATTTGTCATATTATTAATTGTATTGGGAAATAAATATGTTGTGGATATTGTGATTGCCATCATTGCGTTGATTGCGATGTATGAATATGCCAATTGTGCGAAAAAAGAAGTAAAATTCATTTCTTGGGTTCGGCTATTTAACAGCGATTTTGATTGCCTTTATGCATATGGTTCCTGAAATGGTTTTAAATACAGTTATTACTTTGGGTGTTCCGATTTTGCTGTTTGTTTTATTTTTAAGTGTCATTGTTAGTGATATGAGAATCACATTGAAAGATGCGGCGTTTACGTTTATTGGGATTTTGTATGTGGTTCGGATTTTTAGGATTTTTGCCACTTTTGTATGGTGTAACGGGAAAAATCTCTGGTAAATTTCTAATTTGGTTTGTTTTGATTGCAGCATGGGGAACAGATGTGTTTGCTTATTGGATTGGCAGAAATTTTGGAACACATAAATTTAGTAAAGTCAGTCCCAATAAAACGGTGGAAGGTTGCATTGGTGGAATGTTTGGAGCAGTTTGTTTTTCACTAATTTGTGCTTTTGTGATGAACTACTATTTTGAGACAGGGATTGATTATGGGACGATTGCAATTTTGAGCGGATTCCTAAGTTTGATTGGTCAAATTGGCGATTTTTCGGCATCTGTGATTAAGCGATATTTTGGTGTAAAAGATTTTAGTGAATTATTTCCAGGACATGGTGGAATGATAGACAGAATTGATAGTGTCATGTTTATTGCTCCATTTGCATATTTTTTATTGACGATGTTTTTGTAGGAGGTCAAATTGGGGTTTATTGTTGGGGCATTAAAAGTTATATTTTTGTTAGGATTTTTAGTTTTCATTCATGAGGGCGGACATTTTTTAGTAGCAAAACTTTGCAAAGTAAAGGTAAGGGAATTTTCGTTAGGTTTTGGACCTAACCTTTTTTCAAAACAAGGAGTTGAAACGAAATATTCGATTCGAGCCATTCCGTTTGGTGGCTATGTGGATATGGTAGGCGAAACCGAGCAAGTAGAGGAAAAAGGCTCGTTTAGTGAAGCAAAAGTGTTGCAGAGAATTGCGATTGTAGTTGCGGGAGCAGTTGTGAATATTGTTTTTGGTTTAGTGGCATATTTTTTGCTTATGAGTTTGGCAGGGATGAATAGTTCTACGGTGGTTAAGCAAATCATTCCAGAATATGCATCTGAGACGATGGCTTTGCAAGTAGGTGACAAAATCACCCGAATAAATGATAAAAAGACAAGAATCAAATCGGATATTGACATGGTTTTGTTTCAATCAAAAGGTGAAAATTTGAGTGTATGGATTGAGAGAAACGGCGAAAATATGCAACTTTCAATTGCACCAACAGAGGTTAAAGTGCGGAGAAATAACGCGTTATGTTTTGGGGGTAGAAGTAGAACAGGCAGAGAGAAACTTCAAAAATAATGTATATTATGGATTTTGGGAAACGGTGGAATTTTTGAATTCTACCAAAGATGGGTTAATCATGTTATTGACAGGAAATGTGTCAATTGACCAAATGACAGGACCGGTTGGAATCTCGGAAATGGTGGTGCAAACCAGTGGTGTGCATGATTTTGTGTATTTGTTGGCAGTGGTTTCGCTATCACTTGGGGTTACGAATTTGTTGCCGATTCCGGCTTTGGATGGTGGAAAAATTGTGTTATTAATCATTGAAGCCATTCGCAAGAAAAAAATGAGTGAAGAGATGGAGTTAAAGATACAGTCGATTGGATTTACGTTTTTGATTTTGTTGTCTTTGTATGTGTCGTTTAATGATATAACGAGGTTGTTTTAACGAAGCGTGAAAATTTTTGCGTAAGCAAAAATTTACTCGCTTCCAATAAGAAAAGTTAAAAAACTTTTCTTATTGGAAGACAAAGGAGGAATATAGTATGAGATGTAAAATATGTGGAGCGAAATTGAAAAAAGAAGGAAATATTTGCAAGAATTGTTATGATAAGCAAAAGGAGCAGGAAAAGTTAAAAGCAGATAATGAACAAGAGCTTTTTCGTATCAATCGCAAATATTCTCCTAAGTTTAATTTGTTAAAAAATGGTGAATTGATTGTATTATTAATTATTATTGCCCTTGCGGGGTTTAGTTCGTATGGTACTTTTTTGGGAATTTTGATTATGATTTTGTGCCTAGTGGCTTTTGGAGCATGGATGTTTTTTAATAAAAAAAGAGCAATGGGGACGAAAACTTATTTTTATGAAACGAAATTGAGGCACAAAGCAAAATATTTATTTGTGGACAAGGATGAAGTTGTGCCTTACAACGATATAAAAGATATGGCATATTTTCAGACACGTTCACAGAAAATTTGCAAAATTGGGGATATTCGTTTTTATACAAAAGGTTTCTTAAGCGGAATTACGATAAATGATATTCCAGAAATTGAAGAAAGTTTTAATAAGATGAGGGATATTATTAATAGCACAAGGGATAGTAAGTAGAAATATGACGAAAAATGTCGAAAGAAAAATAAAATTGGTACTTGAAAAATCAAGATTTGTGTGTTAAAATATATCTTACTAAAGAAGGAGGTGAGTATATGGATAAAAAAGATTTAGAGGCAATTGCACAAATTGTTAATTCTGCAATAGAAAGTTCAAATGAGGAATTGAAAGAAGAAATAAGACAGACAGGTGAGGCTTTAAGAGAAGAGTTTAGAGAAGAAATGAATGTATTTGAAGAGAAAATGACAGATAGAATGAATTCTTTTGAAAAGGAAATGACAGATAGAATGAATTCCTTTGAAAAGAAAATGTTAGATAAAATGTTTTTATTTGAACAGGACTATGGCGAAAAAATTGATGCTATATTTGATGTGGCAGTTATGCAAAAAGATAAGGCACAACAGATGTATGAAAATCAGGAAAAATTTGGAATTCAAGTTGATAATTTAGATACGAAAATTTTTAATTTAGATCAAAGAGTATTTAAACTAGAGCATAGCTAAAATTATAATTCTGCTATCTCTAAAAATCCAAAAAATAGAGAGTATATCTATTATTTTTCAGTAGAAGTAATAGATATGCTCTCTATTTTTATGTTTTTTATTGAAAAAAAATGATTTATATGATATAGTTATATTAGAAAATGTATTTAAAAAGGCTTATTTGCCACAAGGTAAATAATATTTTAAAGGAGATCAATTAATTGATGGAAAATTATTTTTTAATTCATGGTTCCTATGGAAACCCATACAAAAACTGGTTTCCATGGCTTAAAATGAGCTTAAGCAAACGAAAACGAAATTGCATCGTACCCAATTTTCCGTCTCCTGATAAACAAGACTATGAAAGTTGGAGTAAAATTTTAAAAGCTTATGTAGAAATTGGTTATATAACAGAAGATACAACGTTTATAACCCATAGTCTCGGTGGAATTTTTATAGTAAAGTTTTTGGTTGAAAATAATATAAAAATCAAAAAATTAATAGCTGTGGCAGGATTTAATCAAATCAAATTTGATGAAGATAACAGTTTGTATGATTCGTTTTATAGCGAAAATGGAAAACTTCAGAATATCAAAGATGTTTGCTTAGAAAGAATTTGCCTTTATTCGGATAATGACCCATATGTTCCTCAAAATGAAGCCGAAGAGTTTGCCCAATATTTGGAAGCAAAGAAAGTATTAATAAATAACGCAGGACATTTTAATGAGAAATTTGGATATAAGGAATTTAGGAAAATATTAGAATATATTTAACAAAAGTACAAGAAAGGATATTAAAAACACAAAATGCCAAAATACATAAAAGATGTTTTTTCAGATTATACCGTAGAAAATAATTTAATCGATTGCGAAATTGAAAATATCAATTTATATAAAAAAACAAATAAATTACAAGTCAGAATTATTTCTTCCAAACCAATTGGCTTAGCCGATATGGAAAGTTTTGAGAATTATGCAATAAGACGTTTTAAAGTCGCGAAAGTTGCCATCGATATTGGGTATCGTGATGTGGAAATTGAGCAAACGATTGAAACAAAATGGAATGAAATTGTGAATTATATTGCCAAAAAAGAACCTTTTAGCAAAGCTGTTTTGAGCGGAAGTTGCATTGAAATAAATAGTAATGAAATAACTGTAAAATTAGCAATGAAAGGGGCTTCCTTTTTGTTGTCTAAAAAATTTGACAAGGGCTTAGAACATCTTTTATTAAACCTTTACAATCAGAATTATAAGGTTAGTTTTACAGAAGAATTAGACGAAAATTATAAAGAAAAATTTGAAGAAAGTGTCAAAAAACAAGAACAAGAATTTGTCAAACAATTGCAAGAAGAAGCTGACAGACAAATGCTAGAGAAAGAACACGAAGAAGCCCTAAAAGCCCAAGAAAAAGAAATAGAAGCCGCGATTTCAGGTGAAGAACCAGAAGAGGAAACACCACTCATTTATGGAAGAAATATGAATATCAAAAGCGACCCTACCAAAATTGCCGATATATCCGTCGATTCCGACAAAGTTTGCCTAGATGGCGAAGTCGTAAGACTTGACTCTCGTGAAATCAAAAACGACAAAACCATTCTCATGTTTGATTTATACGACGGAAGTAGCACCATGACTTGCAAAGCATTTGTCAAAAATGAAGAATTCAAAAAAATTGAGAAAAGAATCAAAAGTGCCAAAGGTTTGAAAGTTGACGGAATTGCTAAATATGATCCATTTGCCAAAGAAATCGGAATTATGGCAAATACGATTATCGAAACTTCTGGTCGCAAAAAGCAAAAACGAATGGATACTTCTACTGAAAAAAGAGTAGAACTACATATGCACACCAAAATGAGTCAAATGGATGGCGTTACTTCGTGTACCGATTTGCTAAAACGTGCAGTTGAATGGGGCTGGAAATCCATTGCTATCACTGATCATGGTGTTGTGCAATCTTTTCCAGATGCTCACCATTTTATCGAAGCAGGAAATGATTTAAAAGTTATTTATGGTGTAGAAGCCTATTTTGTAAGAGACAAGGAACGCACGATTTTTAAAAGCAAAGGTCAGCCAATCGATACCGAGTATTGTGTTCTCGACCTAGAGACAACTGGAATTTCTCCAGTTACCGAAAAAATTACAGAAGTAGGAATTATCAAAATGCGTGGTGGGGAAATGGTTGACGAATTTGAATGTTTTGTCAATCCAGAAAAACCAATTCCACCAAAGGTTGTAGAAATTACACATATCACAGATGACATGGTAAAAGATGCCGAGACAATTGACAAAGTCATTCCAAAAATCATTGATTTTATCGGGGACTCTGTTTTGGTTGCCCACAATGCGAAATTCGATATGGGATTTCTAAAACACAATTTTGAAAAATATGGCTACGAATTCGAATCTACTTACATTGACACTTTGCCACTTGCCAGAGCGATGTTTCCAGACTTCAAGAAATTCAAATTAGGAATTTTGGCAGATAAACTTGGCATCAAAGTCGAAGTGGCTCATCGTGCGTTAGATGACGTTAAAACCCTAGTTGGTGTGTTTGGTAAAATGCTAGAAATCGCCAAAGGCAAAAATGTGGCTACAGTTGATGATTTTGATAAAAAGTTCCAAGCAGATTATAAATCACTCATGACCTATCACATGATTATTTTGGCAAAAAATTATGTGGGACTAAAAAATTTATATAAACTAATTTCGTATTCGCATTTGGACTATTTTTATAAAAAACCAAGAATCCTAAAAAGCGTGCTAGACAAGCATCGCGAAGGCTTAATCATTGGCAGTGCGTGTGAGGCAGGCGAACTTTATCGAGCCGTTTTGGAAGGAAAATCGGACGAGGAAATTGAAGAAATCGCGGAATATTACGATTATTTGGAAATCCAGCCAATTGGAAATGACGAATATTTAATTCGAAATGAAACCGTTACAGACAAAGAAGCGCTAAAAGATATTAACCGAAAAATTGTGGAGCTTGGCGAAAAATTAGAAAAACCAGTTGTCGCTACTTGTGATGTGCATTTTATGGATCCACAGGACGAAATCTATCGTCGCATTTTGCAAGCTGGACAAGGCTACGATGATGCCGATATGCAGGCTCCGCTATATTTACGAACAACCGAAGAAATGATTCGCGAATTCGACTATTTAGGAAACGACAAAGCCTACGAAGTTGTGGTGCGAAACACGAATTTGATTGCGGATATGTGCGAGAAAATTGCGCCGATTTCGTCTGAAAAATGTCCGCCACATATTCCGGGTTGTGAAGAGGAAATCCGCAATATTGCTTACAACAAAGCCCACGAATTATATGGCGATCCGCTTCCCGAAATTGTGCAAACCAGACTTGACAAAGAACTGGATTCCATTATCAAAAACGGATTTTCTGTGATGTATATTATTGCGCAAAAACTGGTTTGGAAATCGAACGAAGATGGCTATATTGTTGGTTCCAGAGGTTCGGTTGGTTCTTCTTTTGTGGCAAATATGACAGGAATTACAGAAGTAAATTCGTTAAAAGCGCATTATCGATGCCCAAATTGCAAATATTCTGATTTTTCCGATTATGGTGTCAAAAATGGATTTGATTTGCCAGATAAAGATTGCCCAAAATGTGGGCATAAATTGGATAAAGACGGCATGGATATTCCATTTGAGACGTTCCTTGGTTTCAATGGCGACAAAGAGCCAGATATTGATCTTAATTTCTCAGGAGAATATCAAGCCAAAGCACATAAATATACCGAAGTCATTTTTGGAAAAGGAACGACATTTAAGGCAGGAACAATCGGTACAGTGGCTGATAAAACAGCATTTGGCTATGTGCGAAATTATTATGAAGAACGTCATGTGCCACTTCCTAGTGCGGAAGTTTTACGTATTTCAGGTGGTTGTACAGGAATTAAAAGAACAACAGGACAGCACCCAGGAGGAATTATCGTTGTGCCAAAAGGGCGCGAAATCTATGAATTTTGCCCAGTACAACATCCAGCAGACGACCCAAATTCAGATATTGTTACCACTCATTTTGATTATCACTCGATTGACCAAAACTTGCTAAAACTTGATATTCTAGGCCATGACGATCCGACGATGATTCGTATGCTTCAAGATATTACAGAAACAGACCCAACCAAAGTGCCTTTGGATGATAAAGAGACGATGTCGATTTTTAGTTCGACGAGAGCGCTTGGTGTTTCGCCAGAGCAAATTCGCTCGGAGGTTGGAAGTTATGGAATTCCTGAGTTTGGAACAAAGTTTTCACGAGGAATGCTTTTGGAAACCAAGCCAACCACTTTTGAAGAATTAATCCGTTTGTCTGGACTTTCTCATGGTACAGACGTATGGCTTGGCAATGCGCAGGAGTTGATTCAGGCGGGAACGGCGACTTTGAGTGAAGCGATTTGCACCAGAGATGATATTATGATTTATTTGATGGATAAGGGTTTGCCACCGAATACGGCGTTTAAAATTATGGAGGTTGTGCGTAAAGGAAAGGCGACGAAGGATCCTGAAAAATGGAAAGAGTATGAAGGAATTATGCGTGAACATGATGTGCCAGAATGGTATATCAATTCGTGTAAGAAGATAAAATATATGTTCCCGAAGGCTCATGCGGCGGCGTATGTAACGAATGCGTTTCGTATTGCCTGGTATAAAGTGCATATGCCACTTGCGTATTATGCGGCGTATTTTACGATTCGTGCGAAGGCTTTTGATAGCGAAGTGATGATTTATGGCAAGGAAAAAGTGAAGAATAAGATGCGTGAGATTGAGATGATGGGAAATCAGGCAACTCCGAAGGATAAGGATATGTATGATGATTTGGAGATTGTTTTGGAGATGTATGAGAGAGGTTTTGAGTTTTTGGATGTGGATTTGTATAAGTCGCATAGTACGAGATTTCAGGTGGAGGATGATAAGATAAGACCACCACTGAATAGTATTGCGGGGCTTGGAAATATTGCGGCTGAGAGTATTTATGTGGCAGCACAGGAGGAACCTTTTGAGTGTATTGATGATATGCAGGCTCGCTCGAAGATTGGGAAGGCGATGACGGAGTTGCTTCAGAAGTTTGGGTGTTTGAAGGGAATGACGCAGAGTAATCAGATGTCGTTGTTTGTGTAGGTGTTGCCAATGGGACCTTAAGGGGTTCTGCCCCTTAAGAATCCCCGCAAAGGGCGCTGCCCTCTTGACTCCTGCGCTTCGGTCAGTGGGACATTGGTTTGCTGGATTGGGTGGTTTGCATCTGGTTGGTGGCCGCGCGATGAGCGCGCGAGGGGGGAAAAAATATTGTGGGGGCGGTCTTGACGTGCTTTATGATTTATGATATGTTTAATTTTTGGGAAGGAGGATGTGAAGAATTATGTTTTTGGGGATACCAATTGAGTATGTTTTGTTGTATTTGCTAGGAATTAATGTAATTGGCTTTTTTGTGATGTGGTGGGATAAACGTCAGGCGAAGATGGGGAATTGGCGAACGCCAGAGAAGACGCTTTTTATGATTACGTTTTTGGGAGGCGGTTTTGGGACCATTGCTGGAATGTATCAGTTTCGCCATAAAACGAAAAAGTTGAGGTTTACGATTGGGTTTCCAACTATTTTGATTACGGAGATTGGGTTGGTTATTTATTGGATTGTAGAGGGGGAAGAGAAAGTTAGGGAAATGATTGGTATGTAATAAAAGAATATGAAAAATGGTAATATTTTAGGAATTTTTGCATATAATAAGGGTAGATTGAGAAAAAATAGTGTAAAAAAGACTTGACAGAATGAAAAGTTTGTGCTATAATAATTTTTGTAATTCATCGCGGGATGGAGCAGTTGGCAGCTCGTTGGGCTCATAACCCAAAGGTCGTAAGTTCGAGTCTTACTCCCGCAACCAACGATTAAATCGTTCTAAATAGCTTGTATCAATCGATACAGGCTATTTTATTATTTGTAACGAATTTATTTTTTATAAAAGATTTTGCTAAATAAATAGCAAAGTCTTTTTTTATATCTCTAGAAAATTTTTTAGAAAGGGAATTTCAAATGTTCGTTTTGTTATGGCTAATTTGGAGGTGCTATGAATAGAGGTGTGTGGTTGTATCTGGACGAGAATACTCAAATTTTGAATTTTATTATGGTTAAATAATTAATACTTGCAATACTTATTTACTTTTTTCAGTGGTTAAGATATAATAATATTTGAAGATGAATATTAGGAAGAAATTCTTTGTTGCTTTTTTTGAAAGCTTTATAGGATTCGATAATTCCTATAATAGTTAGGAAAATTTTTGTTGTACGAATTAAAATATTGTGTTATAATCATAACCGCAAATAATAATTTATAAGAAGGAGTATTATATTATGGAAAAAATAAAAAAATGGTTTAAAGAACATAAAAAAACAATTGGATGGATAATAATTCTAATTGGTGTAGTTGTTGTTTGTACCATAAACTTATTATAGAAAATTACAATTTAGTAAAAGGATTAAAGAAATGCACTAAAAATCATGGAGGTAAGATTTTTGAATATCTTAAAACCACAAAAAATTCATTTTCAAAAATTAGAAAAAAGGAAATTAAGCGATAATCGTAAAGAGGAAAACTTTGAGTATTGTCATTTTTGTGATGAAGAATGGAATGAAATAGAATTATTGGATTTTAATTTTGAGTATTGCAAATTTAGTCATATTTGTATGCAAAAGGGACGATTCGAGAAAATTACATGGAAAGATGTCATCTTCGAAAATTGCGATTTTTCGAATACAGAGTTTATTCAGTCAGCTTTTATTCGCTGTGAGTTTCAAAATTGCAAACTTTCGGGGAGCAATTTGTCAGAAAATCGTTTGTATCATACTTGTTTTTTGGAAACGAACGCAAGTTATCTGAATTTGTCGATGGCGAGTGTTGAAAATGTTTTATTTAAAGAAACAAATTTGAAAAATAGTTATTTTCAGGAAACCAAAATCAAAAATCTTTCTTTTGAAAAGGCAAATTTGGAACAAACGCAGTTTTTCAAGACAAGTCTAAAAGAGGTTGATTTATCGACTTGCCAGATTGAAGGAATTGCCATTTCACCAGAAGACATCAAAGGCGCGATTGTAGACCAATTGCAGGCAATGGATTTGATGTATTTGCTGGGAGTAAAAGTGAAACATTAAATATGACATTTGAATGTCATATTATAAAAGGGAGAAAATTTATGAAAAAAAGAATTATTATACTCTCAATTATTATAATTTCAAGCATAATAATTGCAATTATAACAAATTATGCTGACACTGGAAGGGTTTCAACAGGGCATGAACCGAAATATTGTATAAAAGTAGTTGATCAGGACGGAAGAAAAGTAACCTATTGGGGCTTAGGCTATAAAGTAATTCGCTATGTTGGCGTTTCGCCAGACGAGCCTTATGAAAACAATATTGGTGTAAAGATGGGAAATTGGCTAATGCAATACGAATTGCCAATAGACAGCCAATATAGCGATAAAAAAGACAGGGAAATCCATACGCTAGACGATTTTTATAGCACTCAATTAACCCAAAATCATGACATTCGAAATTTAGGAAAAGCCTACAGTTCCTTTGATGCGGAAAAAGACAATTGCTTTGTGATTGGCGCAATGCTTCACAACGAAAAGGTATATCAAGAATTTATGGAAAATTACAAAAATGGAAAAACAGCGTTTATCCGTGTTGCCCAAAATACCATTGAAGGGGATTTGATTTTATATGATATCTTGTATTACGAAAAAACGAACCAAATCTATTTGGTTACAGATAACACAAGAGACGAATTTTCAGCAAATCGAAATATTGAATTCATGCAGTTTGAAAATATGGCAGAATATGAGTATGAAACGCAATTATATTGGGTTTTGTATAATGGGGAAATGAATGACGAAAAGTTTCACGCAGAAGACATTTTTATTGTAACGACGATTAATTAAAGAAAAAAGTATAATATGACATTTGATGTCATATTTAAAGTATTAATGTTGTAACAATTTGGGAAATTAAAAAAATTCCATTTTTGTGCAAAAAATGATTGACAAATACAAACAAAAGTTCTATAATTAGTTCAGGTGAAAAATATGGAAAAACAGATTTTACACATTGATGTAAACAATGCTTTCCTAAGCTGGACGGCAGTTGAAATGCTAAAAAATGGAAGCAAAATTGATATTCGTGAAATTCCCTGCATTATAGGGGGAGATGAAGCAAGGCGAAGTGGAATTGTTTTGGCAAAAAGTATGAAGGCCAAAATGTGTGGTGTTGTAACGGCTGAAACAATTTATCAAGCCAAAAGAAAATGTCCTAATTTGCAAGTGTTTTCTGGTTTGGCATATCAGGAATATAAAAAATATTCCAATCAATTGTATCAGTTGTTGTTGGAATATACTGATAAAATTGAACGATATTCCATTGATGAATGTTTTTTGGATATGACAGAATATTTGATGAAAGATACTTTGCTAAATAAAGCAAAAGAAATTAACCAAAGAGTCAAGGAAGAATTGGGATTTACGGTAAATGTGGGCGTTGCTCATAATAAATTTTTAGCGAAAATGGCTTCTGATTTTACCAAACCAGACCGTGTTCATACATTGTTCGAAAACGAAATTCCTAAGAAAATGTGGATTTTGCCGACTTCAGAATTATTTATGTTGGGAAAAAAAACGGTTCCAAAATTATCTAACATGGGAATCAAAACAATTGGAGATTTAGCAAAAACGGACCGAGAAATTCTAATCAAAAAGTTCGGAAAACACGGAAATTTAATCTGGGAATATGCCAATGGGATTGACAAATCAGAAGTGATTTTTGAGCCAGAATTGCCCAAAAGTATTGGAAATTCGGTAACTTTTCCCAAAGATATTTCCGAAATCGAACAATTAGAACCGATTTTACTAGCCATTACAGAACAAGTTTCTTATCGACTTAGAAAATATGATTTGCTTGCAAAATGCGTAAGCGTCCAATTAAGAAGCGACAAATTTGAAGATATTTCACATCAACGAAAACTTGATTTGGAAACCACAAGTACCAAAGAGATTTATCAAAAAGCCAAAGAATTATTACACGAATTATACAAAGGCGGAATGTTTATACGCTTGATGGGAGTAAGAGTTGAACATTTAGTAAATAAAGAAGAAAGACAGTTATCTTTTTTTTCAAAAAATGATGATAAACAGGAAAAATTGGATAAAACAATCGATTCGTTAAAAGATAAATATGGTTATCATTTCATAACAAGAGCAGGCAAAATGAATACGAAAGAGATGATGAAAAAATCAGAAGAAAAGCATAATTTTTAAAAATAACACTTGAAAAAGTTTATTTTTTCTGATATAATCATTTTTGTCAAATGGAGTGATATCGAAGTGGTCATAACGAGCTACACTGGAACTGTAGTAGTCCTGCAAAGGGCCCGTGGGTTCGAATCCCACTCACTCCGCCAGAATGGAAATATTAGTCATCAGAGGACAGGGCATTAAATAGCCAAGATTAAGTAATTAATCTTCTGTTAGAATAAGGTGCCTTAAGTGCACTCAGTTATTTGAAAAAATAATTGAGCGCTTTTTATATTTTTAAGGAGGAATTTTATGAACAAAATTATCACAATTAGTAGAGAATTTGGAAGTGGCGGTAGAGAAATTGGCAAAAGACTTGCTGACCAATTGGGAATTGGTTATTACGACCGCGAAATTATAACAGAAATTGCGAAAGAAACTGGCTTTTCGGAGCAGTATGTCAGTCATATTTCCGAAAAAGGCGCGTATTCGTATCCATTTCAGTTTAGCAAATCGTTTGCTACTTATTCGAGTTTGCAAAATAGTCAGACCGAAATTTTGGTGGCACAGCAAAAAATCATCAAAGAAATTGCGCAAAAAGAATCTTGCGTGATTGTGGGAAGAGGCGCTAGCGTCATTCTTAAAGAGCAATATCCAATGAATATTTTCGTGTATGCTGATTTAACATCAAAAATCAATCGTTGTCGTCAAAAAGCAGATGAAAATGAGAATTTAAGCGACAAAGAAATTGAGCAAAAAATCATTCAGATTGACAAAAACCGAAAAAAGTACCACAACATTCTTTCGAATTTAGAATGGGGCGATAAAAGGAATTATCATCTATGCATCAACACATCAGGAATCGAAATTAAAACCATGATTTTACCACTTACAGAATATATTGAAAATTGGTTTAGGAGGAGAGAAAAATGAAAATACAATTATCAGAACATTTTACCTATAAAAAATTAATACAATTTACCATACCAACGATTATTATGATGATCTTTACATCCATTTATGGCGTTGTAGACGGAATTTTTGTATCCAACTGCGTAGGATCAGATGCTTTTGCAGCAGTCAACTTAATCATGCCAGCGCTTATGATTATCGGAACGGTTGGATTTATGTTTGGAACCGGCGGAAGTGCCTTAATTTCAAAGACAATCGGCGAAGGCGAAAAGGAAAAAGCGAATCAATATTTTTCGATGCTTATTTATTTAGTAACGATAATTGGTGCAATTGTTACCATTGTGGGAATTCCACTTGTCAAACCAATGGCAAATTTGCTAGGTGCAGATAGCAATATGTTGGAAGATTGCGTTACTTATGGAAGAACTTTGCTATTATTTATGATTCCATTTGTTTTACAAAACTGTTTTCAAAGCTTTTTGATTGTGGCAGAAAAACCGACCTTTGGATTGATCATTTCGATTATCACAGGATGCTTAAATATGTTATTAGATTATTTATTTATGTCTGTTTTCAAAATGGGTGTATTTGGTGCAGCATTGGCAACTGGAGTGAGTCAGTTGATTGGTGGGATGGTTCCACTTGTTTATTTTATTCGTAAGAATGATAGTCCATTAAGGCTGGGAAAAGCAAAATTTGAAAGAAAAGCAATTTGGCAAGCGTGTATGAATGGTTCGTCCGAAATGCTGACGAATTTATCGATGTCTCTTGTGAATATTTTGTATAATATGCAATTGATGAAATACGCAGGTTCCGACGGTGTTGTAGCTTATGGAATTATTATGTATGTGGGATTTATTTTTGCAGGAACGTATTTAGGATATTCAATCGGAACGGCGCCGATTATTGGTTATCACTATGGCGCGAAAAATACGGATGAATTAAAAAGTTTGCTGAAAAAAAGTTTAAAATTAATTGGAGTGACATCAATTGTTATGACATTATTAGCAGAAATTTCTTCAAAATTGTTGGCTTCAATTTTTGTCAGTTATGATTTAGAATTGTTAAATATGACAACTATGGCAATTCGTTTATTTGCGATTTCATACATAATAAGTGGCTTTAACATGTTTGCCTCATCGTTTTTTACGGCGCTAAACAATGGAGCCGTTTCGGCAGCGATTTCGTTCCTAAGAACTTTGGTATTTCAAGTGGTTATGATTTTAATTTTGCCAAGTTTAATGGGAATTAATGGTATTTGGCTTGCAGTAGTTTTTGCAGAAATTTTGTCATTGATTGTGAGTGCTATTTTTATAATTTGTAATCGAAAAAAATATGGCTATGCTTAAATATGACATTAAAATGTCATATTTAGAATAGCGGGAAATATGGTTTTTTGTTAAAATATGACATGAATATGTCATATTTTAATAGGTGTAGTGAAAGTTGGGTACTGGTTTGAGAAAAAATGAATGAAGGAGAATAGCGATTTTTTCGCTGTTCTTTTTTTGACACAAATCTTAAAAATCTTATAAAAAAATTATTTGGGGACGGGGACACTCTTTGCAAAAAATAGAAAAAATTCATATAGCTTGCTATTAGCGGGTTTAGCAATTTTTAAGAGTGTCCCCGTCCCCCAAATAATTTGCTAAATACATTTATTTATGATATCATAACTAATATGATAATAGGATAACAAATAATCCATTAAAAAAGGAGGAAATTATGAAAAAAATAGGATTCATGTTATTGATGATAGTTGTCATACTGATACTGATAATTCTACTTTTTTTCGGA
Organism: uncultured Eubacteriales bacterium; assembly: GCA_948443845.1. GTDB lineage: Bacteria > Bacillota > Clostridia > TANB77 > CAG-508 > Scatovivens. Next base: position 48,922 of record CAOJUE010000002.1, on the reverse strand, counting down.
ACTAGTGGAAAAAGAACAGATGTATTTTTGCAGGATTATCAAGTTTCTGAGGATGGAAAACGTATGAAAATAAAGGTGTCTGTTTCGAGTAGTATGGGATATATTAGAGATTTGAAAGTGAAACAAGATGGAGATAATCAGTATATTACGTTTTATTCCACGTTTGGTTTGAATAATAAGTTTGGGGCAAAAAATGAATTCGAGATTGACTTAAATCCAAACTGTGAGGAAATTTATTTTTATCGTGGGAATGAGGAATATGAGTTGGTTTTGAGGAAAGATTCGGAGTGGCGATTTAATGAAGAATAAGGAAAAAATAATAAATTACAATTTTAGAAGGAGAAAAAAATGGAAAAAATAAGATTACAAGATACAAAAAAATCATACATAAAAGTAATTATGTTTGGTTTAATCATTGGCATAATAACAGAATTAGTAAATTTATTACCCCATAATGATGTATTAGGGTTAAGTTCTATTGCAGGAACGTTTGGATTTTGGATATTTACAACAACTTTTATAATATATTTGAGTTGTTCTAATAAAAATGCAATGATGAATACTTTCTTGTATTTAGCAAGTATGTGTTGCAGTTTCTATGTATTACAGGGAATGATTAAATTTTTTATACCTAATATTACGGTTGATGGTTTAATAGAATGGAGTCATTTATTTTTTTGGATTATGATAGCAATCCTATGTGGAATAGTAGCATATATTCTTTATTATTGGAATAAAAATAATCAATTTAGCAATATTTTATATGCTTTACCGATTGCAGGAATGCTGATAGATACTGTTAATAATTGCCTAAAATTTTATTATTCGCATACGCAACTTTTAGGTGCCATTTTAGATGTGATTTTTTTAATCACTATGTTTTGTTTATTTATGAAAAAAGCAAATAGAAAAATAATTTTTATTATTACAATTATATTTGTAGCGATAATTGGAAACTTTACTATTTTTCCCAAATCTCATAATTTAACAACAGAAGCAACAATCGTTTGTGAATTAGATGGGGAAAAAGAAGCTTTCTATATAAAGATTAAGGATAATGGAGAAATAATTGAAAAAAGGGGAAATGAAGAGATATATAAAGAAATTAATATTGATTCATTAAAATCTGTTCCAGAAGTGGTACATGCTTTACAAGATTATTATGAAAGTAAAGGAGGAAGTTGTAGTACGAAAAATTAATTATGGGGACGGGGACACTCTTTGCAAAAAATAGAAAAAATTCATATAGTTTGCTATTAGTGGGTTTGAAAATTTTTAAGAGTGTCCCCGTCCCGAAATTATTTAACCAAGCATCAATAGTAGATTGATTAAGGGAAAATTAAAAATAAAAGAATTCTATAATTATTTTAAGAAAATTATCATATTTCCCTTGCATTTTTTATAAAACCATGATATACTCAAAAAAGTTTCAAAAACTCGAGAAAAATTATTTTAAACTATTTATCCTTTTTTAAATTGGTTAAGTACGAAAAGTAATTCAAATCAGTTTTAAAAAGGAGGTAGAAAAAAATGGAAGATATCACACTTGTATGCAAAGATTGTGGAAAAGAATTTGTTTTTACAACAGGTGAACAACAATTTTATGCAGAAAAAGGTTTTACCAATCAACCAGTAAGATGTCCAGAATGCAGAAAAGCTAGAAAACAACAAAAGAACAATGGGTAGTAAAACTGAAAAAGTGAAAATATAAAATTTTCAAAAAGGCACGAATTAAACGTGCCTTTTTTCAAAATCTAATACATACCCCGAAATACTCTGTCCCAACTTACGGATATCTGTTTTATTGGATAATTCAAATCGAACCGTACCCAATCCGCTAATTGTAATATCCAGTTCAGAATCGAAATCGATTGTACCTGCTGATTCAATCGAAAAAGCCTGAATATTGGCATAAGGAATAGAAGTATAATCAATTTTCTTTCCCGTAATTCCTTTTACGTTCACAGAAATAATTCTTTTATCCGTGAAAATCAACTTATCTCTCATGGATACAAAAGCGAAAGTAACTGTTTCATCTGGAATTAAAATATCTTTCACCTCGTTTTCTCCCTCTGAGTTTTCCATTGGCTTTAGTTTAATAATAGATTTGTTTGTAAAATCAATCATTTTAAATTTCCCCCTTTATTTTTATAAAATAATTATACAGCATATGGAAAAAATATGCAAGTATATTGCAATTAATAAAACAAAATGGTATAATCAATCTGAAAGAAAAGGAGATGCCATGAAAATTTTAATCATATGTAGCAAAGCATTTTACAAAGATATTGCGGAGGTTAAGGAAAAATTAGAAGAAATGGGGCATGAAATCGAACTTCCCAACTCCTACTATCATCAAGATGCAGAAAAAGAAGCGTGGGAATTAGGCGAAAAAGCGCACAGCGAATTTAAAGCAAGAATGTTCCGAATGAGCGAAGAACGAATTGCACAGATGGACGCTGTATTAACCCTAAATTTCGATAAAAATGGCAAGAAAAATTATATAGGCGGAGCCACTTTCATTGAATTATACGAAGCCTTCATGAAAAACAAAAAAATCTATTTATACAACGACATTCCAGAAGGAATGCTATTTGACGAAATAGCAGGATTTTCTCCCGTTGTGATAAAGGGAAATTTGGATTTAGTAAAATAAACATTATTCTGATATCAGAATAATACAAACAAAAACAAAGCATTATTCCACTATCGGAATAATGCTTTTACGTTTCAAGATGAACTAATCTTCGCAACGATTATTACAAAATTTACCCACTAAGATGTTCACCAAAGTGATTAAATTAGAAATCAAAAAGAAGGCAACAGCGCCAACCAAGATTCCTGCTGTAATAGAAGCAATTGGTAAAGTAGTTAAACTCAAAGCAAAGGCACTTGTAATGATAGAACCAACAGAACTTGTAATCAAACAAGAATCTTTGATTTCTTGACAATTGTGTCTACCACCACAAAATAAAGTAAATAAGATATATAAAATTCCTAAAATACCTAAAACCAAAGTAAAATATATCAAAGTTGCAATTGAAACAATTAAACCACTATAAAACACAACAGCAATTCCAGCTGCTGTAATCAAAGAAGCGATTAAAGTAAAAATGCAACAACAAGCGTTATGATTTCCTTTATTCATACTACACATATATTTTCCCTCCTTACACTATATCATATGAAAAAAATAGCCATAATGTGTAAAATATGATATAATCATTTTGGAGGAAAATCATGGAAAATTTACCGCAATTTTTAATCGATTTATTCAATCAACAATATGGCGAAGAAATAACTCAAAAAATCATACAAGGTTATTCAGCAAAGCGAAAAACTACATTTCGTATTAATACACTAAAAACCGATGTAAATAGTGTATTTGAAAAACTTGACAAAGCCAAAATTGCATACGAAAGGGTTCCTTGGAGCAAAGAAGCAGTCATTCTAAAACAGGCGCAGGAAAAAGATATACAAGCCTTAGAAATGTATGAAAAAGGCGAAATTTATCTGCAAAGTTTATCTTCCATGTTGCCACCCATTATTCTAAATCCCCAACCCAATACCGATATTCTAGATATGGCAGCAGCACCTGGCGGAAAAACCACCCAAATGGCAGCAATCACGCAAAACAAAGCGCATATTACAGCTTGCGAAATGAATCCGATTCGAGCAGAACGTCTAAAATATAATATCGAAAAACAAGGTGCCAATGCATACGTTATGGTATCAGACAGTCGAAAAATTGATGACTTTTTTGCCTTTGACGCTATTTTGTTAGACAGTCCCTGCAGTGGAAGTGGGACTTTAAATATAAAAAATGAAAATCTTTCTCAAAAATTTACCATGAAATTAATTGAAAAATCAACTAAATCTCAGATTTCTTTATTAAAAAAAGCATTAAACATATTAAAATCTGGGCAAGAAATGGTATATTCAACCTGTTCCATTCTTTCTTGTGAAAACGAAGAAATTGTAGAAAAAGTGTTAAAAGAGGCAAAGGCACAAATCGTTCCCATTCAATTAGAAGGAATGGAATATTTGCCCCAATTGCCAGTAAAACTAGATGGCACATTGTGTATCCAACCAAATGAAATATTTGAGGGATTTTTTGTAGCCAAATTAAAAAAGAAATAAAAATGTAAAAATATTACATTTTTATTACAAATTCGACAACCTTCTTGACTTGCATTTAAATGAGTGTTATCCTGACAATACAAGCATTTATTTAAATGTATAATCGAAAGAAGGGAAAGGAAAATGAGAAAGAAACAAAAGTTAAATGAACAAGGAATCACACTAACTGTACTGGTTGTAACAATTATTGTTCTGCTAATTTTAGCAGGAGTAGCAATTTCAGTTCTAAACGAAGCAGGAATTCTAACGAATTCACAAAGCGCAGCCGACAAATACGAAATCACCGATGAACAAGACGTCATCAGCGTAGCATTTTCAACGGTTTTTGCCAACAGCGCGTTGACTGATAGCGACATAAAACCAGAAACGTTACAAAAGGAACTCGAAAAAACCACTCGCAAAACAAATGTCTGGCAAGATGACGACAATGAAAAACTATTTCACGTTGAATTCCACAAAACTGGAAACGACCATACAGTCGACATCACAAATGGACAAATCAATTATATCGGAAAATACAGTGACAAAAAAGAAGATGCACTTGACGATGTAAGAATCAGTCTAATAGCAGACAACACACAACTTACAAACCAAAACGTAAATGTAACCATAACAGTAGAAGTACCCAAAATTGATCCATTAGACACAGCAGAATTTGAATTTTTCTATAAAATCGGAGAAAATCCATGGACACAATATGAAGGGGAAAAAACAGAAGAACAAACCTTAAAAATTTATACAAAAGAAATAACAGTCGAGCAAAATTGTATAGTACGAGGCAGAGTAAAATACATAGGCAAATCCAAATATGGAGCAAATACCATAGTAAACATCGACAAATTACCACCAAATGCTTTTGAGCCAAAAGCTACCCAAACAACCAATAGCATAACCATAACTGCCAACACCACAGATGCTCCAGCCAACAGCACCAATGCATGTAGCGGTCTAGCAGGATACAGTTTCAGTAAAGACAACGGAACAACATGGACGACATATCAGACAAGTGGAACTTACACTTTTGATAAATTAATCCAAAACACAACCTACCAAATTTTAGTCAAAGCCAAAGATAACGTAGGAAACGAAACAATCGGCGGAAAAAATGCAGGAAACGATCCAATTGAAATAAAAACAGAAAAAATCACAGGGACAATCACTTTTGGAAATGTCGTATGGACCAAAACATCCAACAGCGCAACCGTAACCGTTAATGTCGACAAATTACAAACAGGCTGTAATTTACAATACAGAATAGGGACCAATGGAACCTGGACCAACATCACTAGTGGTCAATCCATTCCAGGACAACCATCAGGTACAACAGTATACGCCAGAATTTGGGACGGAACCAACGAAGGACCAGGAACAGGATACGCCAGCACAACCATTCTTGACAATACAAAACCCCATACACCAATAATCGCAAATCCAAGTAATGGAAACTGGAGTAACAAAGACATAATTTTAACAATTGACTCAAGCGATACAGAATCTGGAATCAAAGAAATTCAGTATAGTTATGACAAAGTAAATTGGTTAACAGATTGGGGGACTTCTTATGCAACAAATGGCAACAAAACAACGATTCAAGGAACTTGGAGTGCAGAAAGAAACAACGAAGTATTTGTCAGAGCCATCGATCATGTAGGAAATATTTCAGGAATCAGCTCAACCCATATTCGCATTGATAAAACACCACCAATCATAACAACAGCAACAACTACAACCAATAAAATTCTATTTACTACAACAGACAATGTAGGAATAGCCTCCTATGCTATTACAGAAAGCAATTCTGTTCCAAATACAGGATGGACCAATGCTTCAGGAGCAACGACTTATTCTAAAACAGAAGAACGAAAAACACAAAATAAAACCTACTATGTTTGGGTAAAAGATATAGCAGGAAACACCAATAGTCAACAAGTAAGAACACAAAAAGTAGCAGAACTAAAAATAGACATATCGAATCCAGATACTTGGTTACGTTCCAAAACAGCAACCATAACAGCAAAAGATTCAAACTATGAAACAATTCGATATGCAATCAATCAAAATCCGACCACGTCAAGCAGCTCAATAGCGAATAAAGGAAATGTTACGATTAATAGTAATAGTACAATTTATGCCATAGCTTATGATAGTACCAATCAAGCAGGACCAACAGCAAGTATAGCCGTATCTAAGATTGATACGATTGATCCAACCGTAAACTTGAGTAAGAATGGTGGAAATTATGTAATATCAACAGAAGGAAAAACAGTAATTGGAAGCAAGGTGACAGTAAGTGATAATGGAGGCAGTGGTGTTTATGCTCCAAGTCTAAAATATGCTTGGTCACAAAGCACAACAGCCCCAACTAGTGGTTGGACATCATTTTCAAACGGAACAACCATTAGCAAAACCGATATAAAAGCAGTAGGAACCTGGTATTTATATATCCAATACAATGATAATGCAAGAAATAATTCAAAAACAGGAATTTTGACAACTAGAAGTAATGCATTTACAATTTCATCTCCAAGCTTAGCAATTGAAGTAATAGGTTGGGAAGGACTAAATGCAAAAATGAGAATAACAGGCAGTGGAGGACAATTGCAATATCGAGTTGGGGGAAATTGGCAAGACATTTCAAGTGGAGATGTGATTCCCGTTCATACAGGAAGAACATTATATGCTTGTATATTTGACGGAAACAATCGTTATTGTATCTCCAATACAGCGTATCTAACGTATTATGTACAATATGAAACAAACGGAGGCTGGGGAAGTATTCCAAGGAGTACCCATATTTATGGACAAGGAAGCCCATTAACAAGAAACGATAGAAGAATTAACCGAGAAGGATATGAATTTATAGGCTGGAATACACGTCCAGATGGTACAGGAAGGCAATTTGGAGATGGTCAAATAATAGTAGACTTGGCGCAACATAATAATGAGACTATAGTCTTATTTGCGCAATGGAGAAGAATTCAATATCACTTAACCTATCATGGTAACGGAGGAACATGTGAAATACCTGATCAAATGTTTTATGCAGGGCAAATGGTTGAAATACAATTTTCACCGATGCCAGAAAAATATGGCTGTAGTTTTTTAGGTTGGTCTAAAATCCCAAGTGCTACTAGTCCAGAGTATCCAAGAGGTGGATCATACAGAATTGGAGAAAATAGGTCTATTACACTATATGCAGTTTGGGGTCCTGCTCAATTGGCAACAGAGGAATGGGAACCAAACTATTATGGCGAACCTGTACATTATGTAACAAGTGATGGAGTAGAAAATTGGGATATTTTCTATAATGATGGTACAAATGTATTCCTAATTAAAAATGGAGAACTAGAAAGAAGTGTAGGCACATCAGTTGCAACGAAAGCAGGACTTACTTATAAAAATAATACTGCCAGCTGGACTACAGCGCCGAGATATGAATCAACTTGGAGACAGTACGCTAGTAAGTTTTTAGCGTCAGGGTATGCTTTAAAAAGTTCTTATGGAAATTCAAAATGTGTATCCACATTATTAAGTACCGATAATTGGAGTTCTTTTGAAACAGGAAGAAGTAAAGAGGAAGCGATATCAGGAGGTAAAGCAATAGGGGGTCCAGGTTTGAAAATGCTATCTCAAAGCATGAATCAAAAATGGGGAACTAAAGTATCCTATTCAACAGGTACTTACGGTTATAAAATGAGTAATACAAATTCATTCGAAATAAATGATAGTTTGTATTTTCCTAAATTTACTTATTGGCTAGCAGCTCCTTCTGATGGAAAGAATACGCTTGTCTTAACAGTGAATGGAAGTGAAAAGACAATTGCTGGAGTGGCTCATTCTGAAGAAGATAAGGCTAGTTTGAGACCAGTAGTTATGTTAGATGAGGATGTAAAGACATGGAAAGGGTCTGATGGCTGGTGGTGGCTAAAGCAACAAAATAAAGTAAAATATGATGCAAATGGAGGAACAGGGGAAGTGCCAGAAACTCAAAGTGCTAAAAAAGGAGAAATCATAACGGTTCAATTTACACAAAGACTAACAAATGGCACAAGAGACTTTTTAGGTTGGGCTAAAGACCCAAAGGCAACAAAACCAGAATATGCTTATAATGATGGAACAAAAACATTTGCTATGCCAGATGAAGATGTTACTTTGTACGCAATTTGGTCAAAACAAGTAACCTATGATGCAAATGGTGGTACAGGAAGTGTACCAGAAACTCAACAAACAAATATGTGGGGAAATAATATTAGTGTTCGATTTTATCCATTACCAACAAGAAATGAATATGGATTTATTGGTTGGTCAACAGACCCAAAGGCAACAACAGCAACATATAAGCAAAATCAATATCCTTATTATATTGAGGATGTAAAAGAAGACACTACGTTATATGCAGTTTGGTCAAATCAAAAAATAACGATATCCTTTGACCTAAATGGAGGAAGTGGAACAACACCAGCATCAAAAGAAGCTTATATAGGACAAAGAGTAACTTTAAACTCACCTTCTGCTACAAGAGCAGGTTATCGATTTACAGGTTGGTCAACGAATAATACATCAACTAGTGGAAGCTATTATTATACAGCAGGAAGTAGTAATGTAGTACTTTATGCATGTTGGTCAAATCAACAAACAGTTTCTTACTATGCAAATGGAGGAACAGGAAGCACTCCAAGTACTGAAAGTTTCACAATTAATGGAACAGCTACAGTAAGATTTTCACCATTACCAACTAAAACAAACTACGAATTCTTAGGTTGGTCAACAGATAGTAATGCAACAACACCGATGTATACTTCAAATGGAACAACATTTACGATGGGAATGAGTAGTGTAAGTCTATATGCAGTCTGGGCAGATGCACGACCACCAATGCCTACTTATCAATATGTTTCAGGAGATAATTTTGGAAATTCTAATCAATGGGCAATTACGGATATGGCAGGTGTACCAGAAGGCTGGAGCGTTTCAGGAGGTGGAGTAGACGGACGATCTCGTGTAGTGAGAGTTGAATATGCAAAGGACAAAAATGGAACTGGTTTGACAAAATGGAATGTTGATCATTCTGGAAGCAATTATTGGCAAAAATATAATGGAGGGCTAGAAGGTGCAACAGGTAGTTACTTTAAGATGCCAAACCAAGATGTGTACATTAGAGCTGTAAGTGAAAATGGATTGACATCAGATTGGAGACACATTCCGTTGAAACGCTCAATAACATATGATAAAAATGGTGGATATGGTAGTGTGCCAGCAACTCAATACGCAAAGAGTGGAGATGTAGTGACAGTAGAATTTGGAACAAAACCAACAAAATCGGGATATAGTTTCTTAGGCTGGAGTGAATATAAAACAGCAACAAGCGCAACTTATAAAGAGGATGGAACGAAAACATTTAAGATGGGAAGTAGTCCTAAGACATTGTATGCAGTGTGGGGAGTCAAGAAGGTAACAGGAATTACATTATCAACTTCGACTACATCAACGACAAGCAATAATTTAACATTATATGCAACAGTGACACCAGATGATGCAGCTAATAAGGGGGTAACGTGGAGTAGTAGTGATAGTAGTATTGCGACAGTAAATGCTTCGGGAGTAGTAACAAGAAGGAAGGCGGGAAGTGTAACCATAACAGCAACAGCAGCAGATGGAAGTGGCGTATCGGCGTCAGCTACGATAAGAATAACAACTTCAAAGACTAAGTGTCGGAGAAAGATTATACGATTATTGCAACCATAATAGTGATTGTGATGTGTGTAACAATGATACTAAGTGTCACGGTTTTGATGCTCCTCACTATTGCCAAAAAGAGGAACGTTGTAAATTACATGAGAATTATGGAAATCAATGGGGAAAAGGTTCTTGTCAGTATGAAAAAACAACATATACGATGACATGTACGATACCTTAAAAAACAAAAGAACTCAAATTGTTTATCAATTTGGGTTCTTTTTATGTCTGGGTTCCAAACTTGACAATTTAACCCCAATATGGTATAATAAAATATACGAATTAATTTTTGAGGAGAAAATATGCCGAAAAAAAGTAATGAAAAATTGGATAAACTAAATTTAAAATTTAATTTATATATTTTTGTTATTATCATGCTTTGTGTATTAATTTGCGTTTATGATATAAGATTTATCATTCCTGCGATATTGTTATGTGCTTTTTTAATTTATTATACGGTTTGGATGAGCGATAAACGAAAAATCGAAATTGTCAATCATATCGAAGAAGTGACAACAGATGTCAATGTTGCAACAAGAAACAATTTAATCAATTCCCCAATTCCACTTTTATTAATTGAAACAGATGGAACCATTATCTGGAAAAGTAAAAGTTTTATTGATGCTTTTAAAGATGTAGATGTAAGCACATACTTAAATCCAATTGTCAAGGAAATTAAGCTCAATATTGAAAATGAGCAAGAAGATGAAAAAGATTTTGATAAAAATATCACCAAACAGTTCAATATTGAAGGAAAATTCTACAAAATTTATGGTGGAATTTCTAGAAGCAAGAAAAAGGACAAGAGAAAGCAAAAAGAATATCAACTAACCCTTTACTTTATTGATGACACGAAATACAATGACCTGTTTGACCAATACAACAATTCCAAGACTTGCATTGGAATTGCCATGATTGACAATTACGAAGATGTCATGCAAAGAGCCATTCCAGAAGAACGAACAGAATTGGTTGCTAATGTCGAAAAAATCATATTAGATTGGGCAAGAGAAACGGGCGGACTGATTGTAAAAACGGAAAGAGACAGATTTATTTATATTTTTGAACAACAATATTTATCGAATATTGAAAAAGAAAAAGTAAATATTTTGGATAAAGTAAAAAAATTAAGTGAAAACTCTAATATTAAAGTAACGCTAAGTATTGCAATTTCCAATGAAGGCGAAAGCAATTTTGAAAAATACAAATCTGCTTTGGCTGGTATGGATATTGTCCTAGGGCGTGGTGGCGATCAAGCTGTTATTCGAAAAGATGGAAAATATAAATTCTATGGCGGAAATACGCTAGAGCAAGAAAAAAGAACTAAAGTAAAAGCAAGAACTGTTGCAGGTTCCATTGCCAAAATCATCCAAGAAAGTTCCAATGTGATGATTATGGGACATAGCAATATCGACATTGACGCAGTTGGTTCTGGACTTGGAATGTATCGATTATCGAAGACATTAGGAAAAGATGCGTATATTGTATCAGAACCAAAAGGGAAATCGCTTAGCAAATTTCTGGAGGCTTTGGGTGAAAATGAAGAATATGAAGAAGTTATCATAACAGATGAAGAAGCAGAAAACAAGATAAATCAAGATACGTTATTAATTATTGTAGATACGCATAAAGCAAACTATGTGGAATTTCCAGAATTATTGCAAAAGATTGACAAGAAAATTGTGATTGACCACCACAGAAAAGCACCAGATGCGATTACCGATGTTTTAGTGTCTTTCCATGAAGTATATGCTTCATCTGCTTCTGAATTGGTAACAGAAATTATCCAATATGCAGCAGATGATGTCAAACTTACGTTATTGGAAGCAGAAAGTTTGTATGGCGGAATTATGGTGGATACCAAGAATTTTACCTTCAAAACAGGTGTTAGAACATTTGAGGCGGCAGCATATTTGCGAAAATTTGGAGTGGATATTATTCGTGTCAAAAAATGGTTCCAAGCTGATTTGGAAAGTTACAATGCTATTGCCGAAATCATAAAAAGTGTCGAAATAACGAATGATACGATTGCGATTGCAATTTATGACAACGAAGAAGACGAAAATGCCAACTTAATTTGTGCCAAAGCAGCAGATGAATTATTGACGATTAGTGATATTACGGCATCTTTTGTCATTGGAAAAATGGGGGAAACAGTTTTTATTAGTGGTCGTTCCATTGGTGATATCAATGTTCAAATTATCCTTGAAAAACTAGGTGGTGGTGGACATATTACGCTTGCTGGAGCTCAGCTTGAAGGTTTGACATTAGAGGAAGCCAAAGAAGAATTGATGATTCGAATTCAGGAATACTTTACAGAAAATGAATAGTGAATTTTCGTATAGCAAACCAAATATGAGATACAATAAAGCACAGGAGACTGTGCTTTATTACATTTATATTACATTTATGTAAAAAACTTGTCAACTTTATATTTATTTTATATAATAAAAATATCGAATTGGAGAAAAATATATGATTACAAGGGTAGGTTTACAAGGCGAACTAATGATAAAACTTTGTGAGTTGGCGGACATCGAGCAAAATGAATTGAAGATAGCAATTGCATTATATGTTAGTCAATATGAGAAATGCAGAGAAGAAAAGTTGGCAGACTTCCAAAAAAGTATGGAACAACAGCTTTTGTTTTATGGAAAAATAAAAGATGAACAGGCAATTAGGATAAAAGAATTAGTTCAAAAATATAATGAATTGATTGAAAAAGTGATTGTAGAATACAACACAAGATTTATTGCGATTATGAATGAAATCAATGATACACAAGCTAATCACAAAATTTCGATGACAAATCTGAAATTAAGCATGGATTTTAAGAGTGATAAACGAAAAGAAGCGACGAAAGTGAAAAAAAGCAATTATGAAATTGTTTTGCAGGAGTGTTTTAGGCAATTAGCAGAATGTCCCGATGAGTTGATGAACAAATTAAATCAGATTTTTCGAGGACAAAGTAATCAATTAATGCTCAGAAACTTAAGTTTTTTTGAAAAACTTAAGTATGTTTTCTCCAAAGAAAGAGTTTTCCAGAAAACTATGAAAGAGTTAGAAACTTTGGAAGAACAAGTGACGGAAGAACTGAAACTTGTCAATCAAGATACAATTCAAAATATCGCCATCATAAAAGATGCGCAGATTCAGACACAAGATGTATTCAATCGAATGTTAGAAGGATGAAATATGAAAAGTAATTTAGGACAATTGTTCTATGATGGTAGAATGATTAATTTGAATGTAATCGAAGAAAAGGAACTAAAAGAGGTTCTAAACAAAGTTCAAAAGGACAAAACTGAAGTCAATCAACAGATTGACGGATTGTTAGATAAAATCATGAGAAATAAAGTAAATGAGGTGTGAGATGGAAAGCACAATTGTAAGGAGAGAACCTTCTGAAGAGGCAATTAAAAAAGCAAAGAAGAGTATTGATAGGGCAAAATCTGAAAGACTTGAAACTATGGGAAGAAAAAAAATAGAAAAAGATCAACAGGTGATTGCAGAAATTGGTAAAGTATTGCAAGAGCAAGGAAAAGATGAGAAGAAAACAGTTGCTAAAGAAGAAAAGGGAGAAAGTCGATGAATACAAAGGTAGATTTGGAAAATGAATTAGTAAACAATCTGCAAGAATTAACAACTGCCGAGCAAGACGAATTACGTGTCGTTTCATCGGTTTATATGGGTGAGTACGAAAAATTGAAGGCAGACAAGATAAAATCATTTCAAAATAGTTTGTATGAGCAAATCAAGTTTTATGGAAAAAATCCAGATTTATACGAAAAGCAAATTGGAGAGTTTTTGCAAAAATATGAAAACATGCTGGATTTATTAATCAAAGAATACAACACCAGGTTTATTGCAGTCAACAATGAATTACAAGATACGCAAAACAACCAAAAAATAGCGATTGTCAACATTAAATTTAGCATTACTTTGAAAGATGAAATCAAAAGAAAAGCCTCAGAAAGTAAGAAGGATAATTACGAAATTGTGATGCAAGAATGTGTGAAACAACTTTCCAGTTGTAAAGACGAAATGGTTGGCAAAATTAATGAAATTTTTTTCAGCAGAGATAAACAATTAAGCACAGGAAAGCAAAGTATTTTGGAGAAAATTAAAAATCATTTTTTGGGCAAACAAAAAATTGAAAATTTTGTAATTCAGCCAATAGAAGTCGAATTGGTTAGGCTGGAAGATACACTCAATAATGAGCTTATGAATATTAATGAAGAAACTATCATGAATATTGCTGTGATTAAAGATGCAAGAATGCAGACACAAACAATATTTAATAATATGTTAAAAAGGTAGGGAGAATTGAATGAATCATTTGAATGAAATATTTTATCAAGGAAAAATGGTCAATTTACAAAATATGGAAGATGCGCAAGTAATGGAAATATTGGATAGTTTGAGAGGCAGACAAGTGGCGTCGAAAAAGAAAATTGATGTTTGTTTGGATAAAATGAAGAATATTTAAGGAGGCAAGAGATGGCAGGGACTATAGTAGTTAATTCAGCGAATAATATTAATGAAGCACAAATAAAAGAAGCAATGAATGCTGTAAACTCGGCTAGAAATCAAGAAAAAGATTTTTCGCTAAAAGAAAAAGATATAAAAGAATATGTCGAAGAAATAAATATAAAAAAAGGAGAGATATTTAAGACACTAGCGGGTAAAGTAAAATCTCAAGAACCGGAAATTTCGCGAGAAGCCGCAGATTTACAGCATGAAGAAGAAATTGAAATTTAAAATCTTATATTGACATCTGTCAAATAACTCAAAAAGAAAAACACAAAAAGTGTCTAGAATCTTTGAAAAGATTTTAGATATTTTTTTTAATAGAAAAATAAATTCCTTCTTGCTATCATGCCTCAAATATGATATAGTAATTTAAAAATAAGGAGGAGAAACGTATGCCTAAATTTGTCCATTTGCACGTCCACAGCGAATACAGTTTACTAGATGGCATGTGCCGAATTAAAGATTTACCCAAAAGAGCCAAAGAACTTGGAATGGACGCTATCGCTATTACAGACCATGGTGTCATGTTTGGTGCAGTCAATTTCTACAAAGAATGCAAAGCGCAAGGCGTAAAACCAATTATTGGTTGTGAAGTCTACGTTGCGCCACGCACTAGACAGGACAAACAATCTGGAATTGACGACCGTTATGCACATCTAATTCTCCTTGCGAAAAACCAAAAAGGTTATGAAAATTTAATCAAACTCGTTTCCCTTTCCTTTACAGAAGGATATTATTATAAACCACGTATCGATACCGAAATTCTCGAGCAATACAGCGAAGGCTTGGTTTGCTTAAGTGCGTGTTTGGCAGGAAGTTTAAGCCAAGCCATTTTGCAGGATAATATGGAAAAAGCCAAAGAAATTGCTTTGTGGCATAAACGCGTTTTTGGCGAAGATTACTATTTGGAAATTCAAAATAATGGTTTAGCCAAACAAGTTATGGTCAATCAAAAATTGATTGAATTGTCGCGTGAACTAGACATACCGCTTGTTGCGACAAATGATGCCCATTACTTAAAAAAAGAAGATAGTTACAATCACGAAATTTTACTCTGTATTCAAACTGGCAAGAAAATGACGGACGAAGACCGTATGCGTTTTGAAACAGACGAATTTTACATTAAATCTCCAGAAGAAATGGCAGATTATTTTTCTAGCGTTCCAGAAGCCATTGAAAATACGGTAAAAATTGCCGAAAAATGCAATTTTGATTTCGAATTTGGTGTCACAAAATTGCCAAATTATGATGTGCCAGAAGAGTTTGAAACCCATGAAGCCTATTTTAGAAAATTGTGTAGTGATGGCTTAAAAGAGCGTTATGGTGAAAATCCGTCTCAAGAAATTGTGGAACGAGCCGAATATGAAATTGGTGTCATCTCAAAAATGGGATATGTTGATTATTATTTGATTGTGTGGGATTTTATTCATTATGCCAAAAGTGTAGGAATTGCTGTGGGGCCAGGACGTGGTTCTGGCGCAGGTTCGATTATTGCGTATGCCATTGGAATTACAGATATTGACCCTATCCAGTATAATTTGCTGTTCGAGCGTTTTCTAAATCCAGATAGAATTAGTATGCCCGATTTTGATGTGGATTTTTGCTACGAAAGACGTCGGAGAAGTGATTGAATATGTTGCTAGAAAATATGGTGCTGACCATGTTTCACAAATTATTACATTTGGTACGATGTCTGCTAGAAGCGTTATTCGTGATGTAGGGCGCGTTTTAGACGTTCCCTATAACGAAGTTGACAAGTTAGCCAAAATGATACCATTTGAGATACATATCACCATTGCTAAAGCATTGGAAGAAAACCGAGAATTAAAGAATTTGTATGAAAGTGATGAAACAGTTAAAAAAATTATTGACATTGCGCAAGGTTTAGAAGGAATGCCAAGAAATGCTTCGACACATGCTTGTGGTGTTGTTATCACCAAAAATCCAGTGGATACCTATGTGCCGTTGTATGTCAATGATGGAACACCAGTTGCTCAATATACGATGACATTACTAGAAGAATTGGGCTTATTAAAAATGGACTTTTTGGGACTTAGAACATTGACAGTTATTGAAGATTGTAAACATTTAGTCAAGAAAAACAGAGGAATTGAGGTTGTTTTTGATGAAAAAATGAACGATCCCAAAGTCTATAAACTTTGGCAAGAGGGAAATACATTTGGAATTTTTCAATTTGAAAGTGGCGGAATGACGTCGTTTATGAAGGAATTGAAACCCGATTGCTTGGAAGATATTATTGCGGGTGTTTCACTTTATCGTCCAGGACCGATGGACCAAATTCCACGCTATATTAAGGGAAAATTGAATCCAGGGCATAATGAATATACCCATCCAGCGTTGGAACCAATCTTGAATGTAACGTATGGCTGTATGGTTTATCAAGAGCAAGTTATGCAGATTGTGCGTGATTTGGCAGGTTATTCTTTGAGCCGTGCGGATTTGGTTCGTCGTGCGATGGGAAAGAAAAAGCTAGATGTGATGGCAAAAGAAAGAGAAGTTTTCATTCATGGTCAAACCGATGAAAATGGAGAAATTGTCGTTCCAGGCTGCGTGAGAAATGGAATTGACGCGGATTCTGCGAACCAGATATTTGATGAGATGATTGAATTTGCCAAATATGCGTTTAACAAATCGCACGCGGCTGCCTATGCTGTTGTATCTTACAGAACAGCGTATTTGAAGGCATATTACAAAGAGGAATTGATGGCAGCTACGCTGAATAGTTTTTTGGGAAATTTGGATAAAATTCCAATTTACATCAATGATTGCAAAAAAATGAATATTGAAATTTTGCCACCGAATATCAACAAAAGTGAAACGAAATTTACGGTAGATGAAAACAAAATTCGTTTCGGACTTCGGAAGCATTAAAAATGTTGGAATTGCTGCGGTTGATAATATTGTTCAGGAAAGAATGAAACATGGCGAATATGAAAATTTTGCGTCATTTTGCGAGAGAATTAAGGATAAAGGCGTGAATAAAAAATGCGTGGAAAGTTTGATAAAAGCAGGCGTTTTTGAGGATTTTGGCAAAACGAGAGCGACACTTTTGGCGTCATTTGAAGGAATTATTGACACGATTAATAATTCGGATAAAAAAGTGATGGAAAATCAAGTTTCGATGTTTGATTTAATGGCGGAAACAGAGGAAGTTGCGGAGACGAAAAAATATGTTTTTCAGGAAGAACCAGAGTTTGAGAAAAAGGAGTTACTGAGCCAAGAAAAAGAAATGATTGGTGTGTATATTTCAGGACATCCTTTGGAAAAATATCGTGAAGTGATTGAGAAGGCAACGAATATCAGCACTTTGAATATTCTTAAAATCACGGAAGATATGGAGGAATTTGGCGAAGCGAAAGAATATCGTGATGGGCAAAATGTATTTCGTGATAATCAAAATGTGAAATATGCGGGAATTATTACGAAAATTAAGAAGAAATTTACGAAAAATAATACGATTATGGCATTTGTAACAATCGAAGATTTGTATGGAGCGGTGGAACTGATTGTGTTTGATAGTGTGTATCACAAATCGCAGAATTCTTTGATTGAAGAAAATGTGGTGCTTGTGGAAGGAAGACTTTCGATTCGTGAAGATGAGCCTGTCAAAATTGTGGCAAGTGAGATAAAAGATTTGGATGAAAATGCAGCAAAAGTAGAAGAAAAGCCTGCAAAAATTAATTGCATAGCAATTGAAATTACGAATTTGCTGGAAGAAACAAAGGATAGACTGCGTGGTGCAATCAAGTTTTTTACGGGTGACCGAGCCAATGTAAAATTAGAAATTGTGCAAGATGGGCAAACGAAGCCATGTGGCGGAATTTATATGACGGATGAGATTTTGAAACAGTTCCAGTGGATTGTGGGGAAGGAAAATATTCTTTTAAAATAACTTGCTATTTATTCTAAAAAATAGTACAATAAATTCAAGAATTGAAATGGAGAAAATCAAAAATGAAGGAAGAAAATGGGCTTGCGTATCAGATTTTGGTATTGATTATCATTATTGTCATTGCGATGGCGGGTGTGTTAGTTAATAAAATAATTGGTAAAAATGGTGTCATTGAGAAGGCTACTGAAGTAGAGACTGAGTTTACGAAAGAAGATGTTTTGGAGAAAATTAATCACAAAGTAACACGGAAAATTTATTGAAATGAATAACGAGGCAAAAGCAAGTAATCGTAAGATTTCGGAAGTGTATAATTCAGATGTTGTAATTGAGTTTTTGAAACAAAATCTGATTATTGAAGGAATAAAAGATGAGCAAGGAAATTGGCAGGAAGGAATTTATTTGATTAATCTTGAAAAATTGCAAGAAGACGGTGAAAAGCTTCAGCAAGTGGGGAAATTTCAGTTAGAGAAAAGCGAAGAAAAATATATGATTGTTTGGTATGATGAAAAGGGCGATTCTGAAAAAGTGGGAGAATTGCAAATTCAGCAGACGACATAAAAAAATAACAGATTAAATCTGTTATTTTTACTGGTGCGCCATAGAGGATTCGAACCTCCGACCATTTGATTAAGAGTCAACTGCTCTACCAACTGAGCTAATAGCGCATGTACTTATTTATTATAAAACATGGAAGTTAATTTGTCAATATAAAATTCTATTTTTGATGGGAGAAATTTATGGTAGATTTACATTGTCACATTTTGCCAGAGGTTGATGATGGCTCAAAGAGCATAGAAGAAAGCATTGCAATTCTGAAAAAGGCAAAAAAAGTGGGATTTGATACAATTTGTTTAACGCCACATTATGCAGAACCTGCGTATATCAATACCAAAAGTCAAAATAAAGAAATTTTGGAAAATTTAAGAGAAATGGCAGATCAAGAAAATATTTCAACGAAATTACTATTGGGAAATGAAATTTTTATTGGGCAAAATATTGAAAATTTATTAGAAAACAGCCAAATTTCAACTTTAGCAGATAGCCAATATGCACTCATTGAGTTGCCAATGTTTCAAGAATTGCCACAAGAAATTGTTCAAAAAATGTTACATAACGTAAAACAGAAAGGCTTTCGTGTTGTAATTGCTCACCCAGAAAGATATACCTATTTACAGGAAAATCCAGAGAAATTGTTTGATTATTTGGATAAAGATATCATTTTTCAAGGGAATTATGCGAGTATTCTTGGAGTGTATGGAAAAGAGGCACAAAAAACAATCAAATTTTTCTTGAAATATAAGGCAGTTGATTATCTATCTTCCGATGTACATCATTTGAGCAGGTGTTTTTACGATTATTTTCCTGAGATAAAGAAAAAGTTGCTAAAAGTGATTGATGAGGAATATTTTGAAGTTTTAAGTGAAAAAAATCCGAGATTGGTGATTGAAAATAAGGAGATTATAAAACATGAAAATATTAATGGGAACCCAAAATCCAGGTAAAATTGAAGGCGCAAGACAGGCATTTTCAAAATATTTTGAAAATGTTGAAATAGAAGGAATTGCTACTGATTCGAATGTGGGAAACCAGCCAGTAAATGAGAAAATTATGCAAGGTGCGAAAAATCGCGTTCAGAATTTGAAAAAATATGCGCAAGAAAACGGAATAAAAGCGGATTTTTATATTGCAAGCGAAGCAGGAATTACCAATCTTTTGGGCGAATGGATGGATTATAATATTGCTGTGATTGAAAATGCAGAAGGCAAGCAAAGTGTTGGCTCGAGTGCTGGTTTTCCCATTCCAGAAAAATATGTGGATGAAATTTTAGAAACAGAACTTGGCAAAATCATGGATCGAATTTTTAATGCGAATGGGCTAAACAAAGCCAATGGTGGAATTGGAAATTTGACACATGGCGAAATTTCAAGAGTGGATTTGACAAAGCAAGCCTTTGTTATGGCATTGATACGATTTATCAATGGAGAAATTTGGAAATAAAGCAGTAGCTATAATAACGAAATTAGAAGAGTCGGCTAAAGGAACCTATTTTTGATGTTATGCTAATAAGATGAGTTATGAAAACGGGAATAGATAGCTATTTTTACCAGAAAATAAAAAAATTGGATAAATTAGGAAAAAAACTTTGACTTTTGGTAAAATTTATGTTATAATAAGAGAGTAGTAATTTTACATTACTTGGAAGGAGTAACGAGAGTAATATGTTTAAAGTAGGAGACAAAATAGTGTACCCAATGCATGGGGCAGGAGTAATTGAAACGATAGAAGAAAGAGCTGTTTTAGATGAAAAGCAGGCTTATTATATCATAAAGATGCCAGGTGAAGTGAAGGTCATGGTGCCTACTGCAAAAGCAGAAGAAATCGGTGTAAGAAACATTATCGATAAAGAAACAGCAGGAAAAGTAATTCATGTTTTAGAGCAAAATTGCACAGAAATGTCGATGAAGTGGAATAAAAGATATCGTGATAATGTTGAAAAAATGAAATCAGGTAATGTATTTGAAGTTGCTGATATTGTTAGAAATTTGAGCTTCAAGCAAAAAGATAAAGGGTTATCAACAACAGAAAAGAAAATGCTTTTGAATGCAAAACAAATTTTAGTCAGCGAATTAATGTTAGCAGAAAGCAAACAAAAAGATGAAATTGAATCACTAATTGATGATAAAATCAATGTTTCTTACGAATCACACTTAGGAGAGCAAAACGGTACAGCAGGCGAGGACGGAAATAATGATGATACAGAAGGAATTGTAAAAACGTTTATTCAAACATAAAGAAAAAAGTATGCCCTAGACTTGGTCTGGGGCTATTTATTTTTTTATTTGTCAGACACAAATATACAAAAAATGGCAAGATACTTTAAAATTATGTTTACTTTTTGACAAATTAAGAAGGATTTGAGACATATTCGTCGAATAATATACAAGAAAGGTTTTTTAGCATGGTACAATATAATGATGATTTAAAACAGGAGATTAGGAATGCAAATGATATCGTAGATGTTATATCACAATATGTTATATTGAAAAGAAGTGGTAGAAATTTCATGGGCTTATGTCCATTTCATAAAGAAAAATCACCTTCTTTTTCTGTTTCACCAGATCGTCAATATTATCATTGTTTTGGATGTGGTAAAGGTGGAGATGTTTATAACTTTATTATGGAAATTGAGAGATTATCTTTTCGAGAATCCCTTGAATTTCTAGCAGAAAGAGGACATATCCAATTACCAGAAGTAAATGACGAAGAATTCAGTAAAAAACAATACATGATTGACAGGATGAACAAAATAAACCTTGAAACAGCAATGTTTTACCACGAAAGGCTATATATGCCACTTGCTAAAATCGCGCAAGATTATGTAAAAACAAGAAAATTGGATAATCATACCTTGCAAGCGTTTAAAATTGGATATTCTGGGGAATATAATGAATTATATACGTTTTTAAAGGGGAAAGGTTTTCAGGACCACGAAATTTTAGCAACTGGTCTAGTCAACCAAAATGACCGCGGTGAATTTATTGACCGATTTCGAAAACGTTTGATGTTTCCGATTATATCGGTTTCAGGGAAACCAGTAGCCTTTGGTGGTAGAAGGTTAGAGGATAATGACAAAATTGCAAAATACATAAACTCAAATGAGAATTTAGTTTATTCCAAAAAAAAGCATTTATTTGCCTTAAATTTGGCAAAACAATCAGAAGAAAAGCGAATTATTTTAGTAGAAGGCTATATGGATGCAATTTCACTTTACCAAAGAGGGCTTGACAATGTAGTTGCATCACTAGGAACGGCTTTGACAGAGGAACAAGGGCGTTTGCTACGAAAATATAGTCAGCAAGTTATTTTTTCATATGATTCAGACGGTGCAGGGCAAAATGCGATAAAACGAGGAATCGAGGTTTTAGAAAAACAAAATTGTGATGCAAGAGTTTTGCAAATGGAAGGTGCCAAGGATCCAGATGAATTTATCATCAAATATGGAAGTGGAAGATTCAAATTATTGGTGGATAATGCCATTTCTCTTGTTGAATTCAAAATAAAAATGCTAAAAGATGGGTATAATTTAGATAATGCGAAGGATAAAATTGCTTTTTTGAAAAAAATAACAGATGTTTTGTCAAGTGTAGAAAACAAAATTGAAAGAGAGATTTATATTGACAAAATAGCAGAGCAATATAGCATTTCCAAACAGGCAATTTATGCGGAGGTCAATAAAGCATTATATAAAGGAAAAGCAGAAAAAATATTAGTTAAACCTACTGCTAAAGTAGAAAATTCTAAGGTAGGTAAAGTGGATAGTGTTATTCGAAAAAGAGAAAATATGGTGCTTTATTTACTCATCAATTATCCAAAAGAAACGAAAGAGATAATGCAATCTAATATTGATGTAGAGGATTTAAAAATTGAGGAAAACAAAGTAATTTTCGAAAAGATCATGGCATTTGAAGAGATGGATAGCGAAAAAATTACGCAACAAATTGCCAATTTAGAAAATGAAAAAATTCAAGAGCATATCAGTGAAATCATGGTTACAGATTATGAAATAATATCTGTTGAAAAATGCATTCAAGATGTCATTTTGATTTATAACAAAGAAAGATTACAAAACAGGAAAGTGCAAATTATAAAAGAACTAGAAAATCCAAATCTTGAAAAGGGGCAAATCGAGAATTTGGAAATGGAATTAAGTGACATTATCGTAAAAATGGCAAAAATAAAATAGAGGGGGATAAGAATGAAAAAATCTGAAAAAGATGAAATAGAAAATGTAAAAACAAAAAAAGTAGCAAAAAAAACGGAAACGAAGAAGAGTGATTCCAAAAAAGAAACATCTAAAACAGATAAAAAAGCAAAAACTCCAAAGAAATCAGAAAAACCAACCAAAGTAGTAGGAAAAAAGACTGACACTAAAAAAGTAGAAGAGAAAAATACAGCCATTAAGAAAACGGCTAAAACAGAGAAAAAAGAAGATATCAAAACAGCTAAAGAAAAGAAGACTAGCCAAACGAAAAAGGAAACTCCAAAAGTAGAGTTAATACAAGAGGTAACACCAGAAGTTGTGGAAAACCAAGCTCCAGCTAATGAAAATTCAAATCCAGAAAATGGAACAGTAGACAAAGAAAAAGAGAAAATTTTAAATATTGTTAATCGAGCTAGGGAAAAAGGAAATATTACTTATGGAGAACTTGCAGCAGAACTTGGCGAAGTCAATCCAGAAGAGCTGGATAAAGTATTTGATACATTTGAAGAACTAGGGGTTAGCATTTCAAGAGATGAAGATTTGTTAGAGCCAGATGAAGACGATTTAAGAGATGTAGAAGAAGTCAAACTCGAAGATGTTGACTTAAACAACATCGAAGGTGTTAATGTTGATGACCCAGTTCGAATGTATTTAAGAGAAATTGGAAAAATTCATTTATTATCCTTTGAAGAAGAATTAGAACTTGCCAAAGAAGTTTTGGAAAATAATGAAGAAGCCAAACAAAAATTAGCAGAGTCAAACTTGAGATTAGTTGTAAGTATTGCTAAAAAGTATGTTGGACGAGGTATGCTATTTTTAGATTTAATTCAAGAAGGAAACATGGGATTAATCAAGGCAGTTGAAAAATTTGATTATTCTAAAGGCTACAAATTTAGTACGTATGCCACTTGGTGGATAAGACAAGCCATTACAAGAGCCATTGCGGACCAAGCAAGAACGATCAGAATTCCTGTGCATATGGTAGAAACGATTAACAAATTGATTAGAACCTCTAGACATTTGCTTCAATTAATGGGAAGGGAGCCGACGCCAGAAGAACTTGCCAAAGAGATGGATATTTCTGTAGAAAAAGTAATGGAAATTCAAAAAATTGCGCAAGACCCAGTTTCCTTAGAAACCCCAATTGGAGAAGAAGATGATAGCCATTTAGGTGATTTCATAGAAGACGACGATTCTCCAGCTCCACACGATGCAGCTGCCTATACATTATTAAAAGAGCAATTAGAAGAAGTCATGAGCACACTGACACCACGAGAAGCTAAAGTTCTAAAATTGAGATTTGGATTAGAAGACGGAAAAGCCAGAACGCTAGAAGAAGTGGGAAGACAATTTGAAGTGACGCGTGAAAGAATTAGGCAGATTGAAGCAAAAGCTTTGAGAAAGTTGAGACATCCAAGTAGAAGTAAGAGATTAAAAGATTATATGAATTAGAAAAGAACTCGCATAAAAGCGAGTTTTTTGTTTGACAAATTATGTAAAATATGATATTCTATAAAAGACACTGTATACTCATAAATAGCAAGAAAGGAGATGTCAAATGACAGACCTAAGAAACGATAATCGGCAGAATCTAAAAGAAATTTTGGATGAGGAGAAACGAAAAGAAGAGCTAGAAGAACCTGATGAAGAGGCATTGAGGCAAATTGAGGCTGAGGAAGAAGATATTTCGGAAGACGACTTTGATAATTTTGATGGAATTTCAATCGAGGACTCAGTAAGGACCTATTTGAAGGAAATTGGAAGAATACCGCTTTTATCTTCTCAAGAAGAAATTGACTTAGCAAAAAAAATAGCAGAAGGAGACGAGGAGGCCAAAAAACGCTTTACGGAAGCGAATTTAAGACTTGTGGTAAGTATTGCTAAAAGGTTTACAGGAAGAGGCGTTCTGTTTTTAGATTTAATTCAGAATGGAAACTTAGGCTTAATCAAAGCTGTTGAAAAGTTTGATTATAGGAAAGGCTATAGGTTTAGCACATATGGAAAATGGTGGATAGAGCAGTCGATTAGAACATCCATTGTTGATCAAGCTAGAAACATCAGAATTCCAGTCTTTGTGGTCGATAAATTGAATCAAATGATGCTTACAACCACACGCTTATGTGTAATCTTGGGAAGAGATCCAAAACCTGCGGAAATTGCAGAAGACATGAATCTTACTGTTGAAAAGGTAGAAGAACTTCAAAAACTTGTGCAAGACACATTTTCGCTAGAAAATTATGTTGGGGATGAGGAAGAAGACCGGCTGGTGGATTTTATTGAAGATGATAAAATTGCTAAACCAGAAGAGTCAGTGATTTATCAAGAATTAAAGATTGTACTAAATGAGGTTATGTCTACTCTTACAGAACGTGAAATTTCAGTCTTGAAATTAAGATTTGGACTAGAGGATGGAAGAAAAAGGACCTTAGAAGAGGTTGGCAAAATATTTCATGTTACGAGAGAAAGAATTCGCCAAATTGAGGCAAAGGCTTTGCGAAAATTAAGAGCCCCCAGTAAAAGCAGAAAATTAAGGGAATTTTTAGATTAGGAGGAAACAACATCATGATAAATGCAGCATTTGTAGGCGGAGGACTTTCTTCGGTGGCAGGTTTAGGAGCTTATTCGAAGGTTTGGGAATCGATTAGATTTAGCTCTTTTTCTGGAGCAAGCATTGGAGCATTAATTGCAATTTGCTTAAGTGCAGGAAAAACGCCAGAAGAAATACGGGATTTCTTGGCAGACAATGTAGAAGGATTCTGCAAATTTATCAAAGGCAATTTTTTGATTCAACAAAAGGTTGATGAATTTTTAGGAAATCGGCTATTTTGCGATTTGCCGACACGTTGTATTGTGTCCATTACACCGCTTAGAAAAAATTTCCCCAAAATCATAACAAGAGAAAATTCTGGAAATTTGACATGCGGAAAAGTGGCAGCTTTATCGGCGACTTTGCCAGGGTTGTTTTTACCAGGAATGGTAAAATATAACGGAAAAATAGCACTCGTCTTTGATGGTGGACTTGTATTAAATCCGCCACTCAATCTAGAAAGTGAGAATGCAATTTTTACTTTTAAAAGAAATGATAAAGTGTCAAAACTTCCTTGGGATGTTCGTCAAAGGAGGCAAGAAGAAAAGGCTGATTTGCTTTTTAAAGTGTACACACAATATGGGACTTTGGGAAAAAGAAACGATGTGTATGCGGTATACGAGGAGGGCAGAGCAGTAAAATATTAATAAGAAAAACTTCACTTAAATTTAGGTGAAGTTTTTTCTTGCAAAATTTTCATAACGTGATATAATAAGAAAAAATAATCGGAGGTTAATATGAGATATCCTAAATTTATCAAAAAAGGCGATTTTATTGCTGTTACTGCGCCATCTGCAGGAATTGTTGACAAGGAAAAATTGATGGAATATGAGAATGCAATTGTTAATATTAAGAATATGGGATTTGAATTTCTTGAAACGCCCAATATTCGAACCGATCAGCAAGGAAGAAGTTCTTCGGCTGAAGAACGCGCTAGGCAATTTATGCAAGTCTGGGAAAAGACGGAAGTATCTGCTATTATTTGTGCCGCAGGTGGAGATTTTGCATGCGAAATGTTGGATGATTTGGATTTTGAGTATTTGAAAAAATTGGAGCCAAAATGGTTGCAAGGTTTTTCGGATATTACTAATTTGGGATTTGTGTTTACGACGAATTTGGATGTCGCCACGATTTATGGGGAAAATATTAGAGATTATGGTATGAGAGAACTTTCGAAAAATTTAACAGATTCTTTTGAATTGATGCAAGGAAACGAAGTCATTCAAAAAAGTTTTGGCGCCTATGAGCCAAAAGAGGAAGAAGGAAAGACGTTTGAACCTTACCATTTAACCAAACCGATTTCTTGGAAAAACGGGAATGGCGAGAAAAAAGTCGAATTTTCTGGCAGAAGCATTGGTGGCTGTTTTGATGTGATTGTCAATCTGATTGGAACCAAATATGATAAAATTAGAGAATATATTGAAAAATATAAAAGCGATGGAATTGTGTGGTTTTTAGATGTGTATGAAATGTCGACACCACAAGTGCTTTGCCATTTATGGCAGATGAAAAATGCAGGATATTTTGAACATTGCAAAGGAATTCTTTTCGGCAGACCTTGCTATGTTCGTGAAGATTATGAGATGTCTTTTGCGCAAGCCATTAAAGAGGCAATCGGAGATTTACAAGTTCCCTTTATTTTAGATGCCGATATTGGGCACATTCCGCCACAAATGCCGATTGTCAATGGAGCTATTTTAGAAGTTACTTGTGAAAAGGGAGAAGGAGAGATTAAAACTTTTTTGAGATAAATAAAAAAAGGATAGATTTTTGTAAAAATGCGTGATATAATTAAAAAAATATTCACACATTTTCATTTTGATGAATTATATAGAAAGAAACAAAAGATGGGAAATTTTAGGTAAACTTAGAGAAGGAAGCTAAGAAGGATATGTCAAAAACAAAAAATAGAGTAAAAAAGAAAAAACAAATGAGTTTAGTTCCCATAAAACAGCAAGAAAAATCACTTGTTGTGGTCGAGAAAAAAAAATTACAAATTGCTACGATTTATCAAAAAGAAGTTTTTAAAAAAATCGTAAAAGGCATGAGTTTGGCGCTGATTGGTACAATTTCTGTTGCCTATATTGCACTTATGGTGATTGTGGCAACCAGTATTTTTTATGTTTCACATTTGCAAAATGGTTTGATTCAAAAAGGTGTTTATGTCAATGGAATTAGCGTGTCGAATTTGAAGGAAGAAGAGGCTTTGCAAAGCCTTGGTGCACAATTAAATGATGCGATGCCAGAGGCGATTACGTTAAAATATAAAGATACGAATTATTTGCTAAATTTGCGAGAATTACAGGTGGCGTTTGACGTTGAAACGGCTGTAACAGAAGCGTATTCGATTGGAAGAACGCAAAATGTTGTCAAGGATTTAAAAGAATATGTCAAGGTCATGAATGATACGGTTAATATTGATTCTGAGCTACAATATAATGACGAAATCTTAAATCAATTTCTTGCCAAAACTGCGGAGCAAATGCCTGGTAAAGTGCAGGAATATACATATCGTGTTGAGAAAGATAAATTAATTATTGATTCGGGAAAGTCTGGCGTAGAATTGGAAAAAGAAGAATTGAAAAAACGAATTTTGGCAAATTTAAAGGAAAGAAAATACGATGAAATCATTGACATTCCAACTGTTGAGACTTTGCCAAAAGCCATTAATTTGCAAGAAATCCATGATGCGGTTTACCGAGAACCACAAAATGCCTATTACACAGAAAATCCAATCACCATTCATGAGCAAATTGTCGGAATTGATTTTGATGTGCCAAGTGCACAGAAGCAAATTGATATCCTTCCGATATCAGAACAATATACGATTGATTTAAAATTAACCAATCCCAGCATTTTGGTCAAAGATTTGAATGTTTTTCCAGACACGTTATCCACATTTAGTACCAATTATGTGAATAACCCAAACCGTACAACGAATTTGATTTTGGCGGCGAACAAAATTAATGGAACGGTTTTAATGCCGGGCGAGACATTTTCATTTAACAAAGTGGTCGGTGAAAGGACGATTGCAGCAGGTTACAAAAATGCAGCAATTTTCGTCAATGGAGAGGTAGAAGATGGTCTTGCAGGAGGAATTTGTCAAATTTCTTCAACGCTTTATGATGCAGTCATTGGAGCGAATTTGAAGATAAAGGAAAGGCATAATCACTCGAAGCTAACTTCCTATTTGGCTGGCGGAAAAGATGCGACGGTTGTATGGAAACGATACGATTTTCAGTTTGTCAATAATCGAGAATATCCGATTAAGGTCGAAATGTCGGTTCAAAATGGGAAAGCAACAGCAAACATTTTGGGAATTCGAAGTGCGGAAGAATATGAAATTACGATTGAATCACAGCGTATGGGTGTTTCGGGAGCGTATACGGTGTATAACGCGTATAAAGTGTATCGCCAAAATGGAGTGGAAGTGAAGAGAGAATTTTTGTCGAGGGATTTGTATAAATAGTGATTTAACTATAAAATTGTGAAAAAATTTTGCGATTTAAATTGGTGGGACTCATAAAATAAAAATTAGGTGGTGCTAATGTGAAAAATGAAAGAATTGACAATGAAAACAATATTATTTTTTATACAGATGAAGATAATAATGTAAAAGTCGAAGTAATATTAGAAAATGAAAATGTTTGGCTAACTCAGAATTCACTAGCAAAGTTATTTGATACAACAAGAAATAATATAACAATGCATATAAAAAATATCTACATTGATAAGGAATTAGAAGAAGTAGCAACTAGTAAGGAAAACTTACTAGTTCAAAAAGAGGGAAATAGAAACGTAAAAAGAAATGTTTACTTATATAATTTGGATATAGTAATTTCTCTTGGATTTAGAGTCAACTCCAAAAAAGCCATTAAATTTAGAACATGGGCTAATAAAATAATAAAAGAATATATGATTAAGGGATTTGCATTAGATGACGACAGATTTTTGAAAGGTGGAAAAGTTAATCAAAAATATTTTGACGAATTATTAGAAAGAATAAAAGTAATTCGTACAAGTGAAAGAATGGCATATCAAAAAATAACAGATTTATTTATGACAACATCAATTGATTATGACAGAAATTCCGAAGAGGCATATACTTTCTTTAAAATAGTACAAAATAAACTTCATTATGCAATAACAGGTCATACAGCAGCAGAATTAATTTATGAAAGGGTGGATAGTAAAAAAATCAATATGGGACTTACAACTTGGAAAGAAGCGCCGGATGGAATGATATATAAATATGATATTAGTGTTGCCAAAAATTATTTAACTGAGAATGAATTAAAAAAATTAAATAATTTAACAACTTTGTTTTTAGACTATGCAGAAACGATGGCAGAAGAAGCACAAGTAATGACAATGAAGGATTGGATAGATGAAACAGATAACCTTTTAAAATTTAGAAAAAAAGAAATATTGAAAGACTCTGGAAAAATATCGCACAAACAAGCAATTGAAAAAGCGAATAATGAATATGAAAAATATAGAGTAAAACAAGATGAGCAATATATATCTAGTATGGATGAAATGTACACAAGATATTTGAAAGAAGGTAAATGAAGATTTTTAAAAAATGATTAGGGGACAATATGCAAATTTTGAAAGTTGAAACCAATTTTAGAAGAAATTTATTCTGGGACGTTCATAAATTGAACATGAATGGAAAACTAAAAAATCAAGAACGCGAGTTGATTAATCTTTACCCAGAAATGGAATATCAAGAAATAATTGGCTTTGGTGGGGCGTTTACAGAGGCTTCTGGATATTGTTTGACACAAGTGAAAGAAGAAACTGCCAATCACATAATAGAGAATTATTTTTCAGAAAATGGGCTTGGCTATTCCTTTTGCAGAATGCCGATTGGAAGTTCGGATTTTTCACTTTCGCCTTATAGTTATTTGAAAAGTAGTAATATCGATACATTTTCCATTGCACGAGATGAGCAATATGTGATTCCGATGCTTCAAAAGGCTTTGGCGAAAAATCCAAATTTAAAATTATTAAGTTCCCCATGGTCGCCACCAGCATTTGCAAAAACCAATAAAATGCTAGTTTTAGGCGGAAGATTGCTCGAAAAATATTACGAATTTTATGCGGAATATTTGACAAAATTTGTACTAGAATACCAAAAAAGAAACATTTCGATTGATTACATGACCATTCAAAATGAGCCAAATGCTACCCAAGTTTGGGAATCTTGCTTGTATTCGGCAGAAGAAGAGGCGAATTTTGCAAAAAATTATTTGTATCCTACATTTTTGAAAAATGGAATTGGTACGAAAATTTTGGCTTGGGATCATAACAAAGAAAGGTTGTTTTTGAGAGCAAAGGAAACCTACAAAATAGCGGGAAATTGCATTTCTGGAATGGCGATGCATTGGTATTCAGGAGATTATTTTGAAGAAATTGAATTAACAGCAAAGCAATATCCCAACAAATTACTAATTCACACAGAAGGATGCACAGGGGTTTCTCATTTTCGCAAAGAAGACGAAGTGCAAAATGGCGAAATCTATGCCCATGACATGATTGGCGATTTAAACAGCGGAATCAATGGTTGGATTGATTGGAATTTGGTTCTTGACAATAATGGCGGACCAAATCATAAAAGAAATTATTGTAATGCGCCAATTATGCTAAATAAGGATAATTCTGGTTATATTAAAAATTTGACGTATTATTATATTGGGCATTTCAGTAAATATATCAAACCAGGTGCAAAAAGGATTGGGTTTTCTAAGTTTACGAGTAATATTGAAGTGACGGCGTTTAAAAATGTAGATGGTTCGATTGTAGTAGTACTATTGAATTGTAATGAGAAAAATCAGGAGTTCAATTTGCATTTGAATGGCGAGACTTTTCATGATAATTTGGATGGGCATGCGATTTTGACGTTTGCAATAAACCATTAAAAAACCTCCATTTCTGGAGGTTTCATTTATTTTTGATTTGTGATTTCTTCCAAATCTAACAATTCTTGCCATCTAGCATCAACTTCATCTTGGAATTCCTTTATCATCCACTCATTACCTGGATTAAACAGATGCTTAAATCTCTTTTGAGGTCTCAAAAATTCTTCAATAGGAAGTTTGTTAGCAGGTTTATAAGAAATTTTATAAACGCCATCAACAACTTCATATATAGGCCAATAGCAGGTTTCAACTGCTAATTTATTAATCTGCATCAAATCTTCTGTATTATATCCCCAACCACGAGGGCAAGGAGCCATCACATTTAAGAAACATGCACCTTTTGTATAAATTGCTTTTTCTGCTTTTTCGTATAAATCCTTAAAATTGTTTAATGCCAAAGTTTGAGCAACATAAGGCAAATGATGACCAACCATAATTTTTGTTAAATCTTTTCTTGGTTGCATTTTTCCAGGAACGACTTTTCCAGCAGGAGTTGTAGTTGTGTCTGCAAATTTTGGTGTTGCAGAAGAACGCTGAATTCCTGTGTTCATGTAAGCTCCGTTATCATAGCAAACATAAACCATATCGTGTCCACGTTCCATGGCGCCTGATAAACTTTGAAGTCCAATGTCATATGTTCCGCCGTCTCCGCCAAAAGCAATAAATTTGGTGTCTTTGTCTTCAGGCAATTTTCCGGTGGCTTTCATGGATTTGTAAGCAGCTTCTACACCAGATAAAGTTGCGGCAGCATTTTCAAATGCTGTGTGAATAAAGGAATCAGTCCAAGCGGTGTAAGGATATAGGAAAGTAGAAACTTCCATGCATCCAGTGGCATTGGATACGACAACATGGTCTTCTGGTTTAACAGCGCGAAGGATCATTCTTGCAACAGCTGGTGCGCCACAACCAGCACACATTCTGTGACCAGAAGTTAATCTGGATTTGGTATCAACCATAATTTGTTTGTGATTATATGCCATTATTTACACCTCCTAACACCCAAATATCTGTAAGGATTTCCAATATCGCCAGTTTTGGCGATTTCCATTAAATCTTGGTAAACACTTTCAATTTCTTTTGAAGTGGTATCGCGACCACCAATTCCGTAAACATAGTTAATCGTTGGAACTTGCACTTTGCTTACAAACATACCAGATGTTACATCTTCAAATAGCGCGCCACCTGCTGCGTTTAGAGAATCTGCTTTATCTAAAACAGCGATTGCTTTTGCGTGGCTTAATGCTTTTGCAACTTCCTCAGCAGGGAATGGACGAAATACGCGAATTTTCAAAACACCTGCTTTAATGCCTTGCTCACGCAATTTATCAGCCGTATATTTGGCGGTTCCAGCAGTTGAGTTCATACAAACAACAACCACTTCAGCATCTTCCATTTTGTATTCTTCAAAGAATCCATATTTTCTGCCAGTCATTTTTTCAAAGTCTTTTGCAACGTCCAAAATAACTTTTTTAGCGTTTCGCATAGCGATGGCTTGTTGCGTTTTATGCTCGAATAAATAGCCTTGCAAGTCCAATGGACCAATCGCAATTGGTTCTTTGGCATTTAATAAATAATGTTCTGGGTTGTAGGTTCCCACAAATTCTTTCACTTTTTCATCTTCAATTAATTCGATATTTTCAATTGAGTGAGATGTAATAAATCCATCTTGGCAAACCATCAATGGAAGTAAAACATCTTTATGTTCAGCAATTCTGTGTGCCATGACTAAATTGTCATAGGCTTCTTGGTTATTTTCGGAAAATGTCATAATCCATCCAGCATCTCTCACTCCCATGGCATCGGAATGGTCATTGTGGATATTTAATGGCCCAGATACGGCTCTGTTTACCAAAGACATAACGATTGGTAAACGCAAACTAGATGCAATATAAATCATTTCCCACATTAAAGATAGACCATTTGCGGAGGTAGCCGTCATGGCTCTTCCGCCAGCAGCCTGTGCGCCGATGCAGGCACTCATGGCGCTGTGTTCACTTTCAACAGCAACAAATTCGGTATCAACGGTTCCGTTACTTACGAAGGTTGAGAAGTATTGTGGGATTTCTGTTGAAGGTGTGATAGGAAAGGCAGCAACTACATCTGGATTGATTTGTTTCATCGCGATAGCAGCTGCTTCATTTCCACTTAAACGTTCTCTCATATTTTTTCTCCTTTCAAATTTTTATTCCATTTCAATTGCTCCAAAAGGGCAAACCTTGGCGCAAACACCACAGCCTTTACAAGCATCGTAATCAAAATCTTCTCTTTTGCATTCTTTATTAACCGGAATGGCGTCGTCTGGGCAAACAGGGAAGCAAAGTCCGCATTGTTTGCATTTTTCAGAAAGATAAATTGGTTTGGTTGAGCGCCAGTCGCCGGTTTTGAATTCTTTGGCGTTTCCAGCGGTGTAAATATTTCCACCAATGGTTAATTCGTCAATTGGTGTGTTGGTATTGATTTCAGACATAAAAATCTCCTTTCTTCATTTACTAAAACCTTCTAAAATCGATTTCTAAGTCATTCCAATTTTCTTTTACGGCTTCCACAAAATCAGGCCATTGTCGTATGACAAAATACACAATAAATCCAATAAAAAGAATCGCACATAAAATAAGAACGGAATAGATGATTTTATTTAGTTTATTTAAGTCCTCGTTATCTGATTTAAAATTGATTTTGGATAATAGATTTTTAAAAAATTCAATCATAGGATTTAAACCTTTTCTACAGATTTTAAAGCCATTTCAAGGGCTTTCATATTGCCTTCGATGACTTCCGGCTTTTTGGCAAATTTATGTTTGAAAGAGCCTACCATGTCGTCTAAAAATTCTTGTTCAGACATAATTTCGCTGACCTTTACGACGGCTGCAAGCATTGGTGTATTTGGAAAATATTTGCCTAAAGTTTCCATGGAAACTTTTCGAGCATCAATTTTATAGATATTGCCAGAATAATTGCTAAGAACTTGTTTTAAATAGTCGTTGTCTTTTGTTGTATTAATAATGATGGCTCCAGAATTTTTTAAACCAGCGGTTACGTCCACAGATTCCAAAAGCGTGTCGTCAACTACGACGACATAGTCTGGTTCGTAAATGTTGGAATGAATTGTGATAGGACTACTGCTGATTCGGTTGTAGGCAGTGATAGGGGCGCCCATTCTTTCAGGACCATATTCAGGAAAGCCTTGGATGTATTTGCCTGTATTGAATGCTGCATCAGCAAGTAGCAAAGAAGCCGTTTTCGCACCTTGACCGCCACGTCCATGCCATCTAATTTCAATTAAATCGTGCATTATAAATCCTCCTTTTTTAGTTGAAATGATGAATCATTTCTTTTTAATAAGTATATATTTTTTTAAATGAAAAGTCAATGTTTTAAAAAAATATATTCAAAATTCCAAAAAATCATTGACTTATTTACAAAATGATGATAAAATACTATACGCTTAGGTCTGAAAATTTAAGTATCCGTAAGATTTAGGCGTATTTTGTAATCAAAAAGAAAAGAGGTGAAATAAAAAGAATGCCAACAATTAACCAATTAGTAAGAAAAAGTAGAAAGTCATCAACTACAAAATCTACGGCTCCTGCACTACAAAAAGGTTATAACTCTAGAAAAAAAGTTCAAACAGATAACAGAGCACCACAAAAAAGGGGAGTTTGTACTGTTGTAAAAACAGTAACACCAAAGAAACCAAACTCTGCTTTAAGAAAAGTTGCTAGGGTTAAACTTTCAAATGGATATGAAGTAACATCTTATATCCCAGGAGAAGGACACAATTTGCAAGAACACAGTGTTGTATTAATCAGAGGTGGAAGGGTAAAAGATTTACCAGGTGTTAGATACCACATCATCAGAGGAACATTAGATACAGCAGGTGTAAAAGACAGAATGCAAGCCCGTTCAAAATACGGTGCGAAAAAACCTAAAAAAGCGTAATGTCGCAAGAAAATAGTGCAAGAATAAAATTGTAGTTGATTTAAATATAGATTTTATAAATTGTACTATTACGGGAAAGTGAAAAAGTCTTTCTAGAGTACCTTTTAGCGTTATAAAGGTTTAAACGCTAAATAAATTAAGGAGGGAAAATATAGTGCCAAGAAAAGGATATATCGCAAAAAGAGAAGTTTTACCAGATCCATTGTATAATAGCAAAGTTGTAACAAAACTAATCAACAATATTATGCTAGATGGTAAAAAAACAGTTGCTCAAAGTATTGTCTATGATGCTTTCAATATCGTAAAAGAGAAAGAAAGCAAAGAGCCATTAGAGGTATTTGAAGCAGCTTTGGAAAACATTATGCCAGTTTTAGAAGTAAAAGCAAGACGTGTAGGTGGAGCAACTTATCAAGTTCCATTAGAAATTCGTCCAGAAAGAAGACAAACTTTAGGTCTAAGATGGTTAGTAACTTATGCTAGAAAAAGACATGAGAAAACAATGTCTGAAAAACTAGCTGGTGAAATTTTAGACGCAATTGCTGGAAATGGTGGAGCATTCAAGAAGAAAGAAGATACACACAAAATGGCAGAGGCTAACAAAGCATTTGCACATTACAAATTCTAAACTATACCAATAAAGGTATGGGCAGGGTTCCACTCCTGCTAGCAACAGAAAATAGATAAGAAAGGAAAAAAACAATGTCTGATAGAGCTTATTCTTTAGAAAAAACAAGAAATATAGGAATTATGGCGCATATCGATGCTGGAAAAACCACGACAACCGAGAGAATTCTATTTTACACAGGTATTAACCATAAAATAGGTGAAACTCACGAAGGTGGAGCAACGATGGACTGGATGGCTCAAGAGCAAGAAAGAGGTATTACCATTACTTCTGCTGCTACAACTTGTTTCTGGAACGATACAAGAATCAATATCATTGATACGCCAGGACACGTTGATTTTACGGTTGAAGTACAAAGATCACTTCGTGTACTTGATGGTTCAGTTACCGTATTGTGCGCAAAAGGTGGTGTTGAACCACAATCAGAAACAGTTTGGAGACAGGCTGATAAATACAATGTACCACGTATGGTATATGTCAACAAAATGGACATCACAGGTGCTGATTTTTACAATTGTGTAGAACAATTGAAAACAAGATTAGGTGCTAACGCTGTTCCAGTTCAATTGCCAATTGGAAAAGAAGACACATTCCAAGGAATTGTTGACTTAATCAAAATGAAAGCATTCATTCATAAAGATGATTTAGGAAAAGAAATTGAAGAAACGGACATTCCTGAAGATATGAAAGAATTGGCTGAAAAATATAGAGGTCAAATGATTGAATCTGCTTGTGAGCAAGATGATGAATTGATGATGAAGTATCTAGAAGGAGAAGAACCAACCGAAGCAGAAATCAAAGCCGCTTTAAGAAAGGGAACCATCAATAATGCGATTATTACGGTTTCTTGTGGTTCATCTTACAAGAACAAAGGTGTTCAAGAATTATTGAACAATATTGTTGAATATATGCCATCACCACTTGATATTGCTCACATTAAAGGAACTACTTTAGAGGGAGAAGAAGTTGAGAGAAAAACATCAGATACAGAACCTTTCGCTGCTCTTGCCTTCAAAATTGCTACAGATCCATTTGTTGGAAAATTGTGTTTCTTCAGAGTTTACTCAGGAACATTAGAATCAGGTTCAACTGTGTTAAATACAAGAACTGGAAAAAAAGAAAGAATTGGTAGAATTCTTCAAATGCATGCAAATGATAGAAAAGATATTACCGAAGTTTTTGCAGGTGATATTGCTGCTGCTGTTGGTATTAAAGAAGTTACAACAGGAGATACTTTGTGTGATATGAACAATCCTGTTATTCTAGAATCCATGGAATTCCCAGAACCAGTTATTGATATCGCAATTGAGCCAAAAGACAAGGCTGCTCAAGAAAAAATGGGTATTGCTTTGGCAAAATTGGCGGAAGAAGATCCAACATTCAAAACTTACACCAACCAAGAAACAGGTCAAACAGTTATTGCTGGTATGGGTGAGTTACATTTGGATATCATTGTTGATCGATTGAAAAGAGAATTCAAAGTAGAATGTAATGTTGGTAAGCCACAAGTTGCTTATAAAGAAACAATCAGAAAACCAGTTCGCGTGGAAGGAAAATTCATTCGTCAATCTGGTGGACGTGGACAATATGGTCATGTTTGGATTGAAATGGAGCCATTAGAGCCAGGTTCAGGTATTCAATTTGAGAGCAAAATCGTAGGTGGTGTTGTTCCAAAAGAATATGTTAAACCAGTGGAAGAAGGAATTCGTGAAGCCGCTGAAAGTGGTACACTTGCTGGATATCCAGTTATCGATTTCAAAGCAACTTTAGTTGACGGTTCTTACCACGATGTCGATTCATCAGAAATGGCATTCAAAATTGCTGGTTCTATGGCATTCAAAGAAGGATGTCGTCAGGCAAAATCAGTTATTTTAGAGCCAATTATGAAAGTTGAAATCACGGTTCCAGAAGAGTACATGGGCGATGTTATCGGTGACGTTAACTCAAGACGTGGAAAAATGGAAGGTATGGAAGCAAGAAATGGTTCACAAATCATTCGTGCGTTTATTCCATTATCAGAAATGTTTGGTTATGCAACAGACTTACGTTCCAAAACACAAGGACGT
The DNA here is from genome assembly GCA_948443845.1 of uncultured Eubacteriales bacterium. GTDB lineage: Bacteria > Bacillota > Clostridia > TANB77 > CAG-508 > Scatovivens. The sequence goes on along the minus strand of CAOJUE010000002.1, from coordinate 10,697 downwards.
GGAAATTATGCAATGGAACCATCTCATTATGAAGAAGTTCCAAAATCCGTATTTGATAATATAGTTGCATCACGCGTCAAAAAAGAAGGATAATTTAAAATTTTATAAAAAATTTTGAATTTACGCTTGCATTTTATGGAGATATAGTGTAAAATGCAAATAATAGATATGTTAATTTAAAAAATTAAAATAAAAGGAAGCAGAAAATGCTTCAAGAAAGGAAGGAATCAAAAATGGCAAAAGCTAAATTTGAAAGAACAAAACCACACGTTAACATTGGTACAATCGGCCACGTTGACCATGGTAAAACAACGACAACAGCAGCGATTACAAAATATTTAAACTTATTAGGAAAAGCTGAATATTCAGCATATGACAAAATTGACGGAGCTCCAGAAGAACAAGCAAGAGGAATTACAATCAACACAGCTCACGTAGAATATGAAACAGAAAACAGACACTATGCACACGTTGACTGCCCAGGACACGCTGATTATGTTAAAAACATGATTACAGGTGCTGCTCAAATGGATGGTGCTATCTTAGTTGTATCAGCAGCAGATGGTGCAATGCCTCAAACAAGAGAGCATATCTTACTTGCAAGACAAGTAGGTGTTAAATATATCGTTGTTTACTTAAATAAATGCGATATGGTTGACGATCCAGAATTAGTTGAATTAGTTGAAATGGAATTAAGAGAATTATTATCTGAATATGACTTCCCAGGAGATGACATTCCATTCATCAAAGGTTCTTCATTGAAAGTATTAGAGAGCACATCAACTGATCCAAATGCTCCAGAATATGCTCCAATGAAAGAATTGATGGATGCAGTTGATAGTTATATCCCAACACCAGAGAGACCAATTGATCAACCATTCTTAATGCCAGTTGAAGACGTATTCACAATCACAGGTCGTGGAACAGTTGCTACTGGTAGAGTTGAAAGAGGAATTGTTAAAATGCAAGACGAAGTTGAAATCGTTGGTTTATCAAAAGAAAGAACAAAAACTGTTGTTACAGGTGTTGAAATGTTCAGAAAATTGTTAGACCAAGCAGAAGCCGGTGATAACATTGGTGTCCTTTTAAGAGGTATCGACAGAAAAGATATCGAAAGAGGTCAAGTTATTGCAAAACCAGGAACAATCAATCCTCATACAAAATTCAAATCAGAAGTATATATCTTGAAAAAAGAAGAAGGTGGAAGACATACTCCATTCTTCAATGGATATAGACCACAATTCTATTTTAGAACAACAGACGTTACAGGTGTTATCGAATTGCCTGCAGGAACAGAAATGGTTATGCCAGGTGAAAACATCGCTATGACAATTGAACTTATTACACCAATCGCAATCGAAAAAGGATTAAGATTTGCTATTCGTGAAGGTGGACGTACAGTAGGTTCTGGCGTTGTTTCTGATATTGTTGAGTAAAATATATTTTGGATAGAACAAAAAACGGCTCGTATGAGTCGTTTTTTGTTGGTCAGTCTTATTGATTTAATTGCTCTATCTTTTTTGCAATTTCTCCGGTAGATTCGTAGACATCATATGGTTTTGGATTATTGCTACATAAGCCTACTGTGATTGTCAAACAAGAGTGCGAATGTCCGTCGTCTGAAAATGTTGATATTGATTCAACAGAATCAATTAACCTTGCTTTTAAAAGCAATGCATTACTAGGGGTAAAACTATTATCCCCATAAAGTGTAACTTGATTTAAAGAAATTAATTCATTCATAAAGTCACATTCCTTTCTTAATTAAAGGCAAGGTTAACAGGTTTCAAAATCTACTCCTAACCAAAGTAGACCTTGCACAAAATGCGTGCTTATACATATATTATATCATATTTACATATGGAAGGGAAAAATAGTTGAATTTTATTGATTATAAAGAATAAAAAGGCACCCGAAGGTGCTATGGTCAGAAATTACTGTTGCGTAACTGTCGAATGACTTACAGGTCATCAGTTACTGTGATGTCAGTTCCTGTAGTCAGAGAAATAAGGCTTCCTGTCTTTGCCAGGTCAGGTCTAAAAGGATAGTTGTTTAAGTTTGTTTCCTCATAGGTAACGATTGTATCAGAATTGATAGTTACCTTTGTCGTTTCCAAATTTGTAGTTGTGCTTGGAAACGTTACTACTTTGTTCACTTCAATCAGCTGGATGCAATTCTGCTTTCCAATCTGCCGGCAAAGAAATTTGTATTCGTCGGTAACTTTGAAATCTTTTCCGGTTGACAAAGTTACAGTGGAAAAATTTTTTGCCTTTTCCAAGGTAACGAGGTTCCTTAGGTTAATAGTTACTTTCTTGGTTTTTAACTCCGACTGAGAAGACTTCGGAGTTACGATTTTATTTACTACAATTGTATTCATAGAATTCATCCTTTCTTGAATATAGGTTAATAGTTGCTAAATATCTACCTCTGACCAAAGTAGATGTTGCACAAAATAGTGCCTATAATATAATTATATCATAATTTACATAAAATGTCAATTTTTTTCTGATTAAATTTAGAGTTTTTAATTCATCAAGTAGACTTTTTCATTTTTTCAAAAAAAGTCGAACCTTAAATAGATAATTACTTGAGAAAAAAGAAATATTGTGATATAGTATAAAAGAAAAATACAAATTTTTGGGGGAAAATATGGCGAAAAGTGAAAGTAATAAAGGATTTGAATATGAAGATAAATTGTGGCAGGCAGCAGATAAATTGAGAGGAAGCATGGATTCTAGTGAGTATAAACATGTTGTTTTGGGGCTTATCTTTCTAAAATATGTGTCTGATGCATTTGAGGCAAGATATCAAGAAGTATTAAAAGAAGAATATGCTGATGTGGAGGAAAAGGATGAATATGCTGGTAACAATGTATTCTGGATTCCTAAAGTTGCAAGATGGAATGAAATTTTGAGGTATGCTAATACACCAGAAATTGGAAAAGTGATAGACATTGCAATGGAGTCAATTGAAAAGGAAAATCCTACTTTGAAAGGTGTGCTAAACAAAAATTATGCAAGACCAGAATTAGAGAAAACGACGCTAGGCGAGCTAGTTACCTTGTTCACTAATTTAGAAATAGGAACAGATAAAGCACAAGAAATGGACATGTTGGGTAGGGTATATGAATATTTTTTGAGTAAATTTGCTTCTGCTGAGGGAAAAGGGGGAGGAGAATTCTATACGCCTGCTTGTATTGTTAAAACATTAGTTGAAATGATAGAACCATTTGAAGGCAGAGTGTATGACCCTTGTTGTGGCTCTGGAGGAATGTTTGTTCAGTCCTCTAGATTTGTGAAAGAGCATCAGGGAAATATTAATAATGTATCCATATTTGGGCAAGAAAGAAATCCGACTACTTGGAAATTAGCGAAAATGAATTTGGCAATTAGAAGAATTGATGGAAATTTAGGAAGTCATAATGCAGATACCTTTCATGAAGATTTACATAAGACATTGAAAGCGGATTATATATTAGCGAATCCACCTTTTAATGTATCAGATTGGGGTGGAGATAGGTTACAAGGGGATAGGCGTTGGAAGTATGGTGAACCGCCAACGGGAAATGCGAATTATGCTTGGTTACAACATATGCTGTTTCATTTATCACCGGAAAATGGGGTGGCAGGTACTGTTTTGGCGAATGGTTCATTGTCAAGTGATACATCGAATGAAGGAACGATTCGTAAGAAAATGATTGAGCAAGATGTAGTAGATGCGATTGTTGCAATGCCAAGTCAATTGTTTTATGCGACAGGAATTCCGTGTTCGTTATGGATTATGAGAAGAACTAAAAATGAAAAGACAACAAATAAGATTTTGTTTATTGATGCAAGAAATTTGGGACATATGGTGGATAGAAAGGTAAGGGAACTTTCGGAAGAGGATATTCAAAAAATAGCTGGTACGTATCGTAATTGGAGAAAAAATGAGAATTATGAGGATATAGCGGGATTTTGTAAGTCTGCGACTAAGGAAGAGGTAGAAGAAAATAACTCTGTATTGACGCCGGGGAGGTATGTTGGTACAGAAGAGGTGGAGGATGATGGAGTACCTTTTGAGGAGAAGATGGCTGAGTTGACGAGCAAATTGTCGGAGCAAATGAAGGAATCAGAAAGGCTTGATGGGGAGATAAAGAAGGTGTTGGGAGCGATTGGGTATGGAATATAAGTTGAAAGAGTTGTTGCAAGAAAAAGGGTATATAAGAGGACCTTTTGGTTCTAGTTTAAAAAGAAAAGAATTAAAAACAAGTGGCATACCAGTATATGAGCAACAACATGCAATATATGGTACTAGAGATTTTAGATATTATATAGACAATCAAAAGTATCAAGAAATGAAAAGATTTGCTATACAACCAAAGGATTTAATTATAAGCTGTTCAGGTACAATAGGAAAAGTAGGTATTATTTCACAAGAGGATAAAAAAGGAATAATAAGTCAAGCTTTGCTTATATTGAGAGTAAATGATAAAATTGTATTACCTGAATATTTATATTATTTTTTCAAAAGTAAAGATGGATATAATTCAATAATATCACGTTCGATGGGGAGCGTTCAAGTGAATATAGCTAAAAGAGAAGTTATTGAAAATATAAAAATTAATATTCCAACGCTTGAACAGCAAAGAAAGGTGATAACTTTTTTGTCAAATATTGATAGGAAAATAGAGTTAAATAATCAGATGAATGAAAATTTGTATGATATTACTAAACAATTATATAAGAGATGGTTTGTTGATTTTGAGTTTCCAAACGAAAATGGAGAACCTTATAAATCAGAAGGTGGAAAATTTATAGACAGTGAGTTAGGAAAAATTCCTGAAAGATGGGAAGTAAAAGAATTAAAAGAATTTTTTCCTGTAATAACTGGGAAAAAAGATGCGAATGCTAGTGATGATAAGGGTAAATATCCATTTTTTACTTGTTCACAGAAAATAAGCAAAATTAGTACATATTCATTTGATGACAGTGCAATTCTATTGGCTGGAAATGGCGATTTTAATGTAAAGTTTTATAGAGGAAAATTTGATGCTTATCAAAGAACTTATGTATTAATACCAATAGATAAGAGAAAATTAGGTTTTTTATATCAAACTATAAAATATAATTTAAAAGAGATTACTTCAGGATTTAGAGGCTCAGTAATAAAATTTATTACAAAGGGAAATATTGAAAATTATAAAATACCATATTTTACAAATGATGCATTATTCTATAAATTCCAAGTAATTATGGAAAAAATAGAAAGTATAAGTAAACAAAATGAAATATTAACAGAACTCGGCGACACCCTACTACCCAAACTCATAAACGGCGCAATAAACCTAGATAAAATCGAAATTTAACCTAACCATAAAAAGGAGCAAAATATGTTTAAAGAAGAACAAGTAGAACAAGCAATCATTGAGCAATTGCAAAATTTGGGGTATGAATACTTATATGGGCCAGAAATCGAGCGAGATTATAAAGAAGTAGTGCTAAAAGAAATATTTTACAATTCTTTATTCGATATCAATCCAGACATAACCCAACCAATTGCAGATGAAGTATACAGAAAAATAAGAAGTTTTACCAACATTGGTTTAGTACAAGCAAACTATGAATTTTATCACATGCTGTATGCTGGAGTCCAAATACCGATAGAAGGGGACAAAACCTATACAGCCAAGTTAATCGATAGGGAAAATATTAAAAACAACTCATTTCATGTGGTCAATCAATACACTGTTATCGAATACAAAGAGAAAAGACCAGATATCGTTGCTTTTATTAACGGAATTCCCCTTGTTGTTTTTGAGCTAAAAAATGCTATAAAAGAAGATATCACCATTGAAAATGCCTATCATCAAATCAAAAATTATCAACAAGATATTCGTAGTTTATTTTATTACAATGCCTTTAATATTATCTCCGATGGCGTAAATGCAAGAATTGGAACCATAACAGCTGATTTTTCACGCTATATGACCTGGAAATCCAAAAATGGAGAAAAGCCAGAAGAAAACATAGAACAGATTGATGTTCTACTAGAAGGAGTCTTTCCAAAAGAAAGATTAATTGATATAATTACCAATTTTATCATGTTTCAAAACAAAGAAGGAAAAGATATCAAAATATTAGCTGGTTATCATCAATATTTTGCTGTAAAAAAGGCAATTGTAAGTACGGAAAAATCCTTAAAAGAACATACAAAAAAAGCTGGTGTTGTATGGCATACGCAAGGTTCAGGTAAAAGTTTTGCTATGGTGTTTTATGCGGGATTATTATTAAAAAATTTGAAACTGAACAATCCAACAATTGTTGTTTTAACAGACAGAAATGACTTAGACAATCAATTATATACTACCTTTTCAACCTGTAGTAAAGAAATTTTGCCACAACAATGTAAGCAAACAGAAAATAGGAAAGAACTAAAAGAATATTTAAAAGTAAATGCAGGTGGAATAGTATTTACAACCATACAAAAATTTGAAGAAAGTAACGATATTTTATCGGATAGAGAAAATATCATATTTATCGCTGATGAAGCGCATAGAAGCCAATATGGGACCAAGAAGAAATTAGATCAAAAAACTGGCAAGTTCAAAGTCGGATATGCCAAAAAAATGAGAGATGCTCTACCAAATGCAACATTCATAGGCTTTACAGGCACACCTATTGAAATGGCAGATAAAAATACAAGAATTTTATTTGGAGATTACATCGATATATACGATATGACTCAAGCAGTATTAGACAATGCCACTGTCCCAATTTATTATGAAAATAGAGTAGCTAAGCTAAAATTAGATGAATGTATTTTACATGATATCGATGAAGAATATGAATATATTTCCTACAATGATGAAGCAGAGGAAGAAGTAATCGAGCAATCCAAAGCAGAATTGGCTAAATTGCAAACCATAATTGGTTCGCACCAAACATTAGAATTGTTAGCACAAGATATAATTGACCATTATGAACAAAGGCAAGATATTTTAAATGGCAAAGCAATGATTGTATGTATGACAAGGAAAATAGCCATTAATTTGTATAAAAAAATTTTAAAAATAAGGCCCAATTGGAATGAAAAAGTAAAAGTTGTATTAACCGACAATAACGATGACCCTGCAAGCTGGCATGAAATTGTTGGAAATAAACGATATCGAGATGATTTAGCAATCCAATTTAAAGATAGTACCAGCAATCTAAAGATTGTAATCGTAGTAGACATGTGGCTTACGGGTTTTGATGTACCAGATTTGGCTACTATGTACATAGACAAGCCGATGAAAGGGCACAATCTAATGCAAGCAATTGCAAGAGTCAATCGAGTATACAAAGACAAAGAGGCAGGATTAATTGTCGATTACATTGGAATTGGCGCCGATTTAAAGCTAGCCTTAAATGAATATACCAACCGAGATAGAGATAAAATACCAGATATTACAGCAGCATATGCTATCGTAAGAGAAAAATTAGAAATCATGCGCGATATATTTTATGGATTTGATTATTCGGCTTTTTTTGGCTATTCGAATCAAGCAAGACTAAAAATCTTAACGAGTGGAATTAACTATATTTTATCGCAAAGCGAAGAAGACAAAAAGGAATTTGTGAAACAAGCCACAGCTCTATCACAAGCAGAAACATTAGCGCGTTCTCTGTTAGATGAAAAAACAAAAACAGAAGTGGAGTATTTTAAAGGAGTAAAAGTTGGTATTTGTAAAATAGCTGGGACAGGGAAATTGACAACTACAGAAGTAAATCAAAGAATATTAAATGTTTTAGAACAAGCTATACAAGAAGAAGGAATTATTGATATATTTAAAGCAGCCGAAAAGAATAGTCCAGAAATATCGATATTTTCTGAAGAATACATGGTTGGTCTAAAAAATATGAAAAATAGAAATATTGCAGCCGAACTATTGAAAAAACTGCTAGAAGGCAATATAAAGCTATTTAGAAGAACCAACTTAGTAAAAGCGGAACTATTTTCCGAAAAAATGGAAGCTATCATGAATCAATACAATAATAGGCTAATAACTAGTGTAGAGGTAATTGAAGAATTATTAAAATTATCGCAAGAAGTGGTAGAATCTAGAAATGAAGGAAAGGAAAAAGGTTTAACCGAAGATGAGTATGCTTTTTATGATGCACTCGTAAAAGCGCCAGAGGTTTTAAAAAAGATGCAAGATGATGTTTTGATAGAATTAGCACATGAATTAACACAAACGGTTCAAAAAAATAGGACGATCGATTGGGACAAAAAAGAATCAGCCAGAGCATTTATGAGAAGAGAAATAAAAAGGCTTTTAAGAAAGTATGGTTATCCACCAGAAAAAGCAGATGATGCAGTACAGATGGTAGTTAGACAAGCAGAATTGATGGGAGCTAATATGGAGGAAATGATATAGTTAGAATACAAAAAAAAACGGTCTAAAAAACCGTTTTTTGTTAACTTTCCAGAAATACTAAAAAAGTGTTTTCTCAATTAAAAATGTTGGTATCCCACTGGAATAGGGGGCAATTTCGTATTGGTTGAAAAATATTACAATTCCGTTTGGCGTAAGATAAAAGTTTTGTGGATTGAAATTTTCCAGTACCAATTGGCAATAATTGTCAAAATAATCATTTTCTCCGCTTTCCATTTGCGTGGCTATTTGGCGATTGATTTCCCTGAAAATATCAATCGTAAAGTATGGATTGTTTGGAAATAAATCTTTTAGAGGAATCTGTTTTCCGTTTTGCAAATTCCAGTTTTGCGACTCACGTTTTGTGTTTCCATGGGCTCCGTCCCGAGAAGATGTATTCATCGGTATACAAACTCACAATGGCATGATTTTGATAAGTTACCGCATAATCCAAAATAACTTCATACACCATTACAGGGAAGCCTTTAGAGTTATTGTAATCATATAGTGTTTTGGCTTCTTCAAACAATTCCGTTTCGCAATATTTGGCAAGTTTTATTGCTTTTTCATAATTATAAAAATTAAATTTCTGTGCACCCAAGCGATATCTCGATCTTACAAGTTCTGGATATTTTATTTTGTATGTTAAAATAACCGTATTTTTATAATACAATTGATTTTCAAAGATATTTTCAACGATTTCTCCCATAAAAATCCTCCTTGGAAACAATATATGCTCCCGAAGAGGATTTTGTGCATATTTACCAATGATACGTTTCATTTTTAGAAATTTTAAAACTTCTAAAAATTTGTTCTAACAAAAATACGCGAATGAGTTGATGTGGAAATGTCATTTTGGAAAAACAAATCGTTTCATTTGCCATTTTTAGCAGTTCTTCTGTCATGCCAAGCGTTCCGCCAATCACAAATGTAATAGTGCTATTAAAATGTAAGGAAATATCTTCTAATTTTTTTGAAAAATCCTCAGACGACATCTCTTTACCCTTTAAATCTAAACAGATGACGTAAGAATCGTTTTTTATGCAGTCAGTAATCAGTTTACTCTCTTTTTTCTTAATTTCGTCAATGACGCTAGGGTAGAGTTTATTCGGCAATTTTTCGTCTGGCACTTCTGTGATTTTTAAATGGCAATATTTTGACAGGCGTTTCGTATATTCTGCAATTGCTTCACGCAAATAGGTCTCTTTTATTTTTCCAACACAAATGATATTGATATTTAGCATGGTTTCTCCTTTATTTTTTAATATTATATCCGAATTTTAGGTTGATTGTCAATCTTTTTATTTTTTGAATAAGCAAATACCGCGTAGCAAAATGCTACGCGGTACCTTCTTGGACAGCTTAAATCAAGTGCCTTGCCTGCAACCACTGCGGATACTGCTCCAACAGTTTCGCATACAGTTCATCATCACTCAAGTGTGATAAGCCTTCAATTTCAAGGAAAGCTGTATTATCGACCTTACGCCCGTCTAAATCGTCAATCTTCCTCAAATAACTGAAATCTTCATTACCAATTCCAACACACTGAATGAACATATTGTGCTTAGATGATTCACGAAATGCATCATCAGAGTCATCAACATCCCAGCAACCGCCATCTGTAATAAAAATCACGAAAAGTGGATATCGACTGTCTGTATCACAGCACGCAATTGCCTGCCGAATAGCTGGAGCATAATTCGTGCCATTCCCACGAGGTCCATAACCTTTTTCATAGACTTCCTTTTCAACATAAGTGTCGAAATTTTCCATTGTCATATTGCTAATTTGCTGACTGTCTTCGTCAAAAACAATGACTTCCATTTGTCCATCATCGTCAAACTTCAAAGCTAACGGAAAAACTCTGGTAAAGGTGTTCTGCACAATGCCATTGCGAAATCTGCCGTTCATTGAACCTGACCGATCCATAATTACTATGACTCGGCAAATAAGATTGGTCAAATCCACATTCTTCTCCTTTTTAAGATTGACCAAATGCTTGTCAAGCGAAACCTTCGACTTTTCCAGTTTCTCTAGGCTGACCCGTGACTTTTCCATTGCCATGGAATCATTGCTTACGTTGCTGTTGTTTTGTTTCTTTTTGCCAAAACCAAACATACTTTGTCCTCCTTTTGACACAACTTTGTGTCTTAAAAATAAGTTAATTAGTTTCTAAAATAGGCAGATACCTATTATGTAACTATTATATTACATTTTTACATAATTTGTCAACTGTTTTCAAAAATCTCTTGTAATTAATTTATGATAAAATCACCCTATAAGAATATCTCATGAAAAGTTC
>CAOJUE010000001.1 GCA_948443845.1 uncultured Eubacteriales bacterium | reverse complement strand
ATTATATACTATTTTTTTGATTTTGTCTTGACATTTTTTATGCGGTTGCCCTGATATGTGAAATATTGCTCTTGATATTTTACATAAAATGTGCTATAATAAAATTGTAGGAAGTTTTTTGAAATTTATCAACTGGGAAGTTTCTCCCGAAAGGAAGGTGCTTTATGAGAAAAATGAAAAATTATTCTTGGATTTTTTTGGTTGATGTTGTTTTAACCGCCATAGCATCAATGGCTTTTGCAAATTATTTATTTGGAGAACAAGTAAATATTGTAAAAGTAGGAATAGGTGCAGGATGTATTTTGTTTTCTACTGGTTGTACATTATTTGCAGCAAAAAAATTCCTTTAATAGATAATAGAAAAAAGATTATTTTTTAACTGTGCGAAATCGCTAAGGTTTTGCACAGTTTTTTATTTTTTCTTCCAAAAATAATTGATTTACCTCAAAAAATATGATATACTACTAACGACAAAATTGTGGCGAAGGGGGGAAATAAGATTGAAAAAGATTCGGAAGTGACGAATTAGACGAGAATCTTGAATATTTGGGGCTAGACTTAGAAAAATTACCTAAGTTTATTAAAGACGCTACCATTCCAAGTTTCAACACATCAAGACTAAACGACGACAAAGACCTAAAAGTCTACAAATTCGTCCCTATCAGTGAAATTGAAATCTTAATAACGCCTTGTTTACGCTCTGACGATGTTAAGAAAAAATACACGGAAAGCCTGCCACTAAAATGTTTTTTGAATATGGATGGCGATGAAGAAGAAATTGCATTATTCAAAACTTTCTCGAAGATTGTCAGAAATATGTCAAAAGAAGAAATCGAGAAAATTGAAAAGGTTCAGGAAAGTTTTGACGGAAAAGAGCCGTTTAAAGTAAAATATAACCGAGACCATTTATGGCAAATTTATTATTCAGAAGAAACAGACAAATATTTTATGCTTGTTTGTACGAAAGAGCAGACTTTTGCGGAATTTTTGTATTTGCTAAAATGTCAAATGGATTTTAGCAAAAAGAAAAACAAAATTTCGCCCAAGATTTATGTTCCGATTAATTATATTGGCTATAGCGAGCAAATTTTGGCAAAAAACGAAACGTCAGATATTGAAAATTATTTATGGTTGTTTACGAAAAATTGGCCACTGATTTTTGAAGTGTATAATGATAAAAATGAACCTTCGCTACAAATTGTAGGGGAAACTTTTGTTTATCGAAATTTAAAAAGTAATTATAAAGTGATTTTAAATTCAAAAGAAGAAGCCATCAAATTTTATAAATTGCTAAAAGCTTTGTTTATTTTGCAAACGGAAATTAAGGGACAGTATAAATTTGAAACCAAAATTGATAGTAGTAATGCTTTGAGTATGTATTTATCGAAGGTCGAAATAACATTTGATAGTTTAATGAATTTTATCAAAAATGAATTTTTGTTGGCAGATTATGAAATCAAAAATCAAAATAAAGAAGTAGAAGAAATTCAGAGAAAACTAATTGATTTGAAAAATCAATTGAAAGCAAAAGAAGATGAATATTTGCAAAAACAAAAGGAAATTTCGACGTATTTGGAATGTAAAAAAACCTTTATTGGTAAAATGAAATATTTCTTTAAATCCACAAAAAGACAGCCAAAACATGCGGAAGAATTGGCTAAAAAGCAAGAAATCAAAACACAAGAAATTGATACCACACCAATTAAAACTGTAATCGAAGAAAAAGAATACTACACAATTGAAGATTTAGTTACAATTTATGCTTTGCATGAAAGAGGCGAGAAAAACTACAAAAATCTAAAACAAGATTTGAAAGCATTGGAATTAAAGTTAGAAAATGTGATTTCAAAAGTGAGAAATGCTAACCAATACATAGAAGAAATCGATAAACATAAAAGAAGCATTTTTGATTTTTGGAAATTTGCTAACAAAGACGAAAAATTGGCTTTAGAAATGGCAGATGACAAAGAAAACGAAAAAGAGCAAAATACGCCGAAAAAATCGTTTGATTTCGAAATGGATTTTGAGAAATTAGGCGAAGAAGCAGACCAAATCCAACGAAAAAAATTATCCAACGAAGAAAATGACAGCATTTTTATTGCGCAAACGGAAATTTTGTATTTTTTGAATATGGTTCGCACCAATAAAATTGTAAAATGTGATTTAGAAAATATTTTGTATGATTTAAAAGACGAATTCAATGAAGATCGTTTAGTTATTGATAGTGAAACATTTGATATTTTTGGCAACATTTCTGAAAACAACAAAAAAGTAAAATACATCGGCAACCGAAGTCACAGAGAAATGGAAAAAAATAAGTTCAAAATCATGAATATCAACAAAAAAATCGATATTTTTGATTTTACGGAAAAAATGCAAAGCATTGTCAATTTTCTAGAAGGAGCTATGCCCAAAATTACTTGTTTTTATGATATGCCATTGTATAAATTAGTTCCAATCTCGAAGAACATCGAACAAGATGAATTTGATTTGTACAATATGAATATCGAAGACGAATTGGAAAAATACCAAGGCAACGACGAAGGTGCCTACAACCTAATTTGCTTGAATTACAAAGAAGGAATGCCTTTATTATATTACACAAACAGTATCTTTTTTGACAATACCAACAAAACTTTGCCACTTGGCATGAACTTATCTTCGAAAGTGTTAATCGATAACAAAAAAATGGAATTTGTGCTAGTCAACAAAACCAAATTTAGAACCAATTCCTATTTTAATGACAAAGAAACACATGCAGAGCCAAAATCAAAAGATATTTTTGTGTATGAATATGATGTATTTTTAAAAGATGAAAATGCCAATAATTCACGCAACGAACTGATTTCGAATAGCGAACCTATAGTGCCAAATGTTGGGTTAGAAGTGGAAGAAAAAAGCGAGCCAGAAGATACACAAATGTTTCCAGAAGAAACCAATATTGTGCAAGAAATTTTTGAGCAAAAACTTAAATTTGAATTGGAAGATATTGAGCAAATGAGTAGTTCGGAAGAACCTATTTTGGAAGAAAATTCCTTCGAAGAACCCCAAAATTTGGAACCTGAAATACAAGAACAACCACAGGAAATAGAAGAATCCAAAGAAAATGAACAGGCTACTAGCCAATCCAAACGACTTCTAAAAATTCAAGCCAAATTGGAAAAAGAAATGGAAAAGCAAAAAAGAAAAGAAGAAAAAGCAATCGAAAAATTAAACAAAAAAAGCAAAAAGAATATTTTTTAAGAAAGGGATTTTAAAATGATTTCTCAAACCAAAATCAGTGTAAGATACGCAGAAACAGACCAAATGGGAATTGTTCATCATTCGGTCTATCCTATTTGGTATGAAGCCGCTAGAACAGAGGCTATCCGAAAAATTGGAATTACCTATTCTGCCTTAGAAAAAAATGGAATTATGACGCCTTTAGTAGAACTTAATTCCAAATATATTTTTCCAGCAGAATATGAAGATGTTTTAACCATCCAAGTGGAAATTTCGAAACTAACGCCTGCTAGAATTGTATTTGAATATCAAATTTTTAAACCCGGAATCGAAAAACCAATTAACACAGGAAGCACCGTCCACGCTTGGGTCGGAAGAGATTTAAAACCAATCAATTTGAAAAAACAATTTCCAGATATATTCGAAAAAATATCCGAATTAACCAACCAATAAACGTAGGGGGAGATGCCCACATCTACCTAACAAAACCCAATATACCAAAAAAAGAGGATGTAAAAATGGAAAAAATATTATTAGCAATCGCAGTTATTGCAGTGATTTTAGGAATAAAAATGATCTATGATGCACGTCCAATCGTCAAGAAATATTTCAGTTTTGGGCAAGAAAACGAAGCCGTTTTGCGGAATCAAAATCGTAGGTTTCATTTTTGCCATCATTGGCGGAATCTTACTTTATTTTAATTTCTAAAACCAGAAAGGAAAAATACAGATGAAAATTATTTTTGAAAATCAAGAATACGAAATCAAAGAAAATACAACGATAGAAGATGCTTTTGGCGAAAAATTAGAAGAAGATATCATTGCTGCTAGATACAACAATTCCATTGCTTCTTTAAATCACAAGATTAATAAAAATGGAAATATCGAGTGGATTAGTCGAAAAGAAAAAGATGGCAGAATTATTTATATTCGAGGCTTGCTTTATATCATGAGCAAAGCATTTTATGAGTTATATCCAGAAAGTCGACTAACGGTGAATTATCAATTGTCAAGTGCCATGTTTTGTGAAATTGAAAATATGGAAATTACGCAGGAAATCATTGACCGTGTCAAAGCCAAAATGCAAGAGCTGATTGATTGTGATTTGCCAATTCGCAAAGTAGAAATGTCGCCACAAGAGGCGCAAGAATTTTATGCTAAATCCGATTCGATACGCGGACGACTGCAAGCAGATATAGGCAAGGAAAAAGTTTCCCTTTATTTTTGCGAAGATTATTACAACTATTTTTATGGAACCATGCCAATTTCAACAGGATTTGCCAAATTGTTTGAGTTAAGCAAATTTCGAAATGGTTTTTTAGTGGAATATCCAAGCTTAATAGAACCTGACAAAGTTGTTCCTAAAAACTGCGAATCCTTGAAAATTGTTTCTGCTATGAACGAATATGATGAACTTTATAAATTGATGAAAATCAATACCGTTTACCGCCTAAACAAGAAAATTCAAGAAGGCAAAATCAAAGAATTGATTTTATTTTCAGAAGCCATTCACGAAAAGAAAATTGCAGAAATTGCGAACAAAATCAAGCAAAAACAAAATATTCGTATGATTTTGATTGCAGGTCCAACCTCATCTCGGAAAAACAACTTTTGCAGGAAAATTAGGAATGGCACTTCGTGTTCAAGGCATCAAACCAGTGACGATTTCAGTGGATAATTATTTTGTGGAGCGCGAACAAAATCCAGTTGACGAAAATGGAAACTATGATTTTGAATGCATTGAAGCCATTGATGTTGAGTTGTTCAATCGACAATTACTCGATTTATTATCTGGCAAAGAAGTAGAACTTCCAACTTTTGACTTTACCACAGGTCACAAACAATATTTAGGGAATAAACTAAAATTAGAAGAAGACGAAATCTTAGTTATCGAAGGTATTCATTGCTTAAATGATGAACTGACCAATCAAATTTCGAAAGAAAACAAATTCAAAGTGTACATTAGTGATTTGACAGTTCTAAACATTGATTACTACAACCGCATTTCCACCACAGATACAAGATTAATCAGAAGAATTGCCCGCGATTATCAATTCCGCAATTATTCGGCTTTGCATACTTTGAAAATGTGGAATTCGGTCAACAAAGGCGAACGAAAATACATTTTTCCTTATCAAGAAGAAGCAGACTGCATGTTTAATTCATCGATTATCTATGAATTAGCAGTCCTAAAAGATTTTGTTGTGCCCCTATTGCAAGAAATTGATGAAACCCACCCAGAATACAGCGAAGCCAAGCGATTAATTGAAATGCTACGCTATTTCGAATCCGTGAAAGACATTGACCTAATCCCAAACAATTCGCTATTACGCGAATTTATTGGAGGTAGCATATACGAATAAACAATATAAACCGTAGGGGCGCGGTCTTGACACGCCTTGCTCCAAAGAAAGGACCAATCATGCGAAAATTTACCGTAATCGACGAAGAATTCATCTGTGAAAATTGCGGAAAAAACGTATCAAAATTAGGCTATTCCTGTAGAAATCATTGCCCTTATTGTTTACATTCGAAACATGTAGACGTAAATCCTGGCGACCGAAGCGAAGAGTGTCATGGCTTACTAAAACCCATTGGGCTAGAAATCGATTCCAAAAAAGGATACGTCATTCGTTTTCAATGCCAAAAATGTGGCAAAATCACGAAAAACAAAGCCGCAGAAGATGACAACATGGATGTAATCATAGAGTTATCCGCCAAACCGTAGGGGCACGAGGCATCGTGCTCAATCAAACCATAAAAAGAAAGGAATTTTAAATGCAAAGAAAAACCGTTCTAAGAATCATTATTTTAGCATTAATAATAGTATGGATTATCATAACTTTTGGTTTATCGAATCAAAAAGGCGAAGAATCCAGCAATTTAAGTAGAGAAATTGCCAAAGTGATTGTCGAAGAAGAAGAAAAAGTTAATATTATAGAGCCATATATTCGAAAACTAGCGCATTTGTCAGAATATGCAGTGCGGTGGAATGCTCTTTTTGGCACTATTTTTGACTTATGAATTTTCCGATAAAAAAAGAATGCTGTTGGCCTTACTAATTGGAGTCGAATATGCGGCAATTGACGAAATTCATCAATTGTTTGTAGCAGGAAGGTCTGGGCAGATAACGGATGTTATGATAGATAGCATTGGAATTGCCTTAGGAATTTGTATTCTAATGTTCTTTTACCAAATGATAAATAAAATCTTAAAGAAAAGAAAGGATGGCGTTTTAACATAAAGAATAGAACAATTACAACATTTTTTTTAGGAATTTTGTTAGCAGGGTGGTTTTTGATTGTTTACACATTTTCGAGTCAAACGGGGCGCGAATCGAGTAAAGTAAGCGATAAAGTGACAAGAGAATTGCTCAAAATCAAAGACACGATTTGTGTTGTGATTGAAAACTACCAAGATACAGGCGAAATTGTCATCAAACGGAACTCAAATCAATCCAATCACCAATGCCAGAGTTGACAAATGGGAAATGTCGGTTCGAAAATTTGCGCATTATGGGCTATTTGCCATTGGTGGAGTGATTATTTATGGTATGCTTCATCATGTTCAGATAAAACACAACATTTTAATCGCCATATTTTTGGGGCTATTACTGGCTTGCATAGATGAAATTCATCAATTTTTTTCGGCAAATCGCGGTCCAAGGTTATTTGATGTTGGTTTAGACAGCCTGGGAGTGGTTTCTGGTGTTTTGTTGGCGCATTTTTGTACGAAAATCATGAATCAATTTAAGAAAGGAAAGAAATTTTATGATAAACTTCAAAAAAATCATTGCAGGGAAAATTGCAAAAGCGATTAATTTAAAGGAAGAAGAAATACAAGAATATCTTGAAATACCACCCAATCCAGAAATGGGAGATTATGCTTTTCCTTGCTTTCGATTGGCGAAAACATTGAAAAAATCACCACAAGAAATCGCAACTGAAATCAAAGAAAAGCTAGAATTTGGAGCTGAAATTGCAGATGTCAAAAATGCAGGTGGATATTTGAATTTTTACGTTGATAAAGTGTTGCTAGCCCAAACGGTTCTAACAGAAATTGAGGAAAAACAAGAAAAATACGGATCTTCGACAATTGGAAATGGACAGACCATTTTAGTGGAATATTCTTCTCCCAACATTGCTAAACCATTTCATATTGGGCACTTGAGAAACACGATTATTGGACGGAAGTTTGTATAAAATTTATCAATTTTTGGGTTATCGCGTCATTGGAATTAATCATTTGGGCGATTATGGAACCCAGTTTGCCAAATTGATTGAAGGTTATAAAAGATGGGGAAAGGAATATGATTTGGGCGAAAATCCCATTGAAGCTTTAACGCAAATTTATGTTAGAATTAGCGATTTGTGCAAAGAAGACGAAAAGGTGCTAGAAATTTGCCGAGAAAATTTCAAAAAATTAGAAAATGGCGACTCATATTGCTTAGATTTGTGGACAAAATTTAGAGAATTAAGCTTAAAAGAATTCCAAAAAATCTATGATTTATTAGATGTTTCTTTTGACTCTTGGAATGGCGAGTCGTTTTATATTGATAAAATTCCAGAAATGGAAAAAAGGCTAGAAAAGGCAGGTGTTATAACCGAATCCGAAGGCGCTAAAATCGTCGATTTAGAAGACCAAAGTCTTGGTGTTTGCATGATACGAAAAGCTGATGGTACTACGATTTACGCTACAAGAGATTTAGCCGCGATTTTATATCGTGCTCAAGAATATGATTTTGACAAATGTTTATATGTGGTGGCTTATGAGCAAAATTTGCATTTTAAGCAAATTTTCGAAGTAGCGAAGTTTTTGGGAATTCCTGAAAAGTGTGTGAATGGCTTAGAACATGTTCGTTATGGAATGACAAGGTTGTCCACTGGTAAAATGTCTACACGTGAAGGAACGGCTGTGAAAGTGGATGATTTGCTAAAAGAATCCATTAGTCGAGTCAAAAAAATCATGGAAGAGAAAAATCCAGAAATGGAAAATAAAGAGCAAGAAGCCCAAAAAATTGGAATTGGTGCCGTGATTTTCAGCAATTTGTATAACAATATCATCAAAGATCAAGTTTTTGATTGGGAAACTGCCCTTAATTTTAATGGCGAAACAGGACCTTATGTGCAATACATTTATGTGCGCACGAATAGCGTTTTAGAAAAAGCGGAAGTTGTGCCTGATTTAAAAAAGGTTGATTTTGAGTTATTAACTGACCCAGAAAGCATGAAAGTTATTTCTGTTTTATATCAATTCGAAGACATTTTGAAGGCAGTTGTAAATAAAAACGAACCTTCGATTTTAGCAAGATATTTAATTGATTTGAGTCAAAGCTATAGTAATTTTTATAATGAAAATAAAATTATTAGTGAGGATGAAAAACTTACGGAAGCACGACTTTGCTTGAATAAATCTGTTGGAATTGTATTAAAAATTGGAGCCAAATTATTGGGAATGAAGATGCCAAATAAGATGTAATTATATTTTACATAAAAAAATTATGTAAATTTTCAAAAAAGACTTGCAATCGGAAGAAAAATATGGTAAAATAGAATTAACAACTAGGACAAAGGAAAAAATAAAATAGATGGGGGTGTTTATTTTTGGACGAGAATCAGTTGGCACTTCTATTTAATATGTCAGATGCCAAGCCGATTACAGAAAACAGTTTTAATTCGAAATTAAAACAAGCCATTGTAGCCGTGATAGCAAGGATACTTGACATATTAGGTGGAATTGTGGGATGTATGTGTATTATACCAATTACAATAGCTGTTATGATTAACAATTTGAAAGAAAAAGATTTTGGACCAATCTTTTTTGTCCAAGAAAGAATCGGAAAAAATGGAAAAACATTTCGAATGTACAAGTTTCGAACAATGGTAAAAGATGCAGATGAAAAATTGGAGGAATTGTTAGCTAAAGATGAAAAAGCAAGAAAAGAATATCAAATGTACAAAAAATTAAAAGATGATCCGAGAGTAACCAAATTCGGAAAATTTTTAAGAAAGACAAGCCTTGATGAATTTCCACAATTTTTCAATGTATTAAAAGGCGACATGACTCTAGTGGGACCTAGACCATATCTTCCTCGAGAAAAAGAAGAAATGGGAGAATATTACCAATACATAATCAAGCAAAAGCCAGGTGTTACAGGCTACTGGCAAATTGCAGGAAGAAATGATATCACATTTGAAAATAGAGTGGATATTGATTTTAAATATCACTACAATAAATCTTTAACCAATGACATCAAAATCTTATTAATTACCGTATTAATAACGATAAAACGAAAAGGTGCCATGTAAAAAAGTAAAAAGAAAAACTCCTTCAAAAGATAATCCGAAGGAGTCTTTTTTTATACGGGATTAACATGAATAATGGCTTTACTAATCTTCTCAAGTGCGACGATATCTTTTTCCAAATGGTCTGCCAAACTGTGGCTAGCAAAGGTACTCATGTTGCCGTCTACGGAAATGGTTAAAATAACAACATAATGGTAACCAATTGGTGTGGCATATAAATCACTGACATCTTTGATGTTGTCATGTTGTTTGACAAGATTTTGGATGTGTTCTTTGGTGTTTTCGTCAAGCGAAATATCCATTAAAACATTGTAACTTTCCAAAAAAATGGAAAATCCAGAAATAAAAATCCAAATGGAAATGAACATTCCTGTGATGCCGTCAAAATAGAAAATGCCGAATTTACCAAGCAAAATCGAAATTAAAGTAAAAAAAGTTACAACACAGTCATTGCGATGGTCTTTATAGGTGGATTCTAGCAGAATACTATTGTGTTTTTGATACATTTTTTTGGTGTAAAAATACAAAGTAAATTTCGTAATAATCGTTATTACACACACAATAATAAGAATCCAAGAAAAGGTAAACGTGGTATGATGAAATAGACTCAAAATGGAATCTACAAACAATTTTAAAGCCACAATCAGCATTGTAATACTGATAAAAAGTGAAAAAATATATTCTGCTTTTCCATGCCCAAAATTATGACTATTATCTTCTGGCTCACTGGCAATACGGTTTCCGATAAAAGCCATAAGAGAAGCTAAAATATCAGAGGCGCTATTGAAAGCGTCAGCAATCATGGATTGGCTGTGGCTTGCAAAACCAATGAAGCCTTTGATAAGAAGTAAAAAGACATTGCCTAGAATTCCGAAAATTCCAGCATTTTTGATACATTTTGATTTTTCCATTTTTTAAAAATTCCTTTTAAAATAAGTTTTTTTCTATTATATGAAAATAGATGAGAAAAATCAATAAAAAAGATTGTAATTTTTTCAATTTACCATTATAATAGATAAAAAGATTTCATGAAGGAGAGAAAATATGTCAATCATTGAGGACTTAAAAAATAGAGCAAAAGCAGATAAAAAAACGATTGTCTTGCCAGAAGCAATGGATTTGCGAATTTTAAAAGCAGCCGAAAAAATTTTGGTTGAAGAAATTTGTGAGATTGTTTTGGTAGGAAAAGAAGAAGAAATCAAAAATAAAGCGAAACAGGAAAACATTCACATTGAAGGTGCTATGATAGTAGATTCTACGATTTCTGAAAAACGAGAATCTTACGCCAAACTGTTAGCAGAAGTTGACCAAACGGTGACTTTGGACGAAGCAAAAGAATTCATTCAAAATCCAGTTTATTTTGGAATGATGATGGTAAAAGCAAATGACGCAGATGGCTTTGTTTCAGGCGCGATGAATACAACCAAAAATATTTTGAAAACAGCGATGAAAATTTTCAAAAAGGAAGGTACCAAAATTTTATCAACTGCGCTTTTGATGCTAATTCCAGACAAGGAATATGGACCAAGAGATGGCGTATATATTTTTTCAGATTGTGCTTTGCATGAAAATCCGGGGTATTTGGCATTGTCCGAAATTGCAATTTCGTCTGCGAAAACCTATGAAAAATTCACGCATAAAACGGCGAAAGTGGCGATGCTTTCGTATTCGACGTTGGGAAGCGCGACTTCAAAATATACGGAAAAAGTCATCAAAGCAACGGAGCGCGTAAAGCGAAAATGTCCAGAGTTGATTATTGATGGAGAATTGCAATTGGATAGTGCGATTGTGCCAGAAGTGGCAAATACCAAAGCACCGAATTCTGTGGTAAAAGGGGAAGCGAATGTTTTGATTTTTCCAGATATCAATTCGGGAAATATTGGCTGTAAATTAGTGGAAAGATTGGGAAATGGGCAAATTTTTGGACCGATTTGCCAAGGCTTAGAAAAACCAATTAATGATTTATCCAGAGGTTGCACGGTGGATGGAATCGTTGGAACGATTGTGATTACTGCTATTCAGGCTCAAAAATAAATGAAATGAAAGGAAAAAAATATGGAACTAAATAAAGAAAATATCAAAAAAATCATGGGAATTGTTGCATTTGCGATTATTTTGTATTTTGTTTTGCAAAATATTGTATTTTTAGTAACTGTAATAGGAAATTTGCTCGGTATTTTATCACCATTTTTATTTGGGGCTGGCTTAGCGTTTGTTTGGAATATTCCGATGAAATTTTTCGAAAGAAAATTATTTAAACCACAAAAGTTAAAAAACGGCAAAATTAGAGAAAGTAAATTAAAACGACCAGTTTCGATGATTTTGGCAATGGTATTAATTGTTTTGATTATTGCATTTGTGATAAAATTGGTTATTCCGCAATTGATTAGTGTGATTGTGATGTTTGTGAGCGAAGTACCAGATTTGCTTTATGATGTAAAAGATTGGGCGATTGAGATGACGAAACAATATCCAGATATTAGCAACCAAATCAGCACGATTGAGATTGATTGGAATAAATTGACGAATGAGGTAATTAATCTTGTAACGAATGTTACGAAGGGATTGGTGACATCTTCGATTGAATTTGTTGTTTCTTTAGTTGGTGGAATTTTTGATGCGATTGTTGCATTTGTTTTTGCGATTTATATTTTAACGAGTAAAGAAAAATTAGCAGGACAGGGAAAAAAGTTCATCAAGGCTTATTTGCCAGAGAAAAAGGCGGAATATTTACTAAACATTGGAAAATTATCTAAGAATACATTTAGTAACTTTATTACAGGACAATGCACAGAAGCAGTTGTGATAGGTGTATTGTGTTTTGTGGGAATGTTGATTTTGCGTTTACCATTTGCTGCGACGATTTCGGTATTAGTTGGTGTAACGGCTTTAATACCAATTGTTGGAGCGTTTATTGGAATTATTATTGGAGCGATTTTGATTTTGTCGATTGCACCAATTAAATCAGCTATTTTTATTGTATTTTTAGTGATTTTACAACAAGTTGAGAGCAATGCGATTTATCCCAAAGTTGTGGGAGATTCGGTTGGACTTCCTGGCATGTGGGTATTGGTGGCAGTGGTTGTTGGAGGAAGTTTGGGCGGAATGCTTGGCTTGCTTTTGGGACTTCCAATGGCTTCGGTTTTGTATTCGATTTTGAGAAGTGATGTGAATCAGAGATTGAAAATAAAAGGTGTGTAGAAGTTGAGGGGACATTTTGAATAAAATTTTATGCGGGTTTTCTTAGAAAATCCGCATTTTTGTGTCTCTAGCAGCAAAGTGTTGACAAATTATGTAAAACATGATACAATATAGTTAACCAAATATAGAAAGGAGAGAAATCAATGAAAAATGCAAATGATTTCTTAAAAATCTTGGAAACTTTTCCGGGAAAGGAGGAACTGCAGAAAAGGATACCCACACGGGAAGAATTTTCAAATCTTGATTTTTTGGAGATTTCCAAAAAAATCAGGGCAGAAAAACCACAGCTTCGTTTAGGAAAAAATGAGGATTTGTGGGTTCAGTATGTCGTCCTTGAGAATTTTGCAATGGGCGATTTGGTGAGTAGGAACTTAGAGGGAGAGATTTGGGATGAAGAAGAAATTCTTAGTCCACAATCGATAAAAACTTCACGGCAAATTCGAAAGAAATTTTTTGATTTTGGTGTAGAAGTTTTTGCGGTCGCTGCAATTGAACTTGACGAGTTGCATGAATTTTTGCAGCAAAATAATCTCTTTTAATTGCTAAGAAAGGCTGGAATTACAGTAAAATGTAATTTCAGCCTTTTTTGGCATAAAAAACGTGTAAGTGCCAATAATACTAGTATGAACCAAATTATTGCATTAAAAAAAACGAATCAAAAACGAAAAAATCTTTTTAAACTTCAATTTGTTGTATCCATTTTAGCATTGATAATTTCGGGTTTTTACTATTTGAGAAAATGGAAAAAAGAAAGTGAGATGGAAAAGTTATCGCAAATGATGAATCAAGTGTTTCAAGTAGAAGCAATGTATTCTGCCAGAAAAACGAATACAGAAGCAGTTCAAAAAGAAAGTCTGTATTTTGGAAAAATTACAATACCGAAATTAGAATTGGAATATAGTGTTTTTAATGAATGCACAGACGAACTTTTAAAGATATTACCTTGCAAATTTTATGGAGATAATATAGAAAAACAGGGAAACATTGGAATTGCTGGGCATAATTATGATGACCAACGATTTTTTGGAAATCTCAATCAATTGAAAAAAGGTGATTCGGTTTATTTAGAAAGCCAAAATGGAACACAGTATCAATATATTGTTTACGACAAATACAAAGTTGCTCCAGATGATTTTAAATGCTTACAACCCAAACGAAAATATGATTTAACTTTACTTACTTGTGATAATTTTAACCATAAAAGACTTGTTATAAAGGCAAGTAGATAAAAGAGGAAAAAAGATGTTTAAACATAAAAAAATATATATGATGCCAATTATAGGATTTTTGGCAATGATTTTAATTACAACTCTAATCTTAAAATTACGAATTTGCAACAAAGCGCAAATCAGCAACATTGATGCTTTATTTGAAGCAACGTCAGCCGTAACGGCGACGGGAAGTAGCGTCAAAGATTTGGCACAGCAATTTACATTTTGGGGACAATTGATTTTGCTGATTGCTATGCAAATTGGTGCAGTTGGATTTATTATCTTTTTTTCGCTCTTGTTTATGATTAGTAAACGAAAACTGAAGTTGTCGGATTCGATTTTTTTGAGCAATGAAATCAATACTAATAATTATATGAGCATTAAAAATAAAGCAAAGAAAATTGTACAATATACGCTTGTGATTGAAGGAATGGGAGCATTTCTTTTGGCGTTTGCTTGGATACCTAGGTATGGTTTTGGAAAAGGATTGTGGTATAGTATTTTTCATTCGGTTTCGGCATTTTGTAATGTAGGTTTAGATGTATTCGGAAGTGAGAGTTTGTGCGCTTTTCGAGAGGATATCTATATTAACTGTGTTTTGATTGGTTTGATGTTTTTGGGGTCGTTAGGATTTTTTGTTTTGGAAAATTTGGTGGAATGGATTACTACAGGAAAGAAAAGCAAAATTCAAGTGGAATCACGCTTGGTGCTTTGTGTGTCTTTTTTGATTGTAGGATTGGGAATATTGCTGATTAAGGTATTTGATTCACAAATGACAATATTGCAATCGCTTTTTTGCGTGATAACAGCGAGAAATACAGGACTTTTTACGGTTGAGATTGGAAATTTAAGCCAAATGAGTCAATTTTTGATAGCGATTATGATGTTTATTGGTGGTGGACCAGGCTCGAATGCTGGTGGAATTCGAGTGGTGGTTTTTGCAATTTTGATTTTGACAGCGATTTCGAATTTAAGAAATCGTGAGGAAGTAGTTGTGTTTTATCGAAGTATTGACAATAAGACGATTCGCAAGGCGACCACGATATTTGTGATTGATTTGTTGATTGTATTTATTGGAATGCTTGCCATCACACTAACGGATAAGCAGAGTTTGTTGGATACGTTATTTTATGTTGTTTCCACGTTTTCGAATACAGGACTTTCGGGGATTGATATGAATCACTTGACTTTTTTGGGAAAATGCATTTCCATTGCTATTATGTATGTTGGAAAAATTGCGCCGATTACGCTTGTTTCGCTGTTTCTACCAGTGGAAAATAAAAAAAGTGGAATCAAATATCCAAATATGGATTGGATGCTGTAAAAGGAGGAAAAATGAAAAAACAATGTATTGTTGTAGGTCTAGGCTGGTTTGGAATGAATGTTGCTAGACGTTTGGCAGAAGAAGAATACGAGGTTTTGGCAATTGATAAGGAGATTTCTTTAGTGGAAAAGGCAAGTAAATTTGTGACAAAAGCAGTGTGTTTGGATGTTTCCAATTCGGATGCTTTTGAAAGTTTGCCTCTTTCGGAATTTGATGTCGGAGTGGTGGCAATGGCGGAAAATATTGCCATGAATGTGATTTCTTGTTTGACATTGAAAGAAAATAATGTCGGAAAAGTGATTGCAAAAGTGGGAGATAAACATCATCGAAAAGTGTTAGAAAAAATTGGGGTAGATGAAATTATTTTTCCAGAGGAATATTTGGGAAGAATGGTGGCAGAGGATATTATTCAGGAAAAAGGAAAATAAAAAAGTGGAACATCAATTTCCACTTTTTTAAATTTTACAAACTAGTTGTTTTCATTATTTTGATTATTTTTATTGTTTTTGTTGTTTTTCTTTTCATTTTTTTCCATAGTTCAAGGCACCTCCTTATCAAAACTATTATTAATATTTCCCAAATGAGAGAAAATATACATTTTGTTGATATAAATTTGAAGTTTTGTGATATAATGTGAAAAAATCAAGGAGAAAGGAAAATAAAAATGGAGGAAAGAGAAATTGAGAAAATATTAAAACCAAAAAAGAAATTGATGATATTATTTTTGATTTTTTTAGGGTTTGCGATTGTGTTTATTGGGGGGGGTTTCTTTATGAAATTTGCTAATCAGGAAGAGGAGCAATCAGTTCAATTGGAGATTGATACACCGCCAATCTTAATGTTACCAGCTTTAGAGGATATGTATTTTTATTATGTGGTAGATGTAAATCATAATAGCTATATTGTTAATTTATCGGATACAACGTTTAGTAAGATAATTGAAACAGTCGATGCAGAAACTGGAAAATTGAAAAATACATATGCATTACAAGGTACGATGAAGCCAATGGATGAATCTATTCAAAATTTGGTATTATTAAATGCTATAAAGGTATTTGAAAAAGATGAATTGAATGCGGATAATTTTTCTGAAAATTTAGGTAAATATTATGTAAAAGAAAATTTTGTGGATGAAAGAATGATTACTTTATATAAAATTTCAGCACTTACAGGAGTATTTTTCCTTGTAGTAGCTTTTGGGTATCTATTGCCAGGAATTTTAAAGGTAAGAAAGACGTTAAAAGATGAGGATTTATTGGAAGAATTGAGAACAGAACTACAAAATTTGACGGATATGCCATATAAAAAACAACATTTGTATCTAACAAGGAATTATGTTGTTTTTGGAATACAAGCAATAAAATATGAAGAAATAGTGTGGGCCTATTGCGTGAAAGAAACGAGTTATGGAATTAATGTGGGAGAAAATTTAATAGTACATACGAAAGATAATCAAAAACATATTGTGGCGTCGATTGCAGGAATGAAAAATGATGTTCTTAAGGATATTTTGGCGGATTTAAAGAGGAAAAATGAGGGGATTAGAATTGGTTATCATGAAGAATGAGATTTTATAGGAGTTGGTAAAATGGCAGAATTAACCTTATAAAAATGTTGGAAAAGAAGTAGAAAGAAAATTAATCAATGAATAGAGTGGAACGAAGGACGCCTAAATTTTAGGCGTCCTTCGTTGTGTTTGGCTCACAAATTGTATTTTTTCTCAAAACTTTTTAGAAAAATTTGATACAAAGTGACGTATTTTCTCAAAAAATCCTTTTGCATCTTTTGTTGCCAATTCACACATTTTAATGATTGCCTGCTTGCTATTTGCTCTTGCAAAAAAACGACCATTCTGGCAAAGTGTTGCACCGTCAACTCCAGAAATTTCAGCAAGTTTGTCGGTTTGCCCTGCCCATTTAGCAGGAAATGGTATTTTTTGCCCAAATTTATCTTCCAAAGAGGGAGGAACGCATTGAGCCGCCCAACCGCCAGCAGGATAAGGAAAAATCACAAAATTGATTTTTCCTTTTTGATTTTCGACAGAAGCATTGATTTCAATAGCTGGTTCGGTCCAAAAGATTGTCTGGGCTGGAATTTCAAGAATTCCTTGTTGGAAACAATCAGTATTGTTCCAATTCTCTGTGACAATATCTTTTGAAATCTCCTTTGCGATTGCAGTTTTCAGTTCCTGCTCTAATACTGTTATTGTTGTTTCAAGAACTTCACGGAATTGATTGTCAAAATTGGTATCAAACCACAAAGGCAGAAAAGAAGAAATGAAACTGAAACAATGTTTTTCAACATCGATTCCATTATCTTCACAATCAACCAGAGAAATCACAGAAGCATCAAATGTTTCGAAAACAGAAACAATATTGCATTTCAATTTTGAAAAATATTTTGCCAAAATCAAAGTAAGCAATATATATCCATTGCTTTCCCAGACTAGTCCTGCACTGGCATATTTGACCCCGCTTTTGCGTGTTCTGCAAAATCCTTTTTGATGATGATCATATTTACCACCACCAATGTCAACACAGATATCGCACTTTGCAAGCATAGCTTTATCTCGTGTCCGTAAGATCCAAATTGTCCTATGACAATAAAGCAAACACAAGATAGCGCAAGCAACTACCTCATCAATGTGAAAGATACCATTGTGCGTACCAATGAGTAGTACATTGCGCCGATTTCCAGACACATGTTCCAAAGAACTTAAAATTTTAATATTCATGGCAACCCTCCTAAAAAAGATTAAACTTTAACGACAGCAATAGTATATCATAAAAATTTACATAAATCAATAGAAAATCTTAAAGTTTAATCAGCCTTGCTAAGTTTTTCTTCTTATGATATAATCTAAAAAAACGGAGGAGATTTATTTTGAAAAAAATAAAAAATGAAAAAGAGAGCAAAAAAATAGAAGAAAAAAAGCCCAAA
This sequence comes from uncultured Eubacteriales bacterium, assembly GCA_948443845.1. Classification (GTDB taxonomy): domain Bacteria; phylum Bacillota; class Clostridia; order TANB77; family CAG-508; genus Scatovivens. The sequence goes on along the minus strand of CAOJUE010000001.1, from coordinate 118,786 downwards.
AAGAAATCAAAATTTAAAAAATGGCTGATTTTAGGAATCGTAATAGCCATTATTGCTTTGGCAATTAAGACGGCGATATCCATTCATCATTGGCAAGAAATGGCACTAAGTATGTTACAAAATGAGCCTTCGCAAATTTTAGATTCTGAAGGCGAAGTTATTGCCAAAATTGGAAGTGAGAGAAATCGCAAAAATGTTTCTTTTAGTCAAATGCCAGATAATTTGAAACAGGCTTATGTCGCGATTGAAGACGAAAGATTTTACCAGCATTTTGGCGTTGATGTCAAAAGAACAGTTGCAGCCATTGGGTCGTATGTCATTCATTTCGGAAAAGCGTCTTTTGGAGCTAGCACGATTACACAACAAGTCGTCAAAAATTTAACAGGGGATGATGCAAACAGTCCCACCAGAAAAGTCAAAGAATGGGCAAAAGCTGTTGAACTCGAATGGTGTATGGACAAAGATGAAATTTTAGAAAATTACTTAAATATCATCTATGTCGGACCAAATCTTTATGGTGTGGAAATGGGCGCCAAGTATTATTTTAATAAAAGCGTCACAGATTTGAATTTGACGGAATGTGCTTTTTTAGCAGGCATCAATCATGCGCCAAATGCGTATAATCCGTTTAACGAGGAAAAAGATAATACCGAAAAAATCAAAAAAAGAACGAAAACTGTTTTAAAGAAAATGCTAGAATTGGAAAATATTACACAGGAGGAATATGATGTTTCCTTAGGAGAAGTAGAATCAGGCATGAAATTCAAAAAAGGCAAAATTGAGGCAGAAGGCGATGGTGTTTATTCATATCACACGGATGCGCTTTTGCTAGAAGTCATTTCTGATTTAGCTGCTCAAAAGAAAATTTCCAAAACTTTTGCCACCAATTATTTGTATATGGCAAATGCCAAAATACAAAGTACGCAGAATTCCGAAATTCAAAAAGAAATGGAAAATGAATTTGCCAAAAAGCAATATACGTTGAAATCTAGCATCGGAGAGGAAACGTCGCAAGCCGCCATGGTTCTAATCGACCACAAAACAGGACAAGTTATGGCATGTGTGGGCGGTTTAGGAAAAAAACAAGAAGCCAGAGGTTTCAACCGAGCCACGCAAGCCATTAGACAAACTGGATCCAGTAGTAAGCCATTAGCCGTTTTGATTCCTGCTTTAGCCGAAAAATTGATTACACCAGTTAGCACATTTAATGATGAATTAACGACTTTTATCGATTACAACAATGAAGAATATACACCCATTAATTACAACGACTATTTAGGAGAAATAACGGTAAGGCGCGCTGTGGAGTCTTCTCAAAATATTCCCTTTGTCAAAATCATGGAAAACCTAACGCCAATGACGTCGATTCAGTATTTGAAAAAAATGGGAATTTCGACGCTGAATGAAAAAGATGTCAATTTAGCATTAGCACTTGGCGGTCTAGACAAAGGAATTTCGCCATTAGAAATGGCAGGAGCCTATAGTGCGATTGCCAATGATGGTATTTATATAGAACCGACTTTTTATACGAAAATAACAGATTACATGGGAAAAGAAGTTTTAAAGAGCAAGCAACAAACCAGAAGAGCGTTTTCAGAAGAGGTGGCTTTTGTAACCAAACAACTTCTAACTCAGCCAGTAGAGGGAAATAAAGGAACGGCAACGTATTGCAAGGTTGCGGGAATGGATGTGGCTGCCAAAACGGGAACAACGAATGAAGATTACGACCGCTGGCTTTGTGGTTTTACGAATTATTATACAGCAGTTACGTGGTTTGGGTTTGATTTGAGTGAGCCAATTCGCTATAATAGCCGAAATCCAGCGGGAATTATTTGGTCAAATGTAATGAATCGAGTTCATAAAAAATTGGAAAATAGCGAGTTTAAGGAGTCGAAGAATGTGATATCCTTAAAAATTTGTAAAAAGAGCTTAAAAGTGGCAAATAGTGGCTGTACAAACGTGTTTACAGAATACTTCGTAAAAGGGACTGTGCCAGAAAGTTGTACAGTTCATCAAGGCACGACACTAAAAAATATTGTGGACGATGACACAAAGGAAAAAATTAAAGATGTTGTTAAAAGTACAGTCGATACGGTAAAAAATGAAATCAATAGTGAACCAGAGCAAACAGTGCCTACGCCTGAGGCTCAGCCAGAGAGTCCACCAGTTGTGCAAGAACAACCAACAATGCCGAACGAAGAACCAACACAAATACCAGAAAATGTTGTTTCAGAAGAAAGTACGAAGACAGAGGAAAATAATGTATTAGAAAATACGCTGACTGTTGAAAATGTGATTGAAGAAAATAACGAAGAAAACATAGGAGAACCAAATGGAACAAACCAATAGAAAATATATGGCAATTATTGCCTTTTTGAAAAAATTTATTAATGTATTTTTTAATTTGTTTTTTAACATTTATATTTTGCAAATCGTTAATAATGACTTGAATTTTATTATAAAATATACGATATTTGGAGCAATTATCGCAGTTGTATACAAATATATATTGTTCCAAATAATGAATTCCAAAAACATAGGATTGATTTATCGCTTCAGTTTTATTTTACAAGTAAGTTGTGTTATTTTGCTGATTGTGCTAAAGGAGAATATCGTAGATTATATTTATTGGTTCAAAGCATTAGAGATATTGGCAGGATCCTGCTATTCCAATCCATATGAAGTCTTGATAATTGGTTCAAACACGAATAAAACAATGAGTACATATTTAGCAAATCTAAACATTTTAGAGAGTTTTGCTACGATCATAACTCCAGTATTTGCTGGATTTATGATTGAAAAATTTTCGTATGAGATATTTTTTATTTTCCTAATTTTTGAGGCTTTATTAATGATTGCAGTTTCTTTACAAATCAAAGAGTTTGCGGTAAGCGACGAAAAAATGCAATTGAGTCAATTTTGGAAAATTACTAAAAAGAAAAAGCATTTACAGGATATTTATCAATGTATGCTTTACAGAAGAATATCTGCCCAAGGTGCAATTGTTGAATTATTACCGATTATCTTATTTTTGCGTTTGGGAACAGAACTGGATTTTGGTGCATATCAATCGCTATTTGCGCTTGTAGCAATGATTTCGTTGCAAATATTAAAGATAATTAATCAAAAAAACATCGAAAAGAAGTTTTATCCCTATTTTGCAATTGTCATTTTTGTTGCTTCTGTTATAGTGGTATATAATACAAGTTTTGTTAGCTTACTTATCTATTATTTGCTCATGAATTCATTGGGAGTTATCATAGAATCAGAATCATGTAGTGCGGTGTATGCTGCGATTCGAACGGAAGATTTGGTAGAATATAAAAAGGAGCATATTTTCATTTTTGGTGTGTATATGCTTGCAGGACAATTGATTAGTTATAGTTTGGTTTACATTTTATATAACAATTTTTATCAGGTAAATAGTTTATCAATTGCAGTTTCGATGCTGATGTTTTTCTTGATTATTGCTACGATTTATTTGAGAAAAACGCAAGAGTATTTATTTAAACTAAAGGAGGAAATCAAATGAAATTATATGTGATGAGGCACGGTCAAACCGATTGGAATGTTTTGGGAAAAATTCAAGGTGCTACGGATATTGAATTAAATGAAATTGGCTTAGAGCAAGCCCAAAATGCCAAACAAGAATTGAATCAATACGACATTGACATGATTTTTTGTTCGCCTTTGAAACGAACCAGAAAAACGGCGGAAATCATTAATGAAGATAAAAAAATCCAAATCATATATGAGGATAGATTAATCGAACGATATTTTGGGGAATTAGAAGGCTCTAAGCCGATAGAAGATGAGATTTTTCAAAGATATAATTTTTGGGATTATGAAGCAGATATTAAAATTTGTCAAGTAGAAAGCACAAAAGAGATTTGCCAAAGAGTTTGGGGATTTTTAGATGAAATCGAAGAAAAATATGCGGATAAGAATATTTTATTGGTAACACATGGTGGAACAGCAAAGACAATTAACAGTTACTTTGAAGGCATTGGCGAAGATGGAATTTTGCCTTCGTTGGGGCTTAAAAATTGCGAAATCAAAGAATATGAGTTGTAAAAAAGGAGAGAAAAAATTAGAAAAAGAAGATATTGAAAAAATGATTCCATTACGAGTTGCTTTGCAAAAGCATGATTCGGTTCATGGAAAGTTTGTGGTAGACGAAGAAAAATTGGCGGATGCAACTAGAGCATATTTGAAAGAGGCGATAAACCGCGACATTTTTATGTTTGGCGGATTTGTGGAAGAGGAATTGGGGTCGATTTGCGGTTTTCAGTTGGAAAGACGTTTGCCTTATATGAAGAATTTAACAGGGAGAGTGGCGTTTGTAACGAGTGTTTTTACGAAAGAAGAATATCGCAGAAACGGTTACCAAAAAACAACATTTCAGATGTGTATGGATTATGCTAAAAGTCTAGGAATTGTTCGATTTGAATTGAGTACGGTAAATCCGAAAGCGATAAGAATGTATGAGCAGTTTGGATTTGAATTTAATAAAAATGCGATGAAGTTGAAATTGAAGTAGGAGAATTTTGGAATACCCAATTTTTTACAAAAATTGACATAAACACTTGATTTTTTTCGAAAATTGTTATAAAATAAAATGGCTTATTTATTAGTAACATAAAATTGGTGTGCGTCTTAAACTTATGATTATAAGAGGAGGTCACCAAAAGTACATTGGCAAAATAAAAAAAGAAAGGTAGGATGAAATTTTTATGAAGTCCCCAAAAAACGTATGCATACGGTTTATAAGCAAGGTATGCCAACGAAAAAAAATGGTAAAATTGATGTTACCAGTTGTAACGATTGCTGTGACTCAAAATGTTTATGTTATGGCACAAAATGTGAAACAGGAAGAGCCTCAATTTACGTTTTCACACTATGGAGAAACAACCTTTAAACTCAATGTAAGAGAAAATCCGAATATGAAAGCGGAAATACTGGATATATTGCCATTTTTCGAACCAGTTACTTATGCTGAGTATAATGATGAATGGGTTGCAATCGAATATGACAATGAGGTGGCATACTTAAAAAAGGAATTCATAGAAGAATTAGAGATAAAATCTTCGTTCCATGTCATAAATGACGAGAGAAAGTCTTATATGGATTACCGGAAAATTACTTCCAAAACGTCAAGGCAATATAAGGTGCAAAAAAGAGCGTATACGACAGAGGAAGGATATCGAATGGTTGGCAATCGGTACTGCATAGCACTAGGAAGCTATTATACAACTTCAGTAGGAAGCTATGTGGATTTGGTATTGCAAAATGGAGAGATTATTCCTTGCCTATTAGCAGAATGTAAGGCAGATGATAATACAGTAGAAAATCATTCAAAAGGAGCCGATGGGAGTGTATCAGAATTTGTTGTAGATGAGAATAAAATACGAAGCCATGATACAGAGGAGACTGGTAATTGTGGGAAAATAACCAAAGGATGGGATAGTCCTGTTGTAAAGATTATCATTTATAATAAATCAATTTTTTAAATTGTCAATAAAAAAATCGCTTTAAAAAGCCATTGGATGCTTGTCCGATGGCTTTTAAAAAAAAATTTAAAAATTTTTTAAAAAACTATTGACAAATAAAATGAAATTGTTTATAATACATTTTGTTGTTAGTCAATAACAAAATATTTTTTAATGCAGGTGTAGTTCAATGGTAGAATTCCAGCCTTCCAAGCTGGCTATGCGGGTTCGATTCCCGCTACCTGCTCCATTAAGTAAAATCGTCGCACCAGACGAAAGTATTGATAAATCAACCTTTACAGTTGATTTTTTCTATTAACTTTAGTAGAAAACCCCCAGCTATGTTGGGGGAATCAGAAAGCTTACAGCTTTGCACAGGGTAACAAAAAAGCCCACTCAAACATGATATAATATTTGAAGTTTGACAGCTCAAATATTAAATATGAGAGGAGTGGGTAGTATGAAAAGTTCATACACAAGTAGTTTAGCACATACGACATGGGAATGCAAGTACCATATCGTGTTTGCACCAAAATTCAGAAGAAAAGAAATATATGGAACATTGAGAAGAGAAATAGGAATGATATTGAGAGAACTGTGCAAAAGAAGTGGAAGTAATAAATGCAGAAGCATGTCCAGATCATATACACATGTATGTAAGTATACCGCGGAAAATGAGTGTATCATCATTCATGGGATATTTGAAAGGGAAAAGTACATTAATAATATTTGAAAGACATGCAAATTTAAGATATAAATATGGAAATAGAACATTTTGGTGTAGAGGATTCTATGTAAGTACAGTAGGAAATAACAAGTCAGCAGTATATAATTATGTAGAGAATCAAATGAAGGAAGATATGATGAGTGACCAATTAACAATAAAGGAATATAAAGACCCTTTTAAGGGTGGTAAGTAAAAAAGAACGCAAAAGACATGGCGAAAAGCCGTCAAACAAAACCGCTTAAGCGGTAGCTAGTAACAAGGCCTTATAGGCCTATAAGCAAATCCCCGGGTAAAACCCGGGGATTTTTATTGTTATGTAAATAATTGAATTACAAATCAAAGCGAAACTATTGAGATTTTATGTAAATGATAGTACAATGAAATTAAGCCACAATATAACATGCAATTCAAAACTAGAATTGCATAGATTTTATAACTTTGAAAGGAGATTTATCATGAGAAAAGGACGGAAGGAATTAACAATGGTTGACTTTAGGGGTGTTTCTGTAGATGGAGGGTTTATTTTTCGAGCATTTACTTTTCCTAATTTTAGTAAGTGGGATAGTGTGCTGGTAAAACTGACGGCATATGCACAGGGAATTGCTGAGATTTCTATTTCTTGCGAAGAAACACCGCAGAGAGTTGCGGAAGTAGTGGCAGGTATGTTTGCTTCCCAAAGCCATTTTACTGACCTTGATTTGGTAATCTTAAATTACCGCAATGTTCGGCTGGAAATTAGCAAAAGTATCGGCAGGAAAAGCATTTTTTCAATGCTGATGAAAGCGATGTCTACACCAGAGTATCGAAACAATGACAACGAAGTGGTTGTTGCTATGCAGGTTTGCCAGCAAGTTGAACCGCTGAAAGGATCTGATTTTTGGGGCTTATATGGATTCATGAATATGAATTCTTTCCACTTTGATAAAGTCTTTAAGTGGTGTAAGGAGTTATGTTTTAGAAATCCATTCACAAGTGAGCGCATCGAGATTTCCTGCATAAAGGAAGGCATTGTAACGGCGGAAGCTATGGTTGGAAGTAGCATTACAAAATTTGTCGAAAATTTGCAAAATTTCTTTGTTCCTTATTCTAACCTGTATGGCGTAAAGGCCATAGAAGTGGAATTTAATCAATTTTCCATGAGAGTGGATGAGCAAAATGCGAACAGAGTGCTTGAGTATTTTGACAGAAGTTTGGCTATTTCAAGTGGGCTGTATGAGAAGGAAAGGCAGGAATATTTGAATTCGCCAGAATACATTCGTGACCATGCGCAGGCGCTGAAAAAGGAATGCCGGAAAAAGGCAGTTGTCCAGAAAATCAAGAATTTCCAGAAGCATGCGGACGATTTTGCCATTGCAAATGAAAGGCAAGCAGAATGGGAAAAATGCAAGGAGATTAATCTTGGCAATCATAAATCCAAAGATGAGTATGGGTACAACAAGGGCATTATTGATTACACCATACTGTGGGCGCAGTACATGGAATACTTGATGGCAAAGCACAATCAAAAGTTAGCGGATATTTGGGATAGAGCATCTCATCTGGCTGACATTGATGGAATTACAGGTTTTATGTATGGCTGCGCTGTGGGGTTACTCTCTTCTGTTTGGAAATATGGCGAAGAATTAAGAATTGCGCACAATCGCAGGTATGATTATGTTGGCGATGGCGTGGTAAATCCAGCAGTTTTGACGGTTTCAGCATAAGAGTTATTATTTTAGTTTGCTAAAATTGAAATGAAAAAAATGTTCCTTATAGAAATATAAGGAACATTTTTCTTGCAAATTGTTAGATATTGTGCTATAATTAAAGTAAAAAAGAATAGGAGAAAAATATGCCAAAATTTCCCAGAAAAATGCATGGTGGAGAATTATGGGCGAAAATAGAAGTGCTTGAAAATGTTGTGGCTCCTTTATTTAAAAAGTAAAAAATAAATAAAGGAGAGTTAAATATGAATTATGAAGATAAAAAAATTGTAGGAATTATTGCGTCAAATGTCGAGCCAGCAGTGGCTCTTAATGTAATAGGACATTTGGCGGTTTCGATTGGAAAATATTCGGAAAGTGAAATGATGGGAAAGCCAGTGCTTACGGATAAAACTGGTATTAATCATTTGGGGATTAGCGCTTTTCCGTTTATTATAACAAAAGTCAAAGCAGGAAAATTGAAAAATGCGATTGATATGGCTAAAAATAATCCCAATTTATTGGTCGCAGATTATCCTAAAGATATGCTAGAGACTAGAACAGACGAAGAATTAGTAGCTTCGATTGCTGAGAAAGAAAACGATAAACTAGAATATCTAGGAGCAATTATCTATGGAAATACAAAAGATGTTGACGAAATTACTGGTAAATTTCAATTGTGGAGAATTGATTAAAATTGGCAATTTCTACAAAGTTTTGAATAGAAATAGAGTATGATACCATTAGAAGGATTAATTTGAAAGGGGTAAATCATATGAAAATTTCAGAAATTTTGAGACAAAACATAGAAATACAACAAAAGCGGATTCTGGAACAACCAACTATGACGTTAAGGAATTTTTTAAAAATTCCAAAAAAATGTGTTCCAAAGTGCTTGTTTTTCCAGACGATATTCCGCTAAATTTACTGAAAACAGGAATGACAATTCGAAAATTTGCTTATCTTTCCCAAGAGAAAAAATGGATGGTAAGTGACCAAAATTTATTAACTGGTTTGGAAGAAGTTTATGAAACTCACTTCAATAGCAAGGAATTTCAAGAAAATTTCAATTGGATATTTAACAAGAAGGGTTATCTTTTTGACCCCAAATAAAGAAAAGTCTCTCAAATTCGAGGGACTTTTTTATTGGTTATTTTATTTTTAAGAAAAACTATACATTTTTTTTAAAATATGATATACTAATCAAAACAAAAAATGAGGATAAAATATGAAACAATTAATTTTAAATTCCGAACAAGAAACCATTGAGTTCGGCAAGAAAATTGCACCCAACTTAAAAAAACGGAGATGTGATTGTTTTAATAGGTGATTTGGGTTCTGGGAAAACGAAATTGACTGAAGGAGTTTTGACTTTTTTTGGTTTAGAAAATGAGATATCTAGCCCAACTTTTACAATTGTCAACGAATATGAAACGCCCGATTTTCCCATTTATCATTTTGATGTGTATCGCCTAGAAAACAGCGATGAATTTTTGGCAATTGGCGGAGATGAATATTTCGAAAAAGGCGTCAGTATCATTGAGTGGGGCGAAAGAATTGAAGATGTCTTGCCGGAAAAATATGTGAAGATTTTGTTTGAGAGAGATTTTGAGAATGAAAGTAAACGAAGAATAACAATACAGGAATTTAAAGGAGTTTTATGAAACGAGTTCTAATTATAGGAAATAACGCCAGTGGTAAAACGACAATGGCAAAGATATTAGCGGAAAAACTTAATTTCCCATTAGTTCATCTGGATAGGCTATATTGGAGAGATAATTGGGAACACGCGACAAATGAAGAATTTGATCGTTTGTTAAAAAACGAGTTAGAAAAGCCAGAATGGATTATCGATGGAAATATCAAACGTACTTTACCGACAAGATTAAAATATTGCGATACGGTTATCTATTTAGATTTTCCCAGTTGGTTTTGTGTGTTAAATGCCATAAGAAGACTTATTCAAAATTATGGAAAAAGTCGTTCCGACGTGGGTGGATATTGTAAAGAAAAATTGGATTGGAATGCTTTTGAATTTATTCATAGTATTTGGTATTTTAACAGAAAAAATCGTCAGAATTTTTATGATTTATTAGAACAAGCCAAGAATGTAAAAGTGATTCTTTTAAAAAATAGAAAACAAGTAAAAAAATTTTTAAATGAAGTATAAGAGGAGAAACTATGAAAATTTTAGCAATCGACACATCTTCTAAAATTTGCAGTACAGCGATTTTGGAGGACGATAAAATCATTGATGAAATGAATTTAGATAATGAAACAACCCATTCCGAAAATTTGATGCCCATGGTGGCTGAAATTTTGGAGAAAAATCATTTGAAATTGGCGCAAATGGATTTGCTTTCTTGCTGCATTGGTCCACGGCTCGTTTACGGGCATTCGCATTGGCGTAGCAAGCGTAAAAGCGATGGCAGAAGTGGAAAAGCTTCCTCTTGTAGGCGTTACTTCTTTGGAGACTTTAGCAAGAATTGATGAATCTTCGAAAACAAAAGTGGCTTTAATTGACGCTAGAAACAATCAAGTTTACTGCGGAATTTTCGACGAAAATTATCAATTAAAACAAGAAATGATGGCAGATGATATTGTAAAAATCATCGGAATTTTAAAGAAATATGACAACCTCAGTTGCCTTGGTGATGGCGCGATTCTTCATCATGATTTGATTTTGCAGAATTTGCCACAGGCTGAATTTTCTGAACAAAATCTACAAAGTGCTAGTTTGGGCGGAAAAATTGCTTATCAAAAATATTTGAAAAACGATTTGCAATCGGCTGACACGATTTTGCCACTATATTTACGAAAATCGCAGGCAGAAAGAATGAAGGAAAAGTAAAATGGAATCCATTGAAATTTTGAAAATGACTTTGGAAGATTATGAAGTCATCAAAGATAATCTAATTTCGGATTTTGACGATTTCTGGAATGCTTCGGTTTTGAAATCCGAATTGTTAGGAGAACATAAAAAATATCTGGTTGCCAAGCAAAATGGCGAAATTGTTGGCTTTGCAGGAATGCTGCAAAATCCGCCAGAAATGGAGATTATGAATATCGTGATCAAAAAGCAAGAACGAAAAAAAGGAATTGGCGCTTTTCTGTTAAATAAAATGTTAGAAATTGCAGAAAATAACAAAATAGAAACGATTTTTTTAGAAGTCCATGAGAAAAATGTTGCTGCCAAGAAACTGTATGAAAAGGCAGGTTTTTGCGAGATTGGTATGCGCAAAAATTATTATGGCATAGGCGAAAATGCGATTTTAATGTCAAAAAAAGGAAATAATTTGCAAAAATGATTGAAAAAATTTTTTGTTTGATATAAAATAAAATCAAAATGATAATATGGGGGAATACAAATGAGAAGAGTAAGTGAAAACGAACTATTACCAAAAGATTTAAAAGATATTTGCAATCCAAATTCGTTTGGATTTGAAACAACAAAAGAATTAGAAGATACATCTGATTTAATTTATGGACAAGACAGAGGCATCAAAGCCTTGGAGTTTGGCGTTAATATTGACGTAAAAGGCTATAATTTATATCTAGAAGGACCATCTGGCGTTGGAAAAACAATGTACACCAAAAAGTATCTAGAAAAGAAGGCGTTAAAAGACAAAACTCCTTCTGATTGGTGTTATATCTACAATTTTGAAGACCCAAACGAGCCAGTTGCTATCTCTTTCCCAGCAGGACAAGGTAAAATTTTTAAAGAAAACATGGAAAGTTTTGTAAAAGATATTCGAAAAGATATCAAGAAAACTTTTAATAATGATGAATTCGAAAAAGAAAAGCAAGTTATCAAACAAGAATTTGATGACAAACGAGAGAATTTACTTAAAAAATTAAATGATAAAACCATGAAACAAGGTTTCCAAATCAAATCAACCGATAACGGAATTTACATGATGCCAATTTACGAAGGCAAAACGATTGCTGAAGAAGAATTTGAGAATTTGCCACAAGAAATTAAAATTCAATACGAAGAAAAATCAGCCGAAGTGCAAGAATTGATTTTTACGGCATTGGCAGATATTAAAACGATTGAGCGAGAATCGGATAAAAAAATCGAGACTTGGCAATCGAATGTAGCATTGATGACGGTTAATATGCAAATTAATGCTTTAAAATCGAATTATAAAAGAAATAAGAAAATTAGTACGTATTTGGACGGTGTCAAAAAAGATATTTTGAAAAATATCGATTGCTTTTTAGCGCCAGAAGAAGATGCCAAACAAACAGCCGAACAACAGGCAAATGTACAACGCAAAGAAGTAAGAGAACCTTGGTTAAATTACAGAGTCAATCTATTCATTGATAATAGCAAACGCGAAGGTGCACCAGTTATTATGGATACGAATTATTCCTACAACAATATTTTTGGACGTTTGGAATATGAAAATCATTATGGTATGCTAAAAACGGATTATATGATGTTAAAACCGGGATTGCTACATGAAGCAAATGGTGGATATATTATTTTCCAAATCAAAGATTTGATTTGCAATCCAGCTTGTTATGAGGCTTTGAAAAAGGCATTGAGAGTCAAAGAATTGGCCATTGAAAATGTGGCAGAACAGCGAAATTCAATGGTTTTGATTTCGTTAAAACCAGAACCAATTCCATTGGATTTGAAAGTGCTTTTGGTGGGCAGTTCGAATATGTATCATACTTTGCTGAATATGGATGAAGATTTTAAAAAGTTGTTTAAAATTAAAGTGGAATTTGAAGAATCGGCGCCAAGAACGAATGAAAATATGATGAAATTGGCAAAATTTGTAAAAAGTTTTTCGGAGCAAGAACATTTGCTTGATTTAGATAAGGAAGCAGTTGCCAAAGTTGTGGAATTTGCTTCAAAAATATCAGGCGATAAAGATAAAATTTCGACGCAATTTAGCGAAATTGGCGAAATTATTGGGGAGGCTTCTACTTGGGCTACGATTGGAAAATCGAAAATTGTGACAAAAGAACATATCCAAAAAGCGCTTGATGAGCGTGTTAGCCGAATTAAAAAGTACGATACAAAATATTTGCAAATGATTCAAGAAGAAACTTTGCTGATTGAAACATCGGGCTACAAGGTAGGACAAATCAACGGTTTGACGGTTATGACAATTGGTGACTATTCTTTCGGAAAACCAGCTAAAATTACAGCCAATACGTATGTCGGAAAAAGTGGAATTGTCAATATTGAACGAGAAGTCGAAATGTCTGGTTCATCGCACTCCAAAGGGGTACTGATTTTGTCAGGCTATTTGGGTGAGCAATTTGCACAAAAAGCGCCATTGTCGCTTACAGGAAGCATTTGCTTTGAGCAATTATATGGTGGAGTTGATGGAGATAGTGCTTCAAGCACAGAAGCGTATGCGATTTTGTCAAGTTTGTCGGACATTCCAATTAATCAATCGATTGCCGTAACAGGTTCTGTGAACCAAAAAGGTGAGATTCAGCCAATTGGTGGAGTCAATGAAAAAATTGAAGGATTTTATCAAATTTGCAAAATGCGTGGCTTTAATGGCGAGCAAGGGGTGATTATCCCAAAACAAAATGTCCGCAATTTGCATTTGTCAGACGATATTATTGATTCTGTTAAACATGGAAAATTCCATATTTATGCGGTAAAAAATATTGACGAAGGAATTGAGATTTTGACGGGCGTGCCTGCTGGCAAAAAAGATAGAAACGGTAATTTCCCAAATGGTTCGATTAATTATTTGGCATTGGAAAAACTAAAGAAATTTTCAAAGGCGGCTAGCGATTTGGAAAGATAAAAAAAGGAGGATTTTTGATCCATGAAATCAAAAATAACCAAAGAAGAATTAGAACAAATCAAACAATACCAAGACGAAAAGAATTTTTGGATGCATCAATTATTATGTGAAAATGCAGAGGATGACATTGCTTATTTGTTGCAAAATGAGGGAGAAGACGGATATTCCAAAACTTCTGTCGAAGAAAATCTGGATTTTCTGAAGAAGATGTTTACGGTTATTGCCAAATATTTTTATCAGCAGACGAAAAGAAAATCTTTGATGGTTTATCAGAGTTCTAATGTTGCTGGAATTGAGCATTTGAAAAGGGATTCTATTATTAATCCATTGTGGATTGGTAGTTCTAGCGAAGAACAAGCCAAAGAAGCGTTGCCAACTAATTCAAATCGAGCCGTGATGTTACAATTTAAGGTAGATGAGAATATTCCATATGTGGAATTTGAAAAGCAAAAAATTTTAATGGCGCCTTTTACGAATATCAATGATATGCAAGAAATTTCGGCAGAGGATTCTGTTAACAAAACTTATGAGATTGCTTTAAAATCGCAAGAATTTGAAATTTTGGCAGAGGAAGAAAAAAACGATTTGTATCAATCGATTTTAGAGAATGCAGAAAACGTGCAAGAAAAACTAAAGATTTGTGCGGAATTAGAAGAAGAGAATCGAGTGCATTATGAAGAAATCCGCAAACTAGAGCAATTGCTTGCTAAACATCATTTTGCGATGGAGCAAGAAGATTATGAGGAAGATACAACAGAAAACGAAAAACAAAGCGATTTAGAAGATGTGGCGCGAATTAATGAAGAATTGGCTTCGTTAAAAGAAACGATTGCCAAAACGTATCAAGAAAGAGAAGAAAACATTAATTTTATAATTGATTGGAAAAGAGATGTAATTGCGTATTTGAAGGATGAATTTAGGCAAATTCAGGAGAAATATGCTTCGGAAAAAGAAAGTATGACACCAGAAGAACCAGAGAAAAAAGAGGAAGTGGCAGAAGAACCAGAAAAGGAATTAGCACCAGAAGTGGCAAGCGTGAAGGCAGAAGTTTTGGAAAGTATTGCAGTAGTGGATACATTACGAAAAAATATCAAAGAGTTGATTTCGAAACAGCAAAATCATGCTAGAATTGCAGAGATGATGGATTCGAATTACAAGGCACTGAATAATGCGTTTGAGATGAAGAATTTTGCAGAAGAATTGGATTCTTTGCTACATACGATTTCCAATAAGTTGGACCACATTTCTCCTGAAAATGCGGAAGAATTAGAACAAATATCAAAAACGAATATACAGGTGAGTATTTTGCTAAATTACTTAAATAATGCCAAATCAGCAGTCAGCAAGAAAATTACGCGATTTTGTGAAATGAGCATTATTGAAGAAAATGAATTGAAACGTGAAATGGCGGAAACGATTAAGAATATTCGTTGCGAAGCAGAATTAAGAAAATTGCGAGATGATGTTGAGATTATCGAAGACAAAAGCACATTTAAAAAGTTGATTGGGCGTTTTACGGGAAGAAATAAACTTGATGAAACGATGCTAGAACAAATCGAAATTCGTCAAACTGCGATTCGCAAAACTTTTAAAACGAAGATGCCACTATCGTATAATTATAGCATTCATGAATTGCTTGCAGAAATTGAGATGTTTATTGAGGAAAATGAAGAAGATGAATTGGTCGTGGAAGATGTGAGCGTTTTAAGAAAAATCAAGGAAGTTTTGAAGAAAAATTTTGTGATTATGGATAGCAAAGTTGTGAGCATTATGGACCAGAAATCGGGTAAAAATCTTCCACTTTCTTCGCAGAAAATGAGCAGGAAGGAGTTAATTGAGATTGATACCTATCGATTTTTGCATCGTTACGGATACGATAAATCCAATGATGTAGAGGACCCAGAATATCAAGATACGATGGCAAATGAGATTAAGAGGATTGTGGATTACATAAAGACGAGTGGAATTATTTAAAAAACAGGGACGATTTTAAATCGTCCTTGCACAAATTTTGCCTAACCTTTTATTATATCATATTTTGGGGAAAATGTCAAATTGTCAAAATGACAAAAATTATAAAGATTTAAGATTTTTAATAAAAAGAATTGACAAATGGTCTAATTTCTACTATAATAAAAAGTAATGAAAATATGCCAATATAGCTCAGTTGGTAGAGCAACAGATTCGTAACCTGTAGGTCGGCGGTCCGATTCCGCCTATTGGCTCCATTTGAAAAGTCATTGTATTAGAAAGTAGTCTAGTATGATGGCTTTTTAATTTGTGCAAAAACATTATTTAAAAAAATAGTACCCAAAAATACAACCAATCCTTTTTAAGACACGATTTTTAAAAAATAGAGATAAATAACTAAAAATGCTCAAAACCTCATTAAAACCATAACTTTTTAACTTTTGAGGGCATAAAATGGATGGTATCAGAAAAATGAGTTTTTGAAATAGGGCATTAGAATGCCCAAATAAAAGCATAAACAAGAAAAATAGAGATAAATCATTGACAAAACACAAAAAAGCCTTAAAATGGCTTATTCAGCCCTAAAAAATAAAAAAAGAAAACGAGAAACTTTATCATCTAAAGTTTCTCGTAAACAAAACAGCCGATTTATTTTGTGGCATATACCTCAATAACAGTGGCATCCGGCATTTCCAATGTTGTTCTTTCAAAATCTTCGTAAATTGTTTCAGTAAGTTCATTGGAATGTGAAATCTTGAAATGAGCCGTTTGCAATGCTTCTGTTATGGATTGGATACTATGCAACCTTCTCGAAAGTTTAGAATATCTAGTGATACTTGGTGTATAAGTATATCCTGTTTCAGGTTCATAATAGGCTCCTGCCGTTTGGGCAGTCCAATCATTGAGCGATTTTACGACTACTATAAAATGTCCGTCTGGTTTTAATACGCGGTAGCACTCTGCCAATGCTTTTTTCAGTTCGCTATCTGAAATATAATGCAAACATAAGCGAGAATATAGCACATCATAGGTGCAATCATTCTCAGGCATGCTTTGTGTGACATCTTCTAACCGAAACGTTAAATTTGGTGTTTCGCTTAGAAGATTTTTTGTATATTCCATACCTTTTTTGTCCAATGTTGTTGCAATTACTTGTTTTCCACGTTCTGCCCAAAAACCTTCAAAGTAGCCAGCTGTACTGATTCCAATTGATTTGATTGTGTTAAAGGAAAGTTCCTTCAAAAAATCAATGGCGTGTTGCTCGGTTGGGGAAGGTTTGAAAAATCCCATTTGGTTTAATTTTTCAACTGTCATGCTAAATCCTCCTTTTGCAGTATGAAATAAGATTCTATTATCGTTTACGTAATGATTGTAACATGATAGGCCCGAAAAGTCAAGTTTTAATGTAAAAGCATTTGACAAATTATGTAAAATTTAGTATAATAAAAATGAAAGTACATTTTTGTAATGTTGCATAAGTAGTGCACAAAATTTACTAAATAATTTTAGGAGGTGAATGTTTCGTAAAATTTTGTTAATGGTAACTTAAAAAACTGAATATTGTTGAAACTTATTAATTGTCTTTAACAGGAGGAAATCATCATGAAATTTAACAAAACCGTAGTAATTATTATTGTAGCAGTTATAGCAAGTATTCTTGCAGCAATTGCTGCTGTAAATTCTGTACAAGCAACTGCAATTGCTTATGAAGAAAAAGTAACAGATGCAAAGTCGAACATTCAAGTTGCAGAAAAACGGAGAGCAGATTTACTTCGAACACTTGCAGATGCTATTAAATCCTATGACAAGCATGAGTATAATACACTTATGGACGTAATCAATGCTCGTGAGGCACAAGGTAGCGTAATTACAGATAGTGATATGAATGAAGCAAAAAACATTGTTAAAGTTGTATTAGAAGATTATCCGCAACTTAGCAGCCAACCTAATTATGAAAAGTTTATGAAGGAATCAAGCATCACAGAAAATAATATTCGTGATGTACGAATTGCTTATAACACAGCAGTAAGTCGCTATAACTCATACACACGCCCTTCTCTTCGCAAATTCTTTCTTTCCTTGACAGGTTATGAAAGAGTGGAATTTGAGAAACTTTCGTATGATGTTTCAGAAGATGCACCAACCAATCTTTTTGATTGAAAAATGACGAGGTAGAACTATGGAAATAACGAAAAGAGAGGTCATAGCTAGTATTGCAATTGTCGCTTTGATGCTTACAATAGGATTTCCTATTAGCGAAAAAATACGGCAAGGTTTATTAGAAGATTACCAAGTATATGACACAGCGGTTCGAATGGATGACAAAGAACTGTTTGAGTATGGAATGGAAACGGATATTGGTTCTGCATTTGTTTATGGAGAGCTCAAAGCGCTTGACCCAGTTTCGTATCTGGAAGTTTCTGGCGAGTATTCCTATATCAAAAAAGAGCAGCAGGAGTATCGAAATCACCCCAAAAAAGTCGAAAAAGAATATACAGATTCTAAGGGGAAAAAACACAAAAAAATCGTGGAAGAAGATCACTGGACTTGGGATACCATGAGGACAGAAAGTAAAAAGGCAACCCGAATTTCATTCTTGGATATTGAATTTGCTTATGAAAAGATTCCATTTCCATCCAGTCATCAAATAAAAATTGTTAATACTGGCTACCATAAAAGAAATGTCTATTATGGCACAGATACTGAATTTCAGGGAACAATTTTTACATCCTTAAAAGAAAATACCATTAACGATACTAATTTTTATGTAAACAAAACAATTTTGCAAACCATAGAAAGTCTAGAAACAGGAATAGAACTTGTGATTTTCTGGATTATTTACATTTTTGTAATTGTTGGAGTCGTTTTTGTTTTCTATTATTTTGAAAACAAATGGTTAAATAAGAATTAAGCATTACAAAAAAATAAGCAGAGAAGTTTTTGAATAACTTCTTTGCTTATTTTTTTCTGTTTGTAGAAAAATTTGATATTTGTAAATATTTATCCCAAAAAAATCAAAAAAACCATTGTCTAATTCAAAACTCTATGATATAATCTCACTAATAAATTGCTTAAGGGAAAAAAGGGGGACAAAAACGTGCTAGAAAAGATATTATTTAATTTAATAGCCTTTTCGATATTCATTATTATATTTTTTAAAATTATCCGCAAAAACGATACTAACTACATCGGAATTTTAGTCTTAGAAGCGATTGGAATTGCCATAAGTTTCATCGAAATACGAATCGGAATTGATGCCAATACTTTTTTCAAAAGTATTCGTTATTTATTTTCCATGTTACTTCCTGTTTTCATCATTTTAATGGAACTAAAAGGCTTGAATTTTTCCGAAATCATCAGCTCTTTTTTGGCTAAAATATTGATTTTTATTGGTGACTATAAAGCAGCCAAAAGTATCCTAATCAAACTAGTAACCAAATATCCCGAAAGTTATATGGGACACAAATTGCTAGCCAAAATCTATGAAAAAGAAGGTGGCATGCGAAAAGCCATTGATGAATATGTAAAATTAGTTGATATCAAAGGAAATGACTATAAATCCTACTTCAAAATTGCTGATTTACTAAACGATTTAGGGCAAAAAAACGAAGCGATCCAAATGCTTGAAAATCTCATGAAAACCAAACCAGACCTATACGAATGCTCCATTTTACTAGGCGAATTATTATGTGAACAAGCTAGATTCAAAGAAGCAGAAAGAGTTTATCAAGAAGCCCTAAAATTTCGACCAACTGACTTTAATTTATACTACAATTTAGGCATCGTCTACACCATGCTGAGCGAATTTCAAATGGCAAAAGAAATGTATGAAAAGGCAGCAGATATCAACCACAAAGCTTATGGAGCCAACTACAGTTTGGGACAAATTGCTTTCATTCGGGGGCGATTTAGATGTCGCAGAAAAATACTTCAAACATAGTTTGTATGGCGATTTAGAAGCCAAATCCTATTTCCAATTAGCGAAAATTTATGTGCTAAAAGGCGAAAAAGATATCGCCATCAATTTTCTCAACAAAGCCATTGAATTAGAGCCAGAACTATTGCAAACAGCCAATCAAGAAAAAGTTTTTGCCGAGATAAAACAGCACATTACGGTTTCTGTCAAAATGGAAAACGAGGTGGAAGAAGAACCAGAAGAAAACGAAGAAAATCAATATTTACTAAAACTAGAAGACAAAGCCAGAGAATATCTCGAATCGACTACCATTTTAGTAAGAGACATGAGTGATAACACGATTAGTCAAAAAGCAGAAAAAGCAGTTGATAAAATATTTGAAAAGAAACTAGAAAAGGAAAAAGAGCAAGAAAAAGAAGAAAATCAAAAAGAATTAGGCTCAAACTAGCATAAAGATAAAATTTCACAAATAGAATAAAATATCAAATCAAGAAGGGAATGATATTTGTGGAAAAGAAAATTTCAATCATTGGTGGAGATTTAAGAATTGTCAATCTAGCCAAAATGTTGGCAGAAGATGGCTTTGAGGTTATTACGTATGCACTAGAAAAGGCAGAAGAACTAAGCAATTTTGCCAAAGGTGAAACATTAGAGGAAACCATTCTGAAATCAGAATATATCGTAACTTCCATTCCATTATCCAAAGATGGAAAAATCGTGAATACGCCATACAGCGATGTCAAACTAACCATTCCAGAATTACGTAACCATTTGCAAGGTAAAAAACTTATTTCAGGAAAGTTAGACGAATCCTTCCGAAACGATTCAACAATTGAATGTTATGACATTCTAGAAATGGAAGAATACGCAGTTTTAAATGCGATTGCAACCGCAGAAGGTGCGATTCAAATAGCCATGGAGGAATATCCTAAAACGCTGTCAGGTTCCAACATTTTAGTCATGGGATTTGGCAGAATTGGCAAAATTCTAGCCAAAATGCTCCAAGGAATCGGCGCCAACGTTTACTGCGAAGCCAGAAAAGAGCCAGATTTAGCCTATATCAAAGCCTATGGTTACAAGCCAATTCACTTAAAAAGTTTAGATGAGCACTTGCCAAAATTCGACATCATCATCAACAACATTCCAGTTTTAGTTTTGGATGAAAACCGCTTAAACCAAGTAAAAAAGGACGTTTTAATCCTAGATTTAGCATCCAATCCTGGAGGCGTTGATTTCGAATATGCCAAACAAAATAATTTAAAAACCATCTGGGCATTAGCCCTACCAGGCAAGGTAGCGCCAGTCAGCGCAGCGCAATATATTAGAGATACAATCTATAATATTCTAAAACCATAACAACCATAGGGGCACAAGCTATTGTGCCCAATACACAAAATCATGTCCACTATGTGACCAACCCATGAAAATTATGTAAAATAATCAACAAAAGAAAGGAAGAAAAAAATATGACCATTCTACAAGCCTTAATTTTAGGAATTGTCCAAGGTTTAACCGAATTATTACCAGTCTCAAGTTCAGCCCATTTGGCAGTATTTCCTTGGATTTTTAAATGGAGTCAAATCCCAGAATCCTTCGATATTGCGCTTCATTTTGGAACACTGCTTGCGATTTCGCTATTTTTTATCAAAGATTGGATATCACTGATCAAAGGTGGTTTTAACCAAGTTGTCAAAAAAGAAAAAAGTCTGGAAGGAAAAATGTTTTGGTACTTAGTATTAGCCACCATTCCAGCAGGAATTCTAAGTTTAATTCTTGACAAATTATCTGACACAGTATTTGGCGGAAGCATGATTCCGATTGCGATTGCGTTAATTGTGATGGGAATTGTTTTATACATTGTTGATAAAACTGCCAAATCTAATACTAATTATGAAAACATGACACTGACCCAAGCACTTCTAATCGGTATTTCCCAAGCCATTGCGGCAGCGTTTCCGGGCGTTTCACGTTCTGGAATTACCATGACGGTTGCAAGAGCACTTGGTGTTGACCGCGAAAGTGCTGCCAAATATTCGTTTTTGCTGTCAACTCCGATTATTTTAGCGGCTGTGATTTTCAGTTTGGATGCTTTTGAGTTTAGTTTAGCCTTTGTAATAGGCGTTTTGGCAAGTTTTGTGGTGGGAATTGTAGTAATTAAATTTTTATTAGATTATTTGAAAAAAGGCAGTTTCAAAGGATTTGCGATTTATCGCGTGATATTTGGAATTATCATTTTGGTTTTAACATTTGTAAGATAAGGAAGTGATGGTATGAGTGGTGGAAAACATGCTTCAGATGAAGAATTTGAGTTCGATTTTGATTTCGAAAAAATCAAAAATATTGCAATTATTGTTGTGATTTTGGCGATTATTGCAGGTGTTATTTTTGGTACGGTCAAATTGGTAAACAAAATGACAAATACAAAAACAGAAGAAACATCTTCGGCAGATGTGGAAGAAAATGAAACAGAAAAGTATCCTGTTTTAGGGAAAATTGTGATTGATAAAATTGAAGTAGAACAGCCAATTCTTGAAACCGTGGAAGAAGACGCTCTAGAGCAAGGTGTGATTAAATTATACGGAGATGATTTAAATCAAGAAGGAAATTTTTGCATCGCAGGGCATAATTATGACAGGGTTTTTAAACGATTGAATGAATTAGAAGTAGGCGATGAAATTGAGATTGTGGATACGGACAAGCAATCGACAACCTACAAAGTAACACAAACAGCTTCTATTGAGCCAACGGATTTGGAACTTTTGCGAAAAGAAGCAGGAAAAAAACAAATCACGCTGATTACTTGTGAAAATGCTTCAACCAAGCGATTTGTTGTCAAAGCAGAAATCCAAAAGTAAAGGAAAGGCGGAAAGTAATGAAGAAAATTGTTTTAAAAATAGGAATTATTTTAATGAGTTTCATGCTTCTTTCTGGGCACGGATTGGCAACAGAAGAAAATGTGGTTTCGAATGAAACAGCGGAAAATACTGTTTTGCAAGAGCCAGTAAAAGAAGAACCCAAAGAAGAAATTCCAACGGAAACGAAGAAAAATGAAACAATGTATGTGCAAGAACGATGCAATATTCGAGCCAGTTATTCGGTAGAAAGCGACCGCGTTGGCGGTTTGGATGTTGGAACAGAAGTGACGGTAATTGCCGAGTATAGCAACGGTTGGTATAAAATCAAATATGGCGGAGAAGAAGCCTACATTAAGGCTGGAATTTTAAGAAGTACGCCACCAGTGGTGGAAGAACCAGAAGAAGAACCAGAAGAAGAACCAACGGAAGAAGAATCAACGCCAGAAAATTTGCCAGAACCAACAGAAAATCAAGAAGAAATTGATGGCGATTATGCAGAATTAATCAACGAAATTGGTGTTTTGCCAGAGGTGGGACATAATATTGCGGATGATTTGTTTATTGGAGTCATTATTTTAGCAATAGGACTTGTTATTTATATAAAATATAAGGTTTAATAAAAGGAGCAAAAATGGCGGAAATATTAGATGGAAAAGAATTAGCAAAAAATATTCGAAAAGATTTAAAATGGGAAGTAGAAAAATTAAAGGAAAAGGGAATTGTGCCCAAACTAGCCGTGATTATGGTTGGTGATAATAGTAGTTCTGAAGTGTATGTTAAAAATAAATCGTTTGCGTGTAAAAAAGTAGGAATTGATTTTGAGGAATTTTTCTTGGATAAATCCGCAACAGAACAAGAATTGCTGGATTTGATTGAAAAATTAAATCAGAATAAAAATATCAATGGAATCTTACTTCAAAGTCCTGTTCCGAAACATATTGATATTAATAAAGCATTTCGCACGATTTTGCCTGAGAAAGATGTCGACGGATTTCATCCGATGAATGTCGGAAATCTTGTGATTGGAGAAGATTGCTTTATTTCGTGTACACCGTATGGGGTTATGAAATTGCTGGAAGAATATAAGATTGAAATTGAAGGAAAAAATGCTGTTATTTTAGGTAGAAGTAATATCGTAGGAAAGCCAATGGTGCAATGTTTGCTGGCGAAAAATGCGACGATTACCGTTTGCCATTCGAAAACGAAAGAAATTGAGAATATCGTAAAAAATGCAGATATTGTCATATCTGCGATTGGAAAACCACATTTTGTAACAAATAAAATGATTAAACAGGGGGCAGTTGTTATAGATGTGGGAATTAATCGATTAGAAGATGGAACGATTGTGGGAGACGTTGAATACGAGTCGGTCAGCCAAAAGGCAAGCTACATTACGCCAGTTCCGGGAGGCGTCGGACCAATGACAATTGCCATGCTTCTTCAAAATGTGGTCAAAGCCACAAAAATTCAAAATAACAAATAAAAAATGGGGGTATATTTTTAAATATATCCTTTTTTATTTTATTTCAAATAGGAGGAAAATATGAAAGAATTATATAATGTATGGTTTTCTAGTTTGGACCTAAAAAATAAAACTAAACTAGATTTGTTAAAAAAATATGATACAAAAGAAATTTGGGAATTGGATTTTGAAGAATTTGTCCAAAATGAGCTTTCAGAGGAAGAAATAAACAAAATCTTAAAAAGCAAGAGTTTAGAGGAAGAAAAAAGAAATTTAGAATATATGCATCAAAAAAACATCAAATTGATTGGAATAAAAGATGAAAAATATCCCAGAAAATTACACCGAATCGAGGATAAGCCAGCATTTTTGTATGTTCGTGGGAATGAGAATATTTTGGATGATGATGCTGTACGGAGTGGTTGGTTGTAGAATGGCGAGCGAAATGGGTAAAAATACAGCAAGGATTTTGGGTAGAGAATTGGCAAATCGAAATATTAATATTGTTAGCGGGCTCGCTATAGGAATTGACAAGTATGCTCACTTGGGGGCTTTGGATTCGGAAATTGGCAAAACCGTGGCGGTGCTAGGTGGGAGTTTGGCGGATGAGGAAATTTATCCATATCAGAATTATAAAGTATTTGAGCGAATTTTGGAAAAAGGGGGAGCCGTTGTTTCGGAATATGGAATTCATACCAAGCCAGAAGGAAAGCATTTTCCAGCAAGAAATCGAATTATTAGTGGGCTTTCGGATAAAGTGATTGTGGTGGAAGCTAAACGAAAAAGCGGAAGTTTGATTACTGCCAATTGGGCTTTAGAGCAGGGAAAAGATGTATTTGCGGTTCCACGGAAATATTTTTTCAAAAAATTCGGTTGGGACGAATGATTTAATAAAAGAAGGGGCTTTCTTGTTCTCAAATATTAATGATATTTGGAATTTTTAAATTAAGAAATTATTCAGAAAAAATTGTTGATTTTCGTAAAAATTTAAGATATAATCAAACGAAAAGGAGAAAAAATGCCTAGTTATATGATTCATTTATGTCTTGCCAAAGAATATGCCAGAAAATACAAAGTAGAAAATGAGAAAGAATTCATTGAAGGAACGTTTTATCCAGACAATGTAGAAATTAAGGGAGAAACGCATTATTCGCCGTATTATTCGTCTGATACGAATTTGTATGAGTTTTTGTTGGACAAAAAATTGGATTCTAGTTTCAATGAAGGCTATTTTCTGCATTTGGTGGCAGATTGCGTTTTCTATAATAAATATTTTGCAGACCACAGAAATTTTGACAGAGCAATTTTAAGAAAGGATTTCGATATTTTAAACCCGCAATTGATGAGTCGATATAACATAACCGAAACACTGGGCGAAGTGAAACGATATTTGGTTTGTCAAGAAGGAAAAACGGTAGAATATCATTACGATAAAGTGGTTCAATTTATTGAAGAAGTTTCCAATTATGAATTACATAAACTAGGGGAAAAAATTTTGCAGGAAAAAGATTTCCAATTTTTAGTAAAGGGAGGTAGTTAAAAATGGAAGAATTCTTGAAAAAAACAGGTTGGACGTCCATTGTTACGTCTGTTGTTACAGCAATCATTGGAGTTGCGATTATCGGTAACCCAAATGCGATTATGCAAATTGTTGCTTATCTTTTGGGAGTGGTATTTATTTTATTTGGAGTGGTAAAATTAATTAGTTATTTTGTAGCAAAAGGAACGTATGATTTTTACAATTATGAGATGATTTTTGGAATTTTAGCAATCATTATAGGAATTGTTACCATTGCGTATCGAGATACGATTGCTACGATTTTTAGAATTATCATTGGTGTGTGGATTTTGTATAGTGGATTGATGCGCTTGGGGCTAGTTTCTAAACTAAAATCGATTGGTGTAAGCGAATGGAAATGGGCGCTCTTGGTTGCCGTTTTGATTTTAATTTGTGGAATTTATGTTATATTTAATGGAAGTTCCATTGGAGTGGCGATAGGAATTGCAATTTTGATTTATTCGGTTATGGATATTGTTGAGGAAATTATTTTCTTGCGAAATGTGAATTCCATTTTTTAATCAATGATAGAATAGTTGAAAAAAGATGCATTTTGAAAATGCATCTTTTTGAATTTTTATTTCAAAAA
This sequence comes from uncultured Eubacteriales bacterium, assembly GCA_948443845.1. Lineage (GTDB taxonomy): Bacteria > Bacillota > Clostridia > TANB77 > CAG-508 > Scatovivens. The sequence continues at coordinate 92,757 of CAOJUE010000001.1, read as the reverse complement.
GATAAAGGCGCAAAATGGATATTACAATTTGATTACATTTGAACAAAACACATTGACACAAAAGAATGCGATTGATATAATGGTATTAACAGTGGACATAATTCATATATCGTGACAAATAGAAAAGGAGAAAAGCAAATGAAAAAAAATCAAGGAATCACGCTGATAGCACTAGTTGTAACAATTATTGTACTATTGATTTTAGCAGGAATTACCTTATCTTTAATTGGTGGAAGCGAAGGGATACTAGGAAAGACAAACCATGCAGTAGATGAAAATAATGTTGCTATGGCAAAGGAACAAGTGGAACTTGCGTTATCAGACTATCAAGCAGAATTTTTCGAAGAAAAATATGTAGAATCATCGAATAATGGAACGAAAAAGGAGTATATTTTAGACAAATTAAAAGGTGAAACATATACACAAGATTACCGAGTTGAAACATCAGACGATGGATTTGTGGAAGTTTATGAGAAAAGTGAAAATCCAAGGAACTTAGTTGTAACAGGTGTTGTTCAAGAAGATGGTTCTATAAAATGGGATGCTGTTGGAGAAATTCTTGCAAAGGCAGAATTAGTAACAACAGAAAAAGATTTGGAACAAGTAGAAATAAGAGTAACGGCTAAGATGGCTGGTGGAAAAATAACAGCCATAGAGCCAAGTGAAGGTGCTACTGTAAAACCAGATGAAAATAATAAAGAAGGAAATCAAATATTTATCGTAAAAGAAAATGGAGAATATTCATTTAAAATAGTGGCTTCAAATGGTCAGAGTACCATAGTAAAAATAGAAATCAGCAATATATTGACCAATAACGATATGTTATCAGAAATTGCCAAAATACAAGAAAATGGTCCACAAGAAATTAAAATAGTGAAAAAAGATAATGCGGGACAAAAAGAAACAAAAACCTATCCAATTGATGCAATAACACACAAAGGAGATTTAATATTAGATGGTGTTACACAAGTAGAAGGGGCAGCCTTAAGTAATAAAGTATATTCTTTTGGAGATAGTTCTGATTGTGGAACTGCTTCCACGAATGCAAGCAGAACGGTTGTCGTAAAAGTAGACGGAAATGTAACCATAGAAAGTGGAGTAACCATGACTTCTATTACTTCAAGTTATGGTGGACCAAAAGGAATGATTGTATATTGTACAGGAACCTTAACCAATAATGGAAGTATAACTATGACAGGAAGAGGAGCAAAAGCGCCAGGTGAAGATGTATACTTATTCAAAAATGCTAATGGAACGTACGAATATGTTCCTGCAACAGGAGCGGGAGGAGGAGCAAGAGTCTATAGTGGTTCTTACAATTCACCAGCAGGAGGAAGAGCTGGTGGTGCTGGAACGAATCGACGCACTGGTGGAGGTGCATCAGGTGCTGCTGTTCAATCAGCTTATTCAGGTGCAGGTGGTACAGGTACATCTTATTCAGGAGGTACTGGTGGAGGTGCTGCTTGGTATTCTACAGCAGGTGCAGGAAGTGCCAATGGAGGGGCTGGAGGTAATGCTGCTGCAAGAAGATATCAAAGTATGTTTTCTGATGGATGTGGCGGTGGAGCTGGAAATGCTGGAGGTTCTGGAGCGATTGGTTACCGGTGGAGGACCTTATGATCGTGGTGGAACAGGTACAGGTGGTCTACTAGTACTTTTTGCTGATGAATTTTGTAATAAAGGATCGATTACATCAAATGGTTCTGCTGGTGGTAGAGGATATCGTTCTGGTGGCGGAGGTTCTGGTGGTGGAAGCATTAATATATTTTATAATACGAATACTTCTACAAGTGCTTCTTTTAGTGTTTCTGGCGGAGCAGGAGGAGCTGGAACAAGAAGAGGAGAATCGGCATATGGAGGAACTGGTGGAGCAGGTTGTATAACTAAGGGAAGTGTTGCTACAGGACAGTTTGTGAAACAATAAAGACAAATAAAAATGAAACAATCAATAATAGGAATGGCTATCGGTCATGAGAATGGAAGAGTGTATTAAATTTTTATTCAATAAAATAGAGTAGTATATATGGGAATTTTATTTTTTAACGAAAAAGAGTCTTTAAAGAAAAGTAAAATTCCCTTAAAACAATTTATAAACGGCAAAGTCCACTTCTATCCTCTTGACATTTTAACCAAAATGTGATATAAAATAAAAATATTCAACAGATAAACAAAAAACACTTGCATTCTCAAAAAAGTTATGGTATGATTAAAAAATGAGATAGAGAGAAAAAAAGAGAGGTGAAGATAAATGAAAACAGCAATCCAACCAAATTATACAACATCAAAAATTATATGCGCTTGCGGAAATGTGATTGAAACAAACTCCACAAAAGGAGAAATGAAAGTTGATATTTGTTCTAAATGTCATCCTTTTTGGACTGGAAACTTGAAACAAAATACAACTGGTGGAAGAGCAGACAAGTTTAAGAAGAAATATGGTGTATAATCCAAAATACGAAAAAAAATTAAAAGTAATAGAAAAAAACTATTGCTTTTTTTTTTATTTTGTATATAATAATATAAGAATGTACAAATGAAATTTAGAATAGGAGAAAAGAAATGGAAGAGAGAAAATCGAATACTTTGCTTATGGACAAGTTGATGGAATTAAATGAAGTAGAGATTAAAAAGTCAAAAGTTTTAGCAGCAATTTTTCAAAAAACGATGGATGAAATACAAACCAAAAAAATTCAATCATTGGATGCTAATTTTGAAGAACAAGCGAAATTTTATGATCAAGCTTTAGAAGATTATGAAGAAACATATCAGGAAATGAAAGGTAAATACGAAGAACAATTATCACAAATTTTAGAACAATATCAAACTTTATTTATGAATATCTATTTAGAATTGCAAGAGGCAGAATGTAACCAAAAAATTGCGATTACGAATTGGAAAAAAAGTTGTGATATTAAACAAGAAATATTGGATAAAGCAAACCTTAAGATGATCGAAGAATATACTCGAAAAATAGAAGCCTGTCTTCAAAAGAAAAGGAATTATGATGTGATTATTGAAGAATGCGAAAATGAATTAGAAAAATGCGCAATTCAAATGGAGAAAAAGGTGAATTCTTTATTTCAAGATAAATCGAGTCAAGTATTTTTGACGGAAATTGGGTTGTTTGGAAAAATCATGAATAAAATCAAAAATTTCTTTACTGGTGAGTCTAAATTCAAGGCTTATGTGATAGAGCCTATGAAAGTTGAGTTAGAAATGTTAGAGACAAAATTACCAGATGTAGAAGAAAGTATGGAACGTGAGATAGTTCTTTTCGTGGCTAAAATCAAACAAGCCAAAGCAGAAACGAATCAAGTGTTTGAACAAATGATTTAAAAGGAGAAAAAATGGAAAGTATTATATTAGATGGAAAAATGATAAAATTAGGTTCTCTTCCAAAAGAAAAATTGAAACAAATTTTAAGTAAGTTGAATGATGAAGAAATAGAAGTCAAAGAAGAAATAAGTGAAATATTAGAAGAACAAACTTAAGATGAAGGAGTGAGGATGAATGAATAGAGAGATGTTAGAAATATATCGTCAAATGTTGGAAGCAAAAGATTTAAAACAAGAAGATGCTGAATTGATAAAAGCAAATCTCGAAGAAGAAAAAAAGCAAAATAAAGAGATTTTGGATAAACTTTATGATGATGGAGGAGTGCTGAAGCATTCTGCACAGATACAAGAAAGAGAAGACTACAAAGATGAGTTAAATGAATTATTAAATACGGCTATTGAAATGATTTCAGGACGAGATTTTTCAGAAAAGGAAGAAATAGACGAAGAACCAGAAATTGATGAAACTACTGAGGAATATGACCAATCTTTTGAAGAAAATGAAACTGAAGAAGAGTATGAAGAACCAGAAGATTCTGAAAATGAGGAAGAATTAGAAGAGCAACCAGAAACAAATGAAATTGCGGAAGAATATGAACAAAAGGAACCATTGGAAGAAGTGACAATAGAAATAACAGATTTTCCTGATGATGAATATAAAAAAGAAGCTAGTAAAGTAATGGAAGGTAGAAAAGGTTTAGAAGATTTGAACGATGTTATGACAAAAGGCGAAAGGTCTGCTCGATTGGTAATGGAAAAAATTGGTGGCTCGGAAGAGCATGAAGTAGAACAAGAACCAGACAAAGACAAATCACATGATTACGATAAAGACGAAAGGACAAGATAATTTTTTGAAAAGAACGTGAAAAACGTTCTTTTTTTATACTTTTTGCATAGATTGATAGGGAAAAAACAAAGGAGGTAAAAATCATGTATTATCAAAATGGGAATTATATGCAAGATTTGAATTATTACAATCAAAATCCAGCGTACAATCCATATGCCAATCAATTTCAAAATCCAAATATGAATCCACAAATCCCAATGGGACAAATGCCAATGCAAAACTTAAATGCCATGTATCCAGCTATTTATCGCATTATTTCGCCAGTTGTTTCTCAAGTTTTGGCAAGCAATCAAGGCGGATATTTGACAGAAGAGGCTTTAAATCACATGGTAGATACGGTTTATAACATTGTGGAGGGAGATATTAATTTGGGAAATCAGTCGACATCGAATATGCCAAATTCATCAAATGAAAATTCTAATGCAAGCAATTGCGAAAGGAATTCTTCCACGTCCCGCCAAAACAGCGCTTCTACTGCAACTTCTAACACAAATGCGCAAAATGCATTATTAAGAGATTTAATTAAAATCATGATTTTGAATGAAATGTCAAACCAAAGACAAACCATGCAAAATCCAATGATGATGCAAAATCAAATGCCAAATACGAATATGACGCAAGGCATGTATCGATAGTATATTTTTCAAAAAATTGCACATACTTAAGGTTAAGCAAATCTAAAAAAAGGAGAATGAAAAATGAGAGTAAAAGATTGTATGTGCAAAAAAGTTGTGCGAGCAACATCGGATACGACTTTAGAACAAATTGCAAAATTAATGCAAGAAAATGATGTAGGCTGTGTACCGATTTGTAATCAGGAAAGTCATGTGATTGGATTTGTAACCGATCGAGATATTATCACAAGATGTGTGGCAACTAATAAAGATTGTAGCCAAACAAAAGCATCTGATATTATGACTACAAAGGTTATTAAAACAACACCAGATACAGAAATTGATGACGCAACCCAAACAATGTCTACCAACCAAATTAGAAGATTACCAGTTATCGAGAATAACCAAATTGTTGGTATGCTTACAATTGGTGATTTGGCTCAAAGTCAAAAGGTGCAACCACAAGAAGTGGGAGACACCATGGAATGTATTTGTGAGTGTAAACATCATTAGTAATGGGAAAAGGAGAGTGTTAAAATTGGAATATAAAACGGTTTTGAAAAAGGTTTTTTGGTTAATTATTATTTTTTTGATATTTGTGCTTTCTGCTAAACTTTTTATGTTTTATGTTCCTTTTTTAATTGCCTATATTATTTCTCTTATGGTGGAACCATTGATAAGATGGCTTCATAAAAAAACAAATTTTAGTAGAAAGACAAGTAGTGTTTTTGTGCTTGTTACAGTTTTTGTAGGTTTAATTGGACTAGTTGTATGGGGGATTTTTGCGCTTATTTCAGAAAGTACGAATTTATTGGGGGCGCTAAATACATATTTGGAAAAGGCAATGTCTTTCGTAAACTGGCTTTTGCAAAAGGTTGACATGGATAAATTGCCGATTTCAGATGATATGAAACAGATGATTCAATCCACTTCTTCGGATTTGCTTAACCAAGTGATTAATTTTTTAAAAAATACGTTGACCAATTTACTAGAAAGTCTAAAATCGGTTCCGACTTTTGTCATTTATGCAGTTATTACGATTTTGGCAACGTATTTTATTACTTCGGACAAAATTTATATTTGGGACAGAATGGAACATCATATTCCTAAGAAGATTTTGGGAAAAATTGCAAGCAAAGTAGAGAAAATAACCCAATCTTTAAGTGGTTATTTGAAAGCTGAAATAAAATTAATTGGTATTTCGTTTGTCATAGTATTAATGGGACTTAATATTTTTTATTTGATGGGCATGAATGTCGGGTATCCGCTTCTTATGGCGCTCTTTATTGGGTTTGTGGATGCACTTCCTATTTTAGGCTCTGGAACGGTGATGATTCCGTGGAGTTTGATTTTGTTTTTGAATCAGGAATATCCAGTGGGATTTTCTATTTTGGGATTGTATGTTTTTACTTCTGCGGTGAGGCAATTTTTAGAACCGAAAATTGTTAGTAGCAAAATTGGTGTGCATCCGCTATTTACCTTAATTGCAATGTACACAGGCTTTAAATTAATGGGCATTATGGGAATGCTCATTGGACCAATTGTGCTGATTATTTTGAAAAATATTTTTGAAAATACAATTGATCGTGGAATTGTGAAATCGATTTTGGAGGAATAAATTAAAATTAAAAATACATTGACAAAAAGATGCAGAGGTAAAGAAATGTATGAGAAATTTAAAAGGGATGCAGTTTAAAATAAAATTCAAACTGTTTAGAATTTATGAAAAAATCCCAAAATAAGGATGCATAAAATTCCCGACTTTACAACATACTAAAAATAAAAAGTAATTTACCAAAACGCTTAGAAAGTGAGGTTATAAGTTGAATTTTATAGATAAAAAACATAGAGAATTTTATGAAAATTCTTTGAAGCAAATCGAAGATTTCAGGAAAACAAACGTGTATGATCGTTCTTTTATGTATACATTAGGCATTAGCCAAGTAACCAGAAGGCATGTAAATGAAATTTTTGATATTGCAAGGGATGAAATTAATATTGATTCTTTAAATAAAAATTGGCAAACAGGAAAATCCAAAAAGGTAACAGAACTTGCTTTCAACCTTTGGAATGATTTTAAATACGAAAGTCAAGAAGATGTCGAAAAAAACAAGATTTCCAGTGATTATAATGTCAGCAATATTTTTTCTTGTTCGTATGCGCCTTATTTTTATGAAGCGATTAAATTGCGTTTTCCAGAATATACGCAAACACCGGAAAGTGATGAAGAAGATATGTAGTTTTGCATATCTTTTTTTGTTTAAAAAGATTTGTCAATTCTGAAAGGATATGTTATAATTTAAACGAACAAGAAAGGAATGATAATTTTATGAAAATTTTAGCAGTAGGAGATATTGTCGGAAGAAATGGTTTAAAAAAATTGCAAGCGGTTTTGCCGAAATTAGTTTTGCAAAATCAAATTGATTTTATTGTAGTAAATGGTGAAAATGCGGCAGATGGAATGGGAATTACGGAAAAAATGTATCGTGATATTTTGAAATTAAATGTCGATGTGGTTACTATGGGAAATCACACATGGGGCAAAAAGGATATTTTTTCGTTTATTGATGAAAAAACAATCGTAAGACCTGCGAATTATCCTGCTAATAATCCTGGACATGGTTATACAATTATAGAGAAAAAAGGCAAAAAAATTGCAGTCATCAACTTAATTGGAAGAGTGACGATGGGAATTTTGTCGGAAAATCCGTTTTTGATTGCCAAAGAAATCATTCAAAAAATAAAACCAGAAGCGGATATCATCATCGTGGATTTTCATGCAGAAGCAACAGCTGAAAAGATTGCACTTGGCTATTATTTGGACGGAGAAGCGACCATTCTTTTTGGCACACACACACACGTTCAAACAGCTGATGAAGCAATCTTGCCAAAAGGCACAGCGTATTTAACGGACATCGGAATGACTGGTCCGAAAAATTCTGTCATTGGAATGGATATTGATGTATCGTTTAAACGATTTGAAACAGCGCTTCCAGAACGCTATAAATTGGCGGAAGGCGAAGCAATGATGAATGGTTGCTTGTTTGATGCTGATGACAATACGAATCGAGTGACCAAAATCGAAAGAATCAATTTGTAAAAATTTTTTTATTTTGTATAATTTTCTCCAATTTTGTCATAATAAGTTTATAAAGGTCGAGTATAAAGAAAGTTATCTCTAACTTGCTTACGCTCGAAGAGTTAACTTAACTAAAATAAAAAACTTATTGAAGGAGGAAAATAAAGTGAAAGCGACAGGTGTTGTAAGACGTATTGATGATTTAGGTAGGGTTGTTATTCCAAAGGAAATTCGTAAAGTACACAGAATCAAGGAAGGTGATCCTCTTGAAATATTTACGGATAAAGAAGGAGAAATTATTTTGAAAAAATATTCTCCAATTGGCGAACTGACTGAATTTGCGGGTTCATATGCAGAAACCATTTCAAAAACAACAGGACATATTACATGTATTACGGATAAAGATACGGTAATTGCTGTATCTGGTGGTTCAAAAAAGGATTTTTTGGAAAAAGGTCTTAGCAAGCAATTAGAAGAAGTTTTGGAAAACAAGGAAGTTTTCAAAAGCAAGGAAAATGACGAAATTGCGATTCCCATTACAGAAAACGAGGGAAGAGAGAGAATTTATAATTCTCAAGTAATTTATCCGATTATTTCAGATGGAGATGTCATTGGAAGTGTGATTTTGCTTTCCAAAGAGCCAAATCAAAAAATGGGCGAAGCCGAATTCAAAGTAGCTCAGTCTGCTGCCGGATTTTTGGGAAATCATTTGGAAGTATAACGAATGAAAGGGGAAGAAATTTCAAAATTTCTTTCTTTTTTGTTGTACGAAAATAAGATATTTGGTATAATAACCAAGAGGTAAAAAATGGAAATAAAATACGAAACTTTAGAAAAAGAATTAAATAGCAACGAATTAAAACCAATGTATCTTTTGCATGGAAATGAAGCGTATTTGATTGACAATCTCATCAAAAAAATCAAGAAGATTTTTGGCGAATTGGTGCAAGGCATTAATTATGTGATTGTTGATGAAACAAATTTAAAGGATTTGATTTTCAATATCGAAGTGCCAGCATTTGGCTATGATAAAAAATTGATTTTGGTCAAAAATTCTGGTTTATTCAAAAAAGACGGGCGAAAAAAAGAGCCAACGCCTTTGCAAAAGGAAATTGGCGAATATATCCTCAAAAATAAAAATTTGATAGAAGATTCTGTTGTACTCGTTTTTGTCGAAGAAGAAATCGATAAAAATAGCGTCTACGAAGCAATGAAGGAAAATGGTATCGTTTGCCAAATTGATGAATTAAAACCTACACAATTGGTTCAAAAACTAAAACAAGTGTGCAATTTGTACAAAGTAAATAGCGATGAAGCCACACTAAATTATTTACTAGAAACTTCTGGAACCAATCTGCAACCTTTGATGAACGAAATCCGAAAACTAATCGAGTATGCTGGCGAAGGCGGAAAAATCACGAAAGACGCAGTTGATAAGTTAGCTATCAAACAAATCGAAAGTGTGATATTTGATTTAACTGACAATTTAGGAAATAAAAAAATTAGCCAAGCAATCGAAGTACTAGAAAATTTGATTTATCAAAAAGAACCCATTCAGAAAATTTTGATAACTTTATACAATCATTTCAAAAAATTATATTTATGTACACTTGCAATTGAGTCGAATAGTGATATTATTATGGCATTAAATTTAAAACCAAATCAAACTTTTTTAGTAAGCAAATATAAAAAGCAAGTTTCGTATTTTTCAAAGGAAATTTTACGAAAAATGCTACAAGAGTTTGTCCAAATTGATGCGCAATCCAAAATTGGTTTGGTAGATATTGATATCGCTTTAAAAAGCGTACTATGTGCGTATTGTTCATAAAAAGGAGGAAAGAAAATGGAAAATAAAAAGGGATATGCGATTATTGCCATTGTAGCAATCATATGCGCAATTGTGCTTATCATATTTTATCCAAAAGAAAAAGTTTACGAAGAAGGCCTAATAACCAATAATACAACACCTGATGAGCCAAGCAATCAACAAGATTTAGAAGAAGTAAATGTAAGGGGATATCATTTAGTAACTTATGCGCAATCAGCCAATTCCAATAGTTTTATTCAATCTTTAACAATCAAGGTTTCACAAAAAGGCAAAATTCGTTTTGTTATTGGAACAATCGATTCAAAATCGATTCCACAAGAAAGGACATCTTTTGAAATCGAATGCACGGAAGGAGAAAATACAATTGATTTGTCAAAGCAAAGACATCTTCTAAAACAAGGCGAATATTTGTTCATGGATATTAGCGGACAAGATACGCTGTACACCAAACAAGGAAATGATAGCAAAACCTATGTCCAAAGCGAAAACAACAAAGTTTCAGGCAAAATGATTATGACAGAAAGTAACTATATTTTGCCATTCCAATATACACTTGCCAAAATAGAAAATTTTAACGCCCTTGTCGTTGGAAACGAAATCACCACGCAAAACGGCGGAAAGGGCTTAAATGCTACTGAAGAAAATTTGGATTATTATCACATCACCAAAACTCGTTTGGAAAATACGTTTGACAAAGTCAAAATAAATGCCGTAAATGCTACCACATGGGAAAAAGGCGAGGAAAATCGCACCCGAAAAGGTTGGCTTGCGGATTTCTTGAAAAAGGACATGCTAACCAATTTAGATTTAGTCATTTTTCAATTAGGCGACCATTATGCAGGCGAAAATTTGGAAAACGACATGAAAGATTTGGTAGAACACATCAGGCAATATTCGCCAAATGCGGAGATGCTTTGGCTTGGCGTTTGGGGGCAAAACGAAACCATGCAAAACCGTTTGCCAGGAATTTGTGAGCGATTACATCTTGAATACATCAATATTCGTGACTTAAATGTGCCAGATTATCAATCCCTTGTAACGGAAAATGTGGACGGAATCACAAAAGAAGTTTATTATCCAAACAATGAAGCCATGCAAATTATCTCCAATCGAATTGTAGAAGTGTTAGAATATACGCAGGAAATTCAATAAATTTTAAATTTGGGCTTGAAAAAAACAGAAATTTATGGTAAACTATAAAAGTAACACAATTATTTATCTTTCTTAAGAATATCGCTATGGAGGTAGGCGGGTTCTAGACAACTTTTTAATTTTTGCAGCTTTGGCAAATGCCAAAAAGGAAGGAGATACAATGGAAATTACCAAAAATTTACTGCTACATTGGTGGTACAAATTATCTTCGTGTGCGACCGTTGAAGAAGATAAGAAATTTGAAAGTCTGATCGACACTTACGGAGAAGCCAAAGTTTTTGAGGCTATGGCTTTTAGCCATTTTTCGAACGTATGGAGTGCTTTTGTTTCGATTCGTGAGCATGCGGAAAAAGATTTTATCGAAGCACCAGAAAAGTTTAAGGGCAAATACAGTCAGGAGAAGTATGAAACAGCAAAGCAGGCGTATTATGAGAGTATTTTAAAATCTTACAATTCACGGGCTTATAAAGACGGCAAGTATACCATTGTTGCTTTGCCCAACTATTCAATCGGTTTAGTTGAAAATCGAACAGCAAGCAAAGGAAATTATTTATTTGAAATTAAACCAAATACTTTTGACAACATTCCTTACGGTTTGCCAATCCGACCAAAGGCAGTAGACTATGCCTTTCATAAAAATTCGGATTTTGTATACGCTGTTATCTATGAAAAAGATGGCGCAGTAGATTGCTTATTCCTGATTAAGTTTATTTCACGGTATAAAACAAGGGAGTATAGGATTTTTCGTTGCGTTGGTACAAGAAAAGTAAAACCTCACTGGTTGCCAGTTCGAAAATATGTGGAAGAACATCAGGAAGACATTTTAAAAAACAGTAAAATTCACTTTTCTATTGACTGGTAAAAAACAAGCAAATCCGCTACTATGACTAAAAATAGTGGCGGATTGCTTGTTTTATTCATTGGCAAGCGGATTACTCTCAATCGCATTTCTGACTTGCTCGTCATCCACATGCGTATAAATTTGTGTCGTAGCAATGCTTTCATGTCCTAGGACTTCTTGCAAAGCACGAATATCCACTTGGCCGTATTTGTACATCAAAGTCGCTGCGGTGTGGCGTAGTTTGTGAACCGAATATTTATTAGGATCAATTCCTGCAGCACGAAATTCTTGTTTGACAATATATTGTACGGTTCGATTGCTAATTCGTTTGCGCTGTTCGCTTAGGAAAAGAGCATTACGAGAAGAAAATTGCACGCCATCATGTGGGCGAATTTTCAAATATTCGTTAATGGCATTGATACAGGCTTTGTTTAAGTAAACCGTGCGTTCTTTGTTGCCTTTTCCAATAACCGTTAATTTATTATTTTCGAAATCAATATCACTTAAATTAATGCTCGTCAGTTCGGACAAACGCATTCCACAATTTAAAAAAAGAGTAATCATGGCAGAATCGCGGATGGAATTATTGTGATTTCCGTGGGTGTTTAGAACAGGATCTTTGACGGTGTTTAGCAATTTTCTGCTTTCATCTAGGGTTAAATATTTGGGTAAACGCTTGCCAAGTTTAGGGCTTTCTAAATCTTGAGCAGGATTATTGGGAATGCGCTTCATTTTGTTGCATAAATATTTGAAAAACATGCGAATACTTGCGGTTTTACGAGCTAAAGTGGCTGGTTTGCTGCTATAGCCATTTTTTAAATATCCTAAAAAAGCGTGAATATCTTGCAAGGTAATTTGAGAAATGGTGTCTAAAGTCATGTCGGAAATGTCGATTTCTTTGATGAATTCTTCGGAATCGACGGTTGCCATTTTGTAATGATACTTAATGAATTTTAAAAAATGGGCGATGTCGTAGTTGTATTCTTTGACGGTGTTGGTGGATTTATTTAAAATGGTGGATGAATAATCTAAAAAATCGTTTAAAAATTCGGGGTTGTTTTCTCGTGGAATCATGGGAAGCTCCTTTCTGTTTCTATTATAATATGAGAAATATTTTTTGGCAAGAGAAAAAGAAAAAAAGGCTTAAGTTAGGTGTACTGAACCTAAATAAGCCTTTTTGGGTGTGGTGTGCAAATGGAAAACATAGTTAATTAGTTGCTTCGTTTTTTATTTTTTCTTCATCGCAACATTTATCAATTATGGCTTGACAAGAAATAAACAATAATTCCCAAAGTACAATGTAAATAGGAATTGATTTTAGTATATCGATACTAGGCAAGTATGTAATACATATATATAGAAAAATTAGATGAAATATACCTGTACCAACGCCAAGAATGATTGCAACAATGGGACTATTACCGAAATGAGATTTTTGAATCAAATTCCGATAAATCTTAAAGTATTTACCGTCTCGTTTTTTAAAAATAGTCGTTTTGAATTGAATTATTGTAAGTAGTACGAAAGAAATAATTGCAAAACTGCTACCAAAACAAGCAATGTCAGTTACAGGATGAAGTTCCCAATGTTGTATATTTTCAAAAAGCAGTTTAAGGGGTAAAAAAATGAAAATAGACATCAGATTTGCCAGCAATTGCACAAGATTGAAACTTACGATAAAATCAGCAAGTTTCTCATGCTTTTCTAAATATGCATCAAATAATTCGATTAAAGGTTGCATTTTATTCTCCTTTCATATATTTGCACACCCCGAAAGCCATATTTCCAATTATGGAAACTTGGTAAAATATGTCTTTTGTTGATAATATTATACCATACTTAGTAACATAATGTCAAGTTTTGGAAAAGATTTGCTATTCTGAAAGGAATTTGTTATAATAGATTTAAAAGAAAAGATAGGAGAAAAAAGATGCAATCTTTACAAGAATTATATAAAATAGGCAATGGACCTTCGAGCTCTCATACGATGGGACCAAAAAGAGCAACCGAGTTGTTCAAAAATCAATATCCCAATGCCGACAAATTCAAAATTGTCCTATACGGTTCTCTTGCCCTAACAGGGAAAGGACATTTAACAGACTATATTATCAAGAAAACACTGGAAGGTTACGAAGTTGAAATCGAATTTGACTTAAAAACAGAATGCAACATTCATCCTAATACCTTTGATATATCCGCCTATAGCCAAGAAAAATTGCTAGATACTTGGCGAATTTATTCCGTTGGTGGCGGAACATTTAAAATCGAAGGGAGCAAGGAGACAATTTTTAAGGACATTTATCCGCAGAAAAACTTTCAAGAAATCAAGGAATTCATCAAAGAGAAAGAGATTGATTTATATGAATATGTATGCCAGCAAGAAGGAAATGAAATAACTACCTTTTTAAATGAAGTTTGGAAAACGATGCAAAATGCCATAAAAAATGGTCTAACGACAACAGGAATTATTCCCGGAAAATTGAAACTCCCACGAAAAGCAAAAAAAATTTATGAAAATCAGCTCAAATTTGAAACACCAGATATTAAAAAAACAAGATTGCTAAGTAGCTATGCCTATGCAACGAGTGAGGAAAATGCAAGTGGGGGTGTCATTGTTACTGCGCCAACGTGTGGAGCGTGTGGCATATTGCCAGCAGTGTTATATTATATGAAAGAAGAATATCATGTGACAGATGAAGAAATTGTTAAAGCCTTGGCGGTTGCGGGCATAATTGGAAATGTGGTAAAAACAAATGCTTCGATTAGTGGTGCAGAATGTGGCTGCCAAGCAGAAGTTGGAACAGCGTGTTCGATGGCAGCAGGTGCATGTGCGTATTTGTTGAAATTAGATATCGAACGAATTGAAAATTCAGCAGAAGTGGCAATGGAACATCATCTGGGATTGACTTGTGATCCTATTTATGGATATGTTCAAATTCCTTGTATTGAAAGAAATGCTGTTGCGGCAATGCGTGCTTTTGATGCGGCTAGTTTATCACTTATGCTGGAAAAACGTAAGAAAATTTCGTTTGATTTGGTGGTAGAAACGATGTACGAAACAGGCAAAGATTTGGGCAAGCATTATCGAGAAACGAGCGAAGGTGGATTGGCGAAGAAATATTGTAGGAATAAGTATTTCAATAAAGAGATGAAAGAATGATACAAAAACTGGAGCAAGATTTGTTTTGTTCCAGTTTTTGTATGATAAGAACCTTACAAAAATGTAAGGTTTTTGTAAGTCAAATCGATGGAAAATTCTTAGCATTTCGTTTATAATAAAACCATAAATGAAAGGAGTTTTTTTATGGAAAAGATTTTGCAAGTAAAAAATATTGAAAAATTTTATGGGAATAAATCCAATTTAACAAAGGCAATTGATAATATTAGTTTTGAGGTTACAAAAGGCGAATTTGTTGGAATTATGGGAGCATCGCGGAAGTGGAAAAACAACTTTGTTAAATTGCATTTCTACAATTGATAAAGTAACCTGTGGTCACATTATCATTAATGGAGAGGATATTACCAAGTTAAAAGGCAACCACTTGAACAAATTTCGAAGAGAAGAATTGGGCTTTATTTTCCAAGATTTCAATTTGCTAGATACGCTTACAGCGTACGAAAACATTGCTTTAGCGCTTACGATTCAGAGAGTCAATCCACATGAAATTGATAAAAGAGTAATTGAAATTGCGAAAAAATTGGGAATTCGTGAGATTTTGGCGAAATATCCCTATCAAGTATCTGGTGGGCAAAAACAAAGGATTGCCTCATGTAGAGCGATGATTACCAATCCCAAATTGGTTTTGGCAGATGAGCCAACTGGAGCGCTAGATTCGAAATCAGCAAGGCAATTGTTGGAAAATTTCGAATACTTAAATCAGCAAATGCAAGCCACGATTTTGATGGTGACCCACGACGCTTTTTCTGCCAGTTATGCCAATCGCATTATCTTTATCCGAGACGGAAAAATCTTCAATGAATTAATCAAAGGAAATGATACGCGAAAACAATTTTTCGAGAAAATCATGGAAGTGCAAACCCTTCTGGGAGGTGATTTGAGCGATGTTATTTAAGTTATCTTTTGAAAATATGAAAAAAAGCATCAAAGATTACACGATTTACTTTTTGACTTTGGTTTTGGGTGTTGCGATTTTTTATTTATTTAATTCGCTAGACAGCCAAGAGGCGATGCTACAAGTTTCCACTTCGCAAAGGCAAATGATTCAACTAATGATTCAAATGCTTGGCATGGTTTCGGTGTTTGTAGCAGTTGTCTTAGGATTGCTGATTGTGTATGCTAACAGTTTTTTGATTAACCGCCGTAAAAAAGAATTTGGTATTTACATGAGCTTGGGAATGGGAAGAAGGCAAATTTCAGCCATTATTTTGATGGAAACGATTTTTGTTGGAATCATTTCTCTTGTTGTTGGTTTGATTGTTGGCGTTTTTGGTTCACAGTTCATGTCAATTTTGGTCTCAAAATTGTTTGAAGCTGATATGAGTAAATTTGAATTTGTGTTCTCAAAAACGGCTTGTATCAAGACTTGTGTGTATTTTGCGATTATGTACGTGGCTGTGATGTTTTTTAATACGCTTACCATTTCACGTTATAAATTGATTAATTTGCTAAATGCAAGCAAGAAAAATGAAAAAGTAAAAATGAAAAATCCAGTTTTATCCATTTTCGTTTTTTTAGGAGCGGTCATTTTACTAGGATATGCCTATTGGAAAGTAACAGGAGATGTGACTTCTTTGACAACAGCAGATAAGATATTCCCAGTCATTTTAATGGGAATTGCGGGGACGGTTTTGGTGTTCTGGTCGCTATCTGGTTTTATTTTGCAAATTGTGCAAACCATGAAACAGACGTATTTGAAAGACACGAACATGTTCATTTTAAGGCAAATCAATAACAAAATTAATACTATGGTTGTCAGCATGAGCGTGATTTGTTTGATGCTTTTTATGACGATTACGATTTTATCGTCCAGTTTAGCCTTACGAAATACGATGCAGCGAGATTTGATTGAAATGACACCTGTTGACATTAATTTATATAAAACAGCTAATTTACCAGAAAAATCAATGAATCGTATTGGAAAAGAAATTGTTTATACAGAATTGCAGAGGCAAGATTCGAGAGTTTCTATTCAAGAAACCTTGAAAAATAACGAATTTGACATGAATTTACTAAAAGATGTCATAGAAATTCCGATTTACGCAGACGAAAGTTTAACATGGGAGAAATTTTTCGGAGAGAAAATCGAAGAACTTCGTGCCCAATTTCCTCATTTGATGTATAGCACCAAAGAAGATATTGTAAAAATTTCGGATTATAACAAAATTGCCAAATTATATGGAATTCAAGAATATGAATTGAAAGACAATGAATATATCATGCTTTGTGATTTTGAAAGTCAGAAAAAGATACGAGATGAAGTTTTAAAAGATGGAAATTATCCATTAGAAATTGCTGGAAAAACGTATACTGCCAAATACAATGAATGCAAAAGTGGATTTCTTGTGATGTCCACAAGCCATACCAATACTGGAATTATTTTAGTGCCAGATAGCTGCCATTTAAACGATAGTATGCAAGAACAATGGTTTTTAGCTGCTAATTATAATGCAGTTACAGACGAAGAAAAAGAAGAAATTAACAAGATTTTTGCGGATAAAGAGCAAGCAAATCTTTTGAACAACCTTAGTGAAAAAGGTTTGCAATTAGATGGCATGAGCAAAATTTCCATTATTGAGGCAAGTGTTGGTTTGGTAACCATGATTACATTTATTGCGATTTATTTAGGAATTATCTTTTTAATTGCAAGTTCTGCGATTTTAGCTTTAAAACAACTGACGGAAAGCTCCGACAATAAGCAAAGATATACGATTTTGAGAAAAATCGGTTGTGATGAAAAAATGATTAACACCAGTTTATTTAGGCAAATCGGAATCTTCTTCGGCGTGCCACTGATTTTGGCAGTGATTCATTCTGTGTTTGGTATTCAGTTTGCGCTTTCTACATTGGCTGGTATTGCAAGCAAGAAAGATTTGTTGCCATCGATTATTGGAACTGTGGTGGTTATGGGAATCATTTATGGAGCGTATTTTGCGGCGACTTATTTGGGAAGTAAAAATATTATTAAAGAGGAATAAAAATAGGGGAAAATTTGGATAAATAGAAAACTTGACAATTTTATGTAAATATAGTATAATGTAGTTGATAGAATTATAGTTTGCCTGAAAAGGTTCGTACAAATCTTGGAGGGCGAAAGCCCCCAAGATAATTTAAGGAGGAAAAAATATGTCAGTATTAACAACAAAACCCCAATTTTTGTATCCACATTCACGCCAGTTTCCGTTTGACGAAGTTGCCGAAAAGATTGTGAAAGCAATCGAAAAGCGGAATTGGAAAGTACCGGGAATAACCATTAAGTTTGATACCTATGGTTCAGGAGAGGAAAAGTACCAATCGGTACGTTCGATTACGGGTGAAAATTTCAGGCTCTATTTCTGCCGTATACAGGGAAAGTTGAATGCTCGGTGGAATGATACGGCTGCGCTGGAAGAAGTTTGCATTCCGAAGCAAATACTTAGGGTTTATGAAGACGAATCTGGACCGACCTATTATCGGTATGTCGGAGAAGATTGGGAAGCAGACAAGGAATGGTTTATGAATTCTATCAAGGTGCATGCTAAACTGAACCAAAAGTCAAGGAGATACTTGAAGTATAGCGGTGACACGTATAACCACAGAGCCAAATGGTTGGTTGCAGATAACGACTTGTGGCGTGAATATTCGCCGGAAGGTGATGAGCCAGTTCAAATTAATCTCCAAAGAAAATTTAGGGAGTTTACAGCGTGGTTAAAAGAATTTGTCTTGGATTATATTCTTACCTTTCCGGAAGCGGATACGATTGAGCCAACGGTGCCAATGGAAGAACTCATTCCTTATGAAGGACCATGGGAAACGATTTACAGCATATGTGATGGACGTGCTGCAAAAAGGATAACCCAAGGAAAAGAAGATCCAAGTGAATTAGAGCCTGGAGAACGGCATGCAGACATTGGAACTGGACATCGATAGGTACCACTTTATGTTAAAAGCGAAGGCAGTATCCCTAAGATTGCATATGAAGGCTTCATTTGGTGTGATACGAACCAGAAAGAGAATATCACGCGGGATACGGAATTTGCAGGCGGTGTAATGGGAGCGATGTATTCTTGCCTTGGGAAAAATTATGCTGTTGCCATCAAATTGAGATATGCCAATGAAGTTTATGTGGCAGATGATGCGAAGTTTGAAGAAACACGCCAGCAACTTTTTCAAGAGATTGCTCCGCGGGAGAGGCTCACAGATGCCGAACTTAACAGGGCATATGCTGCACGAGGTGCCACAATTCTTCCGATTACGGAATACAAAGGCGGCTACCAAAATCCAATCGTACTGATTAACCGCGAATTGGAATTTGAAGAAATCGATCGGCTTATTGAGATTTAAAATACTGATTTTTCTGTTAGAAGTACAAAATCCACCATTTGCGTTTAGTAGATGGTGGATTTTGTATGAATTGAAAAATAGGCAGATTTTCCTTGACAAAATGCAAAAAACGTTGTATAATATTGACCATTGGTCAATAAAAAATGGAGGGATGTTGAAATGTCAGGTTTTAGTGTAAAAAAACCATATACAGTTTTTGTAGGAGTCGTGATGATTCTTGTTTTGGGAATTATTTCGTTTAACAATTTGACAACGGATTTGTTGCCAAGCATGGAAATGCCTTATGTGGCAATCATTACGACGTATCCGGGAGCAAGTCCGGAAAAAGTAGAAGAATCGGTCAGCAAAGTGATTGAGCAAGGCATGATGGGAATTAGCAATATTGTTGACGTAACTTCTACTTCTTCTGAAAATTATTCGATGGTATTTTTGGAATTTTCTGGAGATAGCAATATGGATTCGATTATGATTGAAATTAGCCAAGAGTTGGATGTATTGAAATCGAGTCTGGAAGAGGGAATTGCGACACCAACGGT
This sequence comes from uncultured Eubacteriales bacterium, assembly GCA_948443845.1. Lineage (GTDB taxonomy): Bacteria > Bacillota > Clostridia > TANB77 > CAG-508 > Scatovivens. Next base: position 73,024 of record CAOJUE010000001.1, on the reverse strand, counting down.
TATGCAAATTAACCCAGATATGATGCCAGTTTTGCTAAGTGCAGTCGATATGGAAAATGCAGATAGCAGCCAAATTACGGAATTTGTGGAAAAAAACCTCGTTCCAGAATTGGAAAGCGTGGAAGGTGTTGCATCTGTTACGACGTATGGTGCGATTGAAAATGAAATTATTGTCAGACTAAATCAAGAAAAAATCGACGCGATTAATGATAAAATGTTAAAAGCAGTAAGTGCCGAACTTGCGGATAAGAAAAAAGATTTAGACAAAGCCAAACATAAAATTAATTCTGGAAAAGCTGAGTTGGAAACTGCCAAAACAGAAAACACGAAAAAAATCGCAGACGGCTTGTCAGCCATTGAAAGTGGCAGAAATGAAATCACCAAAGCAGAAGTCGAATTAAGTTCCAAAAGTGCTGAGTTAAATACGACAAAAGCGGAATTAGAAGGAAAACTAAACGAAATTACAACAGCTGAAAATGAACTTGTTACGCAAAAACAATCCATGGAGCAAGGTTTAGCCACTTTTCAGGCACAAATCACAGAATTACAAAACCAAAAAAACGCTTTAGAAGCACGAAAAGCAGAATTAATTGCCAAACGTGAAACTGGCGAAATAACAGGAAATGAGTTATTGGAATTAAACGAAATTGAAAATCAAATCCCAGTGTTAGATAGGACGATGAATGCGATTCAGTCAAATGAAAATTATGTGGCTTTGAAGGCTGGGCTTGAAAAAATAAATGGAAGTTATCAGGAATTATTAGCAGGAAAAGAGCAGTTGAATTCAGGTTTAACGCAAATTACGGCTGGTTTATCTCAAATGACAGAAGCACAAAATACGATTAATTCCAAAAAAGCGGAATTAGAAGCAACCAGTTCCCAATTACAAGTGGCGCAAAGCACCTTAATTAGTGAAACCACGAAAGCTGCAACCGAACTTGATTTGGCGCAGCAAGAATTAGACGAAGGAATCAAACAATTTGAAGAAGCTAGAGATAAAGCCTATGAGCAAGCGTCGCTAGACGGAATTATCACAACAGATTTGGTTTCTCAAATTTTAACCGCAGAAAATTTTTCTATGCCAGCAGGTTATATTAATGACAATATTACGGTAAAAGTGGGCGATAAATTTTCGAATATTGATGAAATCAAAAATCTTGTTTTGTTCAGTTTTGACATGAAAGACCTAGAGGAAGTCAAACTTGAGCAACTTGCAGATATTGAAGTGACCGATAATCGTGATGAAATTTATGCCAAAGTAAATGGAAATCAAGGAATTGTGCTTTCTTTTTCGAAACAAAGTACAGCCTCAACCAAAGATGTTTCAGAGGCGATTCAGAAAAAGTTAGTGCAATTGGAAGAAAAACACGAAAATATTTCGTTTACTACGCTAATGGACCAAGGAATTTATATTGATATGATTATTGGTTCGGTTATGCAAAGTTTGATTGTTGGTGGAATTTTGGCGATTATTATTTTGTTTTTCTTTTTGAAGGAACTAAAACCAACGATTATTGTTGCGGTGTCAATTCCGGTGAGTCTTGTTTTTGCAATTGCTATGATGTATTTTACAGGGGTTACGATTAACATTATGTCCTTGTCTGGCTTAGCGTTGGGTGTTGGAATGTTGGTGGATAATTCGATTGTTGTGATTGAAAATATTTACCGATTACGAAAAGAAGGCAAAGAAACGAAAGAGGCGGCAAGGGAAGGCGCTCGGGAAAGTGGCGGGTGCAATTATCGCCTCGACCCTTACCACGATTTGCGTATTTTTACCAATCGTATTTGTGCAAGGAATGTCAAGGCAATTGTTCCAAGATATTGGTCTTACGATTGCGTATTCATTGATTGCAAGTTTGGTGATTGCTTTAACGGTTGTGCCAGCGATGTCTTCAAAAATGTTTAAAAAGATTAAAAACAAAGAAAATAAATTTATGGACATTTTAAGCAATTGGTATGCTAAATTGTTAGGCGTGGCTTTGAAATTGAAAATAGTTGTCATTTTGCTTGTGATTGTTTTGCTAGGAACTAGCATTTATTTGACAACGAAAATGGATATTGAGTTTATCCCAAGTGTGGCAAGTGATGAAATGTCGCTTTCTATCACAATGCCTGATGAGGCTACCAAAGAGGAGACTAGAAATGTTGCAGATACTGTAATAGAAAGAATTTTAACCATTTCCGATATTTACAAAATTGGTGCGATTGATAATAGTACAGCGTCGACCATGATGAATGCCTCTGCTTCAGGAGTGAGTATGTATCTTGTTTTAGGTGAAGAACGATCGATGTCAAATGATGAAATTGCCAAAAAAATTACAGAATTGACGGCAGATTTGAATGCTGAAATCGAAGTTAGTACATCGGATATGGATATGTCTGCTATGATGGCTTCTGGAATTTCGGTTAAAATAAAAGGAAATAATATTGACAAATTAAAGGAAATTTCGGCAGATGTGGAAAACAAATTATCGACTGTTGAGGGAATTGATGAGATAGAAGGCATCAAAGAAAATTCGTCTCAGGAAAAAAGAATTTCTGTCGATAAAAATAAGGCGATGAAATACAATTTGACGGTGGCGCAAGTGTATAGCAAGATTGCAAGTGAAATTAAGTCAGAATTGGAAGCAACGAAAATTGAAATTGATAGCAAAGAATATCAAGTCATCATTCAAAAATCGGCTCGTGATAAAATTGATAGCAATAATTTGATGAATATTGAATTTGACGTAAAAGAAGATGAGGAAGAAAAAACAATTAAATTATCTGAAATTGCAAGTTTGGCGGATAGTACGGGGTTAGAAAATATAACCAGAGAAAATAACAATCGTTATATAACTGTAACAGCAGGAATAAAAGAAGATGCGAGTATGACAATGATTAGCAGAGAAGTAGAAGATTTGTTCAAGGATTACGAAGCACCAGAAGGTTATTCAGTTCAAATCGAAGGCGAAATGGATAGCACGATGGAATATATGGCGGATTTATTATTGATGATTGTGGCTGCGATTTTGTTTATTTATTTGATTATGGTGGCACAATTCCAATCGCTAAAATTGCCGTTTATTGTTATGTTTACGATTCCATTGGCTTTTACAGGTGGACTATTGGGGTTGTTCTTTACAGGGCAACCAATTAGCATTATTGCAATGCTTGGATTTTTGGTTTTGGCAGGAATTGTTGTTAATAATGGAATTGTGTTTATTGATTGTGTAAACCAATTGGTAGAAGACGGAATGGAAAAAATCGAAGCAATTCAATTAACAGGAAAATTGCGTTTAAGACCAATTTTGATGACGGCTCTTACCACCATTCTTGGTTTACTGTCTATGGCACTTGGAATTGGCGATGGAGCAGAAATGACGCAAGCTTTAGGAATTGTTGCAATTGGTGGATTGGTTTATTCGACGATTTTGACATTGTTTTTTGTTCCAGTTTTGTATGATTTGTTTTATCGAAAAAAGAAAAAATAAAAGGTAGGGGCACGGGGAACCGTGCCTTTAAATATTTGATAAAATTTTCCAAATCTGTTTACAATAACGAAAATTTGGTATATAATATTTGAAATAAACAAGGAGGAGTGTTTAAATGAACGAAGAAAATGAAGAGCTAGAATTAAATCGATTGATGCAGGTAAGAAAAGATAAATTAAAAGAGATGCAAGAGGCTGGCAAAGACCCTTTTGAAATTACGAAATATGATAGAACGGAATTTAGCAAAGAAATTAAGGAAAATTATGAGGATTTTGAAAATAAAGATGTGTCGGTTGCAGGAAGAATTATGGCAAAGAGAATTATGGGAAAAGCTTCTTTTTGCACGATTCAGGATAGTACAGGCAGTATTCAAAGTTATGTGAGTATTAATGATTTGGGAGAAGAAAGCTATAAAGCGTTTAAAACGTATGATATTGGCGATATTATTGGCTTGAAAGGCTTTGTCTTTAAAACAAAAACGGAAGAAATTTCAATTCATGCCAAAGAAGTGATTTTACTTTCGAAATCGTTAAGAGATTTGCCAGAAAAATTTCATGGCTTGAAAGATACAGAACTTCGCTATCGTCAAAGATATGTGGATTTGATTGTCAATCCAGAAGTGAAAAATACGTTTGAGATGAGAAGTAAAATTATAAAAGAAATTAGAAATTTCTTAGATAACCAAAACTACATTGAGGTAGAAACGCCTACTTTAAGCACAATCGCGGGTGGCGCTAGTGCTAGACCATTTGAAACACATCATAATGCTTTAGATTTGAATATGTATTTGAGAATTGCTTTGGAATTAAATTTGAAGAGATTAATTGTTGGCGGATTTGACCGTGTTTTTGAGATGGGACGTGTTTTTCGAAATGAAGGAATTGATATTAGACATAACCCAGAATTTACGGAATTAGAGTTATATGCAGCATACCAAGATTATCATGATATGATGGATTTGGTGGAAGAAATGTTTCGCTCAATTGCGCAAAAATTGTTGGGGACAACCCAAATTATGTATCAAGGAAAAGAAATTGATTTAGGTGCGCCTTGGAAAAGAATTTCTATGATTGATAGTATAAAAGAGGTAACTGGTGTTGATTTTAACACAATCAATTCAGATGAAGAAGCGATGGCGATTGCAAAAGAAAAAGGTGTTGAAATTGACAAAGCAAAACAGACAAGAGGTTATATTATCAATGAATTTTTTGAAACCTTTGTGGAAGAAACTTTAATTCAACCAACTTTTATTTGTGATTATCCAATTGAAGTTTCTCCACTTACGAAAAAGAAACCGTCAGATAATCGATTAACAGAAAGATTTGAATGTTTTATTGATGGCCGCGAATATGGTAATGCGTATTCAGAATTAAACGACCCAATCGACCAATACGAGAGATTTTTAGCTCAAGTCAAACAACGTGAAGCAGGCGACGATGAAGCCAACATGATGGACGAAGATTTTGTGCGCGCTCTCGAATATGGAATGCCACCAACAGGCGGTTTGGGAATTGGAGTTGACAGAATGATTATGTTGTTTACGGATTCTGCTTCGATAAGAGATGTGTTGTTGTTTCCAACGATGAAGCCTTTAGCCTAGTCTGAATACTAGTAATATGTTAAAGTTAAAATAAAGGAAAAAAATATGAAAAAGAAAATTTTAGTGATTGGAATTACGATATTCATAATTGTTATAGGAGTTATATTTTTGGCTGGAAAAAATGATAATATCAATCATGATGGCACAGTAAATCAATTTTATAGCCAATATCAACAAGATGTCGATAGCGGAATAGGGGCTTTTATGGAAAGCGACGCTTTTAAAAATATGGAGGAAGCCAATCAGATTGAAGAAATGAATCATTTATTAAAAATGTATGAAAATAACGGAATTATAAAAGATTTGTATTATGATAACCAACATAAATTATTTAGCTTTGTTTATAATTATGGAGAAATGAAGGAAGTTCTTGGTGGAGTTTCACTGAAAATTTGGGATCCTATGATGAATTAGTATGATATGAAAAAGGAGATAAACAATGATAAATTTCACCAATTGCTTTGAAGAATTAAATACCTACAAAGGTTCTGAAAAAAAGAAAACATTAATCTATAATGGCAAAAAATATTTAGTAAAATTCCCTGACCCAATCAGAGAAAAAAACAAAACTATTTCTTACATCAACAATGCTTTTTCGGAATATATTGGAAGCAATATTTTTAAAATGGCAGGTTTTGAGACACAAAATACGATTTTAGGTTTATATTTTTATCAAGGAAAAGAAAAAATTGTGTGTGCCTGTGAAGACTTTACAAGCCAAAACAATAGTTTGTATGAATTTGAAAATTTGGCTTTAAGCACCAATCCAGACAAGAAAATCGAAACAGAATTACCCGATATTTTAAATGTCATCGAAGAAAACAAAATGCTTAATCCAGAGCAAACAAAAGAAAATTTTTGGAATATGTTTATGATTGACAGTTTAATCGGAAACACTGACCGACACAATGGAAATTGGGGATTTTTACTCAATCATCAAACCAAGCAAATCAAATTTGCACCCATTTACGATTGCGGTTCTTGCCTAAATCCAATGCTAGAAGATAGACAAATCGAGAAATTAACTCAAACCGAACTTAAAAATTTAGCGATCAATTGTTATTCATGCTTAAAAGAAAATGGCAAAAAAATAAATTATTGGGACTACTTAAAATCTATGAAAAATGAAGCATGCAATCAAGCAATTGTAAGAATTTTTGAAAAAATCGATTTACTAAAAATCAATTCATTTATTGACGGAATTTCTTGTATGTCAAGCATTAGAAAAGAATTTTATCAGAAAATACTGGCTTTAAGATATGAAATGTTAAAAGATATCTATCAAAAATTGATATGAGAAAAGGAAAAATTATGAAAGATAAATTACTAATCCTAGCCTACATGGGAACAGGAAAAACGCAATTAGAAAAGCACTACAAAAACGTAGTGGACTTGGATTTCCAAGATTACAAATATATTTATGACAAATCCATAAGGCATTTGCCTTTAGAACAGCGTAAAGGGCAGACCTCTTTGCGTACCGAAAATCCAGATTATCCCAACAATTTTATAACAACCATTTTTGCAGAATTGGAAAAAGGCAAAATTGTTGTATCTCCCTTTATCGAACACGTTTTTAAGGCGATTGATAGCGACGATTTTAAAGCAAAAGCAAAAGATGTTACGAAAATTTTAGTTTTTCCAACAGCAGACAATTTTGGAGAGTATGTCGACCGATTTAAAAGCAGAGGAAACATGGTGTTGATTTAAAAAATTCATAAATGAAAGGTAAAACTATGAAAAAAGTAATTGTAATATCAACCATAACCATATTTGCGATCATTTTAATCGGAGCAACTATTTTTTCCATTGGAAAGTTTAGTGTATGGAACCCGTTTTCTTCTTGTTTTGGAATGCTACAGATATTATTTACTGATAAGGAATATACAATTGTACAAAAGTTTCCTCACAAAGTAATACTCAGCAAGCCCAGCGCTTCTTTGGAAGAATATATGAAAAATAAAGGCTTTGAATTATATGATCAAATGGGACCTTTGCTTTTTTACAGTAATGGTACCAAAAAAGAAAAGGTTGATTTTTCGACCAATGCCTATTATTCAAAATGGATATGGAAATAAATTATTCTTTAAATTGAAAGGAGAAAAACTATGTTTTTCGGAAACGGAATTGATAAAAAAACATTATACATTATTTTAGCCATTCTAGTGGTAATTTCACTTGCAAACGCGGCATCTGACTTTTGGATAGAAACGCTTCTAACCATTCCAGCAGTCGTTATTGCCATGACTTTCCACGAATTTGCTCATGCTTGGACAGCTGACCATTTTGGCGATACCACGCCACGCGCCCAAGGAAGGCTTACTCTCAATCCTGCGGCTCACATCGAACCCTTTGGCTTTATTCTGCTATTATTTGCAGGAGTTGGTTGGGGCAGACCCGTTGAGATTAATCCAAACAATTTCACGAGTAACAAATCACGAGCCACCTGCGAAGCACTCGTTTCTCTTGCTGGTCCGCTCATGAACTTTATTTTAGCCATTCTTTTTACGATTATCTACTATGCCATGCTAAAATACGCACCAGATACGCAATTAATGGTAATTTTAATCAATGTAGTACTCTATACAGTCTGCATTAATATTGGATTAGGTGTATTTAATCTAATCCCACTACCACCATTAGACGGCGAAAAAATTTTTCGAAGAATTTTACCCTATCGTGCCATTGAGTGGCTAGATTCTAATGCCAATACATTGCAATTCATTTTTATGATATTATGGATTACAGGCCTACTAGGCTACATTGTTTCACCAGTTGTTAATACCATATTTGTTTTCTTGTTTAACTGCATTGGTACAATATTTGGAGTGTTTTAAGATGAAAGATACAATTGTTTTAGGAATCGAATCAAGTTGTGATGAAACATCGGTAGCTGTTGTGAAAAACGGACGAGAAGTTTTGTCAAACATCATTCATTCGCAAATAAAAATTCATGAAGAATATGGTGGAGTTGTGCCAGAAATTGCTTCGAGATGTCATATAGAAGTTATCAATCAAATCATGAAAGAAGCACTAAAAGAGGCAAATTTGACGCTTGATGATATGGACGCCATTGCAGTTACACGGAGGACCAGGACTGGTGGGCGCGTTGCTAGTTGGCGTTTCGTACGCAAAAGCATTAAGTTTTGCGTGCCAAAAACCTTTGATTGCTGTCAATCACATTGCAGGACATATTGCAGCGAATTTTTTGACACATCAGGAGTTAGAACCACCATTTCTATGTCTCATTATTTCTGGTGGACATACCCATTTAGTCAACGTCAAAAATTACAATACTTACGAAATTCTAGGAAAAACGCGTGATGATGCCATCGGAGAAGCCTTTGACAAAGTCGCAAGAGTAGTAGGGCTTGGCTATCCAGGAGGTCCTAAAATCGATGCCATGGCAAAAAATGGAACTCCTTGTATAGCATTACCACAGACCCATTTAGAAGGGTTAGATTTTAGCTTTAGTGGCATAAAAACAGCTGTTATTAACTTAAATCATAAAATGCCAGATTTAAACAAGGCAGATTTGTGTGCAAGTTTTCAAAAAGCAGTTACAGAAATGCTAATTTGCAATACCAAAAAAGCAGTTGAACAATGTGAAGTAGACAAAATTGTGCTAGCAGGAGGTGTTTCGCGAAATTCGTATATCCGAGCCCAAATGGATAAAATGGCAAAAGAATTAAACATAAAAGCCTATTATCCAGAACCAATTTTATGTACAGACAATGCCGCCATGATTGCAGCTCAAGGGTATTACGATTTTACTGCAGGAAAAACAGCAGATTTACATTTAAACGCCATACCAAATTTGAAATTAGGATAAAAAACACAGAAAGGAAACCAATATGGCAATTTTTACAATGGGGGATTTGCATTTATCTTTTGGAACGGACAAACCAATGGATATTTTTGGTTGGGGCAACCACAGCGAAAAAATCAAGCAAAATTGGAACGAAAATGTTACCAATGAAGATACGGTCATTATTCCTGGCGATTTTTCTTGGGCAATGACTCTAGAAGAAGCATTTCAAGATTTTGAATTTCTTCATTCTTTGCCAGGGACCAAAATCATTTCCAAGGGAAATCACGATTATTGGTGGAATACCATGGCGAAATTGACGAAGTTTTTACGGAGAAAATCAGTTTGATAAAATTCATTTTTTGCAAAATAATAGTTATTTAGTAGAAAATAAAATGATTGTTGGAACACGTGGTTGGGCGACCAATGCTTGGAAAGTAGAGGAAAATTATAAAATTTTGAAACGTGAAAAAGAGCGTTTGGAATTATCGATTCAAGATGGACTAAAAAAATTTGGAGATGATAAAGAAATACTTTGCTTTTTGCATTTTCCGCCATTTTTTAAAGAAACGGTGCCAGAGGAAATTGATTTTGTGAAAACGATGCAAAAATATGGGATTCATAGATGTTTTTATGGGCATTTGCATGGAGAATCACATAAAGAAGCGTTTGTGGGGGAAAAGGACGGAATGGTATTTGAGTTGGTAAGTTCGGATTATTTGGGGTTTAAATTAAAAAAAATTTATGAATAAGGTAAGGTTATATGTCTCAAAAAATTTATTTTAATGAACAACTACAAAAGATTTTAGATGCCAATATAATTTATGAAAAGTATGGAGAATTTACCCCAATTTTAAGTGAAATTTTTCAAAGAAGAGCTTATGAATTTAAATTTTCAAATGAGCATATGAAAGAGGAAATAGAAAGATTTTGTAAAAAACTAGATAAAATAGAATTTGTGGAAGTAATTGATGATGAAAAATCAACACTTGGAGAATATTACAGAGATGATAAACGTATTGCTATATCTAGGAAGATAATTGATTGGTTACTTGAGCAAAGTGATACTAAAAAGCAAGTGGGAGTCTATTTGACGATATATGAAGCCTTAACACACGAAGTTTATCATGTACTTGAACCAGAAGGATTTTCTTTAGCAGATTATAGCGAAATATTGAATGAAATAGTAATTGAAACGGCTGCAACAAGAACCTCGAGAAATAGAACGACTAAGGATAACGAGAATTTTAGAATGGATACTTATGGATATGATACATTGACTTTTGTAGCAAATTTATTGTCTACCAGCTTTTTTGTAAGTGAAAGAGAATTTTTAAGAGCAGGAATTCAAGGTAGGACTAAATTGGAAGAATTAGTACAAAGTTGTTGTGGAGCAAAAAACGAAGTAAAAAAATATTCAGAATATTTGGACCAATTGACCGCGAATTTAGAAAGTTTGTATGATACAGAGAAAAAAATAAAAGATGTACCACATAATTCAGGTACGATTAGAGATTGCTTAAATAATATATATTCGAATATTTATAAAATTGCGATAACCCATATAATAAGTGTTCCAAATAGAAAATTTACTGTTGAAGAATTAACCTATGCATTTCAAAAAAGCGAAAAGATTATTATGAATGCAACAATTGATTTTACAACATGTAAAAAAATAAGCATAGAGCAAGCAAACGAAATTATCGAAAATATTGAAACCTATAGAATGACATTAATGGTAAGTATGATGAATGCAAATGCTGCTGTTGATTTTGATGTATTAGTCAATAAAAACGTACAAGATAAAGAATTTGAAAATGCTTGTCAATGGAATAATGAAGAGGTTGTAGAGAAAATAAAATCAATTTATTCTTTTTCAAAAATGCAGAACATAAAAAATGTAGAAAAAGAGCGTGAATAAAAATTGTAAAATTTTTCCAAAATCTCTTTCTTTTTCTCAAAAAATGTGCTATAATGAAAAAAAGGGTATTTTCCATATCCTTATTAAGTGATGGAAAAAATTGATATGAGAAAATTTTTTGTAAAACAAGAAAATAGAAAAGAAGATAAAATTCAAATAATTGGCAGTGATGTCAATCACATCAAAAACGTGCTAAGGCTAAAAAACGGAGACCAAATTCAGATTTGCATGCAAGAGACGAAAGAAAATTATATTTGCGAAATTTCTGCGATTGAAAAAGAAGTTGTGCAAACGGAAATCTTACAAAAAATCGATGCAATCGCAGAAGGAAACATTGAACTTCACATTTTTCAAGGACTTCCAAAAGCCGACAAAATGGAACTCATTTTGCAAAAAGGAACCGAACTTGGTGTTTCGAAATTTATTCCAGTTGCGTTTCACAGAAGCATTGTCAAATTAGCAGGAAAAGACGAAACAAAGAAAAACGAGCGTTGGCAAAAAATTGCGGAAGTGGCTGCTAAGCAAGCCAAACGAGATTTGGTGCCAAAAGTAGAAGGTGTGATAAAAGTAAAAGAAATTTGTAAGTTGGCTAACGAATACGATTTGCTGTTACTAGCTTATGAAGACGAAACAGAAAATTCAATCAAAAATGAATTGTTAAACATAAAACATACCAAAGAAAACCTAAAAATTGCAGTCATTGTTGGACCAGAAGGTGGAATCGAAAAAGAAGAAGTCGAAATTTTGCAAAAGGCAGGAGCTAAAGTGGTGAGCCTTGGCAAACGAATTTTGAGAACCGAAACCGTGGCACTTCAAGTATCGTCCATTATTATGTATGAATTGGAGGAATAAACATTGGAAAAAACGACCAAAATGGTAGAAGAAATTACGCAAAAACGAAAAATGACACAAAAGGTTAAAGATGGTTTACATCAAAGAATCTTTCATAATTGTTTATTAGCTATCGGTGTTATGCTATATATTTGTTCAATAGATGCTGTTTACATTTATGCTAAACAAGAAGTGATGAGTATTGCTTTCAAAATTTTTCCGATAATTGCGATTATTACAACCGTTATTTTGTTTGAAGTTGCCTATCGAAAAGAAAATGGAAAAATGGCAATTGTGGGAATCGAACTGCTTGTGATGAGTATTTTGGTTTTGTATATTCCGCAAATTTATCAGAATTTAGACAAAAAATTCTGCGTGCAATTAACGTTTATTCCTATCTTTTTTGCGATTTATTATGTGGCAAAATCGATTGTGATTTATATTAAAACCGAAAAAAATTATCAAAACAATTTAAGTGATGTCAAAGAAATTGTAAAAGAAGAAATCAAATAACGAAGGGAAAAAATATGATAAAAAGTATGACAGGCTTTGGCCGTGGAAAATATGAAAAAGATGGTAGAAATTACAGTATTGATATCAAATCAGTCAATCATAAATACAGCGATATTGGAATTCGAATGCCAAGGATTTTGAATCCATTTGAAGATAGGATTCGCAAAAAAATGGCAGAAACCATTTTGCGTGGAAAAATTGATGTGTTTGTTAATTTTGAAAATTACAGTAATATAGGGAATACCATTCATTTTAACCTAGAGCTTGCCAAAGAATATGTCAAAGGTTTAGAAGAATTAGCAAAAGAAACTGGCGTAGAATACAACATGGATGTGATGGCACTTGCGAAAATGCCAGAAATTTTAAAAATCGAAGAAGATGAATCAGAAGAAATTTTGGGTAAAGAATTAATGCTTGCTTTGGACGAAGCGCTTAAAAACTTTGTGCAAATGCGTGAGGTAGAAGGGCAGAAGTTAATTCAAGATATGGAAAAAAGAATGGCGTGGATTGAAGAAAAAGTCAATGAAATTGAGAAATATTCTGGCACATTAGTCAAAGAATATATGCAAAAATTAGAGTCAAGAGTTAAAGAACTTATGGATGCGAAAGTAGTTGACGAAAATCGATTGGCACAAGAAATTGCGATTTTTTCCGATAAATCTTCCATTGAAGAAGAATTGACAAGACTAAAAAGCCATATCATGCAATTTAGAAATTTTTTGAAAGAAAATTCTCCAATTGGCAAAAAGTTTGATTTCTTAATTCAAGAAATGAACCGTGAAATCAATACCATTGGCTCAAAGGCAAATTGTTTGGAAATTACTAATCGCGTGATTGAAGTTAAAACAGAAATTGAAAACATCAGAGAACAAGTGCAAAATATTGAATAAAACCCTGTAGCTGGTGGATTTTGACCCACCATACCAACAGAAAGGATGGAATAAAAATGCTAATAAACATTGGATTTGGAAGCATGGTGTCAAGTGGGAGGATTATATCAATCGTAAGCCCAGAATCGGCGCCATTAAAAAGAATTGTACAAGAGGCAAAAGACGAAAAACGAGCCATTGATGCAACATTTGGAAGACGTACAAGGTCCGTTATCATGATGGATTCAGGTCATGTCATTTTATCTGCTGTTCAACCGGAAACGATTGCAAGCAGATTGAATAATAATCAAATCGATTTAGAAAAGGGGGAATGTTAAAATGATGGTAAAACCAGCAGTAACTGATTTATTGAAAAAGGTGGATAATCGCTATTCTCTAGTGATTATGACAGCCAAAAGAGCCAGACAAATTGCAGAAGGAGAAACGCCAATGACGGTTGTTGATGAAAAATCTCCAGTAACGCTTGCTGTCAACGAAATCTACGAAGATCGCGTATACGAAGTAAATGACGACGCAGAAAATGAAGAATAAAAGAAATGGTGTAAGATATGGAAAAGAAAAATATAATTTCCTTAGCTGGCGAACTAGCTAGCGGAAAAGGAACGGTTTCAAAATTATTAAGTGAAGAATTAAACTATACGATTTATCGAAATGGTGAATATGTGCGAAAATTGGCTAAAGAGCAAGGTTTGGATATTACGAGTTTTAATGCCTACTTGAGTGAACATCCAGAAATTGATAGGCAAATCGAAAAAAGTGCTGCCGAATATGCCAAAGAGCATGACAATTTTATCATCGATGCAAGACTTGGTTGGTATGCGGTTCCAGAGTCATTTAAAGTTTATTTGACGATTGATATAGGCGAGGCAGCGAAAAGAGCGTTTTACGACGAAAATCGAAAAGAAACCGAAAAATTTTCAACCATTGACGAACAAAAAGCAGATATGCTTCGACGCTACAAAATGGAAAATGAGCGATATTTCAAACTTTATGGTGTACATAAAGAAGATGTTTCTAACTACGATTTGGTCGTGGATACGACGGATAAATCGCCTGTGGAAGTGAAGCAGTTGATTTTGAAGGAATATCGAAAGTGGTTGGAAAAATAATATTTATGAAAAAAGTATTGACATTTTAGCATAAAATAAGTATAATAAAATAAAGTTGTAAATAATAAGTAATATACTTTTATTTATAAAATTTGTTTTTACGAGACAAAAAAACAGGTAGCCCTTAACTACCTGTTTTTTACTTAACGAAAGATTTCGCAAATGTTTTTAATAATTTCAGTCATCGTTTTTACGAAAATAGCTGTATTCCAAAGATGTTTTCTTCTTGCATTCGTTTTATCTTTTGGCTTTTTATTTTTACGAGACATCAATACATTCCTCCTTTCGTGCTAAATTTGTGCCAAAGCATTTCACCTCCTTAGCACATAAATAGGCACAAAAATAGCGCAAAAGTTAAAATATAAAATTTATTCTGGAAAAAGTTTTTTAGACATAAAAAACTTTTAAGAATGAAAGTATCCTTATTATACATTAGATTTTTTGATAAATCAAGTAAAAAACAAGAAAAAATTTTATTCAAAAGATTGACAAAATTAACATAATATAACATAATATAACATAATATAATATAATATAATATAATTAATATAAGAACCAAAAATATAAATTTGTTTGCAAGTCATAATTTGCTTGCAGAAAGGAAGGTAAAAAATATGAAGAAGCGGATTTTATTGGGGTTAAGTTGTGTGTTGGTTTCACTTAGTCTTTTCGGTTGTGGTTTTAAAAAAGACAATATACCAGCAGTGGCAGAAGTAACAACCAATACAGGTGAGGCATATGCTTGCACATCTTCTAATGGATTGGGTTACACTAAATCTGGAAGTCAAAAAGCAATAAACAGGGCTTTAAAATTAACATTGCAAGATGGCGATATGGTAAGTGTCCATTTTTATTGCGATGCTTGTGGGCATGATGAAAGTTTGGAATTCACAGCGCCAGAAGCAAAAATGTTAAGTTGTGATTGTCCGGAAGCGGGAGATGAGAACGGTAAAAATGCCAAAGAATATTTCTGTATTCTTGCAGGTAAATCCGATTTGTCTGCAGTAAAATAATGAATGCCTTCGGCTGTGCAAAATTTTAACAATTTTGCACAGTTTTTCTATTTTTAAGAGGTTATAAAAATTTAAGAAACAAACAGTTGAAATTCTCCCCCAAAATATGATATAGTAAAAAGAAAAAAGGAAGTAATATGTTTGCCGAAGTAATTATCAATAGCAATGCAAGGGCTCTTAATCGAATATTTGATTATCATGTGCCAGTAGAACTTGGAGCAGAAGTGAAAATTGGCTCGCGTGTTTTGGTGCCTTTTGGAAAAGGCTCGAAGTTGGAAGATGGTTTTGTGATTGGGTTTAAGGAAAAATCGGAATTTGCCAATAAAGATATCTGCCAAATTGACCCAAATCAGAGTTTGACAGAAGAAAACATCATTTTGGCCAAACTCATGGCAAGAAAATATTTTTGCAACTTTTCCGATTGCATCAAACTCATGTTACCACCAGGCACCGGAGGAAAAAAACTAGAAACCAGAGCCAAAGAAAAAACAGGCAACTTTGTTTTTTTGAAAAAAGATCAAGACGAAATTGATTTCTTAATCGAAACAGGCAAACTAAAAAGCGAAAAACACATTCGTGTAGCCAAGTTTTTACTTGATAATGATGGAATCTACAGCCCAGATTTAGAAATGTTAGCAGATGTTAGCAAATCGATTTTAAAAACGATGGAAAAAAACGGCATTCTTGAAATGATTGAGCAACCAATCGAAAGAAATCCATTTATTGGCAAAAAAGTTGAGAAAGACCAGCCACGAATTTTAACAACTGAGCAAAAAGAATGCTTTGATTCCATTGCAAAAGACATCGAAAATGAGCAATATTCCAAAAATCTGATTTTCGGAATCACAGGTTCTCGGGAAAACAGAAATTTATTTGCAACTAATTAGTAAAGTGTTAGAAAAGCGGAAAAACAGCCATTGTTCTCGTTCCAGAAATCTCGCTTACGCCACAAATGGTAGACCGATTTTTAGCACGTTTTGGCGAAGAAATTGCGGTATTGCATAGCAAATTATCAATTGGAGAACGCTATGACGAATGGCAAAAAATCCAAAAAGGACAAACTAAAATTGTGATTGGTGCGCGCTCTGCGATTTTTGCACCAGTTCAAAATTTAGGAATTCTCATCATTGACGAAGAACACGATATGTCCTACAAATCAGACACAATACCACGCTACAATGCCAAAGATTTAGCCAAATATATTGCCGAGAAAAACGCTTGTCCACTTGTTTTAGGAAGCGCGACGCCAGATATCGAAGGTTTCTATGAGGCAAAAGAAACGAAAAAAGCCAATTTATATCGTTTGACCAAACGTGCAGGAAATGCGGATTTGCCACAAATTACTATTGTTGATTTAAGAAAAGAATTGGCACTTGGCAACAAATCGATGCTAAGTTTTGGCTTGCAAGAAGAAATTCAGAAAAATTTGAACGACAAAAAACAAACCATTTTATTTTTAAACAGGCGCGGTTATTCCACTTTTTTGATGTGTCGCGATTGTGGGTATGTTTTTAAATGTAAAAACTGCAATATCAGTTTGACGTATCACAAAGTTGAAAATAAATTGAAATGTCATTATTGCGGATTTGAGCAAAATGTTCCGCAAATTTGCGAAAAGTGCGGAAGTTCTAAAGTAAAATATTTTGGAACAGGAACTCAGAAATTAGAAGAAGAAATTCAGAAATTGTTTCCAACTGCTTCTATGCTTCGTATGGATATTGACACTGTCAGCAAAAAGAATTCGCATGAACAAATTTTAAGTCAATTCAAAAATGAAAAGATTGATATTTTAATTGGAACGCAAATGGTCGTAAAAGGACATCATTTTCCGAATGTAACACTTGTGGGCGTCATTAGCGCAGATGGAATTTTGAATTTGGAAGATTTTAGAGCGCCAGAGCGAACGTTTCAAACTTTGGTACAAGTTGCGCGGAAGGGCTGGAAGAGAAGAACCCCGGTAGAGTCATTATTCAAACCTACAATCCAGATAATTATGCCATTTTGCATAGTCAAACCCAGAATTACGAGGCATTTTACAAAACGGAAATTCCTTTAAGAAAAATGTTGAAATATCCTCCTTTTTGCGATATAATGGTAATCAAGTTTCAAGGAACAAATCTTTATGAACTTAAAAATGCTGCACGGAATAGTATATAATAGGATGAAATCTGTACAAGCAGAAAATCTTCTCATTTTTCAACCAGTACCAGCACCCATTGATAAAATTAAAAACAAATATCGCTACCGCATGATATTAAAAGGTAAAGTGAATTCTCAAAATTTGGATAGAATAAACTATGCAATACAAGACCCCCATTTATCCAAAATGAAAAATACCACAATTATTGTGGATATTAACCCAAACAATATGATGTAAAAAGAAAGGAAAGAACTAAAATGGCAATACGAAATTTAAGATATGGTGATGATGAAATTTTAAGCAAAAAAGCAAGAGAAATCGATGTAATCGATGATAAAATAAAAGAACTAGCCCAAGACATGATGGATACAATGCATAAATACGAAGGAGTTGGACTAGCAGGTCCGCAAGTCGGCATTTTAAAAAGAATTATTGTAATTGATTTATACGAGGAAAATACGCAATATATTTTAATCAACCCAGTTATCAAAAAAAGTAAAGGCGAGCAGATTGTTGATGAAGGCTGTTTGAGTTTTCCTAACCAATATGGAAAAGTCAAAAGACCAAAAACGGTTGTTGTAGAAGCATTAGATTTGAATGGGAAAAAGGTCAAAATCGAAGGAAAAGATTTGCTAGCGCAAGCCTTGAGCCATGAAATTGACCACTTAAATGGCGAAGTTTTTATCCACAAAGTGGAAGAAGGAACATTAGAAAATGTGACAGATGAACAAAGAGAAGAGAAAAAACAAGAAAGAAGGAAATAAAATCATGAAAATTCTTTTTATGGGAACTCCTGATTTTGCAAAAGAATCTCTCGAGAAACTATTTGATTTTGGCTACGAAATCTGTGGCGTTGTTACGCCACCAGATAGACCAAAGGGCAGAGGTATGAAGATGATAGCCTGCCCAGTCAAAGAATTTGCAAGCCAGAAGAATTTAGCGATTTTTCAACCAGAAAAATTAAGCCAAATCAAAGGAGAAATTAGGCAGATGAATCCAGATATGATTGTTGTGGTTTCTTATGGAAAATTTTTGCCAAAATCAATTTTGCAAATGCCTCAATATGGTTGTATTAATGTGCATCCATCGTTACTTCCTCAATATAGAGGTTCTGCGCCAATTCAATGGGCAATTATGAATGGCGACAAAATCACAGGCACCACCATTATGAAAATGAACGAAAAAATGGACGCAGGAGACATCATTCTTCAAAAACAAGTAGAAATTGACCCAGATGAAACAACGGGAGAATTGTGGGACAGGCTTTCAAAGATTAGCAGTCATTTGCTCCTAGAAGCCATTGAGCAAATCGAAAAAGGGCAAGCAATTTTTACTAAACAACCAGAACAATACACGTTAGCACCAATGATTAGCAAAAATATGGCAAAAATAAATTGGCAAACACAAAACTCGTTGGAACTAAAAAATCAAATTCGAGGACTAAATCCATTTTTAGGAGCATATTCTAATTGGGGACAAAAGAAAATCAAATTTTGGAAAATTGATATTGTACAAGAAGTGCAACAAAATTGTGAGCCAGGAACAGTTGTTATGGCAGATGCCAAAAAAGGTTTGTGGATTAAAACAATTGACGGTAGCATATCCGTTTTAGAAATTCAAGGCGAAAATGCAAGAAAAATGAGTATACAGGAGTTTTTACGAGGAAATCAAATAGAAATTGGAGAAAAATTTGTTTAAAATTGTTTTTGACACTTTATCATTTTAAAAAAATATAATATAATGCTAAAAAGTTATTTTATCATTGGAGGGTAAAAATATGGAAAATAAAAAAGATGATACTAAAAAATACCAATCATCTGAAGTAAATAAAAAAGCCAAAAAAACGAAAAACAAAAATACAGAGAAAAAGAAAAAAGGAAAAGTAGGAAAAATCATTAAAATATTAATTATCGTTCTACTTTTAGCATTCATTATTGGAAGTGGTGTGCTAGTTGGCGTATTTTTTGGAATGTTTGGAGACGAACTAAAAATTAGCAAAGGAGAATTGGTTATTCCAAACGAAAATTCAACCGTGTATGATAGCGATGGCAATTTGATTGCGACATTAAGCGGTGGCACAAAAAGAAAATGTATTTCCTTATCAGAAATGGGAGAATATTTACCAAAAGCGTATGTTGCAATTGAAGATGAGAGATTTAACTCGCATCGTGGTGTTGACGTAAAAAGAACCTTGGCTGCAACAGTTACTTTTGTTACACATGCCGGAAAATCTTCTTTTGGTGGAAGCACGATTACCCAGCAACTTGTTAAAAACATTACCAATGACAAAGAAGATAGCGAATTAGCAGGTGTGATGAGAAAAATAAAAGAAATGTCAAAAGCCATTCAGGTGGAAGAATATTTGTCAAAAGACCAAATATTGGAACTATATTTGAACTTGATTTTCATTGGCGGAAATGATATTAATGGTGTAGAATTAGGTGCAATTTATTATTTTAATAAAAAACCAGCCGATTTAAGCATTGCAGAATGTGCATTTATGGCGGGAATTAACCATTCGCCAAATGGTTACAATCCATTTGATGCAGAAAAAGATAATACCGAAAAAATCAAAAAAAGAACCAAAACAGTTTTAGGAAAAATGAAAGAACTTGGCTATATCAACCAAGAACAGTATGATACGGCAAAAGCAGAAGTCGAAAATGGACTAAATTTTCAAAATGGTGACACATCACCAACAATTGAAGTTTCGTATGTTGTTGAAGCGGCTTTAGATCAAATTGTAGAACAATTAATGGAAGAAAGAGGCTGGAATCAATCTTTTGCTGAAACCTATTTATATAGTAGTGGTTTAAAGATTTATACAACCCAAAACACAGGAATTCAAGCAACTTTGGAAGAAACCATCAAACAAGATAAATATTGGACAAAAGGGAAATACAAAAATAAAGATGGAACAACCGTAGAACAAAATTCCATGCCAACCATGGTCATTATGGACCACAAAACAGGAAGTGTTGTAGCAGCTACTTCTACTGTTGGTGCAAAGGGTGAAAGAGTTACATCAACCAAAATTGGCTATTTCAATTTACCAACCAAGCTACGCAAATCAACAGGTTCTTCCATGAAACCAATTTCTGTGATTGCACCAGGTTTAGAATCCAAAACCATTACTGCTTCAACCGTTTACATCGATGCCAAAACCGTATTTGACACACCAGATAAGTATTCGCCTAAAAACCAATACTCAGGCTTTCGAGGAGCTATGACAATGCGTGATGCCATCAAAATTTCATCGAATGTGCCACATGTAAAAGCATTGGCAGATATTGGCGTAGAAAAAGCAGTTGATTTTTGCAAAAGCGTGGGACTTCCGTTATCTGGAGATGAAGGATTATCACTTGCTTTAGGAGGATTAAGCAATGGTGTAACCGTAACCGAAATGGCAGGCGCCTACAGTGCAATTGCAAATGATGGAACTTATATTGAACCAACTTTTTACAAATATGTAACAGATAAAGATGGAAATGTAGTTGTAGAGCCAAAGCAAAAAGTCAATAATGTTATGTCTGTTCAAAATGCTTATATCGAAAAAAATATTTTAACAGAAACCGTTCTAGGAAGTGGAGGAACCGCAACCTATTGTAAAATAAAAGGAATGGATGTTGCAGCCAAAACAGGAACAACCAATGCCGACTATGACCGCTGGCTTTGTGGATTTACGCCATATTATACAGCAGCTTGCTGGTATGGCTATGAAAATAATGCTGCAGTTTACTATAACAACGGAAATCCAGCAGGAAGAATTTGGTCAGAAGTCATGACAAAAATTCACGCTGATTTGCCAAATGCAGAATTTGCAAAACCAGAAGGCATCAAAGAAGTATCGATTTGCCGAGCAACTGGTCAAAAAGCAAAACAAGGTTGTGGCGATACCTACACAGAAGTATTTACAGAAGATACGATACCAGACACTTGCGACGGTCATACCACAGCAATGACTTGTACACAAACGAATTTATTATGTGCAGAAGGCTGTCCTTATGGAGAATGGAGAAATTATAATTCTTTGCCACCGCAAGAAAGAGATCCTAAGCATTGGAACGCAACAGGTGAAAATACAGGTGCTGCGCCAACAGAAAAATGTCCACACAATGGAGGTGTTGACCCAGAATGGCTAGCTAGACAAAAACAAGCCGAAGCCGAAGCAGCAGCTCTACAAGCCAAACAAGAAGCCGAAGCAGCAGCCGCGGCTCAAGGGCAGCCACAACAACCAACTACACCACCGCAAGAAAATCAGAACACAGAGCCACAACAACCAACGCCAACACCAGATCAACCAACAACACCAACACCCCAACCAGAAACACCACCAGTAACTAACCCAGAACCAACACCAACCCCAACGCCGGAGCCGACACCAACTCCAGCCCCAGAAACACCAACAGAACCAGCACAATAGAGAAAGGAAATGATAAATTTTGAATATTTACAATACCTTAACTAGAAAAATAGAAGAATTTAAACCAATTGATAAAACGGAAGTACGCATGTATTCTTGCGGTCCAACGGTATACAACTATGCCCATATTGGTAATTTAAGAGCGTATCTTTTTATGGATACGCTAAGGCGTACCTTAAAATACAATGGTTATACGTTAAAACATGTGATGAATATAACCGATGTAGGACATTTGGTTTCAGATGCCGATGATGGCGAAGACAAAATGATGAAAGCTGCCAGAATTGAGAAAAAGGACCCATTTGAAATTGCTGAATTCTATAAGAAAGCCTTTTTGGTAGATATCGATAAACTAAATATTGACAAACCAGAAATCATTGCTAGAGCCACAGAACATATCCAAGTAATGGAAGACTACGTCAAAAAAATCATAGAAAATGGCTTTACTTACGAAACGGAAAATACGATTTATTTTGATACCTCAAAACTTGATCAATATGGTGTTTTATCCAATCGTAAGGTAGAAGACCAAAAAGCGGGCGCCAGAGTAGAATTTGACAGCGAAAAAAAGAATATTTCTGATTTTGCCGTTTGGATTAAGGCACCAGAAAATCATATTATGAAATGGGATACTTTTTGGGGAAAGTGCTATCCAGGATGGCATTTGGAATGTTCTGCTATGGGATACAACTATTTAGGAGAACAATTTGACATTCACACTGGCGGAATTGACCATATTCCAATTCATCATGAGAACGAAATTGCGCAGAGCAAAGGATTTTGCGGAAAAATCCCAGCAAATTATTGGATGCATGTTGATTTTCTAACCATTGATGGTGGAAAAATGTCGAAAAGTCTGAACAATTTATATACTTTGCAAGATTTGGCAGATAAAGGCTATGAGCCATTGGTTTACCGAATGTTCAATTTTACGTCCAATTATCGCAACAAAATCAATTTTACCTGGGAGGCAATGGATTCCGCCAAAGTCGCTTTAGGAAGACTTCGCGAAGGTTATTTGAAACATGCTGAAGGAAACGAAACAATTTCGCACGATACGATAAAGGATTTCGAAAACCGATTTTTAAATGCTATTAACGATGATTTAAACATGCCAGTTGCGATGAGCGTCGTTTGGGAAGTTGTAAAATTTACGAAAAAATCAAAGCAATTGCAAGATTTATTATTAAAATTTGATGCGGTTTTAGGATTCAATTTAGCAAATTATCAAAAAGAAACGCAAGAATTCCCAAAGGAAATTTTGGAATTGGTAGCTCAAAGAGATGAGGCTCGCCAAAATAAAAATTGGGCAGAATCGGACAGAATTCGCGATTTATTAATAAATCAAGGATATTTGGTAAAAGATACCAAACAAGGAACAATCATTGAACAACCGTAGGGACAGGTGCCTACACCTGCCCTCATCCCAAAACAAACCCAACAACAAAAAATCACCAATACACACTATCATGAAAACCACGTGAAAGAAATGTGAAATTTATGTAAATTTTAAACAAGAAAGGAAAATGACCACAAATGAGATTATTAACCGAAAATGACAAATCCAAATATCAAGAATTTTTAAGTCAGCATCTCAGATGCAATTTTCAGCAATCCCTAGAATGGGGCGAAGTCAAAACAAATTGGATCAAAGAAGTTATTTTATCAGAGGATGAGAGTGGAAATATCAAAGGGAGCCTATGTGTATGGATTCGCAAAATTCCGCTTTTTGGCAATTTGATGTATTCGCCAAGAGGACCCGTTTGCGATATTTATGATGAAAAAGTCATGAAAGATTTGACAGATGGCGCAAATGAACTTGCCAAAAAATATAAGGCATTTGTTCTTCGCATCGAGCCAGATATTTTGAAGTCAGACGAAAAAGCACGCGAGGTGATTGAAAATATTGGCTATAAAATTAAAGATGATAGTAAAGATTTCAAAGATGAAATTCAGCCAAGATTTGTGTTCCGACTTGATATTAAAGGCAAAACGGAAGAACAAGTATTTAATGACTTTCATTCGAAAACGAGATACAATATTCGTTTAGCGAGCAAAAAAGGCGTTGAAATTCGCGAAGGCACGAGGGAAGACTTGAAAGATTTCCATAAAATTATGGTGGAAACGGGAAAACGCGATGATTTTATCATTCGTTCTTTGGCTTATTTTGAGAAAATGTATGATTGTTTGGCGCCAAAGCACATGAAATTGCTGATGGCATATCACGAAGACAAGCCAATTGCGGGAATTATTCCGATTATGTATGGGAAGAAAACGTGGTATTTGTATGGTGCAAGTAGCAATTCTCATCGAAATTTGATGCCGAATTATTTGCTGCAATGGACCATGATAAAAGAAGCGATTCAAAATGGACATGAAGTGTATGATTTTCGTGGGGTTTCAGGCGTTGTGGATGAAAATCATCCGCAGTATGGATTGTACCGATTCAAAAAGGGATTTGGTGCGGAGTTTACGGAATTTATTGGGGAAGTTTATATGCCATATAAACCAATGGGTTATAAGTTATATAAATTGGCAGAGAAGGCGTTTCGAAGTTTGAGGACATTGAAGAAGAAAATTTTGGGGAAGAAATAAATTTGAAGATGGCAGTTTAAGTTTAACTGCCATGTTTTTTGTTTAAAATAGAAAAATCAATTGCAAAATAAATGACAATGTGGTACAATAAAAAATAAGTTAAAAATGGGAGCAAAGATAAACGAAAAATTGGGAAAAAATAGGGTTGATAGTCAATTTTATTGTATTGGTAATTGTGGTTATTTTGTACATGAATGTAAGACAAAAAAATAAAAATTTGAATGGTGAAATACAAGATTTGAAAAATCAAATGAAACAAGATGAAATTGCAAGTGTTACAAATTATACGCCTGCTTATGTTCCAGAAGGAATGCCAGTTGCAGATCCAAGTGAGAATTTGGAAAGCGAGCCACCGCAAACAGAATTTCATCGAAACCCGGAAAATGTGACAATTGAAGTTTTAGAAGATACCATAACATCAACAAGTGTTTCGATATCGATAACCAATAAGGATGAGAGAATTTTGACATATGGAGAAGAGTTTAGTGTTGAAGAAAAGGTTAATGATGAATGGAGAAGATTAGCGTATTTGCCAGATAAATTAATTACTTGGAATGCAATTGCGTATCAAATAAAGGGAAATAGTCAAACAACGAAGAAAATCAATATCCAAAATTATTATGGAGAATTGAAAAAGGGAATTTATCGAATCGTAAAACCGATTTTTATAGGAGACGAAATTGATTTGTATTCGAATGAATTTGAGATAAAATAAAGAAAGGAGAATTTATGGAACGAGAAAAAGCGATTGAATTATTGAAAAAATATAATAAGGAGGAATTTCACATAAGACATGCCTTTACAGTGGAACAGGTGATGCGTTATTTTGCAAGAGAAAATGGAGAAGATGAGGACTTTTGGGGGTTGACCCGGATTACTCCATGATGTGGATTTTGAGCAATATCCAGAAGAACATTGCAAAAAAGCGCCTGAATTGTTGCAGGAAATTGGCGCAAGTGAAGAAATGGTGCATGCAATTTGTAGTCATGGATATGGCATTTGTTCAGATGTGAAGCCAGAACATTTAATGGAAAAGATCTTGTTTGCAACGGATGAATTAACTGGTTTGATTTGGGCAGCAGCGAAAATGCGTCTGTCGAAAAGCACGAAGGATATGGAAGTGTCGAGCCTGAAAAAGAAGTTCAAAGATAAAAAGTTTGCAGCAGGTTGCTCAAGAGATATTATCAAACAAGGTGCAGAAAATTTGGGTTGGGAATTAGATGAATTGCTTGAGAGAACGCTTTTGGCGATGAAAGATGGGGAAGATAGAGTTGAAGAAATGATAAATAAATAGCAATAGATTGGAGAATTTATATGGATTTTGTGGCACAAATTATTGGCTTAATTGCTTCTATCATTATGATAGGAGCGATACAAGTAAAAGAAAAGAAGAATTTGTATCTGATTTTAAACATACTTGTAAAAATATTGTATGGTATTAATTTTGCTTTATTAAGTGCTTATTCTGGGACGATAACGCAAGTAATTGGGTTAGTTATTACGGTAGTGGCTTATATATATACGAAGAAAAGTTTAGAGATTCCAAAATGGCTGACTACGATTTTTATTATGGTAACAATAATTGCAGGTATCTTTACTTATAGTAATATCTATAGTTTCATGGCAATTCTTTGTGGTATAACTTATGCGTTAATTGTTGCTTCTAAAAATATGAAAAATATAAGAAAACTAAATCTTGCCCAAGCCTTACTATGGACAATATATGACTTAATTATAAAAGCGTATACAGCCTCGCTATCTTCGACTTTTGTACTGATTTCGACAGGAATTGCGATTGTTCGATATGATGTTTTGAACGCGAAGGGAGAAAAGAATGTTTAAAGGGAAAAAAGTCATTATTTTTGACATGGATGGCACGCTAATTGATTCGGTTGGAATCTGGAATGAAGTGGATAAAAATTTTATCAAAAAATTGGGTGCTACGGAGGAATTAGATGAAACATCACTTCAAAAACAAAGGGACATTTTGCTTCGAACGTTTAGCAAAGCGGAAAATCCATATTTGGAATATTGTAAAACTTTGGGAAAGAAATATCATTCGGAATTAAGTGCGGAGCAAATTTTGAAATTAAGATATGATGTTGCACAAGATTATTTGAAAAATAAAGTTGATTATAAGCCTTATGCAGATGAATTTATTCGAAAATTGAAAGAGGAAAACTTTGTTTTAGCGATTGCGAGTACGACAAGAAGAGATAATATGCGAATTTATCAAAAACAAAATGAAAATATCATGAAAAAAGCAGCGATAGACGATTATTTTTCATTGGTTTTGACAAGAGAAGATGTGAAAGAAATGAAGCCAAATCCGGAAGTTTTTCTGAAGGTAGTAGAAGAATTGAAAGTTAAAAAGGAAGAATGTTTGATTTTTGAGGATACTTTGGTTGGAGTAGAGGCGGCAAAAAATGCTGGAATAGAAGTCGTGGCAATGTATGATAAATATTCGGATGGAGAGCGAGAGGAAATTAACCAAATCGCGAATTATCAACTAGACAATTATGCAGATGCTATAGAAATTATGAAGTTGATGTAAAATAAGATAAAGCGTAATTTGTAGAGGAGGAATAATGAATGAATTTATTACACAAAAACATAACGACGATATACCTAATAAGGCATTCAACAAATTTGATCCCAATATAATAAATATTTATAATACCAGAGATGACAAACAACTAAAAACAGAGAAAAAGATGCTAAGTATCGAAGGGGAAGAAAAAGCAAAGTTATTAAGTCAAAAAGACGAATTTAAGGATGTAGATGCGGTATATTGTAGTAATTATGTAAGAGCCATGCAAACCGCCAAATATTTTTTGCAAAAGAATGATTTGAAACTTAATATTGATGAAAGATTGAATGAAAGAATGTACCGGAACGCCAGATTATGATAAATACCCTAATTTTTTCTGCTTACAATATTGGAATAAAGATGTAAAAGCATTGGATGGGGAATCACAAAGGGAAGTAAATAAAAGAATGACGGAAGCATTTTGGGAAGTAGTAGAAAATAATAGAAATAAGAAAAGTATCATATGTTCTCATGGCACATCAATATCATTTTTGCTAATGAATTGGTGTAAATTATTAGATGTTAAGCATACGCTTTTAAGAAAACTAGAATTTAAAGGGAAAATAGTAATTAATAGAGTATTTAAATCACCAGAAGTCTTTAAAATATTAATAGACCATAAAAATAATGTAATTGATATATTAAATTTAGATTTTGAAGAAATAGAATAAACTATTTTGTTTTCTGATGAATTACCTTTTATAAAAATAAAAAAATATAAGCTTGAAATTACTTATAAAACGTGTAATAATACATATAAAAAAAGGAGGTGAAATAAAAATGAGCTTTTTATTAACATTATTAATTGGAATCGTTGCAGGAGTAATTGATGTATTACCAATGATTAAAATGAAAATTGATAAATACTCCATTGCTTCAGCATTTGTATATTATTTAATTGTTCCTTTTGTAATTTTTAGCATAGATTGGTTTGCTAATCTATGGTGGTTAAGAGGTGGCGTTGTTTCTGTACTTATGGCGATTCCAGTAATAATTCTAGTAGCAAAAGAAGATAAAAAAAGCCCAATCGCAATGACAGTTATGTCTATTATTTTAGGAAGTATCATTGGAGTTGTAGGACATTTCTTAAATTTAATGTAATCAATCAGCATAAAACAGGCAGATGTAGAATGTGGAAAAGGAGTTCTATGAAAAAATTAACCATCAGTCGCAAGGACTTAAAAAATAATTTGCAAATTATCAAAAATCGATTGTATTCTTTGGGCAAAGATGACAAACGGAAATTTTCCGAAAATTATTGCTGTTGTAAAAGGCAACGGAATGGGGCTCGGTTTGGTTGAATATTCAAAATTTTTGGTTAACAATGGAATCGATTTTTTAGCGGTTGCCAATCTAGAAGAAGCCCTTGCTTTAAGACAAGCAGGTATTCAAGAAGAAATTTTGATGCTTACACCAATTGCCAAAGAAAAAGAAATGGAAAGGCTAATTGAAAATGAAATCACTTTGACGATTAGTTCCAAAGAGCAAATCGAAATTGCAGAGAAAATCGCACAAAGCCAAGAAAAAGACGCAAAAGCACACATCAAAATCGACACAGGTTTTGGCCGATATGGCTTTTTATCTACCAACTTAAACGACATTTTAGAAAGTTTCAAAATGTGCGACGCCTTAAAAATCACAGGAACTTACACACATTTTGCAAAACCAATCAATGAAAAATTGACCAAAAAGCAATTCGAACGATTTTTAGATGTCATCGAATTCCTAAAAAAAGAAGGACAAAATCTTGGATTGCTTCATTGTTCCGAATCAACGGCATTTTTAAAATACAATAGTATGAATCTAAATGCCATCAGAATTGGTTCGTTATTTCAAGGAAGAACCTTGATTGACGTTCCTGACTTGGTCAAAATTGGACAAGTCAAATCCAGCATTCAGGAAATAAAAAACGTGCCAAAAGGATATAATATCAGTTATGGAAACATGTATCACACCAAAAAGGAAACGAAAATAGCCATCATTCCAGTTGGTTACATGGATGGATTGAATATGAAAAAAGCGCGTGATATTTTCTCGTTTCAAGAAAATATTTTGTCCGTCGGAATCGAAATCAAAAAATTTTTTAAAGATAATCGTTTAAAAGTTTTGATAAATGACAAAAAATATAATATAATAGGAAGAATTGGAATGTATCACGCCGTTATCGACATCACAGGTAGTGATGTATCGCTAAAGGACGAAGTTATTTTGGACATTCCGCCAATGCACGTAAACAGCATGATTAGAAGGGAGTATATATAATGGAAAATAAGAAAATTGGATTTTTTTCAAGAATCAAAATTGCGGTGGCAAATCTTGAAAACTACAGTCTTTTTGTAGAAGAAAAGCTATCGATTGCTGTGAAATATTTCTTTCTCATTGTGCTTGTTTTAACACTTGCTATTTGCGGAATTCAGACGTTTGATGTCATGCAGAAAATTCAAAAAGGATATCACTATGTCAAAAACGAAATGGCGGATTTTTCTTACGAAAATGGAACGTTAAATTTTTCCGAAAAAGTATATGCTTATGATAGTGAATATGATTTTTATTTGATGGTTGATACAGAAGAACAAGTCTCAGACCAGATGTTACAAGAATATAAAACTCAAGTTAAATCTTCTGGCTTAATTTTCTTGCAAAATAAAGTGATTTATAAAAGCGGAAATTCCGAAATAGAATACCAATTGGCTGATTTATCCAACCAATATGGCATTAATACACTCGATAAAGCAAAATTAGTAGAAGAAGTTGAAAACGTTGGCATGATGGGAATTGCGATTACGATATTTATTGCAGTTTTGATTAGTATGTATATCATTGAACTCGTTTCAACCTTCATCGATTGGCTGATGATTACCATTTTTTCACTCATTGTTGCTCGTGTTTGCCGAATTCACATGCGCTGGAAACATGGATTCAACATTTCTATTTATGCATTGACATTACCGATTATTTTAAGCATGCTATACAACATTGCCAATTACTTAACAGGTTTTTACACACAATATTTCCGAGTTGTCTATTTGCTGATTTCCTATGTGTATGTCGTGGCAGTTATTTTGATGATTAAATCAGATTTATTAAAACAAGAAGTAGAAGTTGGCAGAATTGTCGAAACGCAGAAAGAAATCCACGAAGAATTGAAAAATCCGGAAGACAAAAAAGAAAAGAAAAAACCAGAAGAAAAAAATCCGCCTCAATCGGACGAGAAACCTACCAATGAAGAGCCAGACGGCTCAGAAATATAAAGAAAGGAGTTTAATGATGAAAGAGAACAAAGAAAATAAAGAAAACAATAAAAATAAGGTGATTTATTCGATTGTATGCATCATTCTATTTATTGCAGTTATTGCAGGCATGTTATACTACGGAAAAATTACGCAAGAAGATCGAGAACTAGCTTACACAGAACTAATCAAAGATATGAACGAAGGAAAAATTGAAAAAATTCAAATGACAACTGGAAGTGCCAGTGTTACCATTACCTACAAAACACTTGAAAATGGCGAGCCAGGAACCGAAGAAAACGAAAAAGATAGGCAAAAAAGAGTCATTGTGCCAAGCGTGCAAGCCTTTATCGAACTAGTTCAAACAAAAGTTGACGAAAACGGTCTCGAAATCGAATTAACGCAAGAAAGCACCAATCAATTATTAAAAGTAGCCGAAACATTATTTTCATTATTACCTACGATTTTATTAGTTACCCTAATGCTAATGATCTTTAAAATGCAAGGTTTTGGTGGTGACAAAGAAAAAGTTTATGGTGGAGAAAGTAACAAGAAATCCGACGTGCGCTTTAAGGATATTGCAGGCTTAGACGAAGAAAAAGGCGAATTAATTGAAATCGTTGATTTTCTAAAAAAACCACAAGCCTATTTGGATATGGGTGCGAAAATTCCTCGTGGAATTTTACTTTATGGAAAACCAGGAACTGGTAAAACCTTGATTGCCAAAGCAATTGCAGGAGAAGCAGGTGTTCCATTTATTTCCATGAGCGGTTCGGAATTTATTGAAATGTTTGCTGGACTTGGTGCTTCGAGGGTTCGTAAATTATTTGATAAAGCCAAAAAAATGTCACCAGCCATCATTTTTATTGACGAAATTGATGCTATTGGCGCAAGAAGAACGAGCAATAGTGGTGCAGAAACCGAAAATAATCAAACCTTAAACCAATTATTAGTCGAAATGGACGGATTTGATACAGAAGAAACTGTTATTGTTTTAGCAGCAACTAACCGACCAGAAATGCTTGATAAAGCTTTACTACGTCCCGGTAGATTTGACCGTCAAATCACCATTCCAACGCCTGATTTAAACGGAAGAGAAGCCATTTTGAAATTACACAGCGAAAACAAAAAATTTGCCGACGATGTCGATTTTCGCTCCATTGCAGGTGACACAGCAGGTTTTACAGGTGCAGAACTTGCCAACATTCTAAATGAAGCAGCCATTATTGCCACAAGAGAAAATCACAATGCCATTACCAATGACGATGTCGAAAATGCTGTCAAAAAAGTAACTGTTGGCTTGGAAAAAGCAAATCGTGTGATTTCCGACAAAGACAAAAAATTAACGGCTTACCACGAAGCAGGTCATGCGGTTGTCAGCAAATTTTTGGAGACACAAACTGATGTCAAAGAGGTTTCGATTATCCCAAGAGGCGCAGCAGGTGGTTATACGATGTATAAAACAAACGAAGATAAATATTATGTTTCCAAAACAGAATTATTGGAAAAAATGGTTGCTTTAATGGGCGGCAGGGCCGCAGAAAAAGTAGCATTAAACGAAATTTCAACTGGTGCAAGCAATGATATTGAAGTCGCCACTGGAATTGCGAAAGATATGCTAACTGTCTATGGTATGGACGACAAATTAGGTCCGATTTCGCTAAAAGTAGATGACCCATACGAACTTCAAATCTTTGGAGAACATGTCATCGACGAAGTAGGAAATCAAATTCAAATTCTGATTGAGAATGCTTATATCACAGCACAGCGTATCCTACTGGAAAATATGGAGACTTTAGATAAAGTGGCACAGGAGCTATTAGAAAAAGAGAAGATTTCGAGTGAGGAGTTTGAGAAATTTTTTGAATAATCTTGTTTTTTTGTCAAAAGTCAATTGGTTTTCGATTGGCTTTTGAATTTTTTATAAATAAAAAAATTTTTCTTCCAAATCTTGACAAACTTTTCCACATATGTTAAAATAAATAACTGTAAACTGCTTAGGCTTGGTAAAGAAAGGTTATTGTAAAGTAACTACCAAGTTTTGGAAGTTAGCGAGTATTACGAAAGGGAGGTGCATTTTAATGTACGCAATTATTGAAGCATGCGGAAGACAATATAAAGTCGAAGAAGGTGCTACTGTATTTTTTGAAAAATTAGGAGAAGAAGAAGGAAAAAAAGTATCATTTGATAAAGTAATTCTTGTGTCTAATGAGGGAAAAGTAGAAGTAGGTAGTCCTTATGTAGCAGGTGCTAAAGTTGAAGGAACAGTTAAGTCAAATGGAAGAGGAAAAAAGGTTCTTGTATTCAAATACAAACCTAAGAAAAATGAAAGAAAAACCAGAGGACATCGACAAGACTATACCAAAGTAGAAATTACTTCAATCAAAACCAAATAATGTTAAAATAAATTAAAAATTCGAGAAGTGAAAGGAGTGAAGGACAGATGGCACATAAAAAAGGGCAAGGTAGTGTTAAGAACGGAAGAGACAGTGAGTCAAAACGACTTGGTGTGAAAAGAGCAGATGGACAATTTGTTCTTGCAGGAAATATATTAGTAAGACAAAGAGGAACAAATGTACATCCAGGAGTTAATGTAAAAAAAGGTAGTGATGATACATTGTTTGCGCTAGTGGATGGAAACGTTAAATTTGAGAAAAAAGCAACGAAAAAAGTAGTTAGCGTTTATCCAGTCCAATCATAAGAGATAAATAAAAATAGGGTGCGATTTTTTCGTGCCCTATTTAAAAATGTGAAAGGGGCAGAAAATGTGTTTCAGCTTGAAGAATTAGAAAAAGTAAAAACCAAAGCAATCAAAGAACATATTCCCATTATCATGGATGACACGTTGGAAAAAATCCAAGAAATTTTGCTTCAGGAAAATCCTGCCAAGATCTTAGAAATTGGTACAGCAGTGGGATATTCTGCTAGTCAATTTGTGAGATTTGCACCTAATGCGACAGTTGATACGATTGAACTGGATGAAGAAAGAGCCCAAGAAGCAAAGGAAAATGTCAAAAAAATCGGAATTGAGAACCAAGTCAATATTTTTGTTGGAAATGCGGTTGACATTTTACCGACATTTAAGGGAGAATATGATATCATTTTTATTGATGCCAACAAAGGAAAATATCCCGTATTTTTAGAGCAAGCCATTCGTTTGGCCAAAAATAATAGCATCATTCTAGCAGACAATATTTTATACAAAGGCTATGTGCTGGGCGATTATAACAAACATAAACAAAGAACTGCTGTGAAACATTTGCGAGAATATATCCAAATAGCTACAGAAAACGAAGCCCTGCAAACTGAAATTTTAGAAGTTGGCGACGGTTTGGCGATTAGCCGAGTAAAAAAAGATTGACGAAAAAGAAAAAATAGCATACAATATTGTCACAATTTGAAAATGTCAAAAATATCCTATAATAAAAATGTAAAGGAAGATTAATTATGAAAATTGATGATGAAAATGAATATGTGATGACTCTTATTATGGCTGCTGGAAAAGGCACAAGAATGAATAGTAACAAGTCCAAATTGGTACATAAAATTTATGACAAAGAACTTGTTAGAAGAGTGGTTGATTTAGCCGAAAATATTGGCTCTGATGAAATTGTTGCCGTTGTTGGGCATTTGAAAGACCAAGTGCAAGCAGTTCTTGGTGATGAAGTACATTATGCCTATCAAGAGGAATTGTTGGGCACGGGGCATGCTGTGATGCAAGCCAAACCATTTTTGGAGGGCAAAAAAGGAAAAGTTGTCATTTTATATGGCGATGTTCCGATTATTCGCCCAGAAACCTTGAAAAATTTGATTTCCAAGAGTATCAAAAACAAAGAATATGCGACACTTTTGACTGCCATTTACGAAAATCCAACAGGCTATGGTCGAATTATTCGTGACGAAGGTGGAAACATCAAAGGAATCGTCGAAGAAAAAGATGCAGATCCACTTCAAAAGAAACACATCAAAGAAATCAATTCAGGTATTTATTGTTTTGACATTGAAGAATTATTAAGAGCGATTGACAAAATCAAGCCAGATAATGCGCAAGGCGAGTATTATTTAACCGATGTGATCAAAATCATGAATGACGAAGGTTTGAAAACAGGTGCGGTTATTGTGGAAGACAATACTGAGATTTTGGGTGTAAATGACCGTTCTCAATTGGAATTGTTGACACGCGTGCTTCGCATGAGAATTAATTCTTACCATATGAAACAAGGTGTTACGATTGAAGATGTCAATACAACCTATATTTATGACGATGTTCAAATTGGCATGGATACAGTGATTCATCCAAATACCATCATCAAAAGTGGTGTTACGATTGGAGAAAATTGCGAAATTGGACCCAATGCATATATCCGCGAAAATTGCGAAATTGGAAGTCATGTGAAAGTTGGAAATTGTGTAGAACTAAAAAAGGTAAAAATTGCAGATAACTCAAAAGTGCCACATTTGACATATTTAGGCGATTGCGAAGTAGGAATGGGTTGTAACATTGGTTGTGGAACAATTACTTGCAATTATGATGGAACAAGCAAACACAAAACCATCATTGGAGACAACTGTTTTGTTGGCTCAAATGTAAATTTTGTCGCGCCAGTGAAAATCGAAGATAATACGTTAATTGCTGCCGGATCAACCATTACAGAAGACGTGCCAGAAGGCAAAATGGCGATTGCGAGGGAGAGACAGGTTTTGAAGGAGAAGAAGAAAAAATAAAAGGAGTAATTTTATGGCAGATGAAACGGTAAGTGACTTTTTAAAATGTGCTTATAAAATTGGTAAAATAAAAGATGTATCAGAAGCATTTGATGAATTTGATCCAGAAGAAGAAATCCATAAAGGAAGACCAGAATTTTGGCTAAAGGAAAAAACAGAATGTTATAATGGTTATTCTGTAGGTGATATTGTTTTTGTGGATAAGTATAACTATGAAAATGGAAAAGTTGGGAATGTTAATATTGTCGCAAATTGCAAAATTGAAATACAAGGCTAATAAATTATTAGAGGCAGATGAAGAAAATGGGTTAAGTGTAGATAGTATTGTTAAAACAGATGTCATTTATCGTATAAAAACAGAACAAATTTTGTTCAAGATTGGTAATGTTGACTATAAAAAATTGAAGCCTATAAAAAATATTATTTGAATCAAAATAAAACTTAAAAAATAACAAGTTTCATCTTGTTATTTTTTTTAATCTATTATATAATCCAAAATATACAAAACCAAATAGAATCCAAGGAGAAATACAAATGAAACAAAAATATTTTAATGATGGAATCGTAGGAAATGGAAAAGTAACCGCTAGTTTTAGTAAAACAGGTCAGCTATTAAGATTATTTTATGGCTCTGTTGATTATAAACAATTTATCGAACAATTTGACGTTGGCGTCAAAATCAATGATTCTGCCATGATTTATTTGCATAATGACATCAACAACCTATACAATCAAAAATACATAAAAGACACCAATATTCTGCAAACCGAAATTTTAAATACCTATTTCAATTTGCAAGTCATTCAAACCGATTTTGTCCCAATGAAGGAAAATATATTAGTCAAAAATTACCGCTTCATTAACCAAAGTAACCGCGATTTGGCGATTCATTTACTCATTTATTCCAAAGTCTTAACCAATATCAACAACGACACCTGCGGTTTTTTTAAAAACGATTGTCTTATCCAATACAATCACGATTATTCACTATGTCTTTTTTCTAAGGAAAAGCCAATGTCCTACCAAATCAACAATGTATCAAGCAACATGATGACAGGGAGCATTGGCGGAAAAGATTATATCGGTATGTCGCCAGATTCAGCTATTAGCTATGATTTGCAGACCATTCATCCAGGCGAAGAAGTCAATCTTAATTTGTATGTCTATGTGAGCGACAACCAAGAAAAATGTTTACTCAATGACTTAGACACCGAAATCAACCGTATTCGCAAAATTGATATCCGAACGGAATTTGAAAATTTAGACAATTACTGGAAAAAATATGTCAAAGAATACGATAAACTAAATATCGAAAAAAGTGAGATTGATGAAAGAATCAAAAAAATTTATAAAAGAAGCATTTTGCTCTTTTCTCTTTTAACCAACCACGAAACTGGTGGAATTTCTGCAGGAATGGAAGTAGATGAAGACAAAACCAAATGTGGAAGATATTCCTATTGTTGGACCAGAGACGCTGTTTTTGTAACGCGCGCGATGGATATTTTAGGCATGAAAGAAGAAGTCGAAAAATTCTACCAAATTTTCTGCAAAATGACCCAAAGCAAAAGTGGAAGATGGCAACAGCGTTTTTATACAGATGGAAAGTTAGCGCCTTGTTGGGGTTATCAAATCGACGAAACAGCCAGTGTTGTGTTTGGAATTTACGAACATTTTAAAAAGTATAAAGATAAAACATTTTTAAAAAACAATCTAAAAATGTGCGAAAATGCAATTGCTTATTTGCAAAAATATGTTGATGATATTCTTAATCAAAAAGGCAATTTCTTGCCAAGTTACGATTTGTGGGAAGAATACGAAGGGGTTACGCTATATTCCATGGCAAGCATTTTTTCAAGTTATCATGCCATGATTAAGATTTACAAAAATGTCAAAACTGTTTTTGAAAATAATCGCTTAAAAGTAGAAGCCATGAACCAAAAAATAAAAGCGTTAGAACAGGGAATGCTAAATGTAAAAGAATACTGTTTACAAACTTTTTATGATGAGAACAAAAAAGCTTATGTCAGAAATAGTGATGACAAGAAAATGGATATCAGTATTCTAGGTGCCATCACGCCATTTGAGATGTTTTCGCCTAAAGAGAAAAATATCGAAAATACCATTGAGCGAATCAACATGACTTTGCGAACTTATACCGGTGGCTACATTCGCTACGAAGAAGATGGCTACATGGGTGGCTATAATCCATGGCCGATTGCTAATTTATGGATGGCATGTTACAATTTAGAAATCGGCGAAAACAAAAAAGCATTAGAAAATTTCGAATTTGTCACAAAATCCTGTTCAGAACATGGATTTTTAGGTGAACAAGTCAATAATGAAGCTATGAAACCAGCGTGGATAATTGGACTAACTTGGAGCCACGCAATGTACATTATTGTCCTAGAAAAATTAAAGAAGAAAGGATTGATATAACACCATAGGAGCGCGGTTTTGACCCGCCCTAACCTGTTACGAAATCCCCAAAATACACCCCATACACAAAATTATGAAAATTCCATGAAGAAATTGTGAAAATTATGTAAATTTTACGAAGAGAAAGGAAAATCAATGCCAAAAAAACAAACAACCGTATTTTTCTGCAACGAATGTGGTTATGAATCCTCAAAATGGTTGGGAAAATGTCCGGCTTGCAATCAGTGGAACACATTTGTGGAAGAAAAAATAGTAGGAAATAGTTCAGCAAAAGATAAAAACAAGCCCAAAAATGAAGTTGTCAAATTAAAGGACGTGGAGAAAAAGACAAGCATTCGAATTGAAACTGGAGTCAAAGAATTAGATAGAGTTTTAGGTGGTGGATTTGTCAAAGGTTCTTTAACGCTTTTGCGGTGGTGAACCTGGAATTGGAAAATCAACTTTGATTTTGCAAATCTGTGATAGTGTCAAAGTTGAAGGAAAAATTTTGTATGTGTCTGGTGAAGAATCAGCAGAACAAATTAAACTTCGAGCAGATCGATTGAATATTAATAATGAAAATTTGTTATTCTTATCTGAAACCGATATTGATAATGTCGAAAATGCTTTAGAAAGCCATGCCCCAGATTTTGTGATTATTGATTCGGTCCAAACGATGTATTCTGAAGAAATTACATCAGCACCAGGAAGCGTTAGTCAAGTAAGAGAAATTACGGCAAGAATTATGAAAATGTGTAAACAAAAGCAAATTACGACCATTATTATTGGACATGTTACCAAAGATGGCAATATCGCAGGTCCTCGTGTTTTGGAGCATATGGTGGATACGGTTTTGTATTTGGAAGGCGAACGATATTTTTCCTATCGAATTTTGCGTGGCGTGAAAAATCGATTTGGTTCGACGAATGAAATTGGGATGTTTGAGATGCAAAGTGAAGGATTGCTTGAAATTACTGACCCATCTTCAGTTTTGATTTCGGAGAGAGAAGCAGGAACGACAGGTTCTGCGATTGTCGCAAGTTTGGAAGGCACAAGACCAATTTTATTAGAGTTGCAGGCGCTATCAACGCCAACGGTTTTTGGATTACCAAGACGAACGGCAAATGGAATTGACTATAATCGTTTGGTTTTGCTGATTGCTGTTTTGGAAAAAAGAGCAGGAATGAATTTAGGCTCGCAAGATGTGTATTTGAACATTGTTGGCGGTTTGAAGGTGAATGAACCTGCTTTGGATTTGGGAATTATTTTAGCAGTTGCCTCAAGTTTTAAAAATATTAGTATCCCTGAAAATATTGCTATGATTGGCGAAGTGGGCTTGACAGGAGAAGTAAGAGGTGTTAATATGATAGAAAAAAGAGTAAAAGAAGTAGAAAAGCTTGGGTATAAAACTGTTTTAATTCCAGAAAGTAATAAAAAACACTTGAAAGAAAATTATAAATTCGATATAATAGGAATTAAGAATGTAATGGATGCTTTGAAATTTTTAAAATTGAAATAACAGAAAGGAAATGAAAAATGAAAGAAAAAGTAAAAATGACAATTCAAATGATAATTGTAATTATTTTGATCATTCTAATTGGATGGCTTGTATGCAATCGTGTGATTGCACAGACGAGTAAGGTTGTCAATCCTGTGGCAACATTTGAGGTGCAAGATTATGGAACCGTAAAAATGGAACTTTATCCAGAATATGCACCAAATACCGTGGCAAATTTTATTGCGTTAATCAATAGTGGATTTTATAACAATAAAGTGATTTTTGGAAAAGATGATGTATGTTTATATATGGCAAGAGATACGGCAGAAGATGCCAAAGGTCCAACCATTAGTTTGATAGATGATTCTGTTGAAGCAGGTTCGGAAAATGATTACGAATATGAGATTAATGGAGAATTTGTAGCCAATCAATTTCCACAAAATACTTTGCGCCATGAAAAAGGTGTGATTTCTTTAAACCGCTCGGATTATTCGTCTTATGGTTTGACAGAAGAAAGTTATAATTCAGGCAGTTATCGTTTTTCTGTGATGATGACGGAAAATGCGAATTTGAATGGTGTTTATTGTGCATTTGGAAAAATAACAGAAGGCATGGAAATTTTGGAGAAAATCTATCGCGAAGCCGAAATCAAGCCAGAAGAAACAGAAGAAGGAAAGTCTGATGAAAGTGGCGAAATTCAAGAGTTTGCTAGTCAGCCAGTAATAACCAATGCTCATGTGGAAACATATGGTGTAAATTATGCCAAACCAGAAGTGCACAAAGCATTTGATATCCAAGGGTATATCAATGAATTGTATAGCCAATATTTAACCTATTAAAGAAGGGAGTATTCAAATGAAAAAAAATAAAGGTATTACGTTGATTTCTTTGGTTATTGTGATATTAATCTTGTTCATTCTTTCTTCTGTGACGATTCAAGTTGGAATTCGTGTTTACAATGAGGCAAAGGTTGAAAATTATATAAGTAAGTTGAAAGTCATTCAAGCCAAAGTCGACAATCTAGCAGAGGAAACAGATGATGTGAGTTCCTATGGTTTTCTAAAACTTAGGGATGCGCAAAGTATAGATCCAGAGGGATTTCAGAGATTTAATTCAATTATTCAGGACCCCAATAAGTATAATATTCAAGAAGGAACCTCATGGAATAGTGATTTAGACGCTCTCATTGATAATTATTATTATTTTTCTCCGAAAGATTTGGAAGAAAAACTTGGCTTGAAAAATCAAGATATGACAGTTGCGATTAATTTTAAGACAAGAAATGTTATAGCCAAGAGCAGTTTGAAAATCGATGATAAGTTTTATCATCGACAATATGATATTGAGCGTGGAAGTCAGTTGGTGGGAAAATAAAAAGAAAAATTTAGAAAAGAGAGTATATACATTATTTTTGGATTAAAAAAGATAATCAATATGCTCTCTTTTTTAGAATATTTATATTACATTTTGATTACAAATATTGCTTTTATTTCACGAATTCGATATAATAAAAATGAAAAATTTACCAAAGTAAATGGGGGAATTATGAACGAATTAGATCGAGAAGTCATCAAAGAAAAATATAAGCAATATAAGTTTTCACATTATGAAGACGAACGTGAAATGCGTAAACTTTTGAAAATGAAAAAACTAGTGCCAGGCATTGTTACAGACGAAAAATGGAAAAAAGATTATAAACGATTGAATGATAATCTTGCAGATGGTTTATATTACTATAATGAACTAAAAAAAATGCTTCCTGAGCATGAATTGCAAGCATTTGTCGAGCATGTGAAATTTAATGTTTTAAAAGAAAGATATATTCGATTCAAACTTGATAAATTAGAGGACAATTTATATTCCGAACTAGAAAACAATGAAGAATTATTTGAAGAAGTATTAAATGATGAGCAAAAAGTAATTCCCAAAGTCGATAAATTTGATAAAACTTTATTTGCTGAAAGCATGTTGGAAGAAAGCGAATTAATTAAAAAAGTAGCCATTGTCTGTCGTTACCAAAAGTCTACGATTGATGTATTTTTTGATACCACTTCTCTTTTAAAAGCAGAGCTTGCTAGACTGTTTATTGAAAGAGTGAATCTAGAAAATATTAACCAAAATCAGGTTATGACAGCATGTTTGGTATATGCCTTTAAACGAACGAATTCGCCGAAAGAAATTGAAAGAATTAAAAAAGAAAAAGAGGAAGATAAAAAGTTCTTGAAATCGCTAGGGTTTGATGAACATTTTTGCAAAATTTGCAGTGAATACAATCGCTACAATGAACCAGAGGAGTACTTTCGCGAAAACGAAGGGGATATTCTAGAATTAATTGATAAGTTTGTTGGTTTAATCATGCACAGAGAAGATAGACTAGCATTTCCCGTATCAGAAGCCTTAGATTTGCTGGATACCAAGGTCTTAGCAGGAAATGAAAATGGCTATAAAAATGAGTTTATCAAGTTTATTCAAGATTTAGAGCAAATTGAAGTAACCAGAGATGTTGGCGTTGTTACCTATTTTGCAAATCAAACCAACAAAAATCAAAGACATGATATAGCAAGCATGATTGAAATTATCATCAAAATTCGAGAAATCCTTGGTGGAGCGATTCACGAACATAAAGTCATGAAACTAGAGAAAATGGAAAAAATACAAGATAAGTTTGCGATTATTCAAACCTTGCAAAAGATGATCGAAAAAATCAAAGAAAAAATTGCTAGTATGTCGAAAATTTTAAAAGGATACAAACGACTATCCGAAGGAAATCAAGAAAAAGAAAGTTTTGATAGGTAGGAAATTTTATGAAAGAAGAAAATAAAAAACTAGAAAATAGTTTAATTGTTCCAGAAAAAGAGAATCCATTTATTCGTTTTTTTAAATGGATCAAAAGTATTTTTATGCCAAACGATACAGCCATTGGAGAAGAAGTTGTCAGCCAAGTGCCGAGTATTACGATTCCAAAAGCTGTAAGAATGCCAATTCAAATGGAAGAAACGATGGAACCAGATGAAAATAGTTTGGAATATTTATACAAGTTGTCAGACGAAGAACTCGAAAATTTGAATGATGCCTATGACCAACAGATGGAAGATGCGAAAAATGAGATTGAAAAATTGGAGGATATTTTGCAGACGTATAAAGATACGATAAAAAAATTGCAGGGAAAAATGGCAGAAGAAAATTGAAATGTTTAATGCATATTTTAAACGATTTGTCAAACTCCAAAAAACATCATATTTTGGAAAAATCAGATAAAATATGGAATTAAAGATAAAAAAATAATATCAATCTTAGAAATGAGATAAGTTTTCTTTGCTTATCTTATTTTTTTGCTAAAAAATAAGAATGTCAATTTTCAAAAAAATTTCCTCCAAACAATTGAAAAATCCCAAATAATGTTATATAATAAATCCAACATTTTGAAAGGACATTTTTCAAAATGGTTTTTGGGAGGAAATAAACATGAAAAATCAATATAGAACCCACAATTGTGGCGAATTGTCCATCAAAAATGTCGGAGAAGAAGTCCGTTTGGCGGGATTTGTACAAACAATTCGAAATTTGGGAAAAATGATGTTTCTTGATTTGCGTGACG
Source organism: uncultured Eubacteriales bacterium (assembly GCA_948443845.1). Taxonomy (GTDB): domain Bacteria; phylum Bacillota; class Clostridia; order TANB77; family CAG-508; genus Scatovivens. The sequence continues at coordinate 30,652 of CAOJUE010000001.1, read as the reverse complement.
AAAACGGAATCACACAAATTGTCATCAATGAAAATGCAGGACTTACCGAAGAATGCAAAAATCTAAACAAAGAATGCACCATAACGGTTGCTGGAAAAGTAACACAAAGAAGTAGTAAAAACGATAAAATCGCAACTGGTGAAATTGAAGTGGTAGCAACCGATTTGGAAATTTTGGGACGATGCAAAGCTAGCCTTCCTTTTGAAGTCAATGTAGAAGACCAAAATGTTCGTGAAGATTTGCGCCTAGAATATCGTTTTTTGGATTTGCGTAATCAAAAAATTCATCAGAACATCAAATTGCGTTCCAAAATCTTAAAAGATTTCCGAAATGAAATGGATAAACTAGACTTTACTGAAATTCAAACGCCTATTTTAGCCAATTCTTCGCCAGAAGGAGCGCGCGATTTTTTGGTGCCAAGTAGACTTCATCCAGGCGAATTCTATGCGCTTCCGCAAGCGCCACAACAATTCAAACAATTATTAATGGTATCTGGTTTTGATAAATATTACCAAATCGCACCATGTTTCCGCGACGAAGATCCACGTGCAGACCGCTCTCCAGGCGAGTTTTACCAATGGGACTTTGAAATGGCTTTTGCAACCCAAGAAGATGTTTTCAAAACCATTGAAACCGTTATTCCAAACGTATTTAAAGCCAATTCCGATTGGAAAATTGACGAAGGACCATTTGTTAGAATTCCTTACGAAGAAGCTATGGAAAAATATGGAACCGATAAGCCAGATTTGAGAAATCCACTTGTGATTTGCGATTTGACTGATATTTTTGAAGGCACCGAGTTCAAAGCATTTGCTGAGAAAACTGTCAAAGCCATTGTGGCACCAAATTGCGAAGAAAAACCGCGCAAATTTTTCGATGCGATGTCAGAATTTGCAGTTTCCGAATTAGATGCCAAAGGATTGGCTTGGGTAAAAATTGACCAAGAAGGAACCTTAAATGGCGGAATTAGTAAATTTATTGATGAGGATAGAAAATCCAAAATATTTGAAAAAATGAACGTAAAACCAAATTCAGCTATCTTTTTCATTGCAGATGAAAAAGAAAAAGCCACGAAAATTGCTGGAGATGTAAGAATTAAATTGGGCAAAGAATTGGATTTGCTTGAGAAAGATGTCTATAAATTCTGCTTTATTGTTGATTTTCCAATGTATGAATTATCCGACGAAGGAACGATTGATTTTAATCACAATCCATTTTCGATGCCACAAGGCGGAATGGAAAGTTTACAAACCAAAAATCCATTAGATATTTATGCTTATCAATACGATTTAGTTGCAAATGGCTATGAACTGGCTTCAGGAGCTGTTCGAAATCATGACCAAAATATTATGATTAAAGCCTTTGAAATAGCAGGATATAGCGTAGAAAACGTAAAAGAAAAATTCGGAGCATTGTTTCATGCATTTGAGTTTGGAACACCACCTCATGCTGGTGCAGCAGCGGGAATTGACCGAATTGTCATGTTGCTTGCCAAAGAAGATTCGATTCGTGAAGTCATTGCATTTCCAAAAAACAAAAAAGCACGCGATGCCATGATGGGAGCACCGTCAACAGTATTTTCGAAACAATTAGAAGAAGTCCATATCAAATTGGATTTACCCAAATAAAATGTAGGGGGGCTTGACCCACCTTACCCGTCAGAAATCCTAAAAAACAGAAAGGATGTCAAAGATGTCAAAAATCAAAAAAATTATTTTACCATGTATCATTATTTTCATCATTTTAACCATGACCAATATTTCTCTTGCTGAAACCGCCACCGTAAGTGCAACCGCTGTGCGCATTCGCGAATCAGCGTCGACAAGTGCGAATATTGTTACCAATGTTTACCAAGATGATGAAGTAGAAATTTTGGAAGAAAATGGAGAATGGTATAAAGTAAAAGTAGGAGAAAAAGTTGGTTTTGCCAAAGCAGAATTTTTCAAAAAGAAAACAACAGCAACGCCCTCCAACGTGGCGACTCAAAACACAGTTGCAAACGAAACAAAACCGCAAAACACAACTGCGCAAAATCAAACAGCAATTACTCAAAATACGGTACCAAATGAACCAGTAGCTGTCACACAGCAAGAAATCACAGTTGGTCAGACAATTGCTTTGCCAAATGCCACGAAAATCAGATTAATTCCAAATTTATCGACAAGTGCTAAAACCGAAATTCCGCAAGGAACGAGTGTAACGATTGAAGCAAATTTAGGAAATTGGTACAAAATAACCAACCAAACAATATCTGGTTGGGTTACAAGGCAAAAATTAACAGCTGTCTCAAATCCAGTAACGCCAACGCCAGAACCAACACCAGAGCCAACTCAGTCAGTAGTTCCAGAACCAGAACCTGTACAAAATACAACACCTGCTACCAATACGGTACCAGAACAACCAGCCCAACCACCGAAAGAACCGGAAAAACCTGCTGAGCCAGAAAAACCGGCAGAACCAACTACTTCATCAAATCGAACTGCAGTTGTCATTGTAGAAACTGCAAGAGTTCGAAAAGGGGCTTCGAAAAAAGCGGAAATTCTTGATGTACTGGACGAAGACGATATTGTAACAATCACAGGCGAAGAAGGCGATTTTTATAAAATTACCTCAAGAATTGGTTCAGGCTATATTAGCAAATCGTTGGTCAAAGAAAAAGACGTTACCTCAAGAGGTGCGACAGAGCAAAGAGCCAATGTGCCAGTTCCTCAAACAAATGAAAATGTTGTAGAGCAAAATGCTACAACCGTTACGGGAAGTGATATCGTCGCATTTGCCAAGCAATATCTAGGTTATCCCTATGTGCTTCGGTTGCAGTACGCCAGAAAAAGGCTTTGATTGTTCTGGCTTTACGCGTTATGTTTTTGGGCATTTTGGGTTTACATTAGGGCAAGTGGCGGCTGACCAGACATCTTTGGGGGACGTTGTAGAGCGAGCAAATTTGCAAATTGGAGATTTGATTTTGTTCTATAATGATGGAAAATCCAAAATCGGGCATTGTGGAATTTATATGGGGTCGGGGGACTTCATTCACAGTGCTAACCCACAAAGGGGAGTGGTTACGGATAATTTGAATACGAATTCGTATTATTCCGAAAGATTTGTTACAGCCAGAAGAATTGTAAAATAAATTGCTGGGGGCTAAATTTTAAAAAGGAGATTTAGCCATGAAACAATTGATAAAAATAGTATTGATTATTTTAATTGGATGGGGGCTAATCAAAAATATAGCCCTTATTTTTTCGTTTGATAAAACATATCCAGAAACGTGCGATTTAAACGCAGTTGCAAAAGTTGTGAGCCTTAAAACTGAAAAAGCGCGTTCGAACAGTTATGTTGTCAAAATTGTAAAATCGAATAGGCAAAAGACAAAAAATACCAAATTAATTTTGTACACTTCCCAAGATTGCGATTTGAAATATGGTGACATGGTGCAATTTGAAGGGGAATTTTCCAAAGGTGCTGTGGCACGAAATTATAAGGGATTTAGTTATCGAAATTATTTGAAACAGAGCAAAATTTATGGAAGTTTGTATGCGAAAAATCCGCAGATTTTGGAACATCAGCCAAGTTTAATGGAAAAAATTTATGATTTAAAAATCAAGTTTTACGAAGTGCTGGAGAAGATTTATACAGAAGATACCAATGCTTTTTTGCAGGGAATTTTGCTAGGTGATAGTAGCCAGTTGGATGATGAAATTAAGGAAAATTTTAAAAATAGCAGTATGTCTCATGTGCTAGCGATTTCAGGAATGCATGTTTCGTATGTGGTGATTGGTATGCAATTGATTTTGGATAAATTCATCAATCGAAAGAAATTGAAAAATATGCTGATTTTAGCGATGCTTGCGTTTTTCGTACTCATTACCGGTGGCGCGCCGTCGTGCATGAGAGCGTGTATTATGAGTGGGATGCTTTTGATTAGTCAGAATTTTTATCGAAGAAATAATTTTTATGTGACAATTTTGTTTACGTTTTTTATATTACTGTTTATCAATCCATTTAACATTTTTGCAGTTGGAATGTGGCTTTCGTTTGGTGGAACCTTGGGAATTGTGCTATTTCATAACTTTTTGAAACGATTTTTTGTATGCAAATGGAAGATAAAGTCGAAATTTGTCAAATCGTTTTTGGAAGTGTTTTTGGTGAGTTTTGCTGCGCAAATTTTGATTGTTCCTATTATGGTATATTGTTTTAACACGATTTCACTTACTTTTTTTGTTTCCAATTTGATGATTTATTTTCTTGTAGGACCAATTTTAGCCATTGGATACATCAGCATGATAATTGGTTTGTTGTTTCCGCAAATTGGCGCGATTTTTGCGATAGTGGAAGAATTTTTGGTTGCAATTATTTTTAAAGTTGCTGAAGTTTGCAGCCAGTTGCCATTTTCGAAAATGTATTTGGCGACACCAGATTTTTGGATGGTGATTTTGTATTATGTGGCAATCAGTGCAGTTATATTTTTATTTCATCAGAAAAAATTTCCGTTTTTGCGCTTTATTTTGAGTAATCGAATGAGCCAAATGTTGAAGAAATATTGGAAAAAATTAATTGCACTAGTGATTGTAGTCGTAATGCTATTAAAAATGGTATCTTTGATTCCGCAGAACTTAAAAATTTATTTTGTCGATGTGGGACAGCGGAGATTGCTGTGTTATAAGAAGTCCGTTGGGAAAAAATATTATTATTGATGGCGGAAATAATCGAGATTATGATTATGGAGAACAGGTTGTGGTGCCTTATTTACTGGACCGAAAAATCACAAAAATTGATTTTTTGATGGTCAGCCATTTTGATGCGGATCACTGTGGTGGATTGTTTGCGGTTGTGGAAAACTTAAAAGTAGATACGATTATTCTTGGCAAACAGGATAGCGAGTATGAAAATTGCGTCGAATTTTTGAAATTGGCAAAGTCTAAAAATGTAAAAGTGATTTCTGTGCAAGCAGGAGATGTCATCAAAATTGATAAGTATTGCCAATTCCAAATTTTGTGGCCGGATAGCCAAAATATGATTGCTGATAATGGAATTAACAATAATTCGATTTTGGCAAAATTCATGTGCCGCGACTTTACGATGCTGTTTACGGGCGACATCGAGGAAAAGGCAGAGAAGGAGATTTTACAAAAATACAAGAATTCCAATATTTTAGATTGCGATATTTTGAAAGTAGCGCATCATGGGTCAAAATCGTCGTCAATTCAGGAAATTTTGGAGAAGATTACACCAAAAGTTGCAGTCATTGGAGTAGGAGAGAATAATTATGGGCATCCAAACAAGGATGTTTTGGAGAGATTGCAGAATTTGCGGAAGTAGAATATTTCGAACAGATTTGTGCGGAGAAATTTCGATAAGAGTTGATAGCAAAGGAAAAATGAAAGTAAATCACTATTGCAAATAAAAGTAAATTGTGCTAGAATTAAAAAGTAAACTGAATAAACATAATTTACAATGCGATACGAAAGGAGTGCTTTATGATGGCAAATGCAAATGTAGATCAAAAAGTGTTACGGAGAAAATGCGATGTAGCACAGGAAACAAAAGAAAAAAGAATTCTGATAGTTGAAGATAATGAATTCAAGTATGATAGGCTCATAGAATTGCTCAAAAAATATGGATTGACTAATTATGTACATACGGAGACAATTCAAGCGTCTTTTGTCGAATGCGTAATAAGTGATGAACCAAATGTGGATATTATCATTTTGGATATGCAGTTTCCAAGAGATATCAATAAATCTATTTTGAAATATGCGGGAGTAGAATTTATTAGAGATATAAAATTTGAATATAGGCGCAAAAAATGGAATTTACCGACTATTATTGGATATTCTTCTGAAGATTTTTATGAAATCTATGAAAGAATGGATGAAGGTAAAATTCCAAAAGAGTTTATCGGTCAAGGTAAAAGTGCAGAGGAAGTAGTGGGAGTTCTGAAGAATTTCCTAAATCTGTAAAAAAGAAAGAAACCTATAGAGTTTGAAGACTTTATGGGTTTCTTTTCTATAAATAATATTAACAATAAGTATCATAGTAAAGCATATCCATTAATCCTTACCAAGAATCCTATCCATTAGTTTTTGAGCAGCAAGCGTATTGATGGTGGACTTCATTGTTACGATTCCGCAAATGCCTAGTTGGTATTTTTTCGATAATTGGTATAGGGTATAAATCATTGTTTTGTAATTCAGATTTGGTAAATTCTTTTGTGATATACGAAATTCCCATGCCGATTTTGGCAAAATCTTTCACTAAACTATAACTGACAATATCAAATTGTGGATGAAAGTCAATGTGATTTTCTTCCATCAAGGAATTCAAAAAGGCTCTTGTATTAGAGGGCTCTTTTTGGGTGATAATTGGGTAATTTGTGACCAAATCTTTTAAAGAAATGGTTTCCGTAATTTGTTTTTTATATTCTAAATTTCCGGCAAAACAATCATGAAGTTTCGCGCATGGAATTACATTTAAACTGTCATCCGATTTCATAGGAAGATTAATCAATAAAAAGTCAAGACTGCCTTTTTTTAATAAGGATAATAGAGTATTGGTTAAATGGTTGGTAATTGAAATATCAATTTTAGGGTAAGTTTTGTGAAATTTTTCGATATAGGGAAGTAAAAAATATTTCGTGATAGTTGTGCTTGCACCAATTCTAAGGAGACCGGTTTCTAAATGATTAAGTGCAGTTAGTTTATGCTCGCCATTCATAAAACTTTCGACACCATTTTTGATGAATTCAAAAAATATTTTCCCATTTTCGGTTAAACAAACTCCTTTGGGGGTTCGATAAAGAAGTGTCATATCCAATTCTTGTTCCAATTTTTGAATGGACTTGGTTATGGCGGGTTGCGAGATATGTAGAAAATTAGCGGCTTTGCTAATACTTCCATAGATTGTTACGTAATAAAAAGTTTTATAGTATTCAAAATTGATATTCATATGATATAACCTCCGATTATAATAAATATTACTAATATGTATTTGAATTATATCATTTTTTTAGGTATAATGCAAGTATCAAATCGAAAGGAGTAGAGAATATGCGGATAGATAAATATTTATCAGTATGGATGTTTCAGTTGAATATGACATTAGATTGCAATAGCACAGATGAATATTTGATTGAGACGGATCGTATGGAAGAACAACTCAAAAAAGCATTCCAAATGATGCAAAACAACCAAGCAGATATTACCTTATTTCCTGAAATGGCGTATATGACTAAATTTGAAGAAACTTATCAAGCATTTTCAAAGCCAAACAAGATTGTTGTTGCTGGAAGTTATTACAAGGATGGAATCAATCGGACAGTCGTTTTTCAAAACGGAACGAAATTTGAAATCCCAAAAGGGTATGCTTCTGGTGCCGAGCCAATGGCAAGAAAAATTTCTTATCGAGAACCAGAGGAATTTTTAAAGGCTGAGCTTCACAAACATGAGTTTACGGTAAAAGGAAAAAAGATTTATATCTTTAATTGCATGGAATATTATCATCTTGCTTATTATGTAGCAAGAAATTCGCAATATCGAGAAAATCTTTTTGGGATTTTTACCATTTGTTCGAATTCGAACACCCATGTTTTTGAGGAAGAAACAATGGTAACTCATAATCATAATGAATCCATTTATACATTTATGCTTAATTGCGTAAGTACCTATAAGGGAGAGGATTATGGGGATGGGCAAAGTTATATGTATGGTCCGATTTCGATTCACGAAAAAGAATGGCTAGAAAAAGAAGGAATCAATACCAAAAGAAACCTAACGCATATTTTATCTTTGTCACCAACAAAGGCAGAGTGCGTTTATGGCGAGTTTATCATTCCAGAAGCCTTAAGTAGATTTGGAAGGAGCGATAACTATAACAACAATCCAAGAAACGTAGTGATAACCAGTTTATGAAAAGGAGGAACAGAACATGAAGAAAAAAATTATCATTACTTCAGGACCTACGAATGAAAGAATTGACTCGGTGATGAAAATCACCAATATGTCAACTGGTGCACTTGGTTGTGTTTTTGCAGAAACATTTTTGGAAGAAAAGGCAGAAGAAATTGAGAAAATCTTTTTCATTTCTACGAAGATGTCGTATAAGCCTCGTGTAGATAGTTCCAAGATAGAGTATGTCACAATTGAGTCGACGCAAGACTTAATCGAGGCTTTGCAGAAAATCTTTCGTGAAAATAAGATTGATATCGTGATTCATTCTGCTGCGGTAGGCGATTATGCAGGAAAATATTCCATAAGGGCAGAAGAACTAGTAGAAGAAATTTGGGAGACATTCCAAAATACTTCGCCAGAAGCAATGACTAAGCAAAGGCTTATGGAAATCTTTGAAAATCCACGCGTTATTGCAGATAACAGTGGAAAGATGTCGTCTTATGAGCCACATCTGATGACCATGTACAGCCTGACGCCAAAAGTAATTGGCATGATTAAGAAGTTAGAACCTAGTGTGAAACTGATTGGTTTCAAGTTACTTGATGGTGTGAGTAAAGAGGAACTGTTAACAATAGCGACAAGATTGCGTGAAAAGAATCAGGCAGATTACATTGTTGCCAATGATTTGTCCAAAATCGGAGGCGGAAAGCATTGGGCAATGATTGTTGGTAAGAATGGTGTGGTAGGCGAATGCCAGACGAAGAAGGAAATTGCTATAGCAATTAAAGAGTTGATATTCTAAATACGGTCAATAGGAGCATGGTTTTTCTGTGCTCCTAGTTTTATACAACAAAACGGATCTAAAAATAAGAAAAACTCATTTTTAAACCCGCTTTATTAAAAATTATCTATAGTTCACTATAACTATTTGTTTAACATTTGGTTTTCAGCTTGTTCAATCATTTTTTTAACCATTTGTCCACCGATTTTTCCAGCGTCTTTTGCAGATATATTTCCGTTGTAACCATTTTTTAAGTTAACACCAACTTCTGAAGCTACTTCATATTTAAATCTGTCTAATGAATCCATTGCTTCTGGAACTGCTTTTCTACTATTTCTTGCCATTTCTATTCACCTCCGCTATATATATTGAAAAAACATATAATGTATTTTCAATATATATGATGTGCCAATAGAAACAAAATAAACAGGTAATTTTTGGAAAATTACCTGTTTTGAAAAATTTTTAATTGGCTGGTTCGATTAAACCAAAATTTTTGGAGTCTTTTAATTTGAAGATGACATTTACTTTGCCTGTATCGACATTGATAAACGTATAAAAAATGTTTCCGCTTTTTTCGGATAATTTGATTTTGGCATCTTCAATTGAAATTGGTCTTACATCATAATACGCATTTTTGATGACTTCGTTTTCGATTTGTTTTTCTTCATCGCCTGTGATGGTAATTTGTTTAATGGAAGAATCTTTCATCATTTTTTCTCTTTTGGCTTTGGTTTTGCGCATTTGTCCTTCTAAAATATCGATATCTTTATCAATTGAAGCATACAAATCTCTTGATTCGGTTACTGCTTTATAAGAAGTTCCGCGTGTGTAGATATACATTTCAGCAGTTTGAATGTCTTTTTCGTTTTTAATGGTAACATTCACTTCAACATCATTTGAATTTTCTTCATCAAAATATTTTTCAATTCGATTTAATTTTTTTTCAGCATAATCTCTGATTGCATCTGTTGCTTTTAGGTCTTTTCCTGTAATGGTTATTTTCATGATTTATCCCATCCTTTCTATGGAAGTGTGAAATACACTTCTTTTTATTATAAAAAGATTATATCGTTTAATCTGAAAATTTGCAAGTATTATTTGAAAATAAAAATAGGGAAATTTTGAATTTACATAATTTGACATTTATGTAAAAATATGATACAATAAAAGATAGAGGATAAAAACAAATTGAAAAAGGAGAAGAATTATGGTAAAAAGTAGAGTAAGTCAAATGAGTTTAGAGGAGATTTTTGAAAAAGTGGGAAAGCTTATTTTCGTTGAACAATTGAAATATGTGCTGGTTGAGATAAAAGGAGCCAATGCTTTTGCATGTGAACAAAATAAAATAGTTGATTATCTGAAAGAACAGGAGAAAAATGTTGATAAAGAACGACTGATTTTCTGTATGGCGATTAATTTAAAAAGGGCATTAGAGGGAGATTTAAGTAAATTGTCAATTGCAGATACGTTTCTTACAAAACAATGCTATGACAATGTAAAGGAATTATTAAAAGGTGTGAATGCAGAATTACCACATATCACAAAACAAAATGGGCGAGCAGAAATTGACTTTTTCGTGACAGTAGATGAGTTTTTAGGAGGAAAAGAAAAATCAACAGATATAAAACAGAAAAATGACGCTTTGATAAGAGATATGGAGCAACACCAAGTTTTAAAAAAAGTGATACCAAACATTAGTGTTGTGGATTTTAAGGATTGTTTATGCTATTATAGTGGAAACGGAAGCTTTTTGGAATATGTAGTACAAGAAAATTTTTACCAATTGGTGGAAGATTGTAAAAGGATGAATCAAACTTTGGGAAAAGAATTTTCAAAAGAAGAATTAGAAGATTTGGAAGAATTAGCTTATATTAGAGAATTGTTAAATGTAATAAAAGCGAATAGTGATAAAATTGATGTTGAAAAATTAATGTTATTATCGGCTTGGCGTGCAAAGAAGATGTTGGAGGATTATTCTAACGACATAACTCCTTCGGAAAATAAAAATTGTGCTGAAGTGATGGAATATGTTAGTCAAAACGTTAATCCTAAGCTTACTATGAATGCAAAAGTTTTAATGTTATATCAAGAACAAAAGCAATACATGCAATATTCCACCAAAGAATTAAAGGAGGATTTGAAAAGAATTACAACGAGTATAGAGGGAAAAAAAGCGTATTTTGGAAATCAACAATTGATGGAGATGAAGAAGGCTATTTTAAGAGGAGAACAATCGCTAAATGATATTGTACAAGCAGGCGCGTTTCCTTTAATGAAATTTACGGCGAAGGAAAAACAGGAACTGATGAAACAGGAAGCCTACAATTTTGAATTCTTAGTAGCTTTTGATGCTTTGACTTCGGAGGAAATTAAGGGAGCTTTGGAAAATCTTAAGGATTATAAAGTGGAAAGTATTGATTATTTATATGGTGAAAATTTGATAGACAAAACCGATTTAGTAAAAATGTATATGAGAAATCAAATGGATTTGAATAAAGCACTTGATTGTGATGCTTTGTATGATTTAAAATCAGAGGTAAATGTTGAAGAACTGATGGGTTATTATGCAAAAATGAAAGAAGACTCTGGTAATTCGAAAGATTTTGAAAGATATGCTTTATTGTTTCGAGAAATCAAGTTAAAAGGACGAGAATCAGAAGTACAAACAGGACTTTCAGAACGAATTGTTGAGAAAATTTATGAGACAGAAGGGGAATATAAAGAAGATTTCAAAAAGTTGTATCAATCGGATTTGTTGCCAATTCGAATGTTAATGGATTGGAATGGCGAAGAAATTGTGTATGATTTAATTGCCAATCAACAACTGAAACCACATGATGCCAAAGATTTACTAATGACGAAAGAATTAGATTTGGAAAAAGTCTATAAAGTATTGAAAAATTCGCATATGTCAGAAGAAGAAAAAATGAATTTTATCTTTAGTAGCTTTGATGGAACAGGAAAAAACGAAGAAGAAATCAAAGCGCAAAATGAGGCTAGAATGTATTTGATTCAAGCAGTTTGTATTTCAAAAGATATGGTTTATGGGGAAAAGACTGGTAGTAGCAAAGAAAGAAGAAATGTTGCGGAAAGTATAAAGAGAAATCAATATGTGACAGATCCAGTTTATCGTTGGCAATTGTTTTCGCAAATGGATTCGAATTGTACTTCTAAAGCCTATTTAGATGGGACAGTTGTATTTATGCTACCTAACATAAAGAATGGAACCGTTGTCATTGAAAAAATGTATAAAGGGACGAAAGAAGGAACGAAAATTAATTATGGTTCTGCGACTTATGTGATGTCAGAAGAGGAATTTGTAAATCATAAATCACAAATTGAACAAGATAGAAAAATCAATCGAAAGGTTTTGATTCAATTGATGGAAGAAGGAAAAGCGGATAAAGTCATTCATTCTGAGAGTTGGGGAAAAGGATTGAAGAAACATTTGGGACTTTCTGTTCAAAGTGGTTATAGTGAAGAAAAAATGGCGAAAATTGATAAGCTAGTAGAGCGAATTGAACGTGCTAGAGAATTAGTAAGATAAGTAAAAGAGGGAAAATGGAGAATTTAAAATTGGTCAATTTAGTGATGGAACAAATAAAAGAAAATCAGAAAGTGTTAAATCAAATTTGGCAGGAGGATAAAACAGTTAATTCCTTTGAATTTGATGTACAGCAATTGATTGGTTTGATGGAGAAATTTAAGAAGCGAGAAAAAATGGCGAAAAGAAAGCAAAAAATTTTAGTGGAACATTATGGAAATCCTTATATTACAGCTTTGCTTTGTATGGAAGGCTTGCTTTATCAAGCAGAATTGATCATTGGAATGGAGGATTGCTGTTATGGTTTAAATCGAGCCATTGTGAAGATTGCAAATGAGGTTTGTCAAGGAGAAAAAATTCTTTTGAAAAATAATTTGACTTGTGAAGAAATCGAAAAAATTAACCCTAATAAAATCGTGTGTTTAGGAAATTCCAATGCTTATATGAGATTTCGCAAAATGAAAAATAGGAAAGTTCAGAATATACCTTTATTTAATCTAACCCTTTATTATGATAGTGAAATTTATGAAGAATTGGCGCAAACAATTCGAATTTATGCGATTCAGAATTTTTATGAAATGGAGATTTTTGATGAAACAGAAGACTTTGAAGAGATAATGGAAGAAATGAAGGAAAGTCAAAATCAATATTGTGCGGTAATTTTGAGTAGAGATAAAGAAAAAATGGAAAGATTTAAACGAGAAATTCCAGCGAAAATAATTTGTGTGAATGAGAATCCATTTGGTAAATGGGAATGGAAGATTCCAGAGGAAGTATTTTGAGAGGTTGGAATATAAAAAAATGTAAAAATATTCGAGTTTTTTCAAAAAACTCTTGCATTTCGAAAAATACTCTGATATAATAACAACGTTAAAAACACACATAGTACGAGCTAAGTCAAACGTGTGCTATTCAAAAATAGTGTTTGGAAGCGTTTTTAAGTGCTATGGAGGAAATAAAACAAAAAAGGGAGGAATTAAAAATGGCAGTAGTTGCAATGAAACAATTATTGGAAGCAGGTGTTCATTTTGGACATCAAACAAGAAGATGGAATCCTAAAATGGCGGAATATATATTCCAAGCTAGAAATGGAATTCACATTATTGATTTACAAAAATCATCTAAAAAATTAGACGAGGCATATGCTTTTGTAAAAGAGCAAGCAGAAGATGGAAAAACGGTTCTATTTGTAGGAACAAAAAAACAAGCGCAAGAATGCGTAAAAGAAGCAGCCATCCGTTGTAATATGTTTTACGTTGATCAAAGATGGTTAGGTGGAATGCTTACGAACTTTAAAACGATTCAAGGAAGAATTAATCGTCTAAAAGAATTGGAAACGATGAGCGAAGATGGTACATTTGATGTATTACCAAAAAAAGAAGTAATTGTGTTAAGACACGAAATGGAAAAACTAGAAAATAATCTTGGTGGAATCAAAGAAATGACGGAAATGCCAGGAGTTATGTTTGTAGTTGATCCAAAAAAAGAATATAATGCGATTAAAGAAGCAAGAAAATTGGGTATCAAAGTCGTTGGGTTAGTAGACACAAACTGCAGTCCAGAAGATGTTGATTATCCAATTCCTGGAAACGATGATGCGATAAGAGCGGTAAAATTAATTGCAGACGTTATCGCAAACGCAGTTATTGAAGGCAGACAAGGCGAAGATGCGATTATGCCAATCGGTGATCAATCAGAAACAGAATCAGAAGAAATTACAGACATGGAACAAGTTGTAGAAAACGCAGAAGAATAAAAAACCCAAAAAACGTTGTAGGGGTCGGTCTTGACCGACCCTTGCTTTACACGAAGAATGAATGTTTAGAAAATAATTAAGGAGGAAAACAAAATGATAAGTGCAAATTTAGTAAAAGAGTTAAGAGAAAAAACAGGTGCAGGCATGATGGATTGCAAAAAAGTGTTGACAGAAACAGATGGAGACATGGAAAAAGCAGCTGAATTATTGCGTGAAAGAGGAATTGCAAAAGCTGCCAAAAAATCAGGAAGAGTTGCTGCAGAAGGTTTGGTTACAGTGTATATCGCAGATGACAAAAAAGTTGGAAGCATTCTAGAAGTAAATGCTGAAACAGACTTTGTTTCGAAAAACGAAGAATTCAAAGAATTCGTAAACACGGTTGCAAAAGTAGTGGCAGATAGCAATCCAGCAGATTTAGATGCATTGTTAAATACAAAATATAGCGGAACCGACAAAACAGTAAGCGAAGTTTTAACCGACAAAATTGCTACGATTGGTGAGCATATGTCAATCAGAAGATTTGCAAGATATGAAGGTACTGGTTTAATTGAAGGATATATTCATGGAGACGGAAGAATTGCGGTATTGGTTGATTTTGAAAAAGGCGAAAGCGTTTTGGCAAAAGATATTTGTATGCAAATAACAGCTGCTAATCCAGAATATTTGGCAAGAGAAGATGTACCAGAAGAAAGAACCAAAAAGGAAATGGAAATCCTAAAAGCGCAAGCGATGAATGAAGGAAAACCAGCTGAAATTGCTGAAAAAATGGTGCAAGGAAGAATTGGAAAATTCTATTCAGAAATTTGTTTGTTAGACCAAGTTTTTGTAAAAGATTCTGATGTCAAAGTAGGAGATTTAATCGCTAGCAAAGGTGCTAAATTAAACAGATTTGTTCGTTTTGAAAAAGGTGAAGGAATCGAAAAAGCAGAGGAAAATTTTGCAGAAGAAGTGATGAAACAATTACAATAACAACAAAGCACAAAGCAAGTAAAATCAGGTGAGAGCATATTTTTAATGTTTTGTCAATTTGACATAAAATGAAAAATATGATATAATGAAAGTTAGAGCATATTAACGGAAATAAGGAAAAATTATTTCCGTTTTTTTAATTTCAAAAATTCAATTTTTTATTGCTAAAAAATTTTTTTTATAATATAATAAATAAAAAGATGAATCAATCGAAGGAGGAAAAAATGGACGAACAATTTACAGTCATTTTTTATGATGAGGACCGAAAAACGATATTAGATAAACAAGAAGTTGGTAAAGGAGAAAATGTCAAATATCAAGGAAAAACACCAGAGAAATCGCTTGAAAATGGAATTCAATATACTTTTATTGGTTGGGAAACGACGGGAAATATGAAATGTGTAATGGAAAATATGGAAATTTATGCCAAATATGAAGAAGATTCGAAAAATATTTCTCAAGATGAAAAATTGATGTTTGAAATGTCTGAGAAAAATGCAGAAAATGCTAATTTGAATGAAGTGATGGAATCAGGACAAAAATTAAGTGGGGCTGAGAAAGCGACGAGAGATATGAGTTTGGAGCAGAAAAGGGATTTGGTAAGTGAAGTGATGGAGAAAGGTTCTGTGGATTTGGGAAGAGAAGCGGAGAATGAGAGAGATTAAAAAATTTTTGGAAAAAATTAAAAAAATATTTTTTAAGATTTAACATATACTAACTTTAAGAAAATCAAAACGAGCAAAAATAATTATTTTTGCTTAAAGCAAGTCGATTTTCTTAAAAACGGAGGTATTAAAAAATGTCTAGCAATAGCAAGTTAATATCTGAAAAATTAAAATATGAAATTGCAAAAGAATTAGGTGTTTATGACCAAGTAAAAAAAGACGGTGGATGGGGAAATGTTCCATCTAAAACGTGTGGTAATATTGTTACAAAGGCAATTGAAATCGCAAATCGTAGTGTAGAATAGTAGCAGATTTTAAAAGACGGATTTTATTTCCGTCTTTTTTTATGATTTTTTGAATAGATTAGTAGTAATCTGGAAAAAATTACTAATAAGATTAGGATAAGAGGGTGCTTAGAATATGGTTTATAAATTTACGGTTAGTAGTGAAAAGGTTTTGCAAATTGCGAAGGAAATTGCCACAAGACTAGGTCATAATTATATTGGAACAGAACACATTTTGTATGGTTTGGCGAAGGAAGAAAATGGCGTTGCTAGCAAAGTTTTGAAAAAACAGAATATTACGGCAGATATTATTTTGGAGAAAATCGAAGATTTAATTGGAAGCAATAGTGCTAATAAAGTTGTTGTTTTGGGATTTACGCCAAGAACAAAGCGTGTGATTGAAAATTCGTATGCAGAAGCCAAAAAAGTTGGCTCAAATTATATTGGAACCGAGCATTTTATTGCCCGGCATTATGAAAGAGGCCGATAGTATTGCCATGCGCATTATTAGTAGTTTGCAAGTTAGACCAGAAAATATTTATGAAGATATTAACAAAGTCATTAATGAATTTGATGATTCGATGAATGATTTGTCAGGCAACAATTCGAACAAGGATTTGGGAAGTTATGGCTTGACACGGAACATTGAATCAATTTAGTAATGATTTAACAAAAGAGGCGCGTGAAGGGAATTTAGATCCTGTGATTGGGCGCATTCAGGAAACAGAAAGAGTTATCGAAATTTTGTCGAGAAGAACGAAAAATAATCCTTGTTTGATTGGCGAACCAGGTGTTGGGAAAACGGCGGTGATTGAAGGGTTGGCACAAAAAATTGTGTCTGGTAATATTCCAGAAATTTTGAAAAATAAACGAGTGGTTTCATTGGATATTACGTCCATGGTCGCTGGCGCCAAATATCGTGGCGATTTTGAGGAACGTATCAAAAAAGCTTTGAATGAAGTGAAAAAAGCAGGAGATATTATTTTATTTATTGACGAAATTCACACGATTGTTGGTGCTGGAGCAGCAGAAGGGGCGATTGATGCAGCCAATATTTTGAAGCCTTTGCTGGCACGAGGAGAAATTCAAGTTGTTGGAACAACAACAATTAAGGAATATCGAAAGTACATTGAAAAAGATTCTGCTTTGGAGAGAAGATTTCAGCCAGTGGATATTTCAGAGCCTACCTTAGAGGAAACCAGAAAAATTTTAGACGGTTTAAGAGATAAATACGAGGCACATCATAATGTAAAAATCACAGATGAGGCAATTGGAGCTGCGATTGAGTTATCGAATCGTTATATTACAGACCGTTTTTTGCCAGATAAAGCGATTGATTTGATTGATGAAGCGTCTAGTAAAGCCAGACTAAAGTCGTTGCTCGAGCCAGAACATTTGAAAAATTTGGCAAAACAAGTGGAGAAATTGGAAATTGAAAAAGAGTCTGCGATTAATTTGCAGGATTTTGAGAAGGCGGCAAGTCTCCGAGATGAGACAATTCGCTTGAAAAATAATTTGGAAAATGAAAAAATTAAATGGCGAAATGAAACCAATCAAAATATTATTACTATTTGTTTGGAAGAAATTGCGGAGGTTGTGAGCAGATGGACTGGGATTCCTGTTACGAAGATTAACCAAGATGAGAATGTGAAATTGAAAAATTTGGAGCAGATTTTGCATAAAAGGGTTGTCGGACAAGAGGAAGCGATTGAGGCGGTATCGAAAGCGATTCGAAGAAGTCGCGTTGGGCTAAAAGACCCGAATCGTCCGATTGGTTCGTTTCTATTTTTGGGACCAACTGGTGTGGGAAAGACGGAACTTACCAAAGCGTTGGCAGAAGTTTTATTTGAAAATGAAAATGCGATGATTCGTTTGGATATGTCGGAATATATGGAAAGTCATTCGGTTTCAAAATTGATTGGTTCTCCGCCAGGTTATGTTGGATATGATGAGGCAGGATATTTGACGGAAAAGGTGCGCAAAAATCCGTATTCTGTAGTGTTGTTTGATGAGGTGGAAAAGGCGCATCCAGATATTATGAATTTGCTTCTTCAAATTTTGGAAGATGGGAGATTGACGGATAATCAAGGAAGAATGGTCAATTTTAAAAATACGGTAATTATTATGACATCGAATGTTGGCGCAAGGCTGATTACGGAGAAAAAAAGTATTGGTTTTGAGAATAAACAGGAAGATGAGGAGAAGAATTATCAATTGATTAAGAGCGAAGTTTTGGCGGAAACAAGAAAAGTATTTAAACCAGAATTTTTGAATCGTATTGATGAATTGATAGTGTTCCATAAGTTGACAGATGAGAATTTGCGAGAAATTACGGATATTTTACTAGAAAAAGTGATTGAGCGCATTAAAAAACAGGGAATTGAAGTGGAAATCACGGAAAATGCGAAGAAAATTATTATTGAAAATGGTAGTGATTACAAATATGGTGCAAGACCGCTTCGTAGAACAATTCAGAATTTGGTGGAAGATAAGGTGGCGGAGAAAATTTTGGAGGGAAATTTTGAGCAAGATAAGAAGATTATTTTGGATGGAGAGAAAGAGGAAATTTTTGTGAAATAATTGTGTGGAAAAACACTTGCAATAATTTGCAGGTTAGTGTATAATGAATTTATCAAGCGTAGAAATGTTTGATAAATTGCGGCTATAATTTAATGGTAGAATGTCATGCTTCCGACCTGATAGTGCGGGTTCGATTCCCGC
Source organism: uncultured Eubacteriales bacterium (assembly GCA_948443845.1). Lineage (GTDB taxonomy): Bacteria > Bacillota > Clostridia > TANB77 > CAG-508 > Scatovivens. The sequence continues at coordinate 12,043 of CAOJUE010000001.1, read as the reverse complement.
TAGCCGCTCCAAAAAGAGTTTTTGTCGAACTAAAAAAGCAAAGCCACTATCAGTAGGATAGTGGCTTTTCATGTGGAATTGTCTTTTTTACCAATACAAAATTGTCTGTTTGATTGCTAATGTAATCTTCTTGTGAAAATCTACTAGCATCATCTATACGATTTTTGAATAATAGTATTGGATCTCTCCAATCAGACTTTTCAAGCAATTCGTGAAACAATGAAATGCTTGTTTTTACAGTTTCTGTTCCTATAACATCTGGCGTGTAGCGATGCTGACCTCTGTCATTAATCTCTAATACACCAATTTGTGTTTTTCCATAAAAAACTGTATATATCATATTATTATCCCACCTTTCCATAAAAATTGTTAAAACTACTTATATTTATTATAACATATTTTGCTATATTTTTCAAGTAATTTTACATAATTTTTTTATTTTTCATTCAAATCGTTATTTTTACCAGCTTCTAAAATATTAATTTGTGCTGCTATCATGTCTTTTTCCATATTTCTATCAATCTGCATTTGTTCTCCTGTCTTGAGTTGTTGAATTTTGCCTTGATTAATCAAATGACATAAAAGCTGATAAGGATCAAAATCTAATGGATCACTTTTGGTATTTAACTCTAAATCTTCACCATTTAATACTTTTTCCATTTCTTCATTTCTTGCTTGATAGGTTTGTCTAGCTAATTCCTTTACTTTATTTGGTAAAGGTGCTTTTATTCTTTTTTCTACATTTTCCAATGCAACATTCATGTCAACGCCATTTTTTATAGTGTTTATATAATAATCATAAACTTCATCATCTTCGCATAGCATTTCTAATGTATCTTTCCATATTGAATCTAATCCGCCATTTTCTTTACTTACATAAATTCCAATTTTAGGATAGGCTATATTTACTTCTTCTTTAAGTTGGATATTATCTTCTAAAAAAAATTCTACTATTTCAGGGTCACGTTCTAATAATAATGAAAATTCACTATCATAATTAGGACTTAATTGGACTTTGCCTGTATTTTTATTTTTTACAAATGCAATATTTTCAGAATGTTTATCGGTATCTAAAATAGACAAATAAAATACCAATCTCTTGTTGTAATCAGTTATTATATTTTCAATAGCTTCTTTTGAATAACCAGCTTTTGTAAATCTTTCTCGTAATTTATCGACAGTAAATGTGTATCTTGTTGTTTCTTCATATTCTATTGCTTCCATAATATCTTCAGTTTCATATTCTGGCTCATCTCCTATTAAATCATGAAGTGTGATTAATTCTTCTTTATCGAAATCAATAATTGACTCTGATAATGTAGCATATACATTTTTTCCTGTATTATCTTTTATTTTTACTAGGTCATAATGTGCGGTTTCTATCCCTAATTGATTTGCTATTTCTTCAACAATTAATTCAGCATACACAGAATAATTTTTTACAGCTTCGCCTCTAATTAAAGCTTTTTTTCCATTAAAATCAACCCAGTTTTTTAGTCTTTCTTCAGTTCCTTTTTTTTCTCTGGATTCTGGTGTGAATTCTAATCCTATTATTGATAAATCAATAAAACCATTTTCGTCTCTCAATTTTTCTAACTCTTTTAAAGAATAATTGCTCTTTACAAAATCCACTTACTTTTCTCTCTTTCTACCCAAATGTATTAAATTCCTAAAAAATCTTCTTATTTTTACAATCCAAAAAATATCTTTTTGCTCAATTAGAGCTTTTTCTTGCTTATTTTCTTCCTGAACCATTTCATTCTTTTCAGTTTTTAACCAATTATTTTGTTTATATACATTTATTTTTTGTTGGAATTCTCTCTCATTTTCATCATAAATACTTTTTAATTTTGCTTTTTTAGTTTCATCTGTTTCCCAATATTTCAAATTTAAAATACTGATTATAGTCAAAGCTGTTCTACTTACTTCTATTTTATGGATGGGTGTATTTTTGTTTATATTGGTTCTATAATTAGTATTTTGTTTTTCATTAAAAAGATTTAATATTTTTTGAGGAATTTTGGATTTAAATTCTTCTCCTAATAATTCTATTATCTGATTAACCTCTGTATAGGCATTCTTTAGTGCTGTATCCATTTTATGTCTCCTTTGATGTGTTTTTCTTATTGTATCATTCTAAATAAAAAATATCAATAGAATTTTTTATTTAAGTTTTAGTTTTTTACAATTTATAAGCAAGGCACTAACAAGATGGAAAAGGGAAGAAAAGTAAAAGAAAAAATAGAATAGAAAGAGAAAATTTATAAAATCTCCAAAATTCTCTTGACAAACATCTCAATTCGATGTATACTAATTAAGTGAATTTACAAAAACAAATAACAAAGTTTGATAAATACTTGTCAAAAAAAGGAGGGGATGAAAATGGCACAACCAAAAAGAAGATGGTCAAAAGAAAGAACAGCAAAACGTAGAGCAACTTGGAAATTAGAAGAAAAAAATTTAGGCGTATGCTCGCATTGTCATGAACCAGTGTTGCCACATAGAGTTTGTTCAAACTGCGGATATTATGACGGAAAAGAAGTAATCGTAAAAAAAGCAAGTAATGAAGATTAAAAAGTTAAGGTTTCAAGCCTTAATTTTTTTTATTTTTTAGTTCTAAAAAATTTTTTCCTGCATATATAGTAATAAATATACATGGAGGAATTCGAAATTGAACAATATTCTAAAATATTTCCCAGACAAAATTGAAAAGAAAATTGCAGAAGAAGTTTTGGACAAGATGGATAGCCTTGAAGAAATTAGGCTTCGCACGCAAAGACCCATTATTCTAAAATTCAATGACTGCGAAAAAATTATCAAATACACCGTTACCACAGAAGAAATTTTGGCATGTTTGCAAATGATTTGCGAAAACTCGATTTACACCTATCAAAACCAAATTTCCGAAGGATTTATCACCATAAAAGGCGGTCATCGTGTTGGAATTACTGGTTCTTGCGTGATTGATGAAGAAAAAGTCATCAATATTAATTATGTGTATAGCCTGAACTTTAGAGTTGCAAGACAGATTGTAGGAAGTAGCAATAAATTGTTAAGACACGTTTTAGAAATTGAAGAAAATAATGTGCACAATACGCTCATTGTTGCACCACCTGGTGCTGGAAAAACAACGGTTTTACGCGATTTAATTAGGCAAATTTCCAGCGGCATTAAAGAAATCAAGTTCAAAGCAATCAATGTTGGTGTAGTCGACGAAAGAGGCGAAATTGCGGCACTTTATAAAGGAATGCCACAAAATGATATTGGCATCAAAACCGATGTGATTGAAAATGTTCACAAAAGTATTGGAATTCGCATGCTGATTCGCTCCATGGCGCCCAAAGTGATTGTTGCTGACGAAGTTGGAAACGAAGAAGACATCGAAGCCATTAATTATGCGGTTTGTTCTGGTTGCAGGGGGATTTTTACGGCACATGGCAACAACATTGAAGATATTATGCTGAATCCCGTTTTGAAAACGCTGTCTAACAATCATATTTTCCAGAAAATTATTTTCTTGGATACTGCTACAAAAGGCAACATCAAAGAAGTCTATGAAATGAATAAAAAAACGACAACTTATCAAAAAGCAGGAGATAAATGATGTTAAGTATTTTAAAAATATTGATTTTACTTGTTATATTCGTGATTTGTACAAGCCTTGGATTGCTAAAAGCCAAATCGTATCATAATCGCGTATCAGAACTTAAAAAAATGAAAAATGCGTTGGAAGTGTTGAAAAGTAAAATCGAATTTACGTATGAGCCAATTAAGGATATTTTTTTGGAGATTTCAAAAATTGTCTATCATGGACAAGATAATATTTTTCAAGAAACATTAAACCAAATTGATGAAAAAGGGGTCATGAACAGTTGGAATAATGCGGTTGAAAAAAACATAAATTTAAGCGAAGAAGATAAATCTACCATTAAAATGTTTGGCAAATTATTGGGAAAGACCGACAAAGCAGGTCAAATCAACGAAATTAATGTTACAAGCAAATTAATTGACACACTCATCGAAAAAGCTGAAATCGAGCTAACCAAAAATTATAAATTATTCAAAACCCTAGGACCCATTGTCGGAATTGGAATTTGCATTATTTTGCTATAGAAAGGAAAAAATATGGACGTCAATTTATTATTTAAAATCGCAGGAATTGGAATTGTGGTAGCCGTTCTGCACCAAATTTTAAGCAAAGCCGGAAGAGAAGACCAAGCCATGATGACAACTTTAGCTGGAATGGTCATTGTTTTAACCATTGTCATCAAAGAAATCAGCGAACTTTTTGAAACAGTAAGGACGGTGTTTGATTTATAGTGGAAGTTATCAAAATCATTGGAGTTCGGATTTATCACATTGATTATCACAATTTTGTTAAAAGAATACCGTAAAGATTACGCTATATTTGCGGTGTTAATTGGTGGGGCGATTATTTTGTATCTGAGCCTTGATACGCTAATTAGCATTATCGATTTCATCAAAACCTTAAGTAACAGTTCTGGCGGAGCGTTTATTTCCATTTTGCTCAAAATTACAGGAATCTCCATTTTAACTGAATACGCCGTCAGTGTTTGCAAAGATAGCGGAGAAAGTAGTATTGCGAACAAAATCGATTTAGGCGGAAAGGTAATTGTTATCTCGATGTCGATTCCCGCTATTTCCACCGCCTTAGAAGCATTAACCAGATTATTACCATAGAAAGGATTCCACATGAATGAATTAATCGATTCCCAAAAGAATATATTAGGCATCTCCGATTTCCTTCAAAACGCTGAGCAATACACCCAAGAAAATTTTCCCGATTTAGATGTTGACAGCCTTTTTTCAAGCGCTGTTGGCGGAAGCATCTCCACCAATTTTTGGACAACTAGCATTCTGGAATTTGCAGGGCAAGAAGTAAAAGCCGTTTTACAAATTATGGTAACAGTCTTAATTGTGATTATCATTCATAGTATTTTCAAAGCGATTATCGAAAATTTGGGAAATCATTCAAGTAGCAAAATCATTTATTTTATCCAATATTTAATCATTGTAACATTTGTCACAGACAGTTTTGTTTCCGTAATTGATTTGACTAAAGATGCGATTCAAGAAGTCATTCAATTTATGAATTTACTCATTCCGCTCTTATCTACACTAATGCTGACAACTGGCTGTATTACGACAACAGGAATTATTCAGCCGATTATTCTGTTTATGATTAGTTTTATTGGAAATTTTATTTCAAATTTCATCATTCCACTGCTCTTGATTTCGATTACACTCGGCATCGTTTCCAATATTTCAGACAGAATTCAAATTGACCGATTGTCGAAATTTTTGAAATCATCGATTGTGTGGATTTTAGGCATTGTTTTGACCATTTTTGTGTGTTCTTTATCCATTGAAGGTACACTCAGCAGTTCAGTCGATGGAATGACTGCCAAAACGGCAAAAGCGGCTGTTTCCAATTTCATTCCGGTGGTAGGAAAAATTTTGGGCGATTCGGTGGATAGCATTATTGGTTGCGGAAATATTTTGAAAAATGCGGTTGGCGTGATTGGTGTCATCATTATAGCAGGAATTGTGGTTTTGCCGATTTTGAAACTGGCGATTTTGTGGGTTTCATTTTATGTATTGTCTGGAATTTGTGAAATCGTGGCAGACGAAAAAATCGTGAAATTGATTGCTCAAATTTCGGATAGTTACAAAGTTTTGCTGGCGATTTTATTTTCAGTTTCTGTGATGTTTGTGATTGGAATTACGCTCGTTTTGAAAATTACGAATAGTAGTTTGATGTATAGGTGATAAAATGATTGTGTTTTTAAAAAGTTGGTGTGAAGGAATTATTGTGGCAGTGATTCTTTCGATTTTGATTGAGTCGATTTTGCCAGAAGGAAATCATAAAAAATATGTGAAAGTTGTAATTGGCATTTATGTTTTGTTTATGATTTTGAATCCATTTTTGGAAAAATTTGGAAATGGACTTGAAATTCCGAAAGAATTTGATTTGCCAAGTGTTGAAACATCAAAGATTGATCCAAAAAATATTCAAGAATTGTATGCAAACGGCATCGAGGAAACTTTGAAAAGTCAGATTGAGGAAGAATTTGAAGTTTGGGTAAAGCATTTAGAAATTGTGTATGATGAAAATTATGAAAATATTGAAAAAATCACGCTGGAACTTGAGCAAAAAGGAATTGTGAGTGTAGAAAAAGTAGAGATTGGAAATACTAATGAAAAGCAAGAAAGTCATCAAAATTACACGGAAGTGCAAGATTATATTGCAGAAAACTATGATTTGGATAAGACGAAAATTTTGATCAATTAAGGAGATTTTATGGAAAAGTTGAAAAATTTATTCAAAGACAAAAATAAAAAAGTCGAAAATTTAGTGGTATTTTTGATTATTTTAGTCATAACTTTGGTGGTGATTAATAATATAATAAAAGAGGATAAAAAAGAAGAACCGAAAAAATACGAAAAAGCGGAGTTGGCAAGTACGAGTTCTGACGATGTGACTCACAATGATTTGGAACTTCGATTGGAAAAAATTTTATCAAAAATGGAAGGCGTAGGCGAAGTTTCTGTGCTCATTACATATTCTCAAAGTAGTAGGATCGTTCCAATGTACAATGAGAGTACGAGTAAAAGCGTAACCGAAGAAACGGATACATCTGGTGGAACCAGAACCATTGAGGCAGAAGATGTTGAAAAAAATGTGGTAACTGGTTCGGATTCGAATCCCGTAACGGAAAAGACCGTATATCCAAGTATCGAAGGAGCGATTGTAACAGCACAGGGTGCCAGCAATAGCAATGTCAAGGCAAATATTGTTTCGGCGGTTGAGGCGGTAACGGGACTTGCAACGCATAAAATTCAAGTTTTTGAACAGGGAAATTAGAAAGGATGAAATTTTATGAAAAAAGAAAATTTAAAACATATGGTTTTGTTGGTTGTAGCGGTGGTGCTAATTGGGATTGGGTATTTGAATTATGATTATAGTCCTAGCATTGAGGTGGCGGCAATTGATAATCAGATTGATGAAAATACGCTTCGGAGATGTTCAGTTTGTAAATAGCGATGTGGTAAAATCAGATATTGTGCCAAATGATGAGGGACAGACAACGGTTACCAATAGTAATACAAATTCGGATGAGTATTTTTCCAAAACGCGTTTGGAGCGAGAAACAATGTATTCGCAAATGCTTGAAACCTATCAAAAAATGATTGATAGTAGTGAAATTACGAATGACCAAAAAGCCATTGCGATTCAGGAAATTAATCATATTACGAATTTGAAAAATGCCATTATGATTGCAGAAAATTTAATTAAAAACAAAAATTTTGAAGATGTGGTAATTTTAGTCAGCAACAATACAGCGAGCATTGTTGTGAAATCAAGTAATTTGAATCAAGACCAGATTGCACAGATTCAAAATATTGTGCAGCGTGAATTGGGAATTGAATCCGAAAATATCAATATCAGTAAAAAATAGGAAACTTGCAAAAATTTTTCTAGCATATTTGCATTGTAAATCATCCAAACTATCCATATAAAGTTTTGAAAACTTTGTATCCAAAAGCGTGGAAATTTTAAAATTTGTTTGCTTTTGGGAAGGAAATGAGGAGGTTTGGAAATCATGGCAAAGAAGATATTTGTATCTCTTGCTATCATAATTCTTTCTCTATGTTGTTCTGTTTGTTTTGCAGCAGATGATGACTCAAATGTAAATTTAGGTGAAGAAATTACGGATTCTTTAGATAAAACAGGAGATAGTGTAAGAAATGTAGCAGATGATGTAATGAATGGTGTTGATGGAAATAATAATAATCGTAATGACAATCACAATAGAAATGTAGAAAATCGAAATAATTACACAGATAACAATGTATTTACAGAAGGTTATAATGCAGTAAGAACTTCAGTAGATGATGTTGCAACAGGAAATATGTCTACGACAACATGGATTTGGATTATTTTAGCCGTAGCAGCAATTATTATCGTAGCAATGGTATGGTATTATGCTGTGCAGAATAATAATGACTAATAAAAACAAAAAATCACTAAGGTTTTAGTGATTTTTTGTGGTTTTAAAAAAGAAATGACCCACCCTGAAGAGAGTTTCTCTTGTGGGGGTGGGAAAAATTTAGAAGGTTTTGCGACGTAAAAATGTAGGAATTGGATTAATAAGCCCAGCATTATCTAATAATTCACAGATAATCTTTTTAGAGCCATCTTTTTGAAGTTGTTCAATTTCTACATATTTGAATCCTGCAAGATGAATTTGGGATAAATCCCAATTATAAGATTTTCTATTAGATTTAAAAATGTTATGAGCAGCTTTTTCTCCATATTCAGAACAGACATGCATAGAAAAAGTACGCGTTTGTACTTCAAACAGATTTCCATTCTTATCTGAAAATAGTAAATGAATGCTCTGATAGCCACTTTCTTTAGGCTCTTTTACATAATCTTTTGTTCTAAGAGCATAGTTTTGTGGCAACCCACTTTTTTCAGGAACATATACATTTGGGTGCTCGTCTGCTTTAAAACTTTTGGTATTGTTTAAAGCAGTAGGTTGACATAAGACATAGTCGTTTTCTAAAAAGAATTCTATAATTATGATGGTTGCCTGATAGAGCATATCAACGTTTTCTTTTGTATCAATATTTGAATTGTTCATTACCAAACGAAACCGATGTATATCTTTGTAAGCCGAATCAATAGATTTGTTTTTAGATTGTAACAAATCAACCTTTTCAATAAAAGATTTGAAAGCCTTTTTGTTGCCATCTAAAGTAAAGAGCATTTCTGGAATATCTTTATCTAATTTTGCATAAAGCAAATTGAAGATTTTCCGGTGAGATGCAATGAGAGCCTTATTATGAATTGCTTTATCATAATAGTTGATAGCAGAAATTTTTTCTTTGATTTTCAAATCTTTTGAGTTGTTATAATCAATTGTCAAATCTTGCACAATGGAATCAATCACCTCCTGTAGGTTTTTTGCTGTTCTTAAAAATGTCATAATATCTTGCATATTTTTAATTAACCTCCTTGCCCTAAGTGGGCATATTTTAATTTTTTTCAATATAATATTGATTACTTTCATTATACAACAATTTACATAAAAAGTCAATTTTTTTTGGCAACTTTCACATACATTTCCATTTTCTGCAAATACTACCTTTAAAGAAGGAGATGAGCATTTTGGAGAAAAATGATTCGATTTGGTTAAAAACGTATGAAAATGGAAGAAAATTTCGAACATTGGAACAAAATATTGAAACCGATGTATGTGTGATTGGTGGCGGGATTACTGGTATTTCAACTGCGTATTATTTGGCAAAAGAGGGCAAAAAAGTGGTGGTTTTGGAAAAAGATAGAATTGGTTCGAAAACAAGTGGTGGAACAACGGGAAAAATCACAAGTCAGCATCATTTGTTTTATGATTATTTGATTCATTCGCAAAACAAGGAATTTGCCAAAAAATATTTAAAAGCAAATGAAGAAGCCATTAAAAATATTGAAAATATCATCAAAACAGAACAGATTGAGTGCGATTTTGAAAGGAAAAGTGCTTTTGTATTTACCCAAAATTTAGGAAAATTGCAAATGATAAATGCGGAAGTTGACGCTGTAAAATCGCTTGGAAAAAAGGCCAATTTTACGAATGAAATTGAAGTTTTGGGAAAAATAGAAGGTGCGATTGAATTTGAAAATCAAGCACAATTTCATCCAGTAAAATATGTCAATGGCTTGGCAAAGAGCGTTTTGGAAAATGACGGAGAAATTTATGAAAATACGAAGGCTGTTGAATATGAAAAAAATGGAGATGGTTTTGTTGTAATGGCTGAGTCGGAGGGAGAAATAAGAAAAATTTCGTGCCAATTTGTGGTTGTTGCAACACGTTATCCGATTTTTAATGTGCCAGGATTTTATTTTTTGAAAATGTATCAAGAATTGGAATATGGAATTGCCATCAAGACGGATATTGTTTTGAAGGGAATGTATGTTTCTTGCGAAGTTCCGACGATTTCGTTTCGTGATTATGAAGAAAATGGTCAAAAGTATATTTTGATTGTTGGAAATGGTCATAAAACTGGCGAAAAAACGGAAAATAATGGATTTGATGTTTTAGAGAATTTTGCAAAAACCTATTTTCCAGATAATGAAATCGTCTATCGTTGGAATGCAGAAGATTGTGTTGGCTTGGATAAAATCCCATACATTGGAGAATATTCTGAAGTGCGCGAAAATATGTATGTGGCAACTGGTTTCAAAAAGTGGGGGATGTCAAGCTCCAATGTGGCAGCGAATTTAATAACGGATAAAATTATGGGAAGAGAAAATCCGTATGAAACAATTTTCAATAGCACGCGATTGGAGCCAATCAAAAATCATGAAGAAATGAAAAATATGCTAAAAGAAGTGGGCGAATCTATGATTATGCCAAGATTAAAAGGAGAAAAGGGCAAAAAGTATTGTGCACATTTGGGCTGTGAAGTGAGTTGGAATGACGTGACAAAAACGTGGGATTGTCCCTGCCACGGAAGCCGTTATGAGCAAGATGGAAGTTTGATTGAAGGTCCGAGCGTTCACGATTTGGATTAAAGTGAAAATTCTTTACCGTTTAGATAGGCTAAAATTCCGCTGTCTGTTACAAAATTGAATTTGAGACGATAACTGCAAAGCATTTGCGTTGATTTTTTAAATTTTTTGTTGATTTCATTGATGCCATATTTTCCGTCACCTAAAATTGGATGACCGATGTGGGCAAGATGAGCGCGAATTTGGTGCGTTTTTCCAGTGTGAAGAATGACATCGAGTTCGCTTGTATTATTTTGTGAATTGGTGGATAAAATCGTGTATTCGGTTTGAATTTTCGTGTAATTTTTTTGCGGGGTATCGGAAATGTAAACCAAACTTTTTTTGCTATCTTTGAAAAGATAGGCGGTTAAAATTTCGTGTTTTTTGGCAGGAATGCCAAGCACAGTTGCTTGATAATGCTTTTCGATTTCACGATTTTTGAATTTTTGGAGCAAAATGGACAATGCTGTTTCATTTTTGGCATATAAAATTAAGCCAGTTGTGTTGCGGTCTAGGCGATGGCAAGGCTCTAATTGTGCACCAAATCTAGCCTTAACGAGAGTGGTTAAGGTTTCATTGGAATGAGAATTTTCTGTTATGCAAATGCCAGCAGGTTTGTTTAAAATCAGAATATTTTCGTCTTCATAAACAACTGGAAAGTTGGAAGGCGCGCCAAACAATAAATTATCAGCAATAAAAACCGTGATTTTGTCGCCAGTATGAACGATTACACTTTCGTGAATTCTTTTGTTGTTGATGCGAATATCTTTTTTACGAAGCGACTTGTATAGCGTGTTTGAAGAAAGATTTGGAAAAGAATCCAGTAGAAATGCATTTAGTTTTTTATTATCATATTTTTTACTTACTATAATTTCTTTCATGATACTATTATAGGGGCAGAAAAGAAAAAAATCAAGTAGGATTTGACATAAAATTCAAAATATGGTATAATAAAATTACAAAAAAATTTAGCAAAAGGAGGACAACAAGGAATGACAGAATTAAAAGATTTTCCTGAGATAATTAGGAAAGATGGGGAAAATAATGTGGGAAAGGAGTTTTTCTTTTGGCTTCAGCGGTTTGTAAAGGGAAAACCAGAAAGGGAACTGATGGTTGCAGGACTAGAAGGTTTCTCAAAAGCCTCACAAGAAACCCACCAAAAGCCTCTTCCGGTATATGCACCATTATTTAGTGATCAGACGTGCATACGCTTGGAAATGGCTTAAACAGAACTAGGGGAAAGAGTAATTAAACTTTCCCCTAGTTTTATTTTAGAAAATTTTCACAAAACACTTGATTTTTCCAAAAAACTATAGTAAAATAAATACAAATACCACTTACTTAGATTAAGGGAAAAACCTACCTTATACTCAGTTTGTGGCAAATTTTAAAAGAATAGGAGGATTTTAAGATATGACAAAGGAAAGAAAACAAGAAATTATTAATACTTATAAAAGAGAAGAAAAC